>JAQBPO010000067.1 GCA_028287465.1 Fibrobacterota bacterium
TCATTTGCCGTGGGAGAGTGGGTCTATGCCAGGTTATAAATCAAAGCGGCCATCCTTCGGGATGGCCGTCTTTGTTTCTACCCGTTTTTACGAGGCCTCCCTTTGGGTGGCCTTTTTTCGTTTCCGCCGTCCTTCGGGGCGGCTTTTTTTGTTTTAAGCCCTGACATCCGCAGAAGTAAGGTTTCAAAATCGGATCGGTATAATGGGATGGGAGTGGCCGATTGGGCGGATGTCTCGGCAATGTCATGCGGGATTTTCGTTTATCTAAAAACGGCCCAAAGCCAGGCCCACAGGAAGCGGTTCCCCGAAAAGCTGATCCAGGTTTTCCCGGTCGAGGGGTTCGAATTCGAGGACCGGCCTGATAAGGCGATCCCGCGCCTTGGCGAACCGGAGTTTTTCGGCAATGGCGCCTCGAAGGGTCTCAGGAAGGTCAACGGCTCGGTGGCCGGTTACCCGGCTGGCTTGGGAAAACAGGACGGCGAGGGAAGCATTCTTCGGATCGGACCAGTCCCAGGTTCGAAAAAATGAGAAGGTTTTTTCGACTGCCTCGGGGGGAAGTACGGACTCTTCACCGGAATAAAGGGGGACGCGGCTGAGAAGGCGGCCCAATGCGCTGAAGATTTGGGTGAGATATTGGCCTTGGCGCGCTTCTGCCGATTGGAGAAGGAGTTCGAGCAGGGTTTCCTTTTCCCGGTAGGGAAGGCGTTCGAAAGATGCCGCCATTCCAGCGGCATCATCGGCGGGTTTGGCAGGATTCAAGAGCAGCGGCCTGGCTTCTTCGAACAAGGCCGCTTGGCGATCGGCCGAGAGGCCGCCGGCCACCCTCCTCCACATGAGCCAATACTGATCCCGCACGGCCTTGTTGCGTGGATGGGCGGGACCCATGGCGTGCACTTGCCAGATCCTGTCCATGCGGTAATCATCCAGGACGACTCCGAAGCCCGGGCGCATCAGGTATCCTGCGCCGTTGAGCCAAGCGGCTTCATAGTCCGGTCCCTGGTCCCGGCGGGAAATCCCGGGATACAGGAGTTCCCAAAGTTGACGCAACCAGGTGCGCGACCAGGCGGTTTTCTTTTTCCCGACGATTTCCTCGAGTTTGCGTAATACGCCGGGATTGAATGGCGAAGCCAGCAATTCCGCCGCCTTGTTCCTGGCTTCCGGCGTGAGGACGGCTTCAGAGGGATTCAGGGTGGAGCCGGAGGGTACCACTCCCTGTTCAACGGACTCATTGGATTTTGCATCGGAGGCATCTTCCCGTTGTTGGACGGGCCGCATTTCGAACCGCAGTTCCCATTCCTGGGGAGGCTGGATTTTCCGATGGGATGAAACCAGTTCGACCTGCAGGAGCCCAAGGGCATTGAGACGGGCATGGATGGCGACCGGGATTTCATGGCTGCCAAGCGCGGCGGATTTGGAAGCTTCCAGGCGCGCGACGGTGCGTAGGGGAGGGAGTTCGACGAAGGCGCCCGGTTCATGCCGTAAAATGTTTCCGGCGCGGTCACCGGGACGGCGCGATGCCTCGTAGAGCCGGAACTCAACGGGTTCATTGACGGTAAGGCGCAGATCGAGCTTTTCGATGCGATGAGGCTGTTCGGTTTCCGTGCCCAGCGGGAGAATGCAGACCAGGTAGGGATTTGTGCGGTCCGCTGGGGACCGATCCACCGAATCCGAAGATCCGGTCGAAGTCGTTACGGATGGCGTAGGTGCGGATCCGGATGTTCCGGGCGCGGCGGTTTCCAGATAATAGCTGCGCGCGGAGCCGCCGGATATGGGAGAGCGGATGCCGAGAGCGAGGTAGCGCCCATGGCGTGCGGCCCCACGGGCGACGGCCAGATCCAGTTCCTGGTTTTCCAGGGCCATCGGCGCATTGCCGTTTTGCCAGGTTGCGATCAGATCGAGGATGCGCGTTTGCAGGTAGGCCGGCGTTAAGGCTCCGCCATTGCAAAGGATTGCATCGATGGGGATTCCCCCGGCACCAAGGGCCAGGAACCGGGCCAGATGACGCGTTATCCCGGTATCCGAGGCATAGGGCAGTCCCATTTCCCGCAGACCGCCCAGGGTCCGGGGGCGTTCATGCGCTTGGACGAGCGGGAAGAATCCCTCGTCGACCAGGGTGGAAATCTGCCCGGCGGTGATCGATGCGGTGCGGGATTGGGCGAAAAGGTTACCGCCTGACGCGGAGATGCCGATGGTGAAGACCCGATCGGCGGGAGGCCGCTCGGTAAGAGCGCGCTCCTTGAGGGCGCGGGCTTCGGCCACGAGGCGCTGCCAGGCCCGGGGGTCCAGGCGATCCCCGCCCAACCGGGCCTCGAGAAGATGGGCGATTCCGAGGTCGATATTGTCCCCTCCAAGGAGGATATGATCGCTAACGGCTTCACGTCGGATCTGGGCGCCTCCGTCGGCGCGGAAGAGGACCGAGAAGAGGCTGAAGTCCGTAGTGCCGCCACCGATATCGCAGACGAGGATTCGGGAAGCTTGGGGTTCCGTATCATCCTTCTTGCCATTACCCAAGGCCGCAGTCAAGGCGCCTTCCCCGGGGTGGCGTTCGAGCCAGGCATGGAAAGCGGCTTGGGGTTCCTCCAGGAGCCGGGTATTCGATGGGTAACCCGCAAGCTTCGCCGCTTCCAGGGTGAGCTTCTGGGCCGCCTGATCGAAGGAGGCCGGGACGGTAATCGTGACGAACTGGCGTTCCAGGGTCCCGCGGCCGTCCTCGCCGGCCATGGCCTGGTCCCACACGATCCGGAGATAGCTCAGGTAGAGGGCGCTGGCTTCCACGGGCGAGAGTTTTTCCTTTTCCGGGATCTCGCGGGAGGCCCAGGGAAGGAGGCGCGCATGCCTATCGACCCCGGCATGGGCGAGCCAGGATTTCGCGGAGGCGATGACCCGGTGCGGTTCCTGGGCGGAAACGTCACGGGCCCAGAGTCCGACGATGTGGCGGCCGGCGTACGATCGGGAATCCGGCGAGTGGCTTGCGGCCAGGGGGACCGGGTCGCCCAGTCCTGCCGGCGGAGCCGGATATCCGCCCATGGGCGGTTGCGGCGGATAATAGGCGAAGGAGGGCAACAGGCGGGAGATATCGCTACGATCGGGCGCGACCCATTGGGGCACATCGAGGATGCGGGAGGCCGGTTCCTTGTCGCGTAGATCGACAAAGGCGAGGGCGCAATTGCTGGTGCCCAGGTCGATGCCGATGGAATAGCGGTTTCGGGGAGGCTTGGCCATGTCCCCTCAGCCCGTGCGGACGTCGAAGTTCAGCTCCCAGCGGTCCGGAGCGTCCTTCCGCTGCATCCACAGTTCGAGGGTACCGAGTTCGGAGAGCCTGGCATGCAACTTTACGGGGACGATGGTGCTATCGCCGAGCCCTTCGATCGCGGGAACGTCCATCTCAAGCCCGGACGTCTCCTCCAAATCCCTTTCGGCGTTCTGGATCACGGTGCCGACGGAATCCCCGGCCCTGGACGGGGAGCTGAAGAACCGGAAGGTCACGCGGGTTCCCGTCCAGAGGCCGAACTCCCGATCCTCGAGCACCTGCTCGGAGCCTTCTTCCATGCCTTGCGGCACCACGCAAAGGGCCTTGACGGGCGGTTGGTAGCCCGGGATGGCCGGAACCGCCGGATCCAGACCGATGTAGTAGCTACGGGAGGCTCCTGCGCGGATGCGGGGTCCCTTGCCGGTGATCTTGGTCAATCCATAGGCGGCCGCGCCGCGGGCGACCGCCAAATCGGGATCGGAACCGGTGAGTTCCCTGACCGGGCGGGTCTTGTCCCAGGAGGCGACCAGCTCGAGGACCCGATCGCGCAGGCGCTTGGGACGGAACACGCCCCCGTTGAAGAGCACGGCATCCGGGCGGAGCAGGTCCGCCGAGAGGCGATCCGCGCGGCCATTCCCCGAGACCAATGCCGTCAAGGCCGGGCTGGCCTTCACGTTGCGGAGGCTTCGGGCCAGGAAGGCGGCCAGGTGTTTGCTCAATACGGCATCGGCCTCGTAGGGGAGACCGAGTTCCCTGAGGCCCGCGCTGGGCCGTTCCTGGGGCCTGACTTCCGGCCGGGTGAAGGCGAAGAAACCTTCCACGATCACGGATTCGAGGAGCGACCGGGGCAGGGCCGTGGACAAGGTTCCGGCGAACAGGCTGGAACCGCGGGACGGAATGGAGATGGGCGTTTCCGCGAGATCGCGTTTATCGAAGAGGGCTTCCTTCGCCAGCCGGCAAGCCTGGACCAGGGCCATGAATTGCCACTCATCCAGTTCCTTGCCTTCCTCTTCCAACCTGCCCCGCAGATTATAGGCGAGGGCCAGATCCATATTGTCCCCGCCGAGGAGGATGTGCCGTCCCACGCTGATGCGCTCGAGCTCAAGGTTGCCGGACCGCTCGGCCACGGCAATGAGGCTGAAGTCCGTGGTGCCCCCGCCGACATCGCAGACCAGCACCAGATCCCCGGGCTTCACCTGTTCCCGCCAGGCGGGTCCGACGGAATCCAACCAGGCATAGAAGGCCGCCTGCGGCTCTTCCAGGAGCACCACATCATTGCCGAGGCCGGCATCCCGCGCCGCCTGGGCCGTGAGCTTGCGGGCCACCTCGTCGAAGGAGGCGGGAACGGTGAGGACGAACCGGGCATCCTCCAGGGTGGCCGGAAGCCCGTTGCGCGCGGCATCGGCGCGGCAGGCTTCCTTAAGGTGCTCCAGGTAGAGGCGCGAGGCCTCGAGGGGCGAGATCTTCCTTTCCTTCAGGTCGGACCCCCAGGGGAGGATGGGTTGGGTGGGGTCCACGGATCGATAGGAGAGCCAGGATTTGGCGGAGGTGACGAGGCGATCGGGAGCCTGGGCGCCGGTTTCCCGGGCGAAGTCCCCGGCGACAAAGGCCGGTTCCCGGTCCGCCCAGGGCGGGCGCAGGCTGTCCGGGGGAAACTGGCCGGTTACGGGGAGGTACAGGGCGGACGCGAAGGTGCGCTTTTCCCCGATGCGACCCGGCCCGAGCACTTGGGTGATTTCAACCGGGCGGGAGGAACGCGCCTCTCCCGGAAAGGCCACCGCCAAGGCCGAATTGCTGGTGCCGAGATCGATGCCTACGGCATGGGAGGGGCCGGTCGTCATGCCGCCACTTCGGCGGGAACGATGATGGGGTTCTCCGGGATCTTATCGGCCTTGATGCTGCGCGGGAGCTTCACGTGGCGGGCGCGCCAGCCTTTATGGGTGACCTTGACCGTGAAGGGAGGAGAGGCGGAAACGCGGCCCACAAGGCGGAACTCCCCGGCGTCGTAACCGGGCTCGAGGGTCATGCGCGCGTTCTCGATGGGCGCGACCGGAAGCGGAGCGAAGGCTTCGATGATGACCTCTCTGCATCCTTGGTGCACCACGCGGGCGGCCGCCCCCACCTGCTCATTGGTATAGGCGGCGATATCGTCCATGACGAAGTCCACGAAGCGGCCCTTCTCCTGCAGAAGGGACAAGAGCATCAGCGCTTCCGACCCGGGCTCGGAGGCGGTGTGGATGGGTTTGGGCGGCGCGGCGGGCTGGATGGCCGGAGCGGGCGCGGCGGTGGGTTTGGGCTCCGCGGCGCTTCGGCCGTCGGCCAGGCCGCGGACCAGGAGGAAAAGCCAGAGGACGCAGAGCAGGAGGGCCAAGGCCAAGGCTTCCGCCAGGACCGTTTGGATGCGCATACCCGCATCGCCCGCTCCCCGGGAGCCGATGAGCGCCCAGGCCGTCACCGCCGACAGGATCAAGGCGAGAAACAAGGCGATGCCCGCCGCCGTTCGTAAAGGTTTCGTATCGTTCCTGACCATCCTGCCTCCCTGGGTGCGACGGGTATGAAATAGAATTCCGAGGCCGGGATCGAAAGCCCGGACTTGCGGGGTTCGGTTACATTTAAGGGAAGTATGGCCAAGAGCGGCGGAAATACCTTCAAGGGTGCGGTCTTCGATCTGGATGGACTGCTGATGGACAGCGAGCCGGTCTGGAGATGGGCCCAGCAAATCGCCTTCACCGAATTGGGACTCTCCCTCTCGGAGACGATGCAGCATGCGACCACGGGTTTGCGCCTGTTTGAGGCCGTTGTCGTATGGAAAGGCTATTTCCCGGAGGCGGATTTGGACCCGGAAAAGCTGAGGTCGAGACTGGTCGGCCTGGTGGCCGGAACCTTGCGCGATTCCGGACAGCCCAAGCCCGGGGCGATCCGGGCCCTGGAAATCTGCGCGCAGGCCGGATGCCGTATGGCCATCGCCTCCTCATCGGCCCCCGAAGTCATCCATGCCGCCCTGGATAGGTTGGATTCCCTGCATCCGGGGGCGAAGGGCTGGTTCCGGGAAATCCTGTCGGCGGAAGGGGAGATTCATGGGAAGCCCCACCCGGCCGTTTACCTGTCCGCGGCGGCCAGGCTCGGGGTGGAGCCCCGCGAATGCATCGCCTTCGAGGATTCCGTGTTCGGTCTGAAATCGGCCCATGCCGCGGGAATGCATTGCGTGGCGGTCCCGGAAGCCCATAATCGGGGCAGGACGGAATACGCCATCGCCCATCGGATCCTGGATTCCCTGGAAACGTTCAAACCGGAATATCTCAGCCCATGAAAAAACGGAATACAATCGTATTGCGGCTTTCCATCCTGGTCGTTTCATCCTCCTGGGCCGGGAGCCGGGCCGAATCGCCTCCCCCATATGCCGACGGAAAGGTCAGGAGCATCGTGGTGGACAAGGGCCGTATCCGCGTCAAGGCACCGCGCGGCGGCTATCTTCCGGACGCCGACCTGTTGGGAGCCAAACTGGTCGGCATGGACGAGGAGGGCCGGAGCGTGGCCTTCCGCATCGACAGCATCATCCCTTACCGCGACAGTATCGTGGACATGACCCTGTACTCCTTTTCCTCGCCGGATTCCCTGGGCCATTGGAACAACAGTTGCGGTCCGGATCGGATGGGCCGGCGCAGGGGGTTCGTGATGGAGGGTTACTTCGACGCGAAGGCCCTCCAAGTCGAGGATTCCTCCGCCTTCACCGTCACGTGCACGAGCGGCTCCGCGGGTAAATGCGTGCTTTTCGGATATGGGCCCTGGCTGAAGGGAACGGATGGGTCGTCCATCAAGCCCTTGTTCCAGGCCTGCACGCGGATGGTGCGCGCGGATTATTGCGGGGACGGGACGCCCCATACCCGCAATGGGACCTTCATCGAGCTCTGGGATTATAAGGGCATCCAAGGCGATGATCACCGGTCGCCCAACCGCTTCGAGGCGTCGTGGGCGCCGGAGGGCGCGGTCTGGATCAAGCGGACCCGGATCCCCGAGGTCGCCACCCTCGATTCCATCGCCAAAGAGTGCCCGGAGCGTTACCGGACCAAAATGAGCGTTCCTTCCGATACTCTGGGTTTTGGCGAAGCCGTCTTATTCAATCGATCCCGGTGACGTGGATCACAGGGTCAAATCGGCCCCGATTCACTACTTAGATTTTGGGAATCGGATGGGCGCCTTGTTGGACCTCGCCTATCTTCAGGCCTCCCCTAATCTTTATGGAGGTCTAAATGGAATACAACATCACCCGATTGGCCGTCTGCCTTGTCATGACCGGTTTCGCGATGGCGCATGCGGGATTGAATGCGACGAATGGGTTGAATTCAATGAACGGTTTGAGCGGGGCCAATGGCTTGAACGCGATGAATGGCTTGAACGCGATGAATGGCTTGAACTCACAGAATGGTTTGAACACCGCCAATGGGTTGAATGCAACGAATGGATTGAATGCGCAAAACGGTTTGGGCTCGGTCAATGGGTTGAACGCCATGAACGGTTTGAACGCAGGGAATGGTTTGAGCGCAACGAACGGATTGGGTAGTGCCAATGGGCTTAACGGGGCCAATGGCTTGAATGGAGCTAATGGCTTGAATGGAGCTAATGGTTTTAATGGGTCCAATGGTTTGTCAGGCGTCAATGGCTTACAGGCAGCGAATGGCTTCAACACCGCCAATGGCCTTTCCGCCTCGAACGGAACGGCGGCGGCCTCGGTGGCTCCGGCGGCATTTGTCGCGCCGAAAAGCGTTCCCGGCGTCACGGTCAACCCCAAGAATACCGTGATCCACCTAGTTGGGATAGTCCTGGCTAACGGAAAGTAGACTTCGCCAGAAGCCCTTTCGATAGCTATGGACCGGAGCGAGGAGAGGATCGGGGAAACCCGTTTCCTACCGGCTCCGGTTCAGTCCGTTAGGCCGAACTCCCGCATCGCGGGAGGGAAGTTCCGGTTCTCATGCCCGGGGCGGCTGAGCTTGACCAAAGCGAAGCGTTGCAACGGATGCAAGGACGCCCAAGCCGCCAAGGGAAGTTCCATTCCCAGGGCATGGGCTTGTTCCAGTACTTGTTCGGGCACCAGATCGGCATTCTCCCAGACGGTTTCCGGCAGCTCAGGCAGCATGGAGGGCCGCGCTCCGGAGGATTCCTCCGCCATCCGGGATACCGCTTCGCGATAGGCTTCGATTTCCGTTTCCGTCCCGCACGGCTTCGAGGCCAGTTCCAGCCTCTGGTCCCGGGACAGCTTGGACCATTCGTTCAGCTTGAGCTTCACGCCTGTAATGTCCAGACGCATGCGGACCGCCATGGGGATGCAGCGCAGGCTGTCCACGAAATCCGCTTCGAATCCGAAGAATTCCGATCCGGGGTCCTGCATCAGGAGGGATCCTTTTCCACCCTGACCGCGCAATGCTTGTAGGAAGGCTGGCGCGAGTGGGGATCGAAGGAGGGGAAGGTCAGCCGGTTGACCTCGACGTCGTGCATGGGCATGAACAATTGCCCGGGCTGGACGGTGGAAGCCACGGAGGCGCGGGCTCGGGCCTGGCCGCGGCGGGACCGGACCAGGACCCAGTCCCCGGAAGCGATCTTGAGCCGGGAGGCGTCCTCGGGGTGGATCTCCACCAGGGAATCGGCGGGATAGAGCTTGCGGAGCACGGCGGATTTCCCGGTGCGGGTATTGGTGTGCCATTGGGCCGAGGAACCGCGGCCGGTCAGGAGGGCGAAGGGAAACTCGGAGGTTACGGGCTCGGGGATGGGCTGCGGCGGGCTGAACTTGAATTTCGCCTTGCCGTCCGGATGGTAATACCGGCCATCCTCGAATAGGCGCCGTTCCCGGACGATGGGCCGGGCCGGGGTTCCGGCGCCGGGTCCTTCCGGATCCGGGGAGGCGGGAAGGGGCCATTGGATGCCCCCTTCCCGATCGATCATGCGGTAGTCCGTGATGCCGGTGAAATCGCAGGGGCGGCCCGCCGATAGCCTGGCCATCATCCGGAAGGCCTGTTCCGGCGTATCCATGTCCTTGAAGAGGGATTCGCATCCCCAGTATTTGGCGATGAGCTTGAAGATGTAGAAGTCCGCCAGGGCCTGGCCGGGGGCGGGATGGACCTTTTTGAACAGGCCCATGCGCCGTTCGGAGTTGATGACCACGCCTTCCTTCTCCCCCCAGGCGGCCGAGGGCAGGACCAGATGGGCGAGCTTGGCCGTGTCGGTATCGTGGTACATGTCCTGGACCACCAGGAATTCCAGCTTGGCCGCCGCGCGCCGGAAGTCCTCCTGATCGACCCAGGAGTGCGCGGGATTCGTCGCGATGACCCAGAGCGCCTTGATGCGGCCCGCGTTCACGCCTTCGATGATCTGATCATAGGCCAGGCCCGGCTTGTCCTGGATGATGCCGGCGTCGATGCCGAGGATTCCGGCCACCTCTTCGCGGTGCTTCGGATCCTTGAACTCGCGGCCGCCCGGGAGACCGGTGGTATTGCTGAAGAGGCGGGATCCCATGGCATTGACCTGGCCGGTGATCGAGTTCGCGCCCGTGCCCGGCTTGCCCATATTCCCCGTCATCAGGGCCAGGTTGATGATGGCCTGGGCCGTGCGCACGCCCTCGTGGCTCTGGTTCACGCCCATGGTCCACCACAAGGATACGCGTTTGCCCGGGCGCAGGGACTCCGCGAACTCCATCATGCGGGCCTCGCCCAGGCCGGTAATCCTCCCTACCGCGGCCGGATCGAAGGTCTTCACGTGTTCGCGGAACTCCTCGAACCCGGTGGTATGGGCCTCCAGATAGTCCCGGTCGATCCAGCCCTCGCGGATGAGGATGTGGGCGAGGCCGTAAAGCAGGGTGAGATCGGATTTGGGCTGCAGGGGATAATGGCGGGTGGCGGCCAAGGCGGTTTCCGTCTGGCGCGGATCCACCACGATGATTTCCGGGTTGCGCTTATTCATCATCACGCGTTCCCACATGATGGGATGGGCGATGCAGGGGTTCGCGCCGAAGAAGACGATCACGTCCGACTCTTCGAAATCCTTGTACGAAAACGGAGGCGCATCGAATCCGAAGGATTGCTTATAGGCGACGTGCGATGTGGCCATGCATTGGCGCGTATTGGCGTCCCCGTGCACCAGCCCCATGCCGAACTTGGCCAGGAGGCCGAGCGCGAACATCTCTTCCGTGGGGATCTGCCCCGTACTCAGGAAGGCGGCGGCTTCCTTGCCATGGAAGGCGAGGACGGATTTGAACTTGTCGGTGAAGACGCGGAGGGCCTGATCCCAGTCGACGGGAGCGAGAGCGCCGTCCGGGCCGCGCAATAGGGGAAGGGCGGCGCGGTCATCGGCCTTCAGGGGGGTCAATGCCTCCCAACCCTTGGGGCAGGCCATCCCCAGGTTGACGGGGTACTCCGGATCGGGCGTGAGGTTCACGGCCTTTCCGTCCTTCAGGTGGATCTTGAGCCCGCATCCCGTGGAGCAGAATCCGCAGACCATGGAAGTGGTGGAATCGGGTTGCAGGCGTTCAGGGGTCTTGCCCAGGCCGAACCGGCCCGGGGACAGGACCATCTCATGGGTCAGCTTGCCGGTGCGTTGCCGCATGAATCCGGCGAATCTGTCTTTCAAATCCATGGATGAACGTCCCCTCGATGACCGCAGTATACTTTTTTCGCGGCATGCCTGCTACCGGCCGCTCGGACGCATTCCGGCCTAGGTGGTCAAGCGCCCGGCATCCTCGGCGGCACGCAGGCGGAAAAGAACAGGTAGCGTTCCAGGCATTCGCCTGCGAGAAGCAAGGCCAGGACGGAGACGGAAAGCAAGGCATCGGCAGGGCCCGTCCCCGCGAAACCCCGATAAAGCCAGAGGATGGGAAGCAGGAAGCCTCCTGCCAGACCGGCATTGAAGCGCCAGGCATGCGTGGAACGCAATTCCCCGCGGAGCAGCAGGGCCGCTTTCTTGAGCGGGTTGGCCTCCTGGTCGTCCAGGTGGCGGTGGATGCGCGCTTCGCAAGCGAGTTTGGCGATCAAGGCCAGCGGCAGTGCCATGGTAAGGCCGAGCGCGAGATGCGGGATCGATTCTCCCGTGATTCCGGAGCAGGAGATGAGGGCCAGCAGGCCGGCGGCGCCGGTGAGGGCGGCGGTGAGGAAGAACTTCCCGGAAGTGAGGCGCGTCGCCCAAAGCGCGCGGGGCGTGTCCCGGTAGACCATGGCGGAACAATGCACGGCGAGTGCCGCCGATACCGCTAGAGCGATGCGGACCCAACCCGCGGATGCGTATCGGCCCAGGTCCGCAATCCAGGAGGAGGGCCCGGCTTCGAGGCCGAAGAGCGGAAGCGGAACGCCCGTCGCGGCACGCGATGCGATCAGGGCCGTCAAGGCGGTTCCCGCGGCGGCGGCCATGGCGAGGCCGCCGAGAAGCCCGAAGGCGACGATTTCGCGGCTGAGCCAGGAACGGCGGAACCCGAGTACGGCGCGGAAGGCATACAGGGGGCGGCCGAGATGGGTGATGCTGACGGCGATGGCGACGGACATCAGTAAGGCGCCCAGGGCATGGGCCCATGCCTGGAAGAAAGGTTCGGCGGGGAGCAGGCCCGAAAGCGAGCCGGCCTCCAGGGCGATGAAGAACCCGGCGGCCATCTGGGACAGGGTCAGCATGAACACCAGGGGGAAATGCGCCTTTTCCTTCTTCAACCTGTATGCATCGGCCGCTTCCATGCCGGCGGGGAACTTGCGCGCGGTGCGGTAGCGGGTGGTGGGCTTGGTGTACGCGGGATCGGGCGCGCCGGGCAAGGCCGCGTAGTCGGCGAAATTCGCGCGGACTTCGGCTTGATCCACGAGGGAGATGCGGATGGCCTTGGTGGGGCAGGCCTGCACGCAGGCGGGGGCCTCGCCAGACTCCAGGCGGCCGATGCACATGTCGCATTTGCGCACGATGCCTTTGCCCTTGTGGTATTGCGGTACGTCGTACGGGCATTTCAGGATGCAGTATTCGCAGCCGATGCACTGGTCGTCCAGGTGCCTGACGATGCCGGTGACCGGATCCTTTTCGTAGGCTTTGACCGGGCAGCCGTGGGAGCAGGCGGGCTCCAGGCAATGCTGGCAGGCGGTGGTGACGGTCTGCTGCAGGGGCTTGCCGATCACGTTGTGGATGAGCCCGACCGAGCGCCAGGTTTCATCCTCGTCCAGCCCGTTGAGATTGTGGCAGGCGGTGACGCAGGCCTTGCAACCCGTGCAGCGATCCAGGTCGACTTCGAAGGCGTATTGCTGTCCGGGCCGCGGTTTTTCCAGGGGAAGGAGATCCCGGTAATGGCTTTCCAGGCGCGGCTTGGCCCCCAGGGCATGCATGTCGTCATGGAGCCCGGAAAACCGCTCCACGGCGGTCAGGTTCTGCTGCTCCTCGAGATAGGCGCCGATCAAGGCGGGCCCGTCCCCGAGGAACTTGGAAAGGGAGGGCTTGATCATCAGTACACGTCCCGCTGGTAGCGCTTCTGTTCCTTCATGCGATCCAGGTAGGCGCGGGCCTCTTCGGGGCCCTTGCCGCCTTCCTTGGCGATTACCCGCTGCAGGGCCTCGTCCACGTCCTTGGCCATGCGCTTGGCGTCGCCGCAGACGTAGAAATGGGCTCCTTCTTCCAGCCATGCATAGAGCTCCTTGGAGCGTTCCGCCATGCGGGTCTGGACATAGACCTTCTCCTCCTGGTCCCGCGAAAAGGCGAGGTCCATGCGGGTGAGGAATCCGGAGGCCTGCATGGCCACGAACTCTTCGCTATAGAGGAAGTCGTACCGGCGGCGCTGATCGCCGAAGAAAAGCCAATTCTTGCCCGTATCACCCAGGTGACGGCGCTCCTGGAGGAAGGCGCGGAAGGGGGCGATGCCGGTTCCGGGGCCGACCATGATGATGGGCGTCCCCGCCACGGAGGGCGGGGCGAAATGGGCGGCCGGCTGCACGAAGACGGGAACGGTCATGCCCAGGGGGACGCGTTCGGCAAGGAAGGTCGAAGCCACGCCGCGGCGGAGGCGTCCGCCCGCGCTGTAGCGGACCACGCCCACGGTGAGATGCACCTCGCCCGGATTCTCCTTGGGCGAGCTGGAAATGGAATACAGGCGCGGGGCGAGCTTGCCCAGGGTGCCGGTCAGTTCCTTGGCGTCCAGGCGGGTGTGCGGGAAATCCTCCAGAACGTCGAGCAGGTCGTTGTCCGCGAGGTAGATCCGCATCCTTTCGCCATCGTTGAGGAGTTCGTAAAGGCGCCTCTTCTCGGACTGGTTGCGGCAGACTTCAAGGAGGCACTTCAGCAGCCGGTCGGAACCGCGGCGCAAGTCCAGCTTGGAGATGAGAGCGGTGCGGAGGGCGATTTCCCCGTCGCCGTCCACGACGATCTTCTCGTTGCCCAGGCAGTTGAGGGAAAGGATGATGCGGTCGACCAGATCGTAGCAGTTGCGGGGAACGATGCCCAAGGCGTCGCCAACGCGGTATTCGAGACCGCTCCCCAGCAGGGAGATGGCGATATGGCGCGTGTCCTTGGCGGACCCTTTGGCGTTCAAGGGATGGTTCTCCAGCAAGGAGGCCTGGAACGGGTTCTTGCGGTTGTAGACGGCGGCGGGCTTGGCCGAAGCGGAGCCTTCGGGCATGGCGGCATTGCCGGCCTGGGTGCCGGTCGCGTTGGAACCGGCGGCCGTAATGGCGGGCGCACTCGAGATGAAGGCGTCGACCGCCCCGAGGGCCTCGTTCATCCAGGCTTCGGTGCGGGCTTCATAGTCGGTGTCGCATTCGCAGAGCGGAAGGAGGCGTTTCGCCCCCAGTCCGGCGAAGCGGGAATCGAGGTTCTTGCCGGCTTGGCAGAAGCGGGTGTAATTGCGATCGCCCAGGCCCAATACCGCGAAGCTCAGATGGGGCATGGCCGGCGCTTCCGGAGCCTTAAGCCAATCCCAGAAGGCGACGGCGTTATCAGGCATGTCTCCATCGCCCCAGGTGCTGGTAAGCATGAGGATATGATTGACCGATGCCCACTCGACTTCCTTGAACTTTTCCATGCCGAGGACGCTCGGCGCGACCCGGGCCCCGCCTGCGAAGGAATGGGCCTTCAGTTTGTCGGCCAGGGATTGCGCCAGGCCTTCGACCGTCCCCGATTGGGAACCATAAAGGACCAGCACGGGCATGGCGGGCAAAGCCGGAGCCCGGGCGATCGGAGCGGCGGCGCGCGACCCGGAGGCGGACGCGAAGGTTGTATTGGACAATCCGGCCAGGAAGCCGTTCAGCCACATCCGTTGATCGACGCTGAAGGGCGCGGATTCGGGAAGGAAGGGCGCGTTCTGGCTCATAGGGTCTCCGCTGCCGCAAAGGGGGCCGTTGTCGCGTTCGCCGGAAGGGCGGCCGCGGATTGTGATACGGGAACATCGGCGGCGGCCCCGTCCCAGGCGAAGATCGCCTGCAGGTCCGCGTCCGGCAGGCGCGCGGTGAATTGCGTGAAGGATTCGGCGTCCGTGCGTTTGGCCAGATAGATGCGGAGGATGCGTTCGACTTCCGCCGGGACTTCCGGGGCGGGGACCGAGCGCCGGGCCGGGACCGCCATGCGGCCTTCTCGGCCATAACCGCCGCCGATGAAGAAATGGAATCCCGCTCCCTTGTAGGACGCGTTCTCCACGCCGGCGCCCAGGAGGCCGATATCGCCGATGAAATGCTGGGCGCAGGAGTGGGTGCAACCCGTGAGATGGATATTGACCGGGCTGTCCAGGCGGATGCGGCCGCGAAGGTGGGTGGTGATGGCCGTCGCGGTGGACTTGGTGGGGGCCATGCCGAACTTGCAGCCTTCCGCGCCGGTGCAGGCCACAAGTCCCGCCTGGATGGCGTCTGGCTCGTGGGTCAGGCCCAACCGGCCCAAGGCGGCCAAGGCCCCGTCCAAGCGCGATTCGGGGATGTCCGAGATGAGCAGGTTCTGCCATACGGTGAGCCGCAGGGTCCCGGAACCGAAGGCGGCCGAAAGGTCGGCGAGGCCGCGAAGCTGTTCCACGGTGAGCCTTCCGACCGGAACGTCGACGCCGAGGTAGCAAAGGCCGTCCTGGCGTTGCGTATGGATGCCGAGATGGCCGGCCTTATCCACCGCGGGCGCGAGGCGGCACTCCGTTTCGGGCAGGCGGCGCAGGGCGAAGGGAAGCCGCTTCTGGGTCTGTTCCAGGAATTCCGGGACGCCGAAGGCCTCCAGGACGTATTTGAGCCTGGCGCGCTTGCGGTTGCCGCGATCGCCGTTCATGACATAGACGCGGATCATGGCCGCGATTACGGGAATGCATTCCGACGGCTTGAGCAGCAGGCCCGTGTCCTTGGCGAGATCGCCGTGCCCGGTGATGCCGCCGAGGGCGAGGCGGAAATAGATCCCTTCCTCGACTCCGTGGCCGGCGTCCACCTTCACCGCCCTGAGGCCGATATCATTGGTGTCTTCCAGGGAGGAGATGGAGTTCCCGCCGTCGAAGGCGACGTTGAATTTGCGGGGCAGGCCGTACAAGGTCCTGTCGTGCATGATATGGTGGTGCAGCTCGCGGCACAAGGGTAGCACGTCGTAGAACTCATGGGCGTCGATGCCGCAGGTGGGATTGCCGGTGACGTTGCGGATATTGTCCGCACCGGATCCCCTCGGTACGATGCCGGCTTCATGGAGGTCGGCGAGGAGCGGCGCCATATGGGCCCCGCCGATTTCCCGGATCTGCAGGTTCGCGCGGGTGGTCAGGTCCACGTAGCCGCCGCCGTGGGTTTCCGCGGCGGCGGCGATGGCCCGGGCCTGATAGGCGCGCAGGATGCCGCCCGGGATGCGCAGGCGGCACATCATGGACTCCTGGGCGGGGGAGACGTTCCACAGGCCGTGGGTCTTGAAACGGAAGATGTCCTCGCCGACCGGGAGCCTGCCTTGGGCGGACAGCTCGGCGATGCGCGGCCAGGCGTCCAAGGGGTCGGAGTCGAACTTGATCTGCTCTTCCTTGGAAAGCCGTTTGCCGGACGCGAGCCAGGCGAGCTGCGCCCGCTTGCCGGGGGGCAGGGACGCTTCGGCTTCCGCGGATCCGGCGGAAGCGGCAGGGGATGCGTCCGCGGGTGCGGCCTGGTCGGGTTGACCGCTCAAGGCCCGCAGGAAACCATCGAGGTATTCCTTCTGCAGGTCGGTGAATGGGAGAGCTTCCGTAGGTATCAACTGTGTTTCCCCCGGCGGTTTCGAGTCGCCGGGCCGGTCTTGTGCCATAGCCCTTTCCTCCTGCTGCCAGGGGAGATCGCAATGGCCAAAGGTTCGGACGGACCGGAGACAGTTGGCGAATATGCCTTCGGTACAACGCAAACGGCGTACCAGGATGGATTCGGGGCCTTCCGGCCGGATGCGCGGGAATAGGGCCGATTACGGCGGTCAAGCGATCGTCAATGTTTCCATTGGTCATCTTATGTCATTCCGCGGGATTACAATATGAGCCAACGTTGGCGTTCTTTACGGAGTTTTGACGGAATGGGGAGCGGTCGGAAACCCCCTACGATCCGGTGCCTCGTCGGGACCTTCTATAGAGGACGCCGGCTGAAGCGCGGATTTCCGCCGGGGGTTTGTCAAACGGAACCCCTCCTTGGCAGGAACTGTCCCCAAGTGGCGCGCGGTTTGCTTTCCCTCCAAGGCATCAGGGAGATTCCGCAATGAAATTCAAAGACTTCGCCAAGGCCGGCCACGCGCCGACGCTTTTTTCCGCCTTCCTCTATTTCGACATGAGCTTCATGGTCTGGGTGTTGCTCGGACCCCTGGGCGTGCATATCGCCAAGGATCTCGGCCTGTCCCCTTCCCAAAAAGGCATGATGGTCGCCGTACCGGTCCTGTCCGGCGCGATCATGCGCGTGTTCATGGGCCTGCTGGTCGACAGTATCGGCGCGAAAAGGGCCGGGCTGATCGGACAGGCCATCGTGCTCACCGCGCTGATGGCGTCCTGGCAGTTCGGATTGCATAGCCTGCATGCGGTATACCTCCTGGGCATCTGTCTGGGCGTCGCGGGCGCCTCCTTCGCCGTCGCCCTGCCCCTGGCATCGCGCTGGTATCCGCCCGAAGCCCAGGGACTCGCCCTGGGGATCGCCGGCGCCGGCAATTCCGGCACCGTATTCGCCGCCTTGTTCGCGCCCCTGCTGGCCAACCACTTCGGATGGACCAACGTTTTCGGCCTGGTCCTCATCCCGCTTTCCATGACCATGGTCATCTACGCCTTCCTTGCCAAGGATGCCCCGGGCAGGCCTCCGGCCCAGAAGCTCACCAAGTACTTCCATGTCCTCAAGGAGCGCGATGCCTGGTGGTTCATGCTTTTCTACCTGGTCACCTTCGGCGGCTTCGTGGGCCTGGCCTCCAGCCTCGTGATCTATTTCAACAGCCAATTCGGCCTGCCCCCTTCGGTCGCGGGCTACCTCACCGCGGGCTGCGTCTTCTGCGGTTCCATGTTCCGGCCCATCGGCGGGTCGATCGCCGATCGCGTGGGCGGGGTCCGGGCCCTGCAGACCATGTATATCGTGGTCGTGCTCGCCATGCTCGGCGTGGCCTTGCTGCCCACCTCCCTGACGCTTTCCCTGACCTTCTTCGCCTTCGGGATGATGGCCATGGGCATGGGCAACGGTGCGGTATTCCAGCTGCTGCCTCAGCGCTTCTCCCGCGAGATAGGCACGCTCACCGGTCTGGTGGGGATGGCAGGCGGCGTGGGCGGATTCTACCTGGCCTCTTCCTTGGGCCTTTCCAAACAGTTCAGCGGGGATTACCGGTTGGGATTCCTCATGTATGCGCTCATGGGAGCGTTCGCGTTCGGGATCCTGTTCAAGGTGAAGGTCCGCTGGCGCTCCACCTGGGGCGCGCCCGGCCTGGCCCGGGCGCGGGTTTGATTTTCTGCCCGCCGAACCGGTGAGAATCGGCTTCGTGCCGTTGGTGGACTGCGCCCTGCTCGCCGTGGCGCAGGAGCTTGGGTTCTTCCGGCAACACGAGCTCGAGGTCGAATTGCGCAAGGCCCAATCCTGGGCCCAGGTCCGCGACAAGCTCATGGCGGGAGAGTGGGACGCGGCCCATAGCCTGATAACCATGCCGATCCAATCGGCCCTGGAGAATCCCCCCGGCGATCACCCCCTCAGCTACGCCTTCACCTTGAGCCGCAACGGCAACGGGATCATTTTTTCCAATTCCCTCTGGAATGACGGGGCCAGGGACCCGGTAGGCCTTTCCTCCTGGATGGCCCAACGGCCCGGCCGCGTTTTGAGGCTTGGCGTGGTCTTTCCCCGCGGCACCCAGGAATACTTCCTGCGGTCCTGGCTGGCCTCGGGCGGGCTTACCATTGGGGAGGGCATCGCCTTGACCATCATTCCTCCCCAGGAAATGGTGGGACGCCTCCGCAAAGGGGAGATCGACGGATTCTGCGCCGGAGAACCCTGGAGCCGGCGCGCTTCCGCCTCGAAGCTCGGCCGATTGGTGGCCGAGAGCGGCGGGATCCTTCCTGGACTCGGGGAAAAGGTCCTGGCCGTCCGCACCTCCTGGCATCGTGCCCATTCCCTGGCCCACTCCCGTCTGATACGCGCCCTTTCCCAGGCTTCGGCTTGGCTGTCCGATCCTTCGAACCTGGATGCTGCCGTGGAGATAATCGCCTCCAAGCGCTACGTCAATACGCCCAAATCCGTGGTCGAGGGCGCGCTCAGGGACGCCGCCGGGCGGGCATCGGTACCGGGCGATGCGAACGGGATCCGGTTCCGCGGCGGAAACGCCAACGCCCCGGCGCCGTCCCACGCGAAATGGTACATCGATCAGATGGCGCTCTGGGGGCACTCGGACGTTACCCGCATAAAAACCCTCGATCTTGCTCCCGTCTGCCTCGATGCTTTTTACCATTCCGTGGCATCGGCGCTTCCCCAAAGCCCGCCAGCCCGCGTCCTTACGAGCGCGGCGGCCGATATCTGACCCAATACCCGATCCTATCGCCGATACCGGGATCGCTTCCGCGCGCCATCCCGCCGCATCGCGCCGTCCGCGCGGTTGTCAGCATTTGTCGGGCAAATCCTAACAGTAGGTGCCATTCCCCGATCGGGCAGGGGGGAAACATTGACATTACCCCCGTAAATCGGGCCATGGGCGGGAAAGCGCGCTTGGTACAGGCTTTGCTTTTCAATACCGTGATAAGTCAAACGCCAACTGATCGTTGGCGGCGGTGGTCTGGACGGACCACGCCATCCGGGATAGCCGAAAGCGCCCGGATACGCCGCCAGCGATAAGCAGGACGAACGATCGTCCCGGCCACCGCGGAAAGCGGGGCCAGCTTACTCCGGTCCGCCCGGGCTTTTGGACATACGGACAACGGCCGGAATATCAGGCCGGAGGAGTATGCCCAATGTGGTCGGAATTCAGGATCGGAATCGGAAGCGCGACCAGCGGCGGAAACCGCTCCCGCACTGGCCGCGCGAACGCTCCCCAGCGGACTCCCGAGGCCGCCCTTCCGTCCAACCGCGGAAAGGCATTCCCGGCCCAGGGAGGGGATGCTCCCCATCCCCATCTCCCGGTAGGACCATGCCCCGCATGCCCCCTCCTACCGGGGGACCGCACCCTTTCATCGCCCGCCGCGCCAGCGCCGGAATTCCCGAAACACCTAAGGAGCTCGATCATGCAGGTTGCCATTCTTGACCTATCCACCCCCACCGGCCCGTTCCGCCCGATCGATTCGATCGGAAGGCGTTCGAACCGCGTCGCGCGCATCCTGGGCGTCGCGGCCGCCTGCCTGGCGCTCGCCTTCGCCGCCGTGCCGGCCCATGCGGACGGGAAACCGGAAACGACCAAGGCCAAGCTCGGCTTCATCGCCCTCGCCGATATGGCTCCCCTGGCGGTGGCCAAGGAAAAGGGATTGTTCGCCAAGTACGGCGTGCCGGACGTCGAGGTGCTCAAGCAGGCTTCCTGGGGCGCAACCCGCGACAACCTGGAACTGGGTTCCGGGAACGGCGGCATCGACGGCGCGCATATCCTGACGCCCATGCCCTATGCCCTCACCTTGGGCCTCAACACCAAGGGCAACAAGCCGGCGCCCATGTACATCCTGATGCGCCTCAACTACAACAACCAGGCCATCTCCGTGGCCGAAAAGTACAAGGAATCCGGCATCAACCTGAACGCGTCCGGATTCAAGCCCTGGATCGAATCCGCCAAGAAGCGCAACGCCAAGCCGCTGACCTTCGCCATGACCTTCCCGACCGGCACGCATAACCTGTGGATCCGCTATTGGCTCGCCTCCAGCGGCATCGATCCCGACCTCGACGTCGCCACCATCGTGATCCCGCCTCCCCAGATGGTCGCGAACATGCGCGTGGGCAATATGGACGCCTTCTGCGTCGCCGAGCCCTGGGGCCAGCAGCTCATCAACCAGCGCATCGGCTATACCGCCGCGATGACCCAGGAGATCTGGAACGACCATCCCGAAAAGGCCCTGGGTATGCGCAAGGATTGGGTGGACGCCCATCCAAACGCCACCAAGGCCATCATGAAGGCGGTCATGGAAGCCCAGATGTGGTGCGACAAGCCGGAGAACCGGGACGAGATGGCGCGCATCCTCTCCACCAAGAATTGGATCAACGCCCCGTACGAGGACCTGATCCCCCGCATCAGCGGCAAGATCGATTACGGCGACGGCCGCCCCAAGAAGGAAGGGGTGTTCATGAAGTTCTTCAAGGACAACGCGTCCTTCCCCTACAAGAGCCATGACAAATGGTTCCTGGCGGAGATGCGCCGTTGGGGCTTCTTCCCGAACGGAGTCGAATACGACAAGATCGTGGATCAGGTCAACCGGGCGGACCTCTGGCGCGAATGCGCCAGGGAAATCAAGGTCACGGCCATCCCCGCCACCGATTCCCGCGGCATCGAGAAATTCTTCGACGGCGTGACCTTCGATCCGGCCGATCCGGAAGGGTACCTGGCCAAGCTGAAGATCAAGAACATCGACGGCAAGAAAGGCGCGGTGGCGCGGAAATGATCATGAACACGGAAAAACCGATCGGCCAGCAGCCGTTCAATGAACGCCCTAAGCCCATGGTTACCGGCCTCAAGGCGGTTCAAACCAAGGTGTCTTCGAAGGCGAAGCCCGCGGCCGGGCTCCCGCCCCCCAGCGAGGATCCCGAGCGTACGGCGCGCATGCGGGATCGCGCGCGCACCTTCATCATGCCCGTGGTCGCGCTCTTCTTCTTCGGGCTTTTCTGGGAAATCTATTCTTCCGGCGACGGGGTGGTGCTTCCCGGCCCCATCAAGACCATCACCCAGTCCTGGAACCTCATCGCCCATCCCTGGTTCGACAATGGGCCCAACGACAAGGGCCTGGGATGGCAGTTGCTGTTCTCCCTGCAACGCGTGGCCACGGGCTATTCCCTGGCCGCGGTGGTGGGCGTCCTCCTGGGCATCATCATCGGCAAATCGGCCATGGCCTTCAAGGCCCTGGATCCGATTTTCCAGGTGCTCCGCACCATCCCGCCCCTGGCCTGGCTGCCCATCTCCCTGGCCACCTTCAACCAGGCCCAGCCTTCCGCCATCTTCGTCATCTTCGTCACCGCCATCTGGCCCATCATCATCAACACCTCGGTGGGCATCATGCGCATCCCCGCGGACTACGAGAACGTGGCCAGGGTCTACCAGTTGACCGGAACCCGGTATTTCTTCAAGGTGATGCTTCCGTCGGCCGCGCCCTACATCTTCACGGGCCTGCGGATCTCCATCGGCATGGCCTGGTTGGCGATCGTCGCCGCGGAAATGCTGACGGGCGGGGTGGGCATCGGGTTCTTCATCTGGGATTCCTGGAATTCCTCCCGCATGAGCGACATCATCGTATCCGTGTTCTACGTGGGCATGATCGGCCTGGCCCTGGATCGCATCGTGGCCAGAATCGCGTCCCTGTTCGGGACGAGGGGGGACTGAATGACCGACGCAATCAGGGATCAAATCGCGGAGAACGAAGCCAGATTCGTGGACATCTCCGGGGTGCACAAGCTCTTCGGTTCGGGTAAATCCCGCTACCATGCGCTGGCGGGCGTCGACCTGCGCATCGCCAAAGGCGAGTTCGTGAGCATCATCGGCCATTCGGGATGCGGCAAGTCCACCTTGCTCAATCTGGTAGCGGGGCTCTACCAGGCCACCACGGGTTCGGTCGCCGTGAACGGCAAGGAAGTGACGGCGCCGGGCCTGGACCGGGCGGTGGTTTTCCAGAGCCATTCCCTGCTGCCATGGCTCACCGTGCTCGAGAACGTGATGGTGGCGGTGGACAGCGTGCATCCGGGAAAGGGCAGGCAATTCCGCCTCGACGAGGCCCGCAAGTACGTGGACATGGTCCATCTCGCCCAACATGCGGGCAAAAAGCCGCCGCAACTTTCGGGCGGCATGAAACAGCGCGTGGGCATCGCGCGCGCTTTCGCCGCCGATCCCCAGGTTCTCCTGCTGGACGAACCGTTCGGCGCCCTGGACGCGCTCACCCGCGGCAGCATGCAGGACGAGCTCACCACCATCTGGGAGAAGAACCGGAAGACGGTCATGATGATCACCCATGACGTGGATGAGGCTGTCTTCCTTTCCGATCGCATCGTGTTGATGTCGAACGGCCCCGCGGCCGTCATCGCCAAGGTCGTGGACGTGCCCATCGCGCGCCCCCGGACCCGGGAGGCGCTCCTCGAGGATTCCCAATACCTGGAAATCCGCAAGGAGCTTCTGCATTACTTGATTGGTACCGGCATGCACGCCGCGGCCTAGAGGACCCGTCACCATCCGTCCGGTCCGTCCGGACGGACAGCCTGAACATCGTCTCCGGAAGCGGCCCGGCCGCCACGGGGAGAGAATCGCGTATAAACCCGAACCTCCGAGGAGATTCCATGAGAGCCCTGAAGACCGCCATCCACCTGTTACCTAGCCTTGCCGTGGGGATCGCCCTCGGGGCGGTCCCTTCCGAGTCGCCCTATTCCACCCCCCAGCCCCCGTTCTACGGGCAGGTCCGGACCCGCACGGAATACGACATCAAGGGCATGGCCGACACCACCACCAAGAAGGCGCTGCTGAATACGCAATTGCGCACGCGCTTGGGATTCGTGGCCGTGCCCAACCCCGCCATCGAAATCAAGATCGAGATCCAGGACGTCCGCTTCATGGGGAGCGAAACCAATGCGGCCAACAATCCGGCCTCCGCCACCGTGGGCAATCTGAAAGGCCTGGATCTGATGCAGGGCTATTTCGCCGTGGAGCAGGGACCTTTCAAGACCGCCATCGGCCGCCAGAAGATGTCCCTGGGAGCGGGACGCTTCCTGAGTACCCTGGAATGGAGCCCCACGTCCCGTGCCTTCGATGGATGGTCCGGCAATCTCGCCCTGGGAAACGGGAACCTGACGGGCCTGGCCTACCTGATCCGGGATACGAACACCATCGTCACCGGGGACAATGCGATCCTGTCCGGGCTTTACTACAGCCATCAGATCACCCCGGACATCGTCGCGGAAGCCTACGGCTTCTATGACGAGTCCCGCCTGGCCAGCGCCTACGGCGGCGTTACCGCCCAGGCCTTCGACCTGCTCAACTACGGCGAACGCGTGGCCGGCAAGGTCGGCATATTCGCATTCGAAGAGGAATTCATCTGGCAGGGCGGCGAAGTGTCGGTGGGCGGCAAGGACAAGGACAATACGGCCTTCCAGCTGGCCACGCGCCTGGGCATCGCCTTAGGGACGCATAAGGCCAATGCGGGCCTGGACATCATGAGCGGCGACGATACCCCGACGGACGATGACATCTCGACCTACCGCGCCAATTATTATTTCGCCCACAACCTGTACGGCTGGATGGATTATTTCGCGTCCAATCCCGCCTTCGGCGTCATGGACTGGCGCCTGGACGGCGACTTCGGCTTCCTGCCGGGCCCGAACGGGAATCCCCGCGTCTCCTTCAAGCCCCAATACCATTTCTTCACGCCCCAGGCCGCCCCATCCGGAATGGACGACGCCTACGGCCAGGAAATCGACGCGGAAGTGCACGTGGCCTGGTTCCCGAAGTCCAACATCGTGCTGGGCGCGGGCTTCTTCATCCCCGGCGACAATGCCTTCCGGCTTCCCGCCGCCTCGCAGGCTTCGCCCGGAGTCCCTACCGCGCGCCTGGCGAATGCAACCGCTAGCAAGGAGACCGGCTTCTTCCTCTACTTCATGCCTGTGTTCAACTTCTGAGCCTGTAAAATGGAGCGCGCCATGCGGCAGGCGCGCCACTATCGCCGGTCCGTCAATCCCAGGCTTCGCCGAAGTTGAAGGACAAACCCGCGCCCCACCGGTATTCGTACGCTTCGTTCCAGAAATAGGGCGAAAGGCTTTCGCCGTGGAAGAGCGTCCCGGGCTTATGGTTGTTCAGGTTGGCCTGCAGGCCGCCTTCAGCATAGAGCGATACGTAGCGCGTCCTCCCCCATTCGGCTCCGATCAGCGCCGGTACCGAAAGCAGCCGGACCTCGCCTTTCACGGTCTCTTTCAGCCCCAGGGAATCATCCTCCACATCGAACCTGGCGTTCTGCCTGGTATGGACGATCCCGGTCGCCAGATAGAAATGGCGAAAGGGGTAATAGCGGTATTCCAGGGTGGCGGCCAAACCGGAAACCCGCACTTCCACGGGAAGGGTCCGCCTTTCATGCACCAGAAAGGCATCGAAGGTGCCATTGGATTGCGTCACGCCGGCCATGGTCCTGAACTGGTGCCTTTGGCCGCAGTTCAAGGCGAGGCCTGGGCCGGATCCGCTTCCCGTTCCCGTATGCAGGAAAAACCCCAGGGGTTTCACGCCTTCGCCCGCGTCCGCGAGGCCGGCAAGCAGGACGGCGACGGTAAGGATCGCGGCCAATTCGGGTCCGAAGGAACGCATGGTATCCCAAACGATAATAAACGGTCCGGGCGGGAAGTCCGCACCCGGCTTTTCTGGGACCCGCCCCGCGATGGTATATTAGACCCATGCAGCCAACCCGATCGACCCAGGCAAAACCCGGATTCCCGGTTTTCACCTATCCCGCCACCCGTAAATCCGACCAGCAGGACATCCTGCATGGCGTCCCCATCGCGGACCCCTACCGATGGCTGGAAGACCTGGATGCGCCGGAAACCGCGGCCTGGGTGGAAGCGCAGAACCGGGTGACCTTCGGTTTCCTGGAATCCATCCCCGCGCAGGAGCGCCTTAAGGCGTGGCTGACGGGTTTGTGGAATTTCGAACGGTACGGGTCGACCTTCAGTAAGGGCGGGCGTTACTTCTTCTTCAAGAACGATGGCCTGCAGAACCAGAGCGTCCTCTATACCATGGCGCGCCTGGAGGATGAACCGCGGGTGCTGATCGACCCGAACGGTTTCTCGGCGGACGGGACCGTGGCCTTGACCACCCTCGGAATCAGCGAGGACGGGGAACTCCTGGTCTATGGCACCTCCGCATCGGGCTCGGATTGGGAAACCTGGCGGGTGCGCAAGGTTTCCGGCGGGGAAGACCTGGCCGACAGGCTCGATCGCATCAAATTCTCCTCGCCCGCCTGGAGCAAGGACGGATCGGGATTCTTCTACGCGCGCTTCGACGGCGATGCGGCCAAGCTCGAAGAGGTCAACCGGTTCCAGAAGCTCTATTTCCACCGCCTGGGCGATGCGCAGGAATCGGACCGGCTGGTATACCATCGACCCGACCAAAGCGAATGGGGCTTTTCGCCGGAGGTGAGCGAGGACGGGAGCACCCTGATCATCTCGGTATGGAAGGGGACCGATCCCAAGAACCTGATTTTCTGGCAGGACCTGCGGGACCCCGGTTCGGAAGTGCGCGAACTGGTTCCGGAGTTCCGGGCCAAGTTCACCCATTCCGGGGACGCGGGCCGGACCTTGTGGTTCCTCACCGATCTGGACGCCCCGCGCGGCCGGGTATTGGCCATCGATCTGGACCGGCCGGAAGAGAAGGATTGGCGGGCCCTGGTCCCGCAGGACGCGGATACCCTGGAGGGGGTCCATGCGGTGGGTAACCGCCTGGTCGCGTCCTACCTGCGTGACGCCCACTCGGTGGTCCGCGCCTTCTCCTTCCAGGGGGAGGCCTTGGGCGAGATCGCCCTGCCGGGCCTGGGCACGGTGAGCGGCTTCACCGGGGAGACGGGCGACATGGAATCGTTCTTCGGGTTCACGGGGTTCACCGTCCCTTCCGCCGTCTACCGCCATGACTTCAATACCGGCAAGTACGGGCTCTTCCGCAAACCGGTCCTGGATTTCGACGCTTCCCAGTTCGAGACCAGCCAGGTGTTCTACGCCGGCAAGGACGGGACGCGCATCCCCATGTTCCTGGTGCACAAGCGCGGTCTGGTCCTCGACGGCAACGCGCCGGTCTACCTGTACGGCTACGGCGGGTTCAACATCTCCCTGACGCCTTCCTTTTCGGTGGGCAACCTGCCCTGGCTGGAGCTGGGCGGGGTGCTGGCGGTGGCCAACATCCGCGGAGGCGGCGAGTACGGCGAGGAATGGCACCAGGCCGGGGCGAAGGAACGGAAGCAGAACTGCTTCGACGATTTCATCGCCGCGGCGGAATGGCTCGTGAAGGAGCGCTATACGCGGCCCGCGCGCTTGGCCATCGGCGGCGGCAGCAATGGCGGCCTGCTGGTGGCGGCGTGCATGGTGCAGCGTCCGGATCTGTTCGGAGCGGTTCTGCCCGCGGTGGGCGTGCTGGACATGCTCCGATTCCACAAGTTCACCATCGGATGGGCCTGGGAATCGGACTACGGCAGCCCGGATCGCGAGGAGGATTTCCGCATCCAGCTTGCCTATTCCCCTTTGCACAACCTGAAACCCGGCACGGCCTATCCCGCGACCCTGATCACCACGGCCGATCATGACGACCGCGTGGTCCCTTCCCATAGCTTCAAGTTCGCGGCGGCCCTGCAGGCGGCCCAGGCCGGGCCGGCGCCCACCCTGATCCGCATCGAGACCAAGGCGGGCCATGGGGGAGGCAAACCCATGACCAAGGTGATCGAGGAGACCGCCGACCGCTGGGCCTTCCTGGTGCGCGTGCTTGGGGTCGATTTCCCGGGTTAGCCCGAGAGGAATGGCCCGGAGCGTAAGGAAGGACGCGGGTCGGCCGGAGTGGGGACTCATACGGCCGCGAAATAGTATTCTTTCACCTTGGATCCATTACATCCCCCAAGGAGTCCGCATGCCCGTAGAACCCCACATCCATCTCCATTGGCCCGCCCTCGCGACGGCGGTGCTCGTCAGCATGATTTTAAGCTTCCTTTGGTTCGGACCGATCTTCGGAAGGACCTGGGCCCGCGAAATGAAATTCGCCCCGGACTTCAGGCCCACGGCGGCAGCCATGATCAAGGCGACCGTATTGCAGCTCATAGGAACCCTCCTGACGGTCTACGTACTCGCGCATAGCGAAGAAGTCTGGAGGCCCTTTTCCTCCTGGGGCTTGGGGACCACGGACGGCCCGAACTGGATGTACGGCGTGATGTCCGCCGGGTTCACCTGGATCGGCTTCCAGGTGCCGTTGCTGCTCTCCGCGATCGGCTGGGAACACAAAACCTGGAAGCTGTTCGGAATCAATGCGGCGGGAAACCTGGTGACCTTGCTCGCGCAGGGGATGATCCTGGCCACCTGGCGTTGAACCGCCCGGTCGGGTAGGACCTTATGGGTCCGTGGGGTCCGTGGTGTCCGTAGGGCCCGCAGCCTCGCGGGATCCGCGGGCCTGGCGCTTGCCGATGATCAGGCTTCCGTACTGCTCCCGCAGGGAAGCCGCGATCGCGGGATTCTCGCCGAGATGCTCCAAGGCGAAGGCCACGGCCTCGATGGTGGATAGCCCTTCGCTCTTGACCTGGGGCCGCAAGGAGGGATGATCCGGGTTCAGGCTGATGCGATTGAGCTTCAGCAGCCATGAGTTACGCCACCATAGCGCTTTGGATTGCTTCCAGGTCCCATCGAGGGCGATGATGCCCTTCAGCCCCGGAATCTCCTTCAGCGGCAGCTTCTTGGGATTGATGATGGTGAGCGGGTCGTCGGATTTCTTCTGATCCGGCTTCAGGTAGAGCACGCCCCATTGCGAGGGCATTTCCTCCGGCCCGGCCACCTTTTTGAAACTGGGCCAGGAAAGCCCGACGAAAATATCGCTGTTCCTGAGCGCCAGGCGGGTGAGGCGCGCCGAGTTCAGGGACTTGAACTGCTCCTGGGGATGCTGGAGGATGACCACGCGGAGCCTATTGCCGCTCGCCGCGACCTTGGCGCAGATGCAGGAATCCTTGGGCCGGAAGCAGTTTTCGCAGACCGAAGCCTTGTCGAATTTCTGCTTGGCGCGCGGGTCGGTGGGGATGAATTTCGGCTGCATTTAGGTTGGCCCGGAAATATAGAACCTTAACGAAACCTTACGAAGCCCGTCGGTACGCCCGGAAGGCCTGGGTCGAGATCCAGACCGAAACCAGCATGAACCCCAGCAGCATCGCCGCCGCTTTGGCCACTCCCAGCCAGTCCTGGCCGAGCATGGCGTCCCGGGAGGCCACCACGGCCCAGTTCACGGGATTGGCGCGGGCCAGGGCCCGGATCCAACCGGGCATGAGATCGGAGGCCATGAAGGCGGTGGAAAGGAAGGTCAAGGGAAGGCCGAAGAAGTTGATCACGGCGATGAGGGTTTCCTCCCGCCGCGTGATGAGGGCCAGCCCGTTGGACAGGGCGGACATGCCCGCGCCCAGGAGCGACCCCAGGGACAGGATGGCCAGGAACCCGGGAAGGCCGCCGGCAATGCGGGCGCCGAGCAGCATGCCGAAAAGCAGGATGATGACGGACTGCACGGCCACGGTGATGGCGGCATGGAGGACCCGCGCCGACATGAGAGCGGCGCGATGGACCGGCGTGGCCAACATGCGATCCATCACCCCATCGGTCAGATCCTCGATGATGCCCATTCCCGACCAGGCGGATCCGAATAGCGCGGTCATGATCACCACCCCGGGCGTGAGGAACTGGATGTAGGAGGCCGAACCGAATCCCGGGATCTCCACCACGCGGCGGAACAGCTGCCCGTAGATGGTGAGCCAGATGACCGGCTGGATCAGGGTTATGGCGATCCAGATGGGAATGCGCACGGTGGTGCGCAGGTGGCGCAGCAGTATGAACCAGGTATCGGAAAGGAAGGCCTTCATGCCGCCGGCTCCGATCCGGCTTCGCCTTCACCCTGGAAGCGGCGGCCGGTATGGTGGAGATAGACATCGTCCAGGGTGGGGCGGCTCAGGGTCGAGGAGCTGACCGTGATCCCGGCCCGCTCCAGGGTGGTGATGAGGAGGGGCATGGCCGATGCGCCCCGGTCCGCGCGCACGATGGCCCGGGAACCGTCGGCGATGGTTTCCAGGACCCCTGGGAGCGGTTTCAGCAAGGCGGCCGCCCGCGCGGATTCCCCGCCCACCTCCAGGGTGACGGTATCGCCGCTGATGCGCGCCTTCAGTTCCGCCGGGGTGCCTTCCACCACGACCTTGCCGTGATCGACGATGGCCAGGCGATCGCAGAGATGATCAGCCTCCTCCAGGTAATGGGTGGTCAGCAGCACGGTCAGGTTCCGCTCCTGCCTCAGGCGCTTCAGATCCCGCCACAGGGCGGCGCGGGTTTCCGGATCCAGCCCGGTGGTGGGTTCGTCCAGGAAGAGCACGGTGGGTTCATTGACCAGGCCCATGGCCAGGTCCAGGCGGCGCTTCATGCCTCCCGAATAGGTTTTCACGATGCGGTCGGCGGGACCGGTCAGATCGACCCATTGCAACAGGGTCTTGACCCGCGAGGGGATTTCGCCGGCCGGCACGCGCATGAGATGGGCCTGCAGGGTGAGGTTTTCGCGCCCGGTGGCCCACTTGTCCACGCCCGAAGCCTGGGCCACCAGGCCGATGCGCAGGCGGACGCCCGCGGGGTTCCCGATCACGTCGCAACCCGCCACGGAAGCCGTGCCGCCGTCGGGCCGGGTGAGGGTGGCCAGGATGCGGACCGTGGTGCTCTTGCCGGCCCCGTTGGGGCCGAGCAGGCCGAAGATCTCCCCCGGACGCACCTTGAAGGAAACGCCTTCCAGGGCCTTCACGCCGTTCTTGTAGGTTTTTTCCAGGCCTTCGCAGGCGATGGCCGCGTCCATATGGGGCATAACCGGTAAATCTAAATAAGTACGCCGTTTTGGGCCCCGGCGCTACCTGGAAACGGGCGTCATTTTATTAATCTTAATGGATATGCAAAGCCTGAATTCCCTCTTCGACAACAACCGCCAATGGGCCAAGGAAATCCTCAAGGTCGACGCGCAGTTCTTCGAGAAACTCTCCAAGCAGCAGTCCCCGCGATACCTGTGGATCGGCTGCTCGGACAGCCGCGTTCCCGCCAACGAAATAGTCGGGCTCCTCCCCGGCGAACTCTTCGTGCACCGCAACGTGTCCAACCTGGTGGTCCACACGGACATGAATTGCCTGTCGGTGATGCAATACGCCGTCGCCGTCCTCAAGGTCGAGCATATCATCGTCTGCGGCCATTACGGGTGCGGCGGCGTGGCGGCGGCCATGGAGGATCGGCCCCATGGCCTGATCGACAATTGGCTGCGCAACGTGCGGGACCTGTACTATCTGTACGAGAAGGAGATGGTGGCCATCAAGGATCCCACCGAAAGGGTGAACCGGCTGTGCGAGATCAACGTGGCCAGCCAGGTCTTCAACGTCTGCAATACCACCATCGTGCAGGAAGCCTGGGACAAGGGCCAGACCCTCAACGTGCACGGCTGGATCTACGGCATCAACGACGGACTCCTGCGCGATCTGAACGTTTCCGTTTCCTCCGTGTCCGAAATGCGCCAATTGGGGATCCGGTAAAAAGCTTCCCCGGAGCGGTCGAGAATGTTAGTTTCATCGACACAATCCAAAAGGAGCATCCAACATGCCTGCACGTAAAGCCAAAGCCACCTGGCTCGGGGACCTCAAGAGCGGAAACGGACAGATGTCCTTCGGCGGCCGTTTCGAACAGCCTTTCTCCTTTTCGACCCGCTTCGAGAACGGAAACGGCAGCAATCCCGAAGAGCTGATCGGCGGCGCCCTCGCGGGCTGCTTCTCCATGGCCCTCTCCGGCGGCCTCTCCAAGGCCGGCTTCACCGCCACCCGCATCCAGAGCGAAGCCGACGTCTACATCGAGAAGGTGGGCGAGGGTTTCAAGATCACCAAGATCGACCTGCGGACGGAAGCCGAGATCCCCGGCATCGATCGCGCCAAGTTCATGGAAATCGCCGAAGCCACCAAGAAGGGCTGCCCCGTTTCCCAGGCCCTGGCCTCGACCCCGATCAATCTGGAAGCCAAGCTGGCCTGATCCCTCCGTCCGCCGCATGCCGGATAACGGCCATGCGGCGGCTGATGGACCGCCCGTAAATGGCTACCTTGGGGCGATGGCAACGCGCACCGCAAACGTCATCGCCCTGATCCTAATCCTGGCCTCCTTCGGATGCCTGGTCCCCGGCCTTTCCCTTCCCGCACTCACCCTGGATATCTCGCCGGTCCTGCCCTTCCTGGGCAAGATGGCCCTCTACCACCAGACCCGCAGCATCATCGGGACGGTGCGTAACCTGTACGATACCGGCAACACCCTGGTGGCCGGCCTCATCCTCCTCTTCAGCGTGATCGTACCCTTCGCCAAAGGGCTGAGCCTGCTGTACGTGATGTCTTGGAAGAGAGCGCCCAACCGCATGGCCTTGTTCCGCTTCGTCTCCGCTATCGGCAAATGGTCCATGGCGGACGTGTTCGTGATGGGGATCTTCCTGGCGTACCTGGCCACCGGGGCGGCCGTGGGCGTCACGGCCCAGCTGCACGAGGGATTCTGGTTCTTCCTCGGGTATTGCCTGTTGTCCGTGGCCTCGGCCCAATTGATGCGGGTGGAAACCGCTCCCGCTTCCCCGGCTTCTCCGGCCCGGACGGTCTGAAAGGCCCGGCCGGCCTAAGGTACGGCCGGCCCCACCGTATAGTGGAACATCATGTCCGATTCCATATGCTCGGAGATATGGCAGTGGGCCAGCCAGTCCCCGGGATTGCTCGCGTCCAGGAGGATGTCCGTGGTCTCGCCTTTGCCCACCAGGTAGGTGTCCTTCCATCCCATTTCCGAGAAATTCTCCTGCCCGTTGATGCGGACCACCAGGAAGCGCTGCCCGTGGAAATGGATGGGGTGGGGCATGGGATGCATTGAGGTCGAATCATTGTAGATCCGGATCAGGACCCGGTCCCCCTGCTTGAAGGCCCATCGGATTTCGTGGTTCTCCAGGCCGGTCGCGCGATCGCGGATGATCCAGGTCATGGTCTCCGAGGTGCTCGCTTCGTTCATGCCCCCCATATGGTCTTCCCATTCGATCCCGTCCGTCAGATGCTGCGCGGCGCCGGTCTTGGCCGCGGCATGGGAATGGCCTCCCATGCGCGCCGTGAGCAGAAGCTCCTTGTCCGGCGTCTTGCCGAAATCCCGCCGGAAGGGGTCTATGGTCTTCATGGCGTACGCGTTCGAATCGTAGGAATAGAAAAGCCTGTGGAGCCCCGAGGCCGCGCTATCGTCCAGCACCTGGACGCGGGCCAGGCGGTAGTCCTTGTTGGGGGTATCCTGGATCAGGGAGTCGACGCCTGGGGTGGGGAAGTAGCATTCGAAGACGCTGCGTTCCCCCGGGGCGAGGTATTCCGCGCCGCTCAGGATGGGATTCTCGAAGGGCCCATTGTCGGATCCGACCAGTTTGATGTTGCTGTTCAGGGCGAACCCCAGGCGCAGCACCCGCGCATTGGAAACGTTGGTCACGTAGAACCGGATCAACTCATTCCTCTTCACCGTCAGGGAATAGCCGGTATCCCCGTTCACCAGGAACAGGTTCCCGAACCTTCCCATCATGGCATAGTCCGTCAAATCCTTCCGGAACGGCGCGATCCCGAGGCTGTCCGTCAATACGTCGTCGATGACCAGGAACTCCTCCCGGTCCACGGGCTTCCAGAAGGATGGATCCTTCGGCACCACGTAATAATTGCCGTACAGGCCCATCTCCTGGGAATAGTCCTCGCGCACATGGCTATGGTACCAGAACAGGCCCGGATCCGGGAACTTGATCGTATACGGCACGGCCTCGCTGTCCGTGGCCGCTACCGTACCTGCCGAGTTACCGTCGAAGCGGGAGTCCATGCGCACGCCGTGGGAATGCAGGGAGGTGGGCGATCCGGTCCGGTTCTTGAGCAGAACGGTGATGGTCGCGCCTTCGGGGACCTTGATGAGGGGGCCGGGGATGGATCCGTTATAGGCCAGCATGCGCGTTTCCCGGCCGTGCAGGATCTTTTTCACGGGGGCGGCGGTGAGCCTGAGGGTATCCCCGTCCTTCAACTCCAGGGTCTGCATGGGCCGGACCGATTCAAGTCCCTCCACGCCCCTGGGGAAATAGTCGGGGGCGGCGACCTCGGGGGATGTCTTCCCGCCTCCGGGACCGCAGCCGGACAGCCCTAGGAGCCCTACGAGCCCAATGAGCCATGGGGCCGCGATAGAGGCCGAGGCGCGGCCCAACCCATCGGTCATGTTCATGTTCGCGGACCCCCCACGTGCATAAGATAGTCCGTGGCGAGGGGGACGGCACGGGGCTTCGATGGATCGGATCCCGGGGCTCAGGGCCCCAAAAACCCGCCCACCAGGCTTCCCATGCCGTAGGTGATGGCCGCGGCGGCCAATCCGAAACCCACTTGGCGCAATCCGGAGCGGAGCGCGCTCCGGCCCGTGAACAGGGTGACCGCGCTGCCCAATAGGTAAAGGGCCGCGGCGCTGCAGACCAGGGCCCCGATCAAGGCGGCGCGCCCGGAGAGGAACAGGAATGGCAGCACCGGAAAGGAGGCTCCCAGGGAGAAAAGCAGGAAGGACGCGGCGGCGGCGGCCCAGGCGGATCCGCCCAGGGCATGCGGATCGATCCCCAGTTCCTCGCGCGCCATGGTCTCGATCGCCAATCCGGGTTCGCCCAGGATCCTCTCCGCCATGCGGCGGGCTTCCGGCTCCTCCATGCCCTTTGCCTGGTAGATGAGGGTGAGTTCCTCGGCCTCCTCCTGGGGCGAAGCTTCGATTTCCTGGCGCTCCAGATCGATCTGCTTCTCGTAGGACTCGCGCGAACTCTGTACCGACAGCCATTCCCCCAGGGCCATGGAACAGGCCCCCGCGGCGAGTCCGGCCATCCCGGCGATCAGGACGTTATGGCCCGCAGCATCGGCCCCGGCCACGCCCATCACCAGGCTCAGGTTGGAAACCAGGCCGTCATTGGCGCCCAGCACGGCGGCCCGGAGGGCGTTGCCCCCGCTCATGCGATGCCGCCCCTCCAGGCGCGCGAAATCCCCGCCCTCGATACCGTGATCCCCGGTGGACCGGGTGATGGCGGTCAGGAGCTTCATATGCGAGCGTTCCTCCCGGCTCATGCCGCCGGCTTCCGGCTGGTTGAGGTAGTTCCCGCTGTCGGCGCGCTCGCGCCCGGCCAGGGCCGGCAGGATGAAGGACACGCCGAAGGATTTGGCCAGCCGGATATACAGGCGGGTCCGGAATGAGGTCCGGAACGGGGGGATGCCGGCCCCGGATTCCACGGCCATGCGGCGCCAGGCCAGGGCATGTTTTTCCTCGGCCAAGGCCAGCTTCCGGTAGATTTCCCCCAGATGCGGGTCCTTTTCGGTATCGGCCAGGGCCGCGTAAAGGGCGGAACTGTTCAGTTCCGACTCCATATTCTCAAGATAGCGGCGTTGCCGGGCGGGGCCCCGGCGATCTTCAGGGAGCATTAATCTATCCAAATAAAATACCTGGGTGCCGATCGCCATTCTTTTTTTTCCCCGCCGGACTTTAGATTTTATTTTTCAGAAAACACATTAATTGGGACCCCGGAGTCCCCTGGTTCCCCTCCGAATATGGGGGGGATTCCTGGAGCAAGAATGACCTCTTCAGAATCCCCGATCTGCCAAACCGGAATCGCCGGCCTCGATCAAATCCTCCGCGGCGGTCTGCCGCGGCATCGCTTCTACATGATCCAGGGGGATCCTGGGGTGGGCAAGACGACCTTGGCCCTCCAGTTCCTGCTCAACGGAACGAAGCAGGGGGAAAAAGGCTTGTACATCACCCTGTCGGAGACCCGGGACGAGCTGCTCGCGGTGGCGAAGTCCCATGACTGGAACCTGGACCATATCGAGATCCTCGAACTCACCTCCATGGCGCAGCAGGCGGAATCGCAGAATACGCTTTTCCATCCCTCCGAAGTGGAGCTGATGCAGACCGTGGAGACGGTCCTGGCCCGGGTGGAAAACGCCAAACCCGATCGCGTGGTCATCGATTCGCTTTCCGAATTCCGCCTGCTGGCCCACGACGCCTTGCGGTACCGCCGGCAGATGCTTTCCTTCAAACAGTACTTCGCCGCGAACGGGGCCACCGTCCTGTTGCTGGACGATCGCACTTCCGGGGAGACGGATCAGCTCATCCAAAGCATCGCCCATGGGGTGATCAACCTGAAGCGCCTGGTGTCCGATTTCGGGGCGGAACGGCGCCAAATCAATATCATCAAATTGAGGGGATTGAAATTCGAGGACGGCAACCACGACTACACCATCCAATCCGGAGGCCTGGTCATTTACCCCCGGCTCAAGATGAGTTCCAAGCCTCCCATTTTCAAAACCAGCCCGCTCCCGAGCGGCCTTAAGGAACTGGACGATCTCTTGGGCGGAGCAGGACTGGAGAGGGGAACCGGAACCCTGTTTATCGGTCCGGCCGGCGCGGGCAAATCCACCATCGCGGCGAAATTCGCCTGTACGGCGGCCGAGCGGGGGGAAAGGTCGGCCGTCTTTATCTTCGACGAGAACCTGCACACCTATATCGAGCGCGCGGAAAACCTGGGCATGGGCATCCTCAAACATATGGAAAAGGGCCTGATCACCCTGAAGCATGTCGATGCCGCCGAGCTCTCCCCGGGGGAGATGGCGCATGAAATCTGCGCCATGGCCGATACCGGGAACGTCAAGGTCGTCATCATCGACAGCCTGAACGGGTACCTGAACGCCATGCCTGAAGAGAAATTCCTGCTCCTGCAATTGCACGAGATGCTCGCCTACCTGAGCCAAAGGGGCATCGCCTCCATCCTGGTGATGGCGCAACACGGCCTCCTGGGCGATATGCATTCGCCCGCCGACCTCACCTATCTCGCCGATACCGTGCTCCTGCTCCGCTATTTCGAATTCAAGGGCGCCATCAAGAAATCCATCGCCGTGATCAAGAAACGCAGCGGCGGGCATGAGAATTCGATCCGGGAGTTCATGATCCGGGACAATCGCCTGGTGGTGGGAGAGCCCCTGCGCCAATTCCAGGGCATCCTCAAGGGCATCCCCAACTTCCTGGGCGGATCCGATGCCATGCTGACGGGCCAGGCGGACAAGGACTGATCCGATGGGCGATCTGGAAGAGCGTATCCTGGTGCTCGCCCCCACGGGCCGCGACGCCGATATCGCTTGCGATGTGCTGCGCAAGGCCGGGTTCAAGGCCGATCCCTGCGCCAACCTCGAGAGCGTGGCCGAGGAACTGAAGATCGGGGCCAGCGTCCTGATGCTGGCCGAGGAGGGTCTCTCCGCGCGAGGCATGCCCACCTTGATGGCCACCTTGGCGATGCAACCTCCCTGGTCGGACATCCCCATCGTGCTCCTGACGGGTTCCGGCGAAATGAACGAGGCCCGCATGCGCAACCTCAACGCCTTCGCGCCCTCCGGCAACGTGACCTTCCTGGAGCGGCCCTTCCGGCAGATGACCTTGACCAGCACCTTGAAGATGGCCCAACGGGCGCGCGAGCGCCAGTACCAATTGCGCGGCACCCTGGCCAGCCTCAAGGAAAGCGAAGAACGCCTGCGCCTGGCCCTGGACTCCGGCAAGATCGGGGCCTGGGAATGGAACGTCCGGCTCAACCGCCTGGTCGGTTCGCCGAGATTGCACGAATTCCTGGGATTGCAGGATGCCTCTCTGCAGGACGGCATGGAGGCTTTGATCTCCCTGATCCATCCCGAGGAGGCCCCTGCCTTCCGGGAAGCCGTAGCCTGGTCCCTGGAGAGCGGCCGAGACTGCGAAACGGAGTTCCGGGTGCTGCGCCCGGACGGCGAAATGCGCTGGCTGTATACGCGGGCGAAGGTCTTCTTCGACCGGGACAACACCCCCGCCCGTCTCATCGGCGCGACTATGGACATCAGCGAGCGGAAGCGGGTGGAGGAGGATTTGCGCAAGGGCAAGGAAACCCTTCTGCAATCCCAGAAGATGGAGGCCATCGGCAAGCTGGCAGGCGGTATCGCCCATGATTTCAACAATATGCTGACCGCGATCAACGGATACAGCGAGCTCCTGCTGGGACAGCTCCATGATCAGGCGGCCCTCAATATCGGCCTGGGCGAGATCCTGCGGTCCGGCAAGCGCGCAGCGGCCCTGACGAACCAGCTGCTCGCCTACAGCCGCCAGCAGATGATGGCGTTCCAGCTCGTTGATCTCAACTCCGTCGTGGAAGGGATGTATGGCCTTCTGCAGCGGCTGCTCAACGAGGACATCCGCCACGTGCTTCGCCTCAAATCGCGCCTGCCTTCCATCAAGGCGGATCCGAGCCAGGTGGAGCAGGTGGTCCTGAACCTGGCCCTCAACGCCCGGGACGCAATGCCCCATGGCGGGCAATTGGAGATCGAGACCAACTTGTTGCGTCTGGGGCCGGGCGTGGAATCCCATCATAACGGCGCGCCGGCCGGGGATTACGTTTGCCTAAGGGTGCGGGATACCGGCGTGGGCATGGACGAGGCCGTCAAAGCGCATATCTTCGAGCCGTTCTTCACCACCAAGCACCTGGGCAAGGGCACGGGCATGGGATTGTCGACCGTTTACGGCATCGTACAGCAGTCCGGGGCATTCATCGCCGTGGAAACGGCGCCCGGACGCGGTTCGGTGTTCGAGGTGATATTCCCGGCGGTGAAGGATGCCAGGAAGGCGCCCGATCCGCCCGCCTCATCGAAGGTCCCGGCCGAGCGGGGCCGGGAAACCATCCTGGTGGCGGAGGACGAAGGTTCGGTCCGGGTCTTCCTGCGGCAGTTGCTGACCCAGCAGGGTTATACCGTACTTGCCGCGGCCAACGGCCATGAAGCCCTGGACTTGGCCAATTCCCATGCCGGGGAGATCCATCTGCTGCTGACGGACGTGGTGATGCCGGGCATGGGCGGCCGCGAGCTGGCGGAGAGGCTCTCGCCGGTACGGCCCTCCATGCGGATGCTGTTCATCTCCGGCTACACGGACGACGCCATCCTGCATCACGGGGTCCTGGACGGCGAAACCGCCTTCATGAACAAGCCTTTCCCGCCCGCCTCCCTCCTGGAAAAGATCCGGGAACTCCTCTCGGTCCCTTCCGCGTCCTGACTTGGTCAGGCCTGACCCGGCCGGGCCCGGCCCGGCTTTGTATTTTAGTGGCCATGCAGCATATCACTAATGAATCCGAAGCGGTAACAGCCGTCTCGGCATCCGCCGGTAAACCCGTCATCATCTACAAGCACAGCGCGATCTGCGGGATGTGCGATATCGCCATCGTCGAATTCGAGCGGTTCCGCGAGAGGGAATCCGATCGCTTCGCGTTCTACCAGGTCGATGTCATCGGAGCGCGCAAGGCATCCCAGAAGATCGAAGCCCTCATGCAGGTGCGGCATGAGTCCCCCCAGGTCCTCATGATTTGGGACTCCCGGTGCCTTTGGCATGGGAGCCATCGGGCCATCAAGGAAGATCGGCTGCGGACGGAGGCCGAAGCCTTTCTACTAGGCCTTCCCGGCCGGTCCTAAGCGGTCGGTACGACCCCCATGAATTATTGCTCCCCGTAAGGGTCTCCCGCGGCGCGCCCGTTTCCGGGCCATTCTACGGGTAAATCTTGTAACCAAAACCAGCTTAGAACGTTCGACGGAAAGTCAAAAAAGGCCTTAAAATGGGCTTAAATGGCTATATTTTGTTTTCAGATTCCGTAGTTCTATTGCCAACCCCGGTTTTCGGGGAGCATATTGTATCGCATACCGCCCCGACACGCGTCTCAAGGGGAAGTGGATTTTTCACAAAGGAGCTGCGATGGAATCGCGAATCAGGAATAACGGAATGTGGCTGTCGGCTTTGGGAGTATGCGGTGCGCTGTTCGCCGGATGCCTTTTCGAAGGAGGCGAGAAGACCGGGCCCGCCGGGCCGTCCCCCATCCCCAGCATGCGCTGCGCCGATCTGAGCCCGTCCCAGCAGAAGGCGGGGGATTCCCTCGTCGCCTTGGCCCAGAAGCTGCAGGCCTCGGACGTGGAGATGATGGTGTCCTCCCGCCAACCGCAATGGAACGAGGTGGGCGACGGCCGGGTCCGGGCTTCCATGGCGTATTACAACCAGGCTCTAGCCGCGGCTCCCGGCCATTGCGGCGCCCTATTCGGCCGGGCCCTGGCCCAGAGCCAATTGCTCCTCCAGGACAAGGGCCTGAATGCCGTGGTCTCCCAGGCGCTTCCCGGGTCCGGGGCCGGAGCGATGGCGAAGAGGGCCGGCGGTTCGTCCCTGCCGGTGGCGCAGGCTTTCAAAGCGCCCCGCGATGAAGCCGCTCCCATGCTCCTTCGCATCGCTTCCGGCCTTTCCCGGGTCGACAAGCCCTTCATCTCCGCGCAGCAGGAGCGGTTCGCCACCGAGGTGCTGCCCACCCTGGATTCCGTGATCGCGTCGTTGGACGCGGTGCTGGCCAAGGGGGATTTCTCCATCACCTATCCCAAGGCGGACGGCGGGTTCATCGAGATCGACGCCGGCGAGGTGGGACCCGTCCTGGGCGGCCTGAAGGTGGCCCGCGCGGTCGTGCTGCTCCTCTCGGGCTACCAATGGGAAATCGCCCGCGAGAACTCCTACGACTGGATCGATCGCGTGGGGAACCTGCGCCCCGCGGACTTCCGCCGGCTGACCGCGACCCAACGCGCCGATCTCGATCACCTGACCGGGTTCTTCCGGCCCGGCAACGCCTTCACCCGCGTCAAGCCCGAGTGGAAGGCGAGCATCCAGGGCATTCCCGACCTGCTGTTGCAGGCCGTGGACAATACCATCACCGGCCTCAAGTACTCCCTGGCGGAGGCCGGCCATCCCGAAAAGCAGATCAACGACGTGTACCGCGTCGGCACCGGGGAAGGGGACGATATCGACCCCAAAGAGCTGGAAGGCGTCATCGACGCCCTGGACAGGACCCGGAAATACCTTAAGGGCGAGGTGAACCTGTCCTACAACAACGGAACCCATACCCTGAAGCTCAACTTCCCGAAGGTGTTCGCCTGGGATGGCCTGCAGAATTTCCTCCCGTACTATACCCAGGCTCCGTACGAAACCTGGTTCGCCCCCCTCGCCGATCCCGGAGAGGTCGAAGTCGAGTCGGGCCTCGAAAACGGGGATCCGGCCGCCAAGGTCCTCGAGGCGCTCGGTCTTTCCTCGAGCGATGCCGTCCGCATCCGTCCGGACGGGGCGGGCTATCAGGTGATGCTAGAGGATAATACCGACGAGTGGTTCGGCAATACCTATAGGGGTCCTGCCGTCCTCCTGGCGGATCTGACTCCCGGCGCCGCTCCCTGCACCTTCGAATTCGCGAAGCATGCGGGCCGGCGCCGCGCGGAACCGACCCCGTTCTTCCCCGATGAAAACACCTTCGTATCCACCGCGGAAGAATCCACCGGCCTCATCGCCCTGGGCAATGCCTGCCGGGTTACCGCCGCGGGACAGGAATACCTGACGACGCGCTATTCCGGCGAAGCCGTGCCTTTCTGGTTCACGGACGCCTCGGGCAAAAAGACCCTGGAGCCCGCCCAGTTGGGGCAAATCGTGAACGACCTCGGCCTGGCCGCCCTTACAGGCAAGGTCGTGTTCCGGGATCCCACCTTCGGCGGCGCGTTCCCGGAGCTGAACAACGACAATATCTGGTCGACCATCCAGTCCCTGGACAAGGTGGGTCCCCGCCTGAACGAAAAGTGCGGCCCGGACGGCCAGGAATGCACCCATGAACTTCCCGATAATCCTTCGGACCTGGACGTTTGGGCCCATTACCTCTTCTGGCTGGACAACCTGTTCTGAGACCGGACCTTCCGGAGGAAAGGCCCGCCGCAAGCGGGCTTTTCCCGCGCCTAGCGTCTATACTTCCACCCATGAGGCGTTTCGCGGGCCCGGCTTCGGGCCCTATTCCATTTTTACATTCCCATCCCATGTTCCTTTTCCTGATCCTCCTGCAGGCCCCGGCCTTCGGCCTGGCGCGGATCTGGGAGGCGAACCTGGCCCGGCCCATGGATTTCCTGTCCCCGGGCGCCCATGCCGCGGGGGAAACTTCCACGATACCGTATCCGGAAGGGGACTGGACCGCCATCTATTCGGCGTCCCTGGACTGGACCGGTCTCGCGCGCAGGGAAGGGGCATCCTTCGGCGAGGTCGCCTCCGGCAGCGCGGTCCAGGCCGTATGGGCGAGACCCGCGCCCATGCTGGACCTGGCTCTCACCTGGTCCGGAAGCGTTGAACGCAACCGGTACATCGATCCCGGTAAACTCGATTTGAGCCTGGGCGGAACCCGCGCCGGCCGCGGCCTGGCCGTGGTCTACCACCTGGCCCTGATCGATCTGGGCCTCACCTTGCCGGACGTGGACAGGCAGGCCTATGCCTGGATGCTCGCCGCCGGCCGCAACGGCCCGTGGCGGATCGAATATTCCCTGGCGCAGCGGGACGTGGACGAGCCATTCACCGTGGCCAACCTGGACAGCAACGGCAGCGGGGAACGCGTGCAGGGCTCGTACCGCATGCGCTCCTTGGCCCATCGGATGCTGGGCCGGGCGCCCTTGGCGGGCGGGAGCCTGGCCTTGATGGGGACATATGCCGAAGGCGCCCCGGAAAGGCCGGAGGGGGAGTTCTGGCTGAGCGATTCCTCCCGGAGCGCGGAGGCATCCGCCTCCTACGAACGCCCGTTCAGCCGCGGGACCTGGGGCCGGTGGCGCATCCGGAGCGCGTATCGCGAATGCGAAGCGTTGACCTTGGGGCGCCGCATGCCGCCGGGATCGGAAGGCCTGAAGCGCTTCCATTACGCGCGCAATCACGGGGAATCCTGGGAAGCCGGAGCCGCCTGGTCCCCGGGGAAGGCGGCCGGTCTGGATCTGGGCGGCGCGTACCGGGACTATGCCTGGACCAGCACGCCATCCGCGGATGCCCTGGACTCCCGCAACGAAACCCTGAGCTACAATCGGCTGGGTCTCTCCTTCATCGCCAATGTATACGGAGGCCTTTTCAAGGCCGCGGAAATCGTATCGGGATCGTTCCATGCCGGGGCCTGGGAAGCCCATGGGGACTGGGCCGGCAGGCTCGCGGGGCGGCCTGCGGGCGCGGCCGCGACGGGATGGGGCGGCCTGAGCGGGACCGCCGGCCTCTCCCTGTACCGCGCGGATTTCCGGTTACGCACCGAAGGGCATTCCCTGACCCAACGCGTCTTTTCCGTGGACACTTCGGCGGCCTATGGGCGTGACGTCCGCGGCTTCCTGATCGGGGCCACGCCGCGGTTGGGCGCCGCCTGGACCCTGGGGCGGTTCCGGTTCGGGTTGAGCGTGTCCCAAATCGTCCCCATGGTCTTCCGCTTGGAGAGGGACCCGAACGCCGGCGGGGAGACGTCGGGGGCGGCGGAAGAGCGGGGGGAATATCCCCTGTTCCGCAACGGATTCTCGGCCCAGGCGGGCCTGCAGGCCGGGTATTGAATGGAAATCTATCCCTACGAGGATTATCGGGCGTACCTGCGGGATTGTTTCCGCGAGCGGAAAGCCCTCGAGCCCGGTTTCACCCATCGCAAACTCGCCGAGGCCGGCGGCATCGCCAATCCCGGATTCTTCAACGAAGTGGTCAAGGGACGCCGGGACCTGACGGAGGACGCCGCGGACAAGTTCTGCCGCGCCTTCGGGCTGAAGGTCAACGAGGCGGAATATTTCAGGCTGCTGGTCGCCCATAACCAGAGCCGCGATCAGGATGAGAAGGACGAGCTGTTGCGCAAGATGCAGTTCCGCCGGGGCCGGAGCGCGTTCGCCCGCACCCATCCGGCCGCCATCCGGTATTACCAGGACTCGAGCTACGCACTGGTGCGCGCCGCCCTCCGGGTCCTGGACTTCCGCGGGGAGTACGAACGCCTGTCCCGTTTCCTGAAGCCGCCCATGCCGGTCCCGCTCGTCAAGCGTTGCGTACGCGACCTGTGCGAATGGGGCCTGGTCAGGCAGGAGAGGGACGGCCGCTATGCCGTAACCAGCGCCTTCCTTGAACCCGGCCCCAATATGGAGGAAGCCCTCAAGCGGATGCATCGCGAATGGATCCAGCAGGCGTCCGAGACCCTCGACGCCTTTCCCAAGGCGGACCGGCATATCTCTTCCGCCCTGATCACGGTTACGGAAAAGGGCTACCGCGACCTGATGAAGCGCGTGGAGGCGTTCCGGGCCGAAATGCTGGAATTGGTCAAAAAGGAAAGCCGCGGGCCGGAACGGGTGGTGCAGTTCAACATCCAGGTGTTCCCAAAAAACGACATGGCGAACGACAAGGCGAACGACAAGGCGAAAGATAAGGCCGTGAAATGGTAGCGCTTTTCCCCCGCCGATTCGTCTCCTTCGCTACAATGGAAGGGATATAATCGTCTCAATGATCATGAAAACCGATTCTCACGGATTTCCCATCTTGCGCGCCTGCGCGGTCCTGGCCGGATCCTTGATGCTGGGCGCATGCCTGTTCCAGGGCAAGGAATCCGCCCACGGGGGCGGGGGCTGGGACGACTTCCCGAACGCGGATCAGAACCTCTGCGGCGACATCACCCCCGACCAGATGGCCAAGGCCGATTCCCTGGTGCAACAGGCCAAGGGCCACCTGGACGGGGAAGCCGTCTTCCTCTCCAGCGATTCGGCGGAAGCGTGGAGCAAGCTGAAGGGCCGGGACTTGGATTCCCTGGACGCCTATTACAGCGGCGCCCTCAAGGCGGCCCCCAACCATTGCGGCGCCATATTCGGCAAGGCCATCGTCACCGCGTATTCCATTTTCGGGGACGCCACCCTGGATTCCCTGGTGAAGGAAACGGAAGGATCCGATTTGGGATCCTCCGGCGTGTTCGCCAAGTTCACCGCGGAAGGGGCCGCTCCCGCGCTCCTGGACGTCCGCCGCGGCCTGGCCGGCGCGGACAAGTCCCTGTTGACCCTGGCGCAGCAGGTGGGCGAGAGCGTTCTCCTGCCCAAGCTGGACTCCTCCATCCAAGGCCTGGAGCGGGTGGTGGCCCATCCGGGGTTCCGCTTCCGCGTAGGCAACCTGGATCAGGATTGGAGCGTCGATCGCGGCGAGGCCGCGCCGCTGCTGGCCACCCTCAAGATCGCCAAGTCCCTGGTCATCCTCGTGGCCGGGTACCAGTGGAACACCGAGCTGGACGACGGCTATCCCTATCTCCCCATCCTCCGCGGGATCGGCGCCGCCGACCTGGATTCCCTGACGGCCCGGCAGAAGGAGGCCTTGGATCATTATACCGGCCTCCTGAGCCGGGGCTCCACCTTCACCCATGTCCGCGCGGGTTGGGAAGCGCGCACGGCATCCATACCCGCCCTGCTCAACGAGGCCATCGGGCATGTCCAGGCGGGCCTGGAATACGGCATCCTGCAAGCCGAAAAGAAGATCGATCAGAAGAACGATCCCTATCGCGTGGGCGTGGACGAAACCTCGGACGTGGATCCGGCGGACTTGCGCGACGCCATAACCCGGTTGGAACGCGCCAGGAAATACCTGACGGGAGAAGTGCTCCTCGCCTACTCCCGCGACAGCGCGACCTTGCGCATCAACGTGCCGAAGTTCTTCAAGCTGAACGGCCTGCAGGGCCTGCTGCCCTATTTCCGCTTCCATCCCTACGAGGAATGGAACGACGACCTGCCCGCCGATTCCCTCCATCCGGAACCCCGCGAGAAGGGTCCCATCTATTTCACGGATGCGGCGGACAATAAGACCCTGGAGGCCGCGGACGTGGATTATTACGCGGACGACCTCGCCACCCTGACGGGAAAAGTGGTGTTCCCCGATCCCACCATGGGCGGCATCTTCCCCGATCTCACCAACGCGAATTTCTGGCCCAAGGCCAAATCCCTCCTCGGCGTGAGGAGCCGCGTCCGCGATGAATGCGCCGGGGCCCCGCTGAACGGCGCGCCTGCGGGTTGCGGCCTCCCCGTGAAGCCATCGGACCTGGATATCCTGGTATACTTCCTGGGCCTGGGATTCTGATCCCTGGCGCGCGGACCCCGTCCACGGCCGGTCCCGGGACGATGGGCCCGGCCTGAACCGGGCCTAAGCGCCCAGCTCGCTCTTGATCCGCTCCACCGTCTCCTTCAGGGCCGCGTAGCCGGCCTTCAATTCCTCCACCTCGCGCTTGAGTTCCTCGAACTCGTCCCATTTGGATCGCGCCGCGCCGGCTTGAGGCTTGAGGGCGCCCGCGCCTTCCTGGGAACCCTCCGCCTCCATGGCTCCCGCGCCGCCGGTCCCGCCCATGCCGCCGGAGGCCGCGTCCTCGCCATGGGTCCGCACCGTGTCCCGCCAACGCGGTTCTTTCCAACCCGGGCGCTTGGGAAGGAGTTCCGCCAGGGGTTCGTCGCGCTGGGCAAGGCGCGTCAATACGGCCTCGGCTTCCTCCAGGGACTCGATGGGATGGAGGCTGGAGGCGCGGAGCTTCACCTCGTTCAGGGTCTGGCTGCCGCGCAGGAGGAGCACGGCGAACGCGGCGAGTTCCGCCTTGCCCAGGTTGAAGCGAACGTCCTCCAGGAAGTGCCGGTACTTGTAATTGTTCCCCTGGGAGCCGTAGGGGATGAAGGTGACCAGGCATTTCCGCTTCAGGCCGGACAAGGCCAACGACAGGGTGTCCTCGTCGTATTCGGTCACGGGATCCCGGCTGCTCTTCTGGTTGCAGGCGTTCCGCAGGGAGTTGAGGGTCATGGGGTAATAGTCCGGCGTGGCCAGGCTTTTCTCGATGAGGGTGCCCAGGGCGCGCGCCTCTTCTCCGGTCAGGGTCTCGATGAGCATGGAACGGCTCCTTGCAGGTATCTTTGAGGTTACGTAGGGCCGGGGCGGTAGCGTCCGTCCATCGGGATATGCCTGAATACCGATTGCCCGAACCCGCCTTCGGCATTGCTTCCCGTCAGCTCCTTGGCCACCGCCCGGATCCTGGCTTCGGCATTGGCCACGGCGATGGACATGGGGAGGCCTTCGAGCAGGCGGAAGTCGTTGTCGGAATCGCCCACGGCGATGGCCTGCCGGGCTTCCAGACCCAGGTGGCCGAGCAAACGGGTGGCGCCGGAAAGCTTGGAGACGCCCTTGGGGGTGATCTCCAGCATGAATTCCGCGTAGTAGGTGTTGCGCAGGATGACGGTCTCCACGTCCAAGGCGGCCACCGCCTCCGCGGCGATCAGCAGATCCTCGCGGCGGCCGATGAGGACCAGTTCCACGATATGCGCCCCGTCCAGTTCGCGCCAATCCATGACATGGCGGGCATGGGCCGAGTTCTTGGAGATGAAGTCCCCGTTCAGGAGCGCGTCATGGCGATGGAACACGTCCGCGGTCGCCCCATCCGGATTGTGGCCCAGCACGATGGGCTCCAGGCCGATGGCGTTCAGGCGATCGGCCGCCTGCAACAGGAGGGGAACGGGGAAATCGTGCTGGTACAGGATCCGGTCCCGCGCCACCTCGCGGACCATCATCCCGTTGTTCAGGATGCAGAAGTCGATCAAGCCGTGCAGGTCAAGGCGATCCAACAGGCGGCGGCAGGTGGTCCAGCGCCTGCCCGTGGCCAGGCAGGTCCGCACATCCATGCTGCGGCAATGCTCCAGGGCCCGGCGGTTCAGGTCCGGGAGGCCGCCCTCATCGTCGAGCAGGGTGCCGTCGATATCCGTGATGACCAGGCGGTAGGGGGAGGGAGGCATGTCTCGATAGAACTTATCATTATCCCGGTTCCGCGTCCATTTGGCGATTTAGACGCTCATGCATCCGGGCAGCCGGGAAGGTGGCGCCTGAATACGTGATAACTATAGTCGTTATAACGATTATTTGAGTACCTTTATGGGCCAGGGGCGCTCCGTCCCTGAACCAAAGGAAGTTCCCATGAGCTCGAAACTCACCCCAATCAAAAACGGTCCGTTGAAACTCGAAGGCGAATTCGAGTTGTGCGATTCCGCCGGCAAGGCGTTCACGACCGAAGCGGGCAAGGCCGTCTTCCTCTGCCGTTGCGGCCAGAGCGCGAACAAGCCCTTCTGCGACGGCAAGCACCGCGCCGCCGAGTTCGCTTCCGAAATCACGGTCCCGTAAACGCCATGGGAGGAGCCTTACGGCTCCTCCAGCCCGGGCGCGGCGGCTTCCGGACCGGCCGAGCCGGCCGGGATTCCGTAATAAATATTTCCCCAAATCACCTTTAGAGGAGGGCCTTAAAACGCTTAAAATGGCTGAATGACGGGAAAAATGGGTTCTGTCCGTAATACGCATCCCATCGACATGATGTCGGGAAGAAGGGCCCGGGAGTATATTTGGAAGGAATGGGAAGCGAGCGCGTGTAATGGATATTTACCAATACGATGACTTCCGTCTTTTCCTCAAGGAAAGATACCATCAGAGGATGCTGGACGTGCCGAAGTATTCCTACCGGAAGTTCGCCAAGGAGGCCGGGTTCGCGAATCCCGGTTACCTCAACGACGTGATCAAGGGCTTCAAGCCGCTCAGCGACAATGCGGCGGAGAAGATGGGCAAGGTCTTCCAGCTGAAGCCCCATGAAACCGAATTCCTGAAACTGCTCGCCGCCTTCGGCCAGGCCCGCACCCAGGAGAAGAAGACCCGCTTCTACAAGCAGATCACGGTGCGGCGCAACCGCAGCCGGTTCACGCGGCTGAATCCGGCCCTGAGCAAGTACTACCAGGATTACCGCTACCTGCTCGTGCGCGGCGCCATCGAGGTGCTGGACTTCCGCGGGGACTACGATGCGCTCGCGGCCTTCCTGGATCCGCCGGTGCCCGTCGCCATGGTCAAGAAGCTGGTGCGCGATCTCTGCGAATGGAATCTGGTGGAGCAAGGGCCGGACGGCCGCTACCAGACCACGTCCTCGGTGGTGGAGCCGGGCAACCTGATGCCGGGAATGGGGCGCCAGCTCAACGGGGAGTGGCTGACCCAGGCTCGGGAGGCCCTGCACCGGCTTCCCAAGGAGAAGCGCCATGTCTCCACCATGGTATTGAACATCAGCGAAGCCCTGAGCCGCGAGATCAACGAGATGGTCGAGAAATTCCGCGAGGAGGTCTTCCGCAAGGTGGAGTCCGACCGCAACCCGCAGCGGATCATGCAATTGAGCGTGGCCTACGTGCCCAAGTCGAGGATTAAGGGGTAACGAATGAAAAAGCCGGACCGCAAACCCCTTTCCGCTCCGCATGCGCTCAACGCGCTGCTCATCCTTATCGCCGCTGCTTTCCTGTACGGGTGCCTGGGAGCCAAGGACCAGACGCGCGTGGCCGGCGGGGACGATATCCCCAACGACGTGGAGCCGCTCGGAAAGAAATCCGCCCAGGCGCGCGACGATTCCGCGGACTGGAACGGATACAAGTCCATGCCCAGGTCCGGTCCGGGCATGTACGATACGACATCCGTTCCCGACGGCATGCCGGATACTTCCGGATCGGGAGGCGCCCAACCCAAGCCCTCGTCCCTCGGCGGTTCGGCGGCCGGCCGGCCGGGCTACGCATCGGGTCCGGTTCCCTCCGCGGAAGAAGGCATCCCGCCCTTGCCGGATCCCCTGAAGCCCTTGGATACCCTGGTCACCAAGGTGGTGGACACGGCCAAGGGCGTGGTCGAGGCGGTGCATACCCGGGTCAAGGACGCGGTGGTGACGGTGGACAGCACCCTCTTCGTGCCCGCGGACTCCGCGAGCCCGGGTTCGACCGGGGGCGTGCTGCAGGTGGCCGGAAGGATCACCTATGGGGATACGGGCATCTGGAAGGCCTATCGCTTCCGGGACGCGGACGGGGACGGTTTCCTGGCCCCCCGCCCGGGCTCCCGCAACCTCGCCGATCTGGACGCGGCCGAGAAGACGGCGGAAGGAAAGGTCCGACGCAGCGTACGGCGCGTCGCCGCCGGCAAGGATCTCGACTTCAACGCCCGCGGGGACAACCAAGTCCTCTCCAGTCTCGTGGCGGTTACCCTGGCCGCGGATACCCTGGACGTATTCCGCCTGCTGGACGCGGACGGGGATTCCCTGGTGCTGGACTTCACCAAGGACACCAACCTGGTCGACCTGGTGGAAGAGCATCGTTATCCTTCGGGCGGCGCCATCGCCTCCATGACCCAGAGGGCCCGCCTGGTGGTGTTCTCCAGGGATTCGGCGAAAAACTATGCCGTACGTTTCGAACGGAGGACCATCAACCGGGACGGATCCGTGCTCGAGGTCGCGACGCGCGGCGCCGGGGCGGACTCGTCCTTCCATGCGGGCATGGACGCGGTATGGACGGAAACCCTGACCTTGCCGGCGGGGGACGGCTTGGCGTCCCATGCGCGCGCCTTCCGGGTGCGCCTGGCGCCGGCGCCGGGGGCCTTCAAGGGGAATACCCTGTCGGGCCTCGCGGTCACGGAGATCCACCATAACGAATCCTTCGATCGCTTCACTTTCGATTTCCAATCCGAGGCCCCGGTGGCGGACGGCAAGTGGATCGGAGCCGGAGCCGTCAAGGCGATGCTGTCCTACCGACAGGGCGCGACCCTGACCTTCGAAGGCCAGGCGATCGCGAACGGCATGGAAGGCTCGGTGGCGAGCTCGGCCGGAACCTCCATCAGCCTCTTTTTCGACCGTAACGGGGCCGCTACCCGGCGCCCCTGAAGGTTCCCGGCCCCGAGGGTCCGGCGTCCCCGCCGGATAGAGCGGCGCTCCCATCCCGCAACGCCATGGGAGGGCCGCTCTTTCCGCCCGGATCCATTCCCCGCCAGCTCCGCATCCTGAACCGTCTACGGATCCCCCAACCATGCTTCCATGAGCTTCCGATAGCCCGGGCGGACATCCCGAGGGCCGTCCGGAACCCGATTCACGTACTATGGAAATTCAGCCCTTACCGGGATTTTTGGAACTAAAACCGTAATAAGAAATCATGGCTTCCGTATCCTTCGAGCAGCCAATAAATGGATAAAAAAGGATAAAAAACCAGATAATACGAGGATGTCTGTAATATCCAGGAAATCATGACATTCCGGAGGCCCCGTAATTCGGGTATCATGGGTATGTGAACGACGAAGGGGATGGTCCGCTGCGGTGGCGGCCTGAACCGAAGAAACCCTCACAAGGAGTCCTCCCATGAAAACCTCGACCCAAGTCAACAACACCAGGAAACTTCTCGCCGCGATGGCCGCCGGCGCCCTTATCTTCTCAGGCTGCTTCCGTGATGAATCCCCCACGACCGGCGATTCTTCCGGCGAGATGACCGCCACCATCGAAGGCCGCGTGCAGGGAGATACCCAGGTGGGCGGTCTCGGCAAGGGTACTTCCCTGGGCGGCGGGGTCGAAGGCGCGACCGTAACGGTCCTGCGTCTCCAGTCCGACGGTTCCTTTGAAACCGTGTCCTCCGCCGGAGTGAAGACCGACGTGCAAGGCCGCTTTTCCATCAAGGCCACCGTGGACGGCGTCCGCGAGCTGGTGGTGAAGGCCGGCAAGGAAGGCAAGGAATGGAAGGCCGTGGTGAGCGGCAAGGTGAAGAAGGGGAGCAAGACCTTTTGCCGTCCCGTCAATATCGAATCCACGGTGGAGGCGGACGTGCTGGCCAGGATCCGCGCGGAGTCGCAAGGTACCGAAATCTCCTTCGCCGACGTCGCCTCGCATATCGATGCGGACCTGTCCGTAAAGGCGAACGGCAAGGCCGACGTGGAATCCTATCTCTCGGCCCAAATCAAGACCGAAGCCAAGGCCCGCACCTCGGTCCTGGTCTCCTCGGTCGGGAAGTCGACCCTGGCCCAGATCGACCAGGCCAATGAGGCCCGCATGGATGCCGAGGCGAAACTGGAAGCGGACCTGGAAGCCGCGGCGGCCGCGGCATCTGCCGGTTCGACGGACATTTCCGCGGAAGCCAAGGCCAAGATCGAATCCGATTGGCATACCGCGGGATTCAAGGCCTGGACCGAGTCCGGCATCGCCTTGGGCGAACTCGCCAAGGCTTGCGAAGCCTCCTACCGGGTTTCCGTCGGCACCGGCGCAAACGCGACCGTGGATGCGTCCGCCAAGCTGGCTTGGATGCACCGCCTGGCCCTGGAGAATGCCGCGACCTTGGAAGCGGCCGTCAAGGAGGACGTAAAGGCCTCCGGAGGCCAGAGCGGTACCAGCGATATCGCCGTGACCGCCGGAGCGGCGCTGAAGGCCTCCCTGAATAACGCCAAGACCGGAGCGGAAATCGATTCCGCCTTCTCCGCCTTCCGGGCCTCCGTCTCCTTGGGGCTCAAGGCTTATATGGAAACCGCCTTGGGCGGCAAGGTCCTCCTGTCCGATTCGTCCGCGGCCCGCATGGCGTTGAAAACCTCGCTTGAAACGGCGGTCACGGCCGACCAGATCGCCGAAGCCTACCGGAAGTTCTACGTCTCGGCCGAAGCCGAAATCAAGGCCAAGATCGCCGGTTCCATCGGCACGGCCGACTCCGCCAAGGTCGACGCCCTGACGCGCACCGCCCTCCTCATAGGCATCCAGGGTAACGGAGGCGGTACGGTCGTCCTGCCGGGATTCTCCCTGAGCGGCAAGGTCGACGGGAACGTTTCCGGCGCCACCGTGCAGGTCGCGACCGTCAAAGCGGACGGAAGCCTGGAAATCCTCCCCAACGTGAGCGGCACCACCGATGCGCAGGGCGGATTCACCTTGAACACGGATGCCAAGCTTCCAGATTCCGCGGTGCTGGTGGTGACCAAGAACGATTCCAGGCTCATGGTCCTGATAGATTCGGCCACCGCCAAGCCCGTGCAGGTGGGGACGGAGTCCACCGTAGAGGCCCGAATCTACCAGCAGATCATCAAGGACGGCAATACCTCCATGGTGACCCGGGATGAGATCAAGGCTCATGTGGACAGCGGCGTGGCCGCCAGCGTGAACGGCGACGACAGCGCCATCGTCCACCTTATGGCCGGCCTGGAAATCGCGGCCAAGGCCCAGAACCGGTTCCTGATGGACAGCGGATTCGGGATCACGTCGAACGGCATCAGCCTGATCGCATCGGCCCGCGCGAGCGCTCAGACGAAACTGGAAGCGGACCTCAAGGCATCCGCCGGCGCGGCCGCTTCCGTCCAGGCCTCCTATGACGCCTACCACAAGACCATGGTCGATGCGTACGTGCAGGCCGGGCTCGATGCCCAGGCTTATGCCCGTTCCCAGCAGGTCTATGCCCAGGCCCTGGCCCGGTTCACGGTGGGCCTGACCGCGGAAGCCAAGCTTTCCCTGGTCCGTAGCGCCCATGTCCAGGCCGCCCGAGCCTTGCGCGCAGGAGCCGAAGCCCAAGTAAAAGCCTCAGGCGCCAACGAAGCCACCCTGAAGACCCTGGCAGAGGCGGGAGTCGCCCTGCAGGCCTCCATCCAGGCCGCCGTGAGCGCGGAAGCCATCACCGGCGCCTATGAGAGCTACCATGCTTCGGTCATCGCGTCCCTCAAGACCGCCCTGGTCCTGCACGCAACCGTCATAGAGAACCTGGACGCGAAGATACACGGCAAGGACGGCGCCCGCGCCCAGCTCATGTCCAAGCTGCAGGCCGCCGCGGATGCGGATGCGGCCGCCAAGGCGCATGTCGAATTCTCGGCTTCGGTGGAAGCGCAGGTTACGGCCGCCTTCGGCGGAGGGTTGGGCGCCCCGAGCGCGGCTCAGGTGAAAGCCGTTTCCCAGGCGATGGCGCTCGCGAACATGTGCGGGTAGGCGGAAGCGCGATTGGCGGGTGACCGCTTAACATGTCGAGGGGTAGGGGAGGGCGCGGGCCTTCCCCTTTTCCGTTCATATCCGGCCCAATCACCACTGGAAATGGTGCAGACGGTCGTTCGGCCCGATGTTAGATTGGGATTCGACTGCGCGAACTTCTCCAATGGACTCCGCATGTAGTCGCTTAATCTCTAATTATTGGATCTATCATGCATCTCAGAATCTTCGTTTCCATCACCTTGGCCATTTGCGCGATTTTAGGAGTTGAGGGGAATGCCGCTCCAGTCTGGACGAGCCCGGGCAAGGTCACCACGGTCGGTACGGACGAGTGCGCAGGGTCGGCCTCTCCGGTCACCTTTTTTACGATCGGGACTGACCCGAATATGTACTTCTTCCCTTCGAATAGCCCCGCTAAGAGCGATTGGCTGTCCGAGATAGAGTTGGCGGCCGCCTCCGGAATGAATCTCAAGGTCAAGTATGACAATGCTTCGGTCAATCCCGGATCGACGTGCGGTTTCAATCCAGGATACAGGGCTATGGTGGTGGTCTTCACGCCTTGAGCCTTCCTCATTCCTTTTGCCGCCAACATCTAGGCCGGTTCCCATTCCGTGATGGTCAAGGAAAGTCCATTTTTGGGGCCGCTTCAATGATTAGGGGAAAAGACACCAGAATAATTGGTGTTAGCGCCAATTTCCCGTGAATTCATTCTTTTCAGAAATTTGCTATAGGCCATGCAAAGAAACCCAAAGGAGTCCAAAATGAAAATCCCGATTTCCCTTATTCCCTTACTTCTTTTGTCGGTGATGAAGATTCATTCGCAAACCGCCCAGGTCTGGGTTCCTCCCGGAGCCACAGCATCGCCTTATCATGTCAGATATGCGGTCTATGATCTGAGAAATAGCCCGGCAAGGGTCCAGTTCCGTTTGGAAGAAAACAAGGTCGATTATTTCTATCCCTTCAATGCCTCTGATCCGCTTCAAGTCTCCAAGGCAAATACCGTGTTCGCTACTCTGATGACATCGAAAACGACCGGCGAAGGCGTCTACATTTTTGTTGTCGACACCCAGAACAACATCGGTGCGGTCCAACTTGGGCCAAATTGATACTCAGGGTGCAATAGGCATCGCAAGCCGCGTGGATAATCCACAAGTAAAATTTCCTCCGTAAGCAGGTCTTGATGCCTTTGCAACCTGAAATTAGGTTCTGGCCAGGTTCAAATATTTTTAGGAAAGGAAGCGGAATGAAATATAACCTGCTCGGTTTTGTCCTCGTTCTTTTCGGGTCGGAAATCGCTCACGCAACACCACATTGGTCGGGACCCGTGACCATAAGCGATATTTATGTTTGGGACTATGCAGGGTCGGGGAACCAGAACTATGTCAATGTAAGGTCTACGCCTTTCTACAACCCTGAAAATTGCGGTGATACCCAGGGTTACCAATTAACTACTACTGCCGATTCAAAATACTTCGATAGAATCTATGCGTTTTTGCTTTCTGCCTACACAACAGGCCAAACCGTGTCTCTACTGATCGACGGTTGTAATACGAAGCCTGTTATCAAGGCAGTCAGTTTTAAACAACCGCAGAATTGAAGGCCAGGTACGGGCATTCTCCGGTGGATGTCTACTTGAAAACTCCTACTTAGGCAGGAAATTCGAGATAACCGAGGGGTACGGCGGCGGGCATTTGACCCTGGCAATGACCGAAGCGGCGGGGCAGGCAACGTGCTCACTCCACAATAACCCTCGGTTGCTTGAACCCATCGGAAATATTCCGCCCGGAGAATCAGCATGTGGTTACCGATGCTGAAGTAAAAATAACGATTCCTGTAGGAAAGGCCGGCTTGGTGTTATTTTAACAGCGGCATCTACTGGAAAAACATTTAGAGTTTGGCGGGATTATTCGGGATCCACAATAACTTCGTTTTAACCCCCACAGGCCATTATAACGCTTCCCTAATCCCTGTATCGGTTGGCTTAACCTGGAGAACCCATTATGTAGGGCCTCTAAAGGATCCATTATAATAGGGCCTCCAATCGTCATTTGAATTTAAAGAAGGAAAAAAAGGGAGATTGGATGTTAGTCGGGAAGATGACTCGCAAGCGCTGAAGTGCTGAGCCCCACCAAATATTTTGATTCTTGTTATGACTTGCATTCCTTCCTATCTTTTTTAAAAAAGAATGACAAGATCCAATCTCCTTTTCATATTCTGCCTATTTATTGCTGCCTGTATGGGTGGAAAGGAGTTCGGTGAGGATGCTGGCATCCAAAATGAGCCCCTGCCCAGGGACGGATATTACTTCTACGAGAATCGGGAGCTTTTCGGCCTCATCAATTATGTCTATTTCGGTTTTTTCCAAAACAAAGTGTTCGAAATCATCGAATTAGGATTTAATGACAGTGATATTACGACAAGGCAGTTGAGAAGAATCAGTCAGAAAAAATATTCAATCGAGTATTCGGATGGACAGCCGGTTTTCCATTTGCGTCAAATGGGGGAATCGCTCTCAGCGTCTTCGGCGATCGATTTGAACGCCTTATGCCCCTTTGAGCTGGAAAGCGTCCAAGGTGGGAGCCCTGTCGCTTTCAAAATCCGCAATTTAACAGATAGTTCCTTTGAAGTTTATGCCGGAAATGAACGCGGCTGGGTTGTCAAGAAAAAGGCGACGCTGGAATACGGGTTGGAGTCTTGCCTGAGGCGACCATAAAGTGTCCTGCTTCATGTTCCGCCCTTAAACTTCCTCTGCCTGAATTCCGGATTCATTAGTCCATGGCACCACCGAAAATGGTGTAGACAACCGGTTGACCTACGCTTACCTTTGCAAAAAATTCATTCCCGGGATTTGCCCGGCAGGCGAAGGAACACATGCGTAAAGCCGGCCTTATCTCATTAATATTACTTGCCAACAGCTTTGGTGAATGGCCGACCCAATGGTCACGGAATTTGCCAAGGCCCGTTCTTTTCGTCCATGGCATAAATGCAAACATGGTTTCATGGGGCGCCCAAGCCGGAGGCAATTACTGCGTCAATCCTTCGGCTGTTTTCTTGGGACCAATCAGGGCCTATGTCCCAGAGCAGCCTGCCTTTACCACAAAACCGATCTATACTCCCCCGAGCGGACCGACGGCTCCATCCGGCCCGTGGATGCCCTATACGGTCCTGCCGACGACGGGGAAATACTTCCTCTTTCCCTCATCCGGCACCACCACGGGGCCTTTGGCAAAGGAATCCGGTACACCGGATTGGGCTTTACCGCCAACGTTTGGCTCAACCGATAAATTCATGCAGGTTGTTACTGGATCCAAGTATAGGATTACATGCGCGGACGGTTCGACCCATGACGACCAGGTTCAAGGTTGGAATGGTCAATTTGACGCAGTTATTTCGAAAAATGGATTTTTTGATGGAAAGGCCATGATGCAAATAAAGTGGAATAATCTTCTTTATTCCACATGGCCGAATGCATGGAGGGAGGGTTTGGTCTATACCTACAAACCAGGCTCCGGAGCCAGGGCCGTTGCGCAATATTTCGCCGTGGATATGTCGAATCAATCGATCCTGGATCCGAATTATGGAATCAATCACAATGGGATGGAGTTCTATAACTCCCTATACCCGAGCCAGGATGTCCTCGATCCATTCGCGCGTATCGATTTGACCGATGGGTCCGTTTCAAATCCAATCCTGAATAAAATGGAAATCGGCCAAACCGGCCAATTGTACGAAAAGGTCACCAAAGTTTTGGACGAATATTATTCGGATTGGCGCACTAATCCTGATCGTAAAATCGACATCGTAGCGCATAGCCAAGGAGGCCTTGTTACCCGTTCCATGATTTTCAAGAAGGATTCGCCAGGATTGGATAATCCTGCGAATCATATTAATTCAATAATTACGCTCGATACTCCGCATCTGGGTACGGCCATTGCGACCGATGCGTCTGGCGTCCCTTTGATAAGCGACATCCGGAATCTCGTCTATGGATTAAAAGGCAATTTGAATATTTCGGGTAATGTCAAAGGTGATACTTATCTGGGCCCTTACCATTTGCACGCGCCAGGAATCGACATTACGATTAATCCCTTCGGCGATGCCGTAAACATGCTCCAGAATTTCACCGCAACCGACCAATACCTCGCCTACCCTTCGAATTATTCGAACCCCAACTGGTCTCCCGCGCAATCCGTGATGGCCTCTGGTCAAGCGACGTCAGGCCGGTCGGAGTTCGTGACGAACCTAAAGGATCTCGGAAAGTTTCCGACAAATCATTATTCAGGTCGTAAAATCCCATTGACCGCCTATTTCGGCACCACGCCTCACCTCGCCCCAGAGCTTGGTGAAAAAGCGATCGCTGCGGCTTATGACATGTGTGACGGCACTCCGGATAACCTTTCCTATGGTGTTTTCCGTACTGCGTATGTTGTTTCCAAGGCGGCTGACATCGTGCTATGGATAGTCACGGGGCAATCCAACCTGGTTACCGTGGATATTCCCGCATGCTGGGAAATCGTGGGCAACGAGCTTGCGCCCTTCGTTCGCCGGAAGGCGATCGAGCTGGATGATTCCTGGGGCAAATACAGCGATTTCGTGGTGGATGAGGCGAGCCAAAAAGGGTTAGGCCTTTTCTCTGAAAAGTCGGATCCATTCTTGGCGATACCCTTGGCCAAGGTCAACGCTTCCGACCCGGGAGTGCCGCATATGGATTTCGGCCATTATTATGACGATGGGACGGACCTTAAAGGGGCAACAGCTCATGGTCTGGAGATTGCCAAAGCCTTGGATCGACCCCCGAGGGAGAAGCTGCCTCCTTCGATCATCTCGCTGCTTTTAAACTGACGCTGGGAAAAACCAACTTCATCCTTCCCATTCGAAAAGAAATCGGATTCGAATTTCCAATGGATTTGTGTTTTTTAGGCTCGAATTCTTTTTATCGCCATTCTTTATGTAACCCGGAGTAGTTGAATGAAAACGTTTGTAAGAAATTTTACCCTATTGATTGCGGCAGGAATCCTCGTTTCCCATGCCTCCACCGAGGGAACGGATATCTGGTCGAATCATGCCGTAGATAAGGTTGAAGTCATTGCGAATACGGATCCCTACATCCAATTCACGGTTAAGGATGTCGCGAATCGTTATTTCCGGATTTATTTATCCCAGAACAAAATCTTCAATTCCTTTTTGGCCGGATTGCTCTCGGCCAAATCGACAGGTCAGCTGATTACGGTTAATACGACACCAAGGGTCACGGGTAACCCTGCAATCAGTCTCATCTCTGATTCCTGCTCGGATTGCGAGATAATTTTCCAGTAAGACCACGAGGGATCAAAATCCGGGTGTAGTTGAGGGGAGGGCGAAGGCTTTCCTCTTTTCCTATTCGGCTTTCAACGGATCGGAACAGCCATTTTGCGCCCCAGCCACCAGGCCGGATCCCTTCCTGCTGCGGCCTTTCGAGCCGGCCAACGGGGCGCCGGCCCGATCTTCCCGACCGCTGCCGTCGGCTTTTCGTCCCAGGGAACCTTGGTCCCCGTCTTCGCCGAATCCAAAAGGCTGCCGATATTGTTCACCACGGCATCGCGGGTCCGCAGCTGGCCGGTGGCCCCTCCCAGCCAGTTCCATTCGATGAACCGGATGATGGACGCATGTTCCAGGCGGACATGCGATACGGTATTGGCCGCCGCGAACGGGCCGATGGCCAGGAAGGGATGGCGCGGTCCATAGGGGATCCCATCCACCGCGCTTACCGGGGGAGGCGCTACATGGTCGTAATAGCCGCCGGATTCGTCATAGGTCAACAGGATGAGGGTATTGTCCTTGTAGCGGGAGGACGCCTGGACCGCATCGACCACGCCTTTGACGAAGGCGACACCCGCGCTGATGAGGGTGCCTCCGTGCTCGGTCCTGATCCCCAGGGGCTTGATGTAGGCCACCGGGGGCAGTTCCCCGGCGGCCACGTCCGACGCGAATCGCGAGAAGTCCCGGTTGGCCCCTTGCCTGGCCCGGAAGGCCGGGTAATACAGGAAGGGATTGTCGCTGGGATCATAGTACTGGGGATAACAGTGGGAGGTATCGTGATCGGTAAGCTTGACGTTCAGGCCCTCGCCGTACCAGGCCCAATCCACCTTGCAGCCGTCGAGGAGATCGCCGATGGTCGGTTCCGTGAAATCCCGGATGGACGCGGGGTCGGCGCATTCCTTGCCCGGTCCGTCCGGGACCGCGGAATTGTCCGTGAAAACGTAGGCGCCCCGGGCAAGGTACATGTCGTTCATGCTGCTGGCCCCGGCGGCGGACTGGAAGTACCGATCCCCCATGGCGTAGCGCGCGGCGTAATCCCAATAGCCTCCGACCGTGGGACGGTCCGAGACGGCGAAGTTGCGGGGATTGCCGCCGCAGGACGCCCCGGAAACGAACCGGTCCATCAATCCCCCGTTGATCTCGGAAACCTCGCAGGCCATGCTGTGGTTGGGATCGAAGGCCGCGTTCTCCTGGTCCGTCAGAAGGGTCCGCGCCGTTCCCTGGAGGGTGGCCGGGGCCTTCTCGCAGCAGGCCGGTCCGGTCGTGCAGAAGGGGTTGGAGCCGACCGGGGCCGTGCAATAGTTCCCGAAATAGGCATCGAAGGATTTGTTCTCCTGCACGATGACGATCAGGTGCTTGATGGCCGAGGTCGTGCGGCCCGCTTCCGGACAGGCAGGGGCGATGGCCGTGGCGGTCACGGACTTGCTGACCGCCTTCTGGAGGTAGCCGTCATCATAGAGATAGCGGAACCGGAAGCTATGGCCCGCGGCGCCCCAACCGGTGGTCCGCCAGGTTCCGGCGGTGGCCCCATTCGTATAGATGAAGGTCTTGTAGGCTTTTCCGGAATCCCCATCCTGATACGCCGCGATCCAGTCCTTGGCGGGGCTGCCCGCGGGCGCCGTCCAGGCGACCGTCACGGCCCCGCCCGCCACCACGGTGGTCGGTTCCACGGTGAGCGAATAATCCGCTGCGGCCGCGGCCCTTATCGTCCCGACGCCGCCGCTCGCCGCCATGGCCGGCCGGCACAAACCGGATGCGAAGGCGATGGCGGCAAGTGCCGTCCTGAAACGGATCGATTCGGAAGCGGAACCGGCGCGCCGCCGGAAAGGAACGGTCGAATCCATGGTCTCATATCCCCCCGTAAACGGATTCCCGAACGGGCCCCGTCACCTTTAAGGAACCCGATTCGAATATAGGGGGGCCGGCCGTCGCCCGCGCCGCGAATGTTCAGTCGCCGTGAAAGATAAGGACGGCGGATGGGGAATTGGGAAAACCGAGACGGCCCGTAATATCACGACCGCGGCCGGCGTTCCCGAAGGATGGCGAACCCGTCCTCGCCGATCCCGCCAAGGGGCGGATGGCCACGGCGATGCCGGCTTGCAGGCTCAGTTTCGCGTTCAGGCGGCCATGCCCGTAATGGGTGTCGAACCCCGGGGTGTCCAGGGACGGGTCCCCTACGCCATCCTCCGCTCCCGCTTCCAACAGGCGCTTGATCTCCGCGGGCTTCCGGGTGGGGTCCTGCGCCAGCAGGAGGGCGCATACGCCGGTCACGTGGGGCGCGGCCTGGGACGTGCCGCTCCAGTAGCTTTCGTAATTGGACGTATTCGCGGGATCCAACCCGTAGATGGCGTTGCCCGGAGCGCATAACGAGATATGCGAACCGAAATTGCTGCCCTTGGTCGTATCCCATGGGAATGATTTCACCCACTGATCGTCCGGACCGGTGGCGCCCACGGCCACGACCCCGGGGAATGCGGCCGGATATTGCGGGATGGCCCTGCGCTCGTTCCCCATGGAAACGACTATGGTGACGTTCTTCTGCAGGGCGTATTCGACCGCGGTGCGCAGGGAGGTCACGTTCCCGTCCTCGCCGCCCAGGGACATGTTCAGGATGCGCGCGCCGTTGTCGACCGCGTAACGGATGCCCGCCGCCCACCAGCTGTAATAGCCCCAATTGTCCCGGTTCAAAACCTTCACCGGCATGATGCGGCAGCGCGCCACCCCGGCCAAACCTACTCCGTTGTCCCGCATGGCGCCGATGATGCCCGCCACGTTGGTACCGTGGCCCAGATCGTCGCCTACGTTGGCGGTCCCGGGCGTGCCCTCGTTGGCCGCATCGTTGGCGAAGGACCAGCCGTGCACGTCGTCGATGAACCCGTTGCCGTCGTCGTCCTTGCCGTTGCCGGCTATCTCCGAATCGTTGGCCCATACGCGGGCGGCCAGATCCGGATGGTTCACGTTGAGGCCGCAGTCCAGCACCGCCACCGTGATGGTTTCGCTGCCGGGGTTGATGGCCCAGGCCTCCACGGCCTCGATGTCCGCTCCCGCCTTGGCCTGGATGTCGGCGAACTTGCGCGAACCCGTATTCTTGAGCCCGTACTGGCGGTTGAAGAACGGATCGTCGGGATCGGCGGCGATCGCGGAACCGGAGGCGCCATGGCCATGGCCGATGCCGTCCGCTTCCACCAGATCGAATTTCCCCGTGGCGCGATAGGCGTCGGCCATCGCCTTGGCGGAGAGCCTGCCTTTGGGGAAGCGCAGGATCAGGGTGCCTTCCCTTTCGTCCCATGGGCACATGCGGAGTATCGCCTTGCCTGCGAAGCGGCGGCCAAGGCTGTCGAGGGGGGCGGACTTGAAGCGGAGGTAACGCGCGAGTTTCCCGCCGGGGGCGATTGCGGCGGGGGTCGCCGAGGCCGCGGCAGGCACGGATTCCAATCCGGCGGATACCTTGGGGCGGACCAACAGTCGGATTTCATCGGGGAGGACGCCGGGAGCGGAGGCGAAGGCGGGCCGGCATAATAGGTTCAGGCCAAGGGTAACGCCCAGGGTAAGGAAAAGGGTCTTTCGGAAAAGGGACGGCATGCGGCGACCTCCGGTCCGATTGGGTCAACAACCGGTAAACCGTAATTGTACGGTGTTTGCGGGCCATGTCAAGCGGCCTTTTGGGCATTAAGGCCGGCATGTCCGCAGGCCGCGGTTATTGGAGCGGTTTTCGCGAATGAGCGGTGCGACCGTCCGGGTCAGATATGGATGGAACGCCCGTCCACGTTCAGCGCCGCTTCCTTCATCACCTCCGCAAGGGTCGGATGCGCATGGGAAGACCGCGCGATATCCTCCGCGCTCGCCCCGAACTCCATGGCCACCACGGCCTCGGCGATCAGGTCCCCGGCCCGGGGCCCGAGGATGTGCACGCCCAGGATCCGATCCGTCTTCGCGTCCGCCAGGATCTTGATCCGCCCATCGATCTGGGCCAGGGCGCGCGCGCGTCCGTTGGCCATGAAAGGGAACGAGCCCTTCTTGTAGGCTATGCCGTCCGACTTGAGTTCTTCCTCGGTCCTTCCCACGGAAGCGATTTCCGGATGGGTATAGACCACGTTCGGGATGGCGTTGTAGTTCACGTGGCCGTATTTGCCGGCCAGGCCTTCCACGCAGGCCATGCCTTCCTCTTCCGCCTTGTGCGCCAGCATGACTCCGGGGATCACGTCGCCGATGGCGTAGATGCCGGGGACGGAGGTGGCGAACTTCTCGTCCACGGAAATGCGCCCGCGGCCGTCCGGCTTGATGCCGACGGATTCCAATCCGAGGTTCTCGGTATTGGGGACGCGGCCCACCGAAACCAGGACGCGATCGCACTGGATCGGCTCCTGGCCTTCGCATTCCACCACGGCGCCGTCGCCCACGACCTTGGCGGACTTCACCCGGGTGCCGAGCCTGAACTCCAGGCCCTGCTTGGCCAGGATCTTCTGGGCCTCGGCGGCGATCTCCGTGTCCATGCCGGGCAGGATGCGGGGCAGGTATTCCAGTACCGTCACCTTGGCGCCGAGGCGGCTCCAGACCGATCCCAGTTCCAGGCCGATGGCGCCCGCGCCGATCACGACCAGGTGCTTGGGGACTTCCGGGTAGGCGATGGCTTCGGTGGAGGTGCCGATGACCTTGCCGTCCGGTTTGACGTCCGGGAGCATGGCCACCTTGCTGCCGGTGGCGATGAGGATGTTCTTGGCGGTCAGGGTCTCGGCGGCCTTGCCGGCGGATTCAACCGTCACCTTGCCGTTACCCGCAAGCCTGCCATGGCCGAGGAAGCGGGCGATCTTGCCTTTCTTGAACAGGCCGTCGATGCCCTTGGTGTTGGCCTTGACCACGTTATCCTTGTGGGCGAGCATGGCGGGCAGATCCAGTTCCACCGATCCGACCTTGACCCCGAAGCGGCCCAGGCCGTCCTTCGCCATATGGAAATGCTCGCTGGCTTCCAGCAAGGCCTTGCTCGGGATGCAGCCCACGCGCAGGCAGGTTCCGCCCAGGGCGTCCTCCTTCTCGACGCACGCGACCTTCATGCCCAGCTGGGATGCGCGGATGGCCGCGACGTAACCGCCGGGGCCGGCTCCAATGACGATGAGGTCGAACGTTGTCTCGGACATAAGGCCCCCGGTCGCAGTGACTGCGGATTTGAAGCGGAAGAATCAGATTTCGAGGAGGATCCGCGCAGGATCCTCAAGCGTATCCTTGATGCGTTTCAGGAAGGTCACGGCCTCGCGGCCGTCGACGATGCGGTGATCGTAGGTCAGGGCCACGTACATCATGGGCCGGATCACCACCTGGCCGTCGCGCGCCACGGGGCGGTCCTGGATGGAATGCATTCCGAGGACGCCGCTCTGGGGCGGATTCACGATGGGCGTGGAAAGCAGGGAGCCATAGACGCCGCCGTTGCTGATGGTGAAGGTGCCGCCTTGCAATTCTTCCAGCTTGAGGGTGTTCGCCTGGGCGCGCTTGGCCAATTCGGCTATCGCGAGCTCGACTTGGGCGAAACCCATGGCCTCCACGTTGCGGAGCACGGGGACGACCAGGCCCTTGCCGCCGCCCACGGCCACGCCGATATCGTAATAATGCTTGTAGATGATCTCGTTGCCGCGGATCTCGGCATTGATCTGCGGGATCAGCTTGAGCGCTTCCACCGCCGCCTTGACGAAGAAGGACATGAATCCGAGCTTGACCCCGTACTTCTTTACGAAAGCGTCCTGGTGCCGCTTGCGCAGTTCCATCATCTCGGACATGTCGATTTCGTTGAACGTCGTCAACAGGGCCGCGGTCTGCTGGGCTTGGACCAGGCGTTCCGCCACCTTGCGGCGGAGCATGCTCATGGGCACGGCCTCCTCCGAGCGGGACCCTGCGATATTGGCATTGGCGGCTTTCGCCTCATGGGCCAAGGAGGGGCCTGGAGGCGGATTGGCCTTGGCTTCGGCGGCCTTCAGGGCGTCTTCCTTCAGTAGCCGGTTGCCCGGGCCCGTTGCTTGCGCGTCCGCGGCGGAGAGGCCGCTTTCGGCCAAGACGCGCGCGGCGGCCGGCATCACGGTGGCTCCGGGCTTGCCGGGCTCATCCTTCTTGATGACGGCGATCTTGCCGGTTTCGGGACCGAAGTTCATGCCGGAGGATTTGGCCGGGCCGTCCTGCGCGGGCGCGGCCTTGGCGGCTTCGCTTTCGGGCTTGGCGGTCTTGGTGCCGCCGGCGGGAGCGGCCGGACCCGCGCCTTCTTCCAGGTAGCCGATGACTTCGCCCACCTTGGCGACCGAGCCTTTCGCCTTCAGGATCTTGGTGAGCACGCCCGCGACGGGAGCGGGCAATTCGACCGTGGCCTTGTCGGTTTCGATGACGGCAAGGTTCCCGTCACGTTCCACGCGGTCGCCTTCCTTTTTCAGCCACTCGACTATCTGCACTTCGGTAATGGATTCGCCCACCTTGGGCACGACGAGTTCGATGGCCATGCAAATGCTCCTATGCGTCCGGTCCGGCTCCGCGCCGTAGAGGGTCAAAAGTAATTTTTTACGGCGGGAACGACATCCCTTTCCCCGAAGGCCGCTGGTATTGGGGTCCAATTGGGAAGGCGGATGGGCGGGCGCGGACGTAATCGCGGCGCCTGCAGGCGACCGGGACCCTGTCGGCGCGCTTTCGGAAACCCCGCCGACGATCGGCGCGGCGCTCGGTCCGGCCCTCGGTCCCGATGCCCGCCTATCCTGCCGGGATTTGACCCAAAGCCTCGTTATAACGTAGTTGTAATTAAGACCGTTGTACCGCATTAGTGCTTGCAATCGACCAATTTTCAGGGTCGTTAATCCGCGTGTGGAGGCGAAAAATGGGAACTCAAAATTCGAAATCGATCGGCGCGCTCGCCGTGCTCGGGCTGCTGGGAATGTACCTGCCTTCGATCGCGCAGGACCCCCCCTTGGACCCGCCCGCCTTGGAGAATATCGAAGACACGACCAATATCCGGGTGATCGCCCCGACCAATACCATGCAGGGTACCCGCGGCCTCAGCCAGACTTCCTCCGCGGAGGCCTTGGGCGAGGGCCGGCTGATCCTGGGTCTCAATGTCCCATGGTACCGCCAGGAGCGGCAGTTCCAGGGCGTGCCGAACCGCAACGCGGACATCTTCACCGGGGTGGGGACCATTTCCTACGGCATCAGCCGGCAATGGGACATCTTCGCCTCCTTGACGGCCTACGGTACGCAGAACTACTCCACCTCGGACGCTTCCGGACTGGGGACCGTAGGCGGCGGCATCCAGGCCACCTTGCCCTTCGCGACCAATACGCCCATCCGGCTGGCCGCCCAGGCGGCGATCTACAACGGCATTTCCGAAAACCCCATCGACAGCAACTTCGGGAGCGGCTACAGCTACTTCGAAACCCGCACCGGCGTGGACGTGCACGGAAGCCTGATCCAGACCCTGGTCTCGGGCGGCGAGGCCTCGGCCTTCAAGCTCCATTTCAACGAAGGGGTGGTCACATCCCTCGAGTCCGGGGTGCAACCGCTCTTGCTCCTGGCCTCGGGCGTGCAATACAACTTTCCCGTGGCCGCCGTCGGCCTGGAATTGCATTCGCGCACCCAACTCAACGATGTGGCCTTCACCACCGACCCCTTATGGCTCACGCCATCCCTCCAAATCCGCACCGGCTACAACCTGAACCTGTCCATGGGCAGCGACATCTCCATGTCCCGGGAAAGGAACAGTCCGTCCGATGCGCGCGCCCTGGAACCCTACCGCCTTTTCGGCGGCGTGGCATTCACCTTCGATACCCAGGCCGATAAGCGTCGGCAGGAGAAAATGCAGGCCTGGAAGGTGAGCCAGGATAAAGCCCGGCTCCGCGCCCGTAACGCGGAGCTCGCCCAGAAGGCGCGCAATGACTCCATCGCGGCGGCCAACGCCAACGCGCAAATCACCAATATCACCGTCCAGAACGAGAGCCTCAGCGCCCAGGCCCGCCAGGATTCCCTCTCGATGGCGGAGAAGTCCAGGCAGGATTCCCTGGCGCTTCTCGATGCCCGCCAGCGGCTCGCCCGGGAGCGCGCCAGCCGCAGCGACATGGAGAACCAGTTGCTGACCACGGGTCTGCTGGTGATGGACGCCGTCTACTTCGAGACCGGAAAGACGGACATCTCCATCAACTCCCAGCCGTACCTCAACATGCTGGCGAAAATGCTCACCAAGTATCCCAAGCTCCAAATAGAGGTGGGCGGCCATACCGACAACGTGGGCAGCGAAACCTATAACCAGCGACTTAGCGAAGGCCGTGCAAGGGCCGTCATGACCTATATGGTCAGCCAGGTTCCGGAACTCAGCGCCAGGCTCACCGCCAAGGGCTACGGGGAAGGTTCGCCCAAGGCGGACAACAATACCGCGGATGGGCGGAAATACAACCGCCGCACCGAACTGCGCGTGATCAACAGGGACGTCCTGAGGGAGTATAACGAGCCGATCCAGACCAGCGGCACCGCGCCGGCCCCTACCGGGCATGCGGCCGGGTCCGGAACGCCGGACAGCACCCTCCAGGGCGGTACGCAGGACCAGGGCGGCATGCACCAGAATGGGACGCAAGGCGGATCCCAGGGAGGCATGAACCAGGGTGGTTCCGCCGACGACAAATGGCATCAGGAAACGACGGCTCCCTCGAACGGTTCCGGGGCGCGATAGCCGGCCTTTCGGATTCCTTTACGCTTTTCCATGCGGCCGGGACCAACCCCGGCCGCTTTCCTTTTGGGGCCCATCCTCTTCCGGTCAGTCCTTTTTCCGGGTCCGATTCGATAAGGCCGCGTCCCGGTGTCGGTTTCGTTAACACCAAGGTTACCCCTCGCCGGTCATCACCTCCGCGAATCCAGCGGACCCGTTTGCAATGCGCGGGGCGGAAACGTAGTTGTAGGAAAGATGCCCTTTTGGCAACCCGTCCTCCGGGAATAGGAACCCGGACGGCAACTTTACGGAAAAGGAGGCGACCGGATGATGAGCGGAAAACCGAAATCCAGTTTCACGATGGCGATGACGGCGGCGGCATTTATGGCGGCGTCCTTGATCTCCCTTGCGGAGGCCCAGCAGACCCGCCCGGCCAGGAAATTCGTGGTCGTGGATCCCCCCGCGGATACCCGGAGCAAGGACACCGTCGTGGTCAAAGGCCAGGTGCAGGCCAGGCCGGCCGCCCAGGCCGCCGCCCCCCGGACCGCTGCCCAGCCCGGCACTCCCCGGCAGACCAACATAACGGTGCAGAACGGCGATCAGGCCCCCAAGGCGCGCCAGGATTCCTTGGCGCAGGCGCTGGCGGAAAAGGCCCGGCGCGATTCCCTGGCCATGGCGCAGAAGGCCGGACAGGACTCCGCCGCCAACGCGGCCCGCGCGAGACAGGATTCCCTGGCGCTCGCGGATGCCGATCGGAGGCTGCAGGAGGAACGCTCCAAGCGCAGCGAAATGGAGAACCAGCTCCTCACCACGGGCCTCCTGGTCCTGGACGCGGTGTATTTCGAAACCGGCAAGACGGATATCTCCATCAACTCCAAGCCCTACCTGGACATGCTCGCCAAGATGCTGACCAAGTATCCCAAGCTGCAGATCGAAGTGGGCGGCCATACGGACAATGTCGGAAGCGATGCCTATAACCGGAACCTGAGCCAGGGACGCTCCGCTGCGGTCATGGCCTATATGGTAGGGAAGGCGCCCGAGCTGGCGGGCCGCCTCACGGCCAAGGGCTATGGGGAGTCCGCGCCCAAGGCGGACAATGCCACGGCCGAGGGCCGGAAATACAACCGCCGTACCGAACTCCAGGTGCTCAACAAGGACGCGCTCAAGGAGTATAACGAACCGGCGCGCGCGAGCGGCACCGCTCCGGCTCCGACGGGCCATGCCGCGGGATCGTCGACGGATTGAACATCCCGATAAGGCGCGATCCAGGCGCCGAGCGGAGAGGATGAGGATTGGAATGGCGGAAAGGCCCGGTAAACCGGGCCTTTCCCATTGCGTCGGAAGCCGGGGAAGCTAGCCCTCGACCTGGGTGTTCTTGAGGGTCTTGGCGGCCACTTCCGTTGCGCGCTCCCCGAAGGCCTTGGCGATCAATTGCTTCTGTTCGAGCTTGTGGCTGCTGGCGGATCCGGTGGCCGGCGTGGAGGACGCGGGGCGGTGCACGCCCTGGAAGGGATGGCGTCCCAGCAAGCGCTCTCCGAAGCGGACGCGAAGATAGCGCCAAGCGCCCATGTTCTCCGGTTCTTCCTGGACCCAGGTGACCGGGGTCCCTTCCGGGAACGGCGAAAGGGCCTGGGCCAGGGTCTGGGGATAGAGCGGGTACAATTGCTCGATGCGCAGGATGGCGATGTCCTCGCGCTTCTGCTTTTCCCGTTCATCGTCCAGTTCGTAAAAAAGCTTTCCGCTGCACATCAGGACCGACTTCACCTTGTCCGGGCGGGCGGCCGTATCCGGCAGGATGCGCTGGAAGCCCTTGGAGGTCAGGTCCTCGAGGGGCGAGACCGCGGCGGGCAGGCGCAGGAGGCTCTTGGGCGTCATGATGATGAGGGGCTTGCGCCATTGGCGCAGCATCTGGCGGCGCAAGGCGTGGAAATACTGGGCCGGGGTGGACAGGTTCATCACCTGGAAGTTGTCCTCGGCGGCCATGGCCAGGAAACGCTCCAGGCGCGCGCTGGAATGCTCCGGGCCCATGCCCTCGAACCCGTGCGGCAGGAGCATGACCAGGCCGGACAGGCGGCGCCATTTCTCTTCGGCGCTGGCGATGAACTGATCGATGATGGGCTGGGCCACGTTGACGAAGTCGCCGAACTGGGCCTCCCAGATGGTCAGCCCCTTGGGCGTGTCCAGGCTGTAGCCGTATTCGAAGCCGAGCACGCCGTTCTCGGTGAGCGGGCTGTTGTAGATCTCGAGCGGGCCCTGCTTCTCCGAGAGATGGCGCAAGGGCATATAGGTCTTGCCGTCCAGGATATCGTGCAATACCGCATGGCGCTGGCTGAATGTGCCGCGCTGGGCGTCCTGGCCGGAAAAGCGGATGCGGTAGCCTTCCATGGACAGGCTGGCGAAGGCGAGCGCTTCGGCGCTGGCCCAATCCAGGCCCCTTTCCCCGCGGCCGGCCAGGCGGCGCTGTTCCAGGATCTTCTCGATCTTGGGATGGGGATGGAATCCGGCGGGCAGCTTGGTGAGCATGTCCATCAGCTCGGTGAGGCGCGCGGCGGGCAGGCCCGTCTCGACTTCCTTCACCCCGGTCTCCGGTCCGCCCTGGAAACCCTTCCAGACGCGGCTGGGCCCTTCCTGGGTGCGGGTGTATTCCTTGCGGCGGGCTTCCGACAGCTCGCCTTCCAATTGTTCCGTGCGCTTGGCCGCGATGCGATCGGCTTCTTCCCGCGTCACGCCGCCCATCTTGAGCAGGTGTTCCAGGTAGCCTTCGCGTACGCTCTTGCGGCGCTCGATGGTGCGGTAAAGCAGCGGTTGGGTGAAGGCGGGTTCGTCGGCCTCGTTGTGGCCGCGGCGGCGGTAACCGTACATGTCGATGACCACGTCCCGCTTGAACTGCATCCGGAAATCCATGGCCAGGTTGACCACGGCGGCCACGGCCTCGGCATCTTCCCCATTGACGTGGAAGATCGGGATCTGGAGCATCTTGGCGACGTCCGTCGCGTAGGTGGTGGAGCGCCCTTCATGGGGCGAGGTGGTGAAGCCGATCTGGTTGTTCAGCACCACGTGCAGGGTGCCGCCCGTGCTGTACCCCTTCAGCTCGCTCATGTTCAGGATTTCCTGGATGATGCCTTCGCCCGCGAAGGCCGCGTCCCCATGGATGAGGAGGGTCAGCCCCTTTTCGCGGTTCTCGTCCTTGGCCCGGTCCTGCTTGGCGCGAAGGCGGCCCTGGGCCACCGGGTTCACGAACTCCAGATGGCTGGGATTGAAGCAGAGGGAAAGGTGCAGCTTGTGGCCATTGGCCGCGGTCCAGTCCGAGGAGTAGCCCAAGTGGTACTTGACGTCCCCGCGGCCCAGCTGGAGCTGGGGATCCGAATCCTCGAACTCGTGGAAGATGTCGCGCGGGTTCTTGCCCATGATGTTGGCGAGCACGTTGAGGCGGCCGCGATGGGCCATGCCCAGCACGATCTCGTCGATCTTCTGCTCGCCGGCCTTCTCGATGGCCAGGTCCAGCAGGGGAATCAGGCTTTCCGAGCCTTCCAGGGAGAAGCTTTTGGCGCCCAGGTATTTCTTCTGGATGAACTCCTCGAAGATGACGGCGTCGGTCAGGCGCGTGAGGATGTCGAGTTGCTGTTCCCGGGTCAGGGTGATGCGGTTCTCGCTGCCTTCCATGCGCGCGGCCAGCCAGCTGCGCACGTCCGGGCTGTCGATATGCATGTACTGCACGCCCACGGAGCGGCAATAGGTGTTGTTCATCCGCTCCAGCACCTGGCGCAGGGTGAGGGAGTCCGGGCCCTGGATGGTGATGCCCGAGACCGTGCGGTCCAGATCGGTTTCGCTGAGGCCGAAATAGCTGGGCTCCAGGTCGGCCACATTGCCCTTGGGCGGCAGGCCCAGGGGATCGATGCGGGCGAAGAGATGGCCGCGTACGCGGTAGGCGCGCACCATCTGGTCGGCGCGGTCTTGCAGGGCCGCGATGCCGTGGTGGTCTCCGGAGGAACCGTTTCGCGAAGGCGCCGCGGTGCCGGCGGTTCCGGCGAAAAGGCCCGCGCTCGCCTGGGCGGGTCCCAATTGGGGACGCGCGCGGAAGTCCGCGCCGGCGGCGTCGCCGTCCAGGCTCCGGAAATAGCCGCGCCAGTCCTCGGAAACGGAGGCGGGGTCCTTGAGGTAGTCGGCGTAGAGGGCTTCGACGAAGCCCAGGCTCAGATTGTTCGGTTCGATGCTTCCCATTTTACCACTAGAATCCCTTAAAAGAACCGAAAAACCAAGGCTCTGGCCGGTCCCGTAATAAAATAACCTGTTGCGGAAAAATAACTCCCGGCCCGGCAAATCCGCAGGCCATTCGCGCAAAAAGGGAAGCCGCCCGCGCACTTTCCGGGGAAAAACTTTTCACCGGGAATAAAAAACTTATCACCGGGAATAATATTGTTTTAAGGGTAGAGGACCTCAGGAAGGGGGAGGGATCGTGCCGAGACCCCTCAACGTGACCCGTAAGTTGATCCAAGCCCACTTGGCGGACGGGGATATGACCCCCGACGCCGAAATCGGGCTGAAAATCGACCAGACCCTCACCCAGGATGCCACCGGCACCCTGGTGATGCTGGAGCTGGAGGCCATGGGCCTCGACCGGGTCCGGACGGAAGTCTCGGTGCAGTATGTCGACCATAACCTATTGCAGACGGATCACAAGAATCCGGACGATCATCTCTTCCTGCTCTCCGCCTGCCGCCGCTTCGGCGTCTGGTACAGCCGGGCCGGCAATGGGGTAAGCCACCCCGTGCACATGGAACGCTTCGGTGTTCCTGGTAAAAGCCTGGCCGGATCAGACAGCCATACGCCCGCGGCAGGCGCCCTTGGCATGCTCGCCCTCGGTTCGGGCGGCATGGACGTGGCCTTCGCCATGGCCGGCGAACCCCTCCGCCTCAGGATGCCCAGGGTCCTTGGGGTGGAGCTGACCGGCAAACTGCCCGAATGGGTGAGCGCCAAGGACGTGGTCCTCGAAATGCTGCGCCGGTACGATGTGAAGGGCTGCAAGGGCCTGGTCATCGAGTACTACGGCGCGGGCCTGGAATGCCTTTCGGCCATGGACCGGCACGTCATCGCCAATATGGGAACGGAAATGGGCGCCACCACCACCGTGTTCCCGTCCGACGGGGAGACGCGCCGGTTCCTGGCTTCCCAGGGCCGCCTGGAAGCCTGGAGCGAGATCTCCCCGGATCAAGGGGCGGAATACGATCTCTACGACTCGATCGATCTCGCGTCCCTGGAACCCTTGCTGGCCCTGCCGGGCAGCCCGGGCCGGGTCCGGAAGGTGCGTGAGGCCCAGGGCCTTCCCATCTACCAGGCTTATATCGGATCGTCCGCCAACCCCGGCCTGCGCGACTTCTGGGTCCCGGCGGAAATGGTGAAAGGCCGGGTGACCCATCCGGAAGTCTCCTTCGACGTCAATCCCACCTCCAGGCAGCTGCTCGAGAACCTGGCCGAGGACGGGGCCTTGGGCCACCTCGTGCGCGCTGGCGCGCGGCTGCATCAAGCGGGATGCAACGGGTGCATCGGCATGGGGCAGGCCCCGGCCACCGGTCGGATCAGCCTGCGCACCGTTCCCCGCAACTTTCCGGGGCGATCGGGCACCAGGGAGGACCAGGTCTACCTTTGCAGTCCCGAAACCGCTGCGGCCTCGGCCCTGACGGGCGAGATCACCGACCCCCGCGATCTGGAAAAGCTGATGGGCATGCGCTATCCCCGCTTCCGGTCCCCGGAACGGGAAATCGTCAATACCCGCATGCTCACTCCGCCCCTGCCCGAGGGGCGGCGGGCAGCGCTCGAAAAGGGACCGAACATAAAGGCCCTTCCCGAGTTCCCGCCCCTCGTGGACGCCTTCCGCGCTCCCGTCCTGATCAAAATGGAAGATGACGTTTCCACGGACGAAATCCTGCGCGCCGGCGCCGAGGCCCTGCCTTTCCGCAGCAATATCCCCGAGATCAGCAAGTGGACCTATTACATGATCGACGCGAAGTTCCATGAGAAGGCCCTGCAGGCCCGCGACACCCAAGGCGGCCACATCGCCGTGGCCGGGGAGAATTACGCCCAGGGCTCCAGCCGCGAGCATGCCGCCATCGCTCCGCGTTACCTCGGCCAGATCGCCGTCATCGCCAAAAGCTACGCGCGCATCGGCTGGCAAAACCTCATCAACTTCGGCATCGTCCCGCTGGAGTTCCGGAATCCCGAAGAGTACCAGGATATCGCCGTCGGCGACCTCCTTTCCTGCCGCGATCTGCGCCGCCGCCTGGCGGAAGGCCTGGACCTGATGGTCCGGAACGAAACCAGGCGGCGGGACTACGCCTTGTTCCACCGCATGAGCGATAGGCAGACGCAGGCGGTGCTCGCCGGCGGCGTCATCGGGTATTTCCGGCAGCGGCGACGAGCCGAGGAGGAAGCCTCGGTGCGGGTCTGAAATCCGCCGATTCGGGTTGGCAATCCCGGCGCACAAAGCTCTCTTTATGGCATGGACCCCTCCGCCCCGACCCCTCCGCCTCCACCGCCACCGCCCGAAAAACCCTTCATCCGGATCCGGCTCCCGGAATCGGACGAGGACCTTCTCGACGAATGCGAAGTGGAAACCTACCGGTCGAGCGGCAAGGGCGGCCAGCACGTGAACAAGACCGAAAGCGCGGTGCGCCTGCGCCACTTGCCGACCGGGTTGGTCGTGACCTGCCAGGAGGAGCGGAGCCAATTCCAGAACAAGCTCATCAGCCTCCGGAAGCTGCGCGAAAAGGTGGCCAGCCTGAATGAAAGGCCCGCACCCCGCAAGACCACCAAGGTGCCCCGGTCCGCGAAGCGGAGCAATAAAAAGGCGAAGTCCCACCAGTCGCAGAAAAAGCAGCAACGGAATAAGGGTTGGTCGGCCGGGGACGACTAATCCCCTTTTTTGCGCGGAAAAAAGCCATTTCAATACTTTATCCACAGCCTCGGGTCCGCTTTTTGCCCAGACTCTGTTGATAGATCAGGGATAACCGGGTCCGCTTTTCTACCCTTCCCCACCATGGCCACCAATCCGGATTCCCTCCCATTCCAGACCTTGCTGCGCGACTTTGCGGACCTGCGGGCTTTTTCCCTCAAGTTCCTGGTGAACATGAAGGCGGACGAAGCCCTCATCGTTCCCGAAGGCTTCAAGAACAGCCTTCACTGGCAGCTCGGCCACCTGCTCTATACCCAAGGTACCACCCTGTTCGAATGGTGCGGATTGCCTTCGCCATGT
>JAQBPO010000072.1 GCA_028287465.1 Fibrobacterota bacterium
TACGGAAAGGTGCTTCTCCGCACGGACGAGGATCGGTTCCGCCAGCCCAGCCACCGCGTGACCGCCAGCGTCAAATACGGCCCTTGGGTCGGGCTCAAGGCCGGCGACATCTATCCGCTCTACAATCCGTTATCCCTGAACGGCACCCGGGTGCGGGGCGGCGAGGCCATGCTGAACCTGACCACATCGCAAACGACTTGGGGAACCCTACGCGTTGTGCGCGGAGAGAGCCGCCGGGAAGTCCCGGCCTATTTCGTCAAATACGATACCGGGAACGGCACCCGGATCGATACGGTTTCCGGATCGTACACCCAGGTTTTGACCGCCGGGCGATTGGGTTTCGGAGGCGGACCGCATTTCGATCTCGGCCTCAGCCTGATGAAGGCTTCCGATCTCGAAAGCTCGCCGGAAGAAACCCGGGTCAACAACCTCGTCCGCGGTGCCAGGCCCCTGGAGAACCTCGTTCCAGGAATGGATCTCCGGATGGGGTTCTGGGACGGTCGCATCCAATTCTACGGGAACCTGGCCGCGAGCCTTTACACTCGTGACAGGTCCCTGGGCGCTTTCCATCCCGACTCCTCCGACCTTGCCTTCAACCCCGAGAAGATCGAGGATTGGTTCGTCTTCAATTCCACCACGCGCGGATGGCAGTACCTGTTGAGCAACGCCAATGAAAAACCCGACGTCCTCGGATTCATCAATTCGAACAGCACCTATGAATCCGGAGTCGTCTCCTCCATACCCTTCTTCGGCATGGTCTCGGAAACGGAACTCCGGTATTCGCATCTGGGCCTGGAGTACCATAGCGAAGGCAACCCCTTCCTGGGAGGCAATCCCGGCGATGGGTTCACCGTCATCCAGAAGCTGCTGGTGCTGGACAACCGGGTCTCGGTTGGAATGGAGTTGGGCGACTATTCCCAGGACCTGGGCATCGCCTCGCAAACCCAACGCAATCTCAAAGTGGAACTCCGCTTCTCCCCTGGACCGTATCAACCCAGCTTTTGGGTCGGAGGGGGCCGTTCCAACATCGCGCCGGACGGCGTCTTCGCGCACCAGTTCAGTTCCAGCTTCCTCAATTTCAATACCGGAGGCTATCACCAGTTCCAGTTGCCGGACGCAAAGCTGCATACCACCTTGCTATACGGATTCACCCAGAGCGAGCTCGCCCTGGAATCCCCTCCCAACGATACCTTGTACGATTCCCTGCCGGTTTTCCCGACCACGCGGACCAATATCGTGAACGGAATGGTGCAATACAAGATGCGCTATACCGGATTCCTGCCGCGCTTCTCCTATACCTTCTCGCATAACGGCATCCAGCTTCCCACCCACAGCGTCAGCATGGGTTTCCTTCAACCGATGCTGGACAATCGGGTGAAGCTCGATCTCTCCGGGACGGTGGGGCAGTATCCCGAGTCCAACGAGAAGAACGACGTGAGCATGGGGGCCGCGGCCAATGTCGAGTACGTACTGGGCCCGCAGCAGACCTTCCGCCTGCGGGAGAAACTGGTCCAATACGGCAAGCGCCGCCATCTCCTGGTGGGCGCCAATTACGAATTGTTCTTCTAGGCCTTGGTGCGGGTCAATCCCTGGCGCCGCCAGGGATTGAAAGGGGAGAGGTCGACCGCGGTCTTTTCCCCATGCAGCAGGCGGGACATGCTCTCCGCGGCCAAGGGCGCCATGCTGATGCCGCATTTATAGTGCCCGGTGCAGAGCGCCCAGCCCCTTTCCGGATCGATCCAACCCATCCAGGGCAACCGATCCCGGGTACGGGGCCGCAAACCGGCCCAGCGTTCCAGCGGCTCCCGGGAGACTTCCGGCAGAAGCCGATCCAGGCGGGAACCGATATGCGCTTCCCCTTTCTCGTTGAATTCCTCATCCCAGATCCCGGGCTCCGTGGTCGCTCCCACGACAAGGCTGTCGCCGCGGGGTACCAGGTACAGATCGTCGTTCAGATGGATCATGGCATCCGACCCGTGGAACTTCCGAATCCGGATCAATTGGCCTTTGACGGAAACCATGGGAGCGTCCAAACCCAAGGATTCCAGCAGACGGACGCTCCAGGCCCCGGCCGCGATGAGGACCTGCCCGGCATCCCATTCCTCCGCGGCGAACCGGAGCCGGGTGGTCCCGGCGCCATGTTCCCATGGGGACGAGGGCGCCTCCGCCAAGAATGCCACGCCCGCCTTCAGGCAAGCCTGGTTCAGGGCCTCCAGGAGGACCCGGTTCTGCACGTAGGCCTCGCCTGGGAAATGGAACGCTTTCGCCTTCCGGATCCGGCAATGGCCCTCCAGGATCCCGGGTAGCGTATCGGTTACCGTGAAATCCGACGCGCGCTCCCTTTCCAATTGGCGTTGCTTGGCCTCCAGGCGGAGCACGGCGGCGGGATCGTCCAGGTCGAAGATGAGGTGATCGCCCCCGCGGTGCAAGGGGATTTCCATTCCCGAGGCGGCGGATATCCCCGCCAGCCATTCCGGGTATCGGCGGATGGACCGTACGTAGAATTCCCGGAATGGGGAAGCGAAGGCATGCGCGTCCCGGGTGACCAGGATTCCCGCGGCCGCGGAAGAGGCCTTGGAACCGGTACCCGCCGGATCGAACACCCCCACGCGGCGTCCGCGCCTCGCCTCTTCCAGGGCGCAGGCCAATCCCATCACGCCCGCCCCGGCCACGGCGATATCGAAGCTGCGGCTCATGGCCTTTCCGGATTCAATGCGGCAGCGGCTTCCGGTTATCCGCCCAGAAGTCCGGTTGGGCGGCCGAGGCCTGGGCCAGGTCGGCGAAGAAATGGATCTGGCTCCGTACGGAGCTGTGGAAATCGGCCAGCCCCAGGGATTCGTTTTCCGAATGGGCGTTGGTATAGGGATCTTCGATGCCGACCAACAGGGCCGGGATGTTCCCCAGGACCCGGGTGAAGCTGTCCACGAAGGGTATGGTCCCGCCGCAACCGATGAGCACGGCGTCCCGGCCGTAGCCGCGGCCCAGGGATTTCTTGGCCACCGCGAAGACCGGATGATCAGGCTTGGTCATCCAGGGATTGGCTCCCTGTTCCGGCACCACTTCCACCTTGAGGCCCCAAGGACAGTTGGCCTCGATGAAGGTTTTCAGCATCTTCATGGCCTTGGCATGATCCATGTTCGGCACCAGACGCAGCCCGACGCGCGCCCAGGCCGAGTCCATGATGACGTTGCCGGCGATCTTCTTGCCGCCCGCCTGTATCGAGTTCACCGAGATCGAAGGCTCGCGCCACATCTTGGCGAGCAGGCCGGGACCCTGGGCGAACAATTCCACGCCTTCGCCGATGCCCGCCTGTTCCCGGAACACCTTGTCCTCCATGCCCAGCTTGCGCATGTCTTCCATTTCGGCCGGGCTGGGAGGGACCACATCGTCCCAGATACCCGGTACCGCCACCCGGCCGTTCTCGTCGGACAGCTTGGCCAGGATTTTGGCCAGGCCCTGGACCGGATCGGGGATGGGCCCGCCCCACATGCCGGAATGCAAGGGATGATCGAGGCCGGTGACCGTGACGTCCATGCTGATGAGGCCGCGCAGGGTGGTGGTCAGGCTGGGGAGACCCGTGTCGAAGTTGCTGCAATCGGTGAGGACCACCACGTCCGCGCCGAGGCGATCCCGGTACTTCTCCAGGAAGGCGCCGAGGTGGGTCGATCCGATTTCCTCCTCGCCTTCGATGATGACCTTGACGTTTACGGGCAGCGCGCCCGAGGTCTCCAGCCAGGCCGCGACGCTGGCCGCATGGATGAGCACGCCGGCCTTGTCGTCCGCGATGCCGCGGGCGAAGATGCGCCCGTCCTTAACCGTCGGTTCGAAGGCCGGGGTCTTCCAGAGTTCCTCACGCATGGGCGGCTGCACGTCATGATGGGCATAGAGGAGCACGGTAGGGGCCCCCGGGCGCTTGAGCCAATCGCCGTAAATGTAGGGATGGGTCCCGGGGATGCGCATGATTCCCACGTGCTCGAAACCGGCGGATTCCAGGATTCCCTTTACGCACTCCGCGGATCGTTCCACTTCATTTGGATCGAACCCATCGAAACTGACCCCGGGGATCTTCGTCAAACGGATGAGATCGTCCATGTGCCGCTTGCTGTCGGCCTCGTAACGGGCAAGGGCGGCCTTGCGCGCCGTTTCGAGGTCCTTCAGCGCTTCTACCGGTTCTCCCATGCCTGGCTTATCCATGCGCCCCATCCTTGCTTCCCTTGCCGACCGCGGCTTCCCATTCTTCCTTCACTTTTTCCACCAGCGGCCGGATGGCCGCTTCGCGCATGTCGAACTTCAGCCCGCCGCCCTCGAACAGTTCGCGAAGACCGCGCGTACCGCCCAGGCTGAGCCCGCGCTTATAGTCCGCCAGGGCGGACTTCTCATCCTTCAAGGATTTGAGCCAGACCTGCAGGGCCCCGAGTTGGGCGATACCGTATTCGATATAGTAGAAGGGCACCTCGAAGATATGCAGTTGGCGATGCCACGAGCTGGCCCGGAACTCCTCGAGGCCGGACCAATCCAGGTTGGAGCCGAAGCGCTGGTCCAGGCCGAGCCATACGGCTTTCCGTTCCGCCTGGGTATGACCGGGATGGGTATACAGCCAATGCTGGAAGGCGTCCACGGTGGCGACCCAGGGAAGCAGGCGGAAGACCTCTTCGTCCTCGGTCTGGATCGCGCGCTTCCGCTCTTCGTCCGTATAGAACTCGTCCAGGTACCGGGAACCCAGACGTTCCATGGCCATGGAAGCCACCTCGCTGAATTCCATGGGCGCGCCCCGGTTGAAGCCCAGGGACATGCCGCGGGTATAGAAGAGGTGGAAGGCGTGGCCGCTCTCGTGCAGCAGGGTGAACACATCCTCGTTCATCCCCACGGCGTTCATGAAGATGAAGGGCAGGCGGACCTCGGCCAGGCTGCACTGGTAGCCGCCGGGTGCCTTGCCGATGCGGTTTTCCAGATCCATCAGTCCCTTGTCCGTCATGGTCTTGTAGAAGCCGTGCAGTTCCGGATCCATGCGGGAGAAGATCTTGCCGACGCCGTCCACCAGGCGCGCGGCCTCCTTGAAAGGCTTCAGGGGCGGGCGTCCCAGGGGATCGCATCCAAGGTCCCAGGGCCGCAAGGCGCTCAGCCCCAGCTTCTCCTTGCGGTAGTCCAGGGCCCGGCGGAACTGCGGGACCACGGCCTTTTCCACGCTGTCATGGAACTCGAAGCAGTCCTTGGAGGTGTAATCCGTCCGATGGTTGGCCTTGAAGCTGTATTCCACGAAATCCTTGAGTCCCAGGTTGCGGGCGACCTGGTTGCGCAGCACGAACAACTCATCGAAGAGGTCATCCAGCTTCTGGCGGTCCTTGGAGCGGCGCTCGGCCAGTTTCATCCAGGCCTTTTCCCGGATCCCGCGATCGCTGGCCTGGAGGAAGGGGGAGAGCTGGCTCAAGGTCTTGGTCTCGCCGTCCCACTCCACGGTCATGTCGCCGCAGATCTTCTGGTAGGACTGGGCGAGCTTGGAGATCTCGGTATGCAGGGGGATGTTGGAATCGGTGAAGAGCTCCACGCTCACCCGCAGGGCCAGCAGCCACATCCCGTATTCCTCCTTGGGCAGGGTGCGGGCGTCCGGATGGGCGATGGCCTTCTTGTTCAACTCGTCGATGACGGGGGCCATGGCCGGTTCCACGGTCTCCACGAAGTTCAGGTAGGCTTTCTGCTTCTCCTCGTCCTGGGTGAAGCAGGTCATGCCGATATAGAGCCGGGAGCCTTCTTCGTGGACGGCATCGCCCAGTTCCGCGAAGTCCTGGATCCATTTGACCAGGGAGGCCCGGTCCGGGAGGAAACGGCGGTTCAACTCATCGAGGTAAGGTTTGATGCCCTCCCAGGTCGACAGATCGGCATCCACGGCTATGAAGGTGCGTGGGAATTCAGGGCTGGGCCGGGGAACCTTGTCGATCCAGGCGGGAACGTTCTTGACCATGCGAAATCCCTTTCAAGCATCAAACGCGCCGGAAAAGCGCGCTCGGCCCATTTCCTCTAATTTAAAAAAGACAGGGTCCCTTACCGCCAGCCTTTTCACCCAATATCCCTGCGGGTTGCTACTTTTATCCCCTTCACCCGAGAAATCCGGAATCCAATGACCGAGGAAATCCTAAAGCGCCGCACCTTCGCCATCGTCAGCCATCCCGACGCCGGCAAAACCACCATTACCGAGAAGTTCCTGTGGTACGGGAAGGTGATCCGCGAGGCCGGGCACGTGCGCGCCAAGGCGAATAAGAAATTCACCACCTCGGACTGGATGAAGATCGAACAACAGCGCGGCATTTCCGTATCCTCTTCGGTCCTCAGCTTCCCCTATCACGGCTGCCAGATCAACCTGGTGGACACCCCCGGCCATCAGGATTTCAGCGAAGACACCTACCGGGCCCTCACGGCGGTCGATTCCGTCCTCATCCTCATCGACGCGGCCAAGGGGGTGGAACCGCAGACCATCAAGTTGATGGAAGTCTGCACCATGCGCAAGACCCCGGTTACGGTCTTCATGAACAAGATGGACCGGGACAGCCTGGACCCCGTAGCCCTCATGGACGAAGTCGAACGCATCCTCGGGCTCAAATGCTCGCCCATGACCCTGCCCATCGGAAGCGGCAAGATGTTCCAGGGTGTCTACTCCTTCATCGATGATTCCGTGCATTTCTTCAATCCGGAATCGACCGAAGCGGAAATGCGCAAGGTGGACGGGACCAACGACCCCCGCCTGGACGAGTGGTTCAACGCCAAGTATCTGGCCGAGTTCCGTGAACAGGCGGACCTGGTGCGCGGCGCCATGGAGCCGTTCAATCTGGAGAAATACCTCGCGGGCGACCTGTCCCCGGTCTATTTCGGCTCGGCAATCAACAATTTCGGCGTGGCCCACCTGCTGGACAATTTCGTCGCCAATGCCCCTTCGCCCATGCCTCGCGAGGCGGAGCAGCGCATGGTGGCGGCCACCGAGCCCAACTTCACCGGCTTCGTCTTCAAGATCCAGGCCAATACGGATCCCAAGCACCGCGATCGCATCGCCTTCGTGCGCGTATGCTCCGGCAAGTTCGTGCGCGGGGCCAAGGTCATCCATTGCCGCACCGGGCGCCAGGTCCGCTTGGCCGCGCCCTCGACCTTCATGGCCCAGGAAAAGACCGTGGTGGACGAGGCCTATGCCGGGGACATCATCGGAATCCACGATCCTGGACTCTACAATATCAGCGATACCATCTCCGAGGTCGAGAACCTGAAGTTCGTCGGCATTCCGGATTTCGCCCCCGAGCATTTCTCCCGGGTCTATCTCGAGGATCCCCTGCGCAGCAAGCAGCTCAGCCAGGGTCTCAAGCAGCTTTCCGAAGAAGGCGCAACCCAGTTGTTCGCTCCGGTCAACAGCCCCATTCCCGTGCTCGGGGTGGTCGGCGTGCTCCAATTCGACGTCATCAAGTTCCGCCTCGAAGAGGAATACAATGCCCGCTGCCGCCTGGAGGCCGCGCCCATTTTCGTGGCGCGTTGGGTCGAAGGCGAGCCCGAGGCCGTGCAGGAATTCCGTTCCCAGAACAGCCATGACCTGGCCCTGGACAAGCGCGGGAACCTGGTCTACCTGTGCCCGAACGAGTTCCGGATGACGACCATGGAGAAGAACTTTCCCAAAATCACTTTCGCCAAATTCCATACCGAGCTGAAGTAGGAGATCCGAGGCAGAACGGCTTCTTACCCCGATCGGGAAGGATCACCTCAAAAACCGTCGGTAACGCTTACGAAACCCCGTCCTTGAATGGGATTTGGGCCGCGAATCCGGGCAAATACCCCGATTTGACATCATTTTACACCCTGCAGGATCGTGGGGATGGGATATTTTAATAAACTATTCCTGCATCATAACCGTAAGGTAAGCATGTACAAGACGCATCACTATCTGCATATCCCCATCATGGGCACCGGGTTCACCATCGACACCGCCATCCGGGTCGCCAGGTTCGGTATCTCCTCGGTCCTGTCCCTGGTGGATGACCTGCTCATCGAACGGATCCGGAAGCATTACGCGGCCCAATACGGTTTCCCTTTCGAGGCCATCACGGCCTCCGTTCCCGACGCCCGGGCGAAGCGCATCACCGCCTACCTGGACATGGTGGACGATATCGTCACCAGGCAGATCGAGGAGCTCCGCAAGCTGCCCTTTGAGGCGGGCAACGACAAGATCAAATACTTCGAACTCCTGCCCGATACCTCCACCGTCAAGAAGCTCTACCTGACCTATCTCGCCACCCTTGAAGGTCCGGAAAAGCGGCAGTTGGAAATCGACCTGACCCAGGCCATCGTCCCCGGCAAGATCGACTGCAATATCATGACCAAGCTGGACCGGATCAATTACGACCGGGAAGGCAACCTGATGAGCATGGAGCATGCGGACGCCAAATCCGCCCTCCGCGGCTTCGCCCAATCCAAGATCCGGGCGGACATCGTCTTTTCCGCCGGCATCAACCCGACCTTGTACGGCTATATGGAATCCTTCCCGGACTTCTACCGCACGGAAGACGGCCCCGCGAAAAAGGGCGTGATCCTGAAGGTTTCCGATTACCGCTCCAGCATCATCCAGGGCAAGTTCATCGCCAAGAAGGGCATCGAGGTACGGGAGTTCCGCATCGAATCCGGCCTCAACTGCGGCGGTCACGCGTTCGCCTCGGACGGCTACCTGATGGGCCCCATCCTCCAGGAGTTCAAGGACAACCGGTCCAAGTTCCCGGAAATCTTCGAGGGCCTGATCGCCTCCTGGTACGAGAAAAAGGGCCGGGTCTATCCGGCGGAAGCCCGCAATCGGGATATCCCCGTCACCGCCCAGGGGGGCATCGGCAATTTCGCGGAAGTCCAGCGCCTGATGGAAGGCTACGGCATCGACGCCACCGGCTGGGCCAGCCCGTTCCTGTTGGTACCGGAGGCCACGGCCCTGGACAACGCGACCCGTCAGCAATTGGCGGCCGCGAAGGAAGAGGACCTCTACCTGAGCGATGTTTCGCCCCTTGGAGTCGTATTCAACAACCTCCGCAATTCCACCTCTGAGCAATGGACCAAGAAGCAGATCGACGGCGGGAAGCCCGGATCCGCCTGCCCCAAGAAGTACCTGGTCTCCAATACGGAATTCACGGACAAGCCCATCTGCACGGCCTCCAAGGAATACCAGGGAATGAAGCTTACGGCCATGGGCCTGGAAACGCCGCCGCCCTCGAACACGGCGGACCAGAAGGTCCAGACCGTGTACCAGAAGAGCTGCATCTGCGATCAACTCGGCAACGGAGCGCTCATCAACCTCGGGATCGTCAAGGCCGAGATGCCCGTTTCGGTTTGCCCGGGCCCCAACATCGCCTATTTCGATCGGCTTTACACCTTGAGGGAGATGGTGAACCATATTTACGGCCGTGGCCGCTCCCTGGTGCCGAACGATCGCCCCCATATGTTCACCAAGGATCTGGTGATGTCCGTGGACTATTTCGGCAAGTTGGCGGCCAAAATCCAACCCGGCGATTCAAAAGCCTATGCGTACCTGGCCGTCTTCAAGGCCAACCTCGAAGACGGATTGGGGTATTACCGGGGATTGGTCGAAACCAAGCCATATCCGGGTGAGAACCTTGCTTCCTTGAAAGACGCCATGGTCGTCCAGGGCAACCGGTTGGCTGAACTCTGGCAGAAGGCGGGGGAGACCTCCGGCATGGCCAACCTCCAGAAGGCTTCCACCTCGGCTTAAGGAGACGGGGACCTTCCCGTTAACAGGGTTCAAGGCCCTGACCATCAGGACCCAAAGCCCCTTCCGACCCCGGGAGGGGCTTTCCTTTTGAGGATATATTTGCCCTGGAATCATACACTTACAGGGTGCTGTGACCTTACGGAATCCTTTATTCAACTCAGGGAATCCTTCCTACCTTACGCCCTCATAGAGGTTCCCGGCCCAAGGCTCCCAAAAAGGATGCTCCCTGGGTTATAAGTCCTTGAAATAAGTGGACATAGCTGGTTCCTGGACATTCGCTGTCCCCGGAATCGCCCTATATTTCCTCCTCGACAGGTTTTGCCGCCTCCTCTTAGAATGGCTGTATATGCATCTCCCACGCGTTATACCCCCTAATTCTCTGGTGGGTCGGCTTTTGCTCCCCACTGCCTTGATCCTTGCGTTTTCGGGCCATCCAGCCCGGGCCGGGGAGGTCGCCGCCAATTCCATCGAACTTCTGCCCGGCGGCGCGACAAAGATGAACTACGAAGACCGGGTTTCCTTGAACTCGCGTTGGGACCTCGGCTATTACCTCTTCCAGATGCAGGAATTCGGCGAGGCCGCCAAGGAATTCGAAAAAATCCGCCAAGTGCTCCCCCAGGACGCTTCCTTGCTGGCCTTGATCGGATCCTGTTATTCCATGTCCGGCAATTGGAAGGAGGGCGAGAGGGCCCTCCTGGATGCCAAGGCCCAGAATCCCGATGACGAGGATATCAACGGTCTGCTGGGGCAATTCTACCTCTCCGCGGGCCAATCCCTGAAGGGTGCCGCCTACCTGGAGCACTCGCTGAAAATCACTCCCGAGCAGGAAGACCTCCGGGCCCGTCTGGCCACCCTTTACCTGGATGCGGGCAAGGAGGAACGGGCGCGTTACCATCTGGAATACCTGCTCCGCGCCCGCGGGGCCGATGAAGGCAAGGGTTTCGGATTCCCGGAACTCGATTATGACTACGCGCGGTGCCTGCTGCAAGCCGGGAAATTCAAGGAAGGCCTCGCCTTCGCCCAGCTGGCCTACAAGGCGGAACCGGCCAATCCCCGTTATTCCCGCGCCCTGGGCCTCTGCCTGATGGGCACCAACCAATACGGCGAGGCTGCGCGGATGCTCGCCGCCGGACGGAATGAGTTGCAGGCCGAAGAGCTCGTCTACCTTCAATGGGGCGAGGCCCTATTCCTGGATCGCAGGTGGGAGTCCGCCGAGGCCGTTTGGCTGGAAGGCGTGAGCCGTTTCCCCAAGTCCTATGATCTGATGTCCCGCCTGGTCGAGTATTACATCCAGATCGCCAAGCCCGCCAAGGCCCGCCGGGTGATCGTTTTCGGCGAGACCCGCAATCCCGGTCATCCCGGCAACCTGCTCCTGGATGCCCGCCTGCATCGTAAGCTTGGCGATTTCGCGGCGTCATGGAAATCCCTGGAAAGGCTGAAGCGCCGGGCTTGCGGTGCCATGGCCAAGGAGGCTTTATGGGAAGAGGCGCAGCTGGCCTTCGCCTCCTCCAAGTTCGGCACCTGCGACAAGCTCTTGGACAACCTGCTTGCGGTCAAGCACCGCCCTGCGGAGGCCCACCTCATGAAGGCCAAGCTGGCGCTCTACCGCGGGGACAAGGCCTTGGCGCAGGCCCAGGTGCTGAAGGCCAAGGACGCCGAGCCCTATAACGTCAAGGTCGTCGCCCTGGCCAAGGAGGCGTTTACCGGCCCGTCCGGAGCGGCCGCCGTCGCCGGCATTTTGCGGGACGTCAAATAGCGCCCGACGATCGCCGGGCAAGGGATGCCCGCTTGGGAGAATACGAAATGGAAAACGCCGCCCCCGAAGGAGCGGCGTTTCTTTTTCAAGGTTTGCGCGACGGATGCCGTCCGCGCGAAGGAAAGGTCGCGCCTAGTCCTCCGCGGCCTCGCCCTCGGGGGTTTCCGCTGCGGCGCTGACATCCAGGTCGAATAGGCGCTTGAGGGGGATGATTTTCAATCCCTTCTTGGGATCCACCGCATCCGACATCTTGTCCGCGGCGAACCCGATCAGGAGCGGATGCTCCGGATGGTTGGCGACCGCCTTGACGAAGGGCGAACTGCTGTAGCCCGGCATCAGGAAGTTTACCACGTAGGTATCGAAGTCGCCTTCTTCCATCATGCCCAAGGCCTCTTCGGGATCGTCCGCGACCTCGATTTCCGCATTGGGCAGGATCTGGCTGATGATGGCCACGGTCTCGTTGCGGCGCTGGCCTTCCTCATCGACGACCAGGATGATACGTTCGGAAGTGTCGGTGGTGCCGAGGGTGACCTCCAAGGCCACCTCTTCCACATCCGCGCTTTCGTCCTCGAACAAGGGTTCGGCCGCATCCTCGTCGTCCTTTTCGTCCGCATCCTCGTCATCTGAAGGATAGAGATCGGATTCGTCCTTGGGCGGCTTGGGAATGGGCGGTTTGGCGGGCTTCGCGGCCTTGGCCCCGTCCAGGGCGGCGGGCTTCTTGGCCGGTTGGGCCGGGATTCCACCGATGGGCGCGCCGTCCGCGGCAGGCTTGGCCTTGGGATCCTTGTTCTTGTCGTCGTTCATGTTTAGCCGTTTCCTGGGTTGTGCTGGGCTGCTATAGAAGCCATAAATATAAAAGTTATCGGCCTATGGGGGGATTTTCGGCGAGCAGGGCCTCCAATTGGCCGATTTCCTTGGGTACTTCCGCGCAGAGATTGCGGCAGCCGCCCTTGGTGATCAGCAAATCGTCCTCGACCCGGATGCCGATCCATTCCGAGTACTTCTTGCCGTCCAGGGTCACGGCGAAATGGCCGTACAGCCCGGGCTCGTTGGAAATCTGCCATCCGACCTGCAAGGGGTAGTCCTGATAGATGCGGTAGGGATCGCCGTCATGCTCCTGTTCGCCCATCAGATGAGAGACGCCATGGGGTTGGCCCATATAGGAGCGCATGGCCTTGCCGCCACGAGAGAAAAAGCGGGCCTGCAATTGCGCTTCAAGGAATTCCCAGGTCCGCTTGTTCAGGTTTCGAATGGTCTCGCCGGGACGTGCGTTCTTCTGGGTCTCCTTGTTGGCATCGAGAACGATGCCGTAGAGGAGGGCTTGAAGGGGATTGTACTTCCCGTTATGGGGCACGGTGCGGGTGATGTCCGCGTGCATGGTCCCGTAACGGACGCCAAAGTCCAGCAAAACCAATGACCCGGGCACGATGGGCTCGTCGTTCTTCAGGTAATGGAGCACGGTGGCATTCTTGCCGGATGCCACGATATTGGGGAAGCTCAGGCCGGAGGGGCTGCGCTTCTTCATGCCCCATTCCAGGTGGGCCGACAACTCGTTCTCGTCCTTGAAGGTCTTCATGGCGGCCAGGGTCTCGGCGAAGGCCTTGCCCGTATGGTGAACGGCGATTTCGGCGTCCTTGATCTGCTCCGGTTCCAGGGGCAGGCGCAGGCGGAAATGCATGTCCACGCAAGAGCGGAGTTCAAAGCCCTTGCGGCCGGATTTGCGGATCAGCTTTTCCAGCTGCTCCTTGAAATCCCAGTTGTAGTCCGTCTTGGAGCGGATGATTTTCTTGCCTCCCTCAACCTTGGGGTCGTAGGAGTGGAAGAAGGAGTAACCGTAGGGTTTCGGGGCGGCCTTCACCAGTTTCTCGAAATAGCCGGGGAAGTCCTCGAAAGGCCGGATGTCCTGGATGCCGGTCAAAGCGCGCAACTCTTCCAGGTCGCGCTTGCCTTCGGGGGTGGGATCCTTCGGATACCCGAAGCGCACCCCGTCCCAGAATTCCTTGGCGGGATCCTTGCGGGAGATGAAAAGGACTTCCTTGGCGTTCCCCTTGGCCTTGGGATTCAGGACGAGGATGACCTTGGGCTGGTTGATGCCCGTGAGATGGATAAGGGCCGGTTCCTGGAAGATGCGAAGGCCGCTCATGATCCAGATATGCTCGCTGCCGGGTTCGCGGAAGACGCCGGAGAAGACGGCGAAACCGTCCAACTCCTTGAGGTGGGCCTTGCGGCGGGCGATCAGGCGAGCGGTATGGCGGACCCCCGCCGATCCGACGGGGAAGACCTGGGAATATTTGCGGAGCAGGGCGGAGGTGACCGGAGGTTTCGCGGGCATCCGTTCCGCCTCACCAGCCCGAAACGTAGGGGAGACCGGAGGCCACCTTGTCCACGACGGGCAGGTTGGTCAGGAGCTCGTTGAGCGAGTTCCAGCGCCCGCTCAAGAACTGGGATTTGGGCCCGGCAGGCAAGGTCGCGGCTTCTTCCACCGGCCCCTTCACCATTCCGGCCTCGACATCCACGGACCATTCCGCGATCGGATTCTTCTCGGCCGCATCCATGAGGCGGGCGAGGGATTCTTCGCCGGCGACGAAACAGGGGATCCCGAGGGAAACGCAATTGCCGAAGAAGATCTCGGCGAAGGATTCGCCCACGATGGCCTGGATGCCCCACCGCATGAGCGCCTGGGGGGCATGCTCACGGGAGGATCCGCAGCCGAAGTTCTTGTTCACGAACAGGACTTTCGCGCCCTGGAAACGGGCATCGTCGAAGGCATGGGTCTGCCCCTTGGCCTTGAGGCCCAGGCGATCGTCCTCGAAGGAATGCTCCCCCAGGCCGTCGAACACCACGCAGCGCAGGAAGCGGGCGGGGATGATGCGATCGGTATCGATATCGTTCCCGCGGACGGGGATGGCCCGGCCTTGGACTTTGGCGATGATGGCCTGGGCGGCGCCGGCGGCGGGTTGGGCGGTGGTCGTGGCGGTCATGCGGCCTCCTTGGCGTAGGCGAATACGGTTCTGGCGTCGGCCACCTTGCCTTCGATTGCGGCGGCGGCGGCCATGGCAGGGCTCATCAGCAGGGTGCGTCCCGAAGAGGAGCCTTGGCGGCCCTTGAAATTGCGGTTGGACGTGGACGCGCAGATCTGGCGTCCTTGCAGTTTGTCCGGGTTCATGGCCAGGCACATGGAGCATCCGGGCTCCCGCCATTGGAAGCCCGCGGCCAGGAAGATTTCCTTGAGTCCCTTGGCTTCGGCCTGGCGCTGGACTTCCATGGAGCCTGGTACGATGAGGGCCTTCACCTTGGGCGACACATGGTGGCCGGCCACCAGGCGCGCGACCTCTTCGAGATCGGAAAGGCGGCCGTTGGTGCAGGAGCCGATGAAGACCACGTCGACGGGAACTCCCGCGATGGATTGCCCTTCTTCCAGGGACATGTATTCCAGGGCTTCCCTGATGAGGGGACGCTCATCGGAAGGGAAGGAGGCCACGCTCGGGATCGCCTGGGTGACCTGCAGGGACTGGGCCGGGGTGATGCCCCAGGTGACGAATGGCTCCAGGGCCGATCCGTCGAGCTCCACCACGTCGTCGAATTCCGCGTCCGCGTCCGTTGCGATGCTCTTCCAGTAGGCCAGGGCCTTGTCCCATTCCGCGCCGGTGGGCGAGTACTTACGGCCCTTCAGGTAGGAGAAGGTCTTCTCGTCGGGATTGACGTACCCGATGCGGGCGCCTCCCTCGATGGACATATTGCAAAGGGTCATGCGCTCTTCCATCGAGAAGGCGGCTATGACCGGGCCGGAGTATTCATAGGCGTAGCCGACGCCGCCGTTAACGCCCAGCTTATTGATGATGGCGAGGATGACATCCTTCGCGTAAACTCCCGTACGTAACTTGCCGGTCACATTGATCTTGCGCACCTTGAGCTTGGACATGCTCATGGTCTGGGTGGCCAGGATGTCGGCCACCTGGCTGGTGCCGATGCCGAAGGCCAGGGACCCGAAGGCGCCGTGGGTGGAGGTATGGCTATCGCCGCAGGCGATGGTCTGACCGGGCTGGGTCAGGCCCATTTCCGGTCCGATGATGTGGACCACGCCCTGGTTGCCGCTGCCTTCCCCGAAGAAGGTGATCCCGTTCGACTTGGTGTTGTCCTCGATGGCCACCAGCATCTCTTCCGCCAACCCGTCCTTCAGTGGGCGCTGGCGCTCGCGGGTCTCGGTGGGAATGATATGGTCCACCGTCGCGAAGGTGCGCTGGGGATAACGGACCTTCAGGCCGCGCTGCTTGAGCAGGGAAAAAGCCTGGGGGGAGGTCACCTCATGGATGAGGTGAAGCCCGATGAAAAGCTGGTATTGCCCGGAGGACAACTTTCCTACGGAATGCTTGTCGAAGACCTTGTGGTAGAGGTTTTTGCCCATAATCAGGATTCCAATGGTTGATGGAGCGTTGCCGGCTCCGGCGTATTTCGAAAGATAACAAAGAATCCGGGGATTTTACCCGGTCAGAGGGCCGGAACGGAGCCTGGGTCAGGTCGGGCTGGACCGGATCGGGCCGGAAGGAATCCGGCGATGCCGTAAGGGTCCGATCAACCCGGGGGAGCCAAGGCCTGGGTTACCAGGTGTTCCAGCTGTTCTTCCGGATATAGGCCCTGGAGCTTTTCCCGGATGCGGCCGTCCCGGCCTATCAGGAAGGAGGTCGGCAGGGCCGTGATGCCGCCGAATTGCTTCATGATGTCCTCATTGCCGATCAGGACAGGGTAGTTGATGCCGAAATCCCGGGCAATGGATTTGACCTTTTGGCCCTCGGGGTCGTCCACATTGATGGAAACCACCCTGAAATTGCGGTCGCGGTATTTCTCATGGAGCTTGACCAGGGTTGGCATCTCCATCAGGCACGGTTGGCACCAGGTGGCCCAGAAAACCAGGAGGGTTACATCCTTGTCGTCGCCGGCCAAGGTGAAGGTTTCCCCTGAATAGCTTTTAAGGGCCACCGTGGGCACTTTGCCCGTGATAGGGCGCTTTTCCTGGCAGGAGGAGAATAGCGCGAAGCCGGCCAATAAGCCCATGACGGTAAGGATTCGGTAAACCGGCTTATGCAAATGGATTCCTGGTATGGATTATCAGGTGGATAGTGGATTACAATATACACAAAAAACGTCGAATTAAAGCCATTTGGGGAGGGAGGTTCCTTCCCAGGGAAAGGCCGAGCCGCTTTTGTCAGAAAAACTAGGCGAAATCCTTCTTCGGGACGGAGTGGTCACCCAAGACCAACTGCAAAGCGCCCTGCGCGGGCAGGTGGAAAACGGCCGCAGTCTCGGGGAGAATCTGGTAGGGGTGGGCGCCATCGCTTCCGTCGACGATATCGTCTGGCAGCTGGCCGCCCAGATCAATACCCAGGTAGTGAATCTCAGCGAGATGGAACTTCCCGCGACCATCGTATCCCTGATCCCGGAGGAAATGGCGATCAAATACGGCGTCATTCCGGTGCAGAAGGAAGAGCGCATCATCCATGTGGTCATCGGAGATCCCAAAAACGTCTTCGTCGTGGACGCCATCAAATTCCTGACCGGATGCAACGTGCGCGTCTGGATGGCCCCGGAATCCCAGGTCAAGAAGGCCATCGAGAAATATTACATCCACTCGACCGCCACCACCGGCTTCGACGGAATCCTCCAGGACGTGGAGGACAGCAATCTCGAGATAGTCCAGGAAAACAAGGACGACGACGAGGGCGGCGCGGATTATAACGTGATGGAGGCGCCCCTGGTGCGCCTCGTGAACAAGGTCCTGTCCGACGCGGTCAAGATTCGCGCTTCGGATATCCACATCGAAACCTATGAGAAGACCGTGCGCGTCCGGTACCGCTTGGACGGCACCCTTATCGAGCAGACCACTTTGCCCTATAAACTTAAGGGCGCGGTCGTCTCGCGCCTGAAAATCATGGCCAATCTCGATATCGCCGAACGCCGCCTGCCCCAGGACGGCCGCATCAAGCTGGCCCTGGGAATGAAGAAGATCGATCTGCGCGTCAGCGTGCTTCCGACCATCTATGGCGAGAAGGTGGTGATGCGTATCCTGGATCAGAGCAATCTGAACCTCGACATGAGCAAGATGGGCTTTTCCGAAAAGAGCCTGCGGGATTTCCAGGAGGCCCTGAACTCGCCGTTCGGCATGATCCTCGTGACCGGCCCTACCGGTTCGGGCAAGTCCACCACCCTCTACTCGGCCCTGTCGACGGTCAACAATCCCGATACCAATATCATGACCGCGGAAGACCCGGTGGAATACAACCTGGAAGGTATCAACCAGGTGCAGGTAAACAGCGATATCGGGCTGACCTTCGCCGCGGCCCTGAAATCCTTCCTGCGCCAGGATCCGGACATCATCATGGTGGGGGAGATTCGCGATCTGGAGACCGCCCAGATCGCCACCAAGGCCGCCCTCACTGGCCATCTCGTGCTCAGCACCCTGCATACCAACGATGCCCCGAGCACCATCACGCGTATGGCGGACATGGGCATCGAGCCGTTCCTGATAGCGACCTCCCTGCGTCTGGTGATCGCCCAGCGCCTTGTGCGCAAGGTCTGCAAGGAGTGCAAGGCCGAGGACCATCCTTCCTCGGAAGAACTCAGGCTTCTGGAAATCAGCGAGGCGGAAGCCAAGACCATTACGTTCTACAAGGGTGCGGGTTGCACGGTCTGCGGAGGGACCGGCTTCAAGGGACGCGTGGCCATCCATCAGGTGCTGCCCGTGACCGACGCCATCCGCAAACTGATCGTGGACCGGGCCACCCCCGACGAGATCGAAAAGGTCTCGATTGCCGAAGGAGTGCTCAATCTGCGGATGAACGCCCTGGAAAAGCTGAAAGCGGGCATCACCACGGCGCAAGAGGTGATTAAAACCACCAAAATATGATATTATCTATTTTGAGAATCTTGAGGATCCGCCCCCATCGGGCGGGATTTCCCCGATCGGGAGCCGCGCCATGGTAAGCATCCAGGAATTGTTGAGCAAAATGGTCGAGATGAGCGCATCCGATCTCCACGTCACCGCGAGCAGACCGCCCTTGTTCCGCGTGCACGGAAACCTGCGTCCGATGGCCGCGGATCCCCTCAGCCCGGAAGACTGCCTTCGCCTTGCCTACGGCGTCATGAACGAGGGGCAACGCAAGAATTTCGAGAACAAGAAGGAATACGATTTCTCCTTCGGCGTCGCCAACCTGGCCCGCTTCCGCGCCAACGTGTTCCTGCAGCGGGGTTGCGTGGCCATGGCCATCCGTCTGATCCCTTATGAAATCCAGACCCTCGAGTCCCTGGGACTTCCCCGAATCTTTTCCGATATCATCGACAGGCCTTCCGGCCTGGTGCTGGTGACCGGACCTACCGGGTCCGGCAAATCCACCACCTTGGCGGCCATGGTGGACCGGCTGAATTCGGAATTGGAAGGCCATATCCTCACCGTAGAGGATCCCATCGAGTTCGTGCATAAGCACAAGAAATGCATCGTGAACCAGCGCGAAGTGAAATCCGATACGGAAACCTTCGCTTCCGCCCTGCGTGTCGCCTTGCGCCAGGATCCGGACGTGGTGCTCATCGGGGAGATGCGGGATACCGAGACCATGGAGGCCGCCCTCTCCATCGCGGAGACGGGCCATTTGACCCTCGCGACCCTGCATACGAATTCCGCGGCCCAGACCATCAACCGCATCGTGGACGCGTTCCCGGCGGGGGAGAAGGCGCAGATCCGCACCCAGTTGTCCTTCGTACTCCAAGGCGTGATCAGCCAGGCCCTGGTCCCCAAGATCGGGGGAGGGCGCATCCTTGCCTGGGAGGTCATGGTAATGACCACGGGCATCCGGGCCATGATCCGGGACGACAAGGTCCATCAGATCCAGAGCTCCATCGAAGCCGGCCAGAAATTCGGGATGAATACCATGAACGCGAAGCTGGTGGAGCTGGTCCAGACGCGCAAGGTGGAACGGACGGACGCTCTTGCGCGTTCACCGGACGCGGAACATTTCGAACGCCTTTTGGCCGCGAACTTCAAGAACTGAAGTCTTCCAATGAATCGACCGCACAGAACGGATAGTCATGTCTAAATGGATGTACAAGGGTAAGACCACCCAGGGCAAGGAAGTGGCGGGCGAGGTGGAAGCCTCGAACAAGGCCGATGTGGAGATCCTGCTCCGGAAGAAGCGCATCCGCGCCATGTCCATCAAGCGTAAGCCGATGGACATGAAGATGCTGAGTTTCGGCGGCGGCGTCCCGTTGAAGGTGATGGCCCGTTTCACCCGGCAATTCTCGGCCATGACCTCGGCCGGCCTCCCTTTGATCCAATGCCTGGACATCCTTTCCGAGCAGACCGAGCACGAGGTCCTCAAGCAGGCGATCATGCAGGTCGCCGCGGACATCCAGGGCGGCGGCACCCTCGCGGACTCGCTCTCCAAGCACAAGAAGATCTTTTCCGAGCTCTATTGCCAGATGATAGCCGCGGGCGAGGCCGGCGGTATCCTGGACACCATCCTGCTGCGCCTGGCGGAATACCAGGAAAAGGCGGACGCGCTGCGCCGGAAGATCAAAGGAGCCATGACCTATCCCGTCATCGTGGCAATCGTGGCCGTGGCCGCCGTGGCCATCCTCATGATCTTCGTGGTCCCCATTTTCGCGAACATGTTCCAGGACGCGAACGCCAAGCTGCCCTTGCCCACGCGCATCGTCATGGGTCTCAGCCAATTCATCCGCGATTGGATCCTTGCCATCCTGACCGGAATCGGGGTGGGTCTGTTCTCCCTATTCAGATATTACAAGACGGATAAAGGGCGGCTGAAGTGCGATCAGCTACTCCTCCAGGCTCCCGTTCTAGGCGATTTGGAGCGCAAATCCTGTATTTCGCGCTTTACGCGCACCCTGGGGACCCTGCTCAACTCCGGCGTTTCCATCATCGACGCCTTACAGGTTACGGCAAAAACCTCGGGCAACAAGGTTCTGGAACTGGGCATCTACAAGACCTTGGAAAGCATCTCGGGCGGCCAGACCATCGCGGATCCCCTCCGGGCCACCGGAGTATTCCCGCCCATGGTAATCCAGATGATCGCCGTGGGCGAACGCACCGGCGGCCTCTCCGAGATGCTCATCAAGATCTCGGACTTCTACGATGATGAGGTCGACGCCGCGGTGGACGCCCTGACATCCATGATCGAACCCTTGGTCATCGTCGTCCTGGGATCCATCATCGGCGGCGTTCTCGTGGCCATGTACCTCCCCATGTTCGAAATGGCAGGGACCGTCGGATGACCGCCGCCGCACCACAGGCAACGGGAACCGTCGGATGACCGCCTCCACGCCGAGGGCGACGGGCTCCGTGGGCTGAGGTCAGCCCGCCCATGGCCGACTCCGATCACCCGCAAGGGGAAACGACCCCGGATCCCGAGCGCCCCGATGCGGACGCCGCCCCGGCCTATGATTCCGCCTTTTCGCAGGAGGCCGGCAGGGACATCCTGGCCGTCGTTCTCTCCAGGGTGGCCATGTTCGCCGTCCTGTTCTGGACCGCGCTTACCTTCGACAAGGAATCCCTGGCCCGCGGCCTCATCCTCATCTACGGCCTTTCCACCATCCTCTACCTGGCCACCTGGGTTTCGGCCTACCGTTCCCGGCAGGCATCCCCGGTTGGCCTGCTCCTCTACTTCCAATTCCTCGTCGAACTCCTGGTCGAGACCGCGATCTTCTATTCCAACGAGGGGTATCATTCCGATTACGGCCTCCTTTTCATCCTCACCATCCTGAGCGCCGGATTCTTCTTCCGCTTCGCGGGAGCGATGACCACGGCCGCGCTGGCGACCGCGCTTTTCGGCTATGCCGGCATGCTCCATCTGGGCCTGCCGGATTTCCTCGGGATCGAGTTGCCGCGCCTCCTGGTGGAAACCGTGCAAGTCCGCTTCTTCCTCTATACCACCCTCTTCTTCATGGTCGCCCTGCTCTCGTCCCTCCTTTCCGGGCGGTTATTGGCGGCCCGAAAGGAACTGGCCGGCACACAAAGGGCGAAGGAGCTGTACCAGTTCAGCGCGGAATCGGTCATGAACGATTTGCCGACCGGTCTTCTTTTCTTCGACTCCAATGGGCTTTTGAAGCTCAAGAACCGGCCTAGCGAGGAATGGTTGGGAAAGGAGCTCGCGTCCGGCATGGGGTTGCGTGAGACCCTCAGCGGTCTGCTCGAGGAAGATATCTTGGAGGAAATGGAGCGTTTACGGGAAGGTTTTCCCTATACGGAATTGGAGGTGGAAACGAAAACCCACGTTCCCCTCCACATCCAAATCAAGACCTTGACGCGGGACGGCCGCTACCTGGGCAGGGTGTTTCTGCTCATTGATTTCACGGAAGAGCGGAAAATGGCCCGCACCCTCCTCCGATCGGAACGGATGGCCGCCTTGGGCGCCATGTCCGCGCGCATCGCCCATGAAATCCGGAATCCCTTGGCCAGCATCAGTGGATCGGCCCAATTGCTTCGGGACGCTTCGTTACAAACGGATACCGACCGAAAGCTGGTGAGCCTGATCGTGACCGAGTCCGCTAGGCTCAACCGCATTCTAACGGGAATGCTCGATTATGCCCGCGACCGGGCTCCGGCCAATCGGGAGGTATCCATTGCCGAGATTTTCAAGAAAATCCAGTTCATGCTCGAAAAGGATCCCGGGTTCAACAAGGAACTTGTAACCGTCCGCCAATTTATAGAAAATGGAGATATTCGCTTTAGTAGCGACCCTGACATCATTGTTCAGGTATTGCTCAATGTCGCCTTGAATGCCATGCAGGCCCTGCCTGACGGAAAAGGCGTCGTTGGATTGGGAGCCTACCTCAAAACCACCTTGGAAGGCGGTAGGGTGATCCTGAAAGTTGATGATAATGGAAGGGGAATGGGTGCGGAAGAGAGTGTCAGGGCTTTCGAACCCTTTTATACCAGTAAATCCAATGGTACGGGTTTGGGGCTCGCGACCTGCCTCCATTATGTGCAAGCCTTGGAAGGAAATATTACCTTGAACAGCTTGGAAGGGTCGGGAACCACGGTTACCATCAGCCTGCCCCTGAACCAGCTAGGCACCGGATTGAGGAAGAATGGACATTAAGTTTCGGCTCAGCGGCAAGTGGAACGTGCTCGACATCAGCGGGCATATCAAGGGGAGCGAGGTCTCCCATTTCCGTGCGGCCATCCAAAGGGCAATCTCCGACAAAAAGCTGTTCCTCGTTGCGAACATGCAGGAAGTCGGATTCATCGACAGTTCCGGTGTCGGCATGCTAATCACTTGCCATCAGGACCTCAAAGCGGCCGGAGGGCAGCTGATCCTGATGCGCCTTTCGGACGATATCTATGATTTGTTCGAAATGACGTCGATCGACCGGCTTTTCGAAATCGTCGATAATGAAGAGGAATTGGCATCTCGTTGAGTTTTTTGGGGCCGCCGGGCAACTCCTTTCAATTTTTCATAAAAAACATTTAAGTTCAGGTCTTCATCATCCGATAATAGGGAATAGAGGAAGATGGAATGAAAATTGATAGAATCTCCCAAATATTCGGTGCCGACCTTCAAAAGGTCGCCGGCGGCGGGAAAAGCCTGGATAAAACGGAAAAGCCCGTCAGGAGCGATTCCGTGTCCCTCTCCAAGAAGGCCAAAGAGCTATCCTCCTCTTCCAATGAGGCCGTAGCCCAGCATATCAATGCTCTCCCGGACGTGCGGGCGGAAAAGGTTCAGGAAGCCAAGGAGAAGATCGCTTCCGGGTATTTCAACTCTCCGGATTTCGAAGACAAGCTTGCGGATCGGTTGCTGAAGGAATTCGGTTTCGGATCCTGAGGCCACCTGCTTCGGTTCCCTTGGACAATCCGGCTTCCGCCGGATTTTTTTTTGCCCCTCCGCGAATCTTCCATCTCGCAATCCATCGGCCATGGGGCCGATCCACCTTCCATGCGGCTGATTGGCCTCGCCCATGCGGGGGAAGATGTCATATAATCCTTGCGTAATGCGCATGATACCCCTGTTGGTTTTTTCGGCCCTCCTGTCGGCCGGGTCGATTCCGTCTTCCGCCGACCACGCCCCCTATCCCGATCCGACCCTCCTGGACGCCGCTTCGGATCAAGCGCCCTATCCCGAAACGGCCCTTCCGGGCCCCCGGTCGGATCAAGCCCCTTATCCCGACCCGGCTCTCCGCGACGATCCGGCGGACCAAGGGACCGATACGGCCGCTGCGGTAGCTGGAAAGCTTAAGGCCAGGACCGTCGGGAAGACCCCGAAGAGCGCCAAAGGGCAGGACAGCGCCAAGGTCAGGTTGAAGCCAAAGCCCAAAACCATTGCCGGTGCAAAGGGGCAAGATAGCGCCATCGTGAAGGGCGGCTCCCATGCCAAGGAAAAGGCCAAGGAGACCGCCGAAGGAAAGGGAAGCGTTCCCAAAGGGGAAAACGCCAAGGTTCCCGCGGATTCAAATGGCCATGCGATCCCCTCGGCCCAAAAGAAAGCCGATGTCAAGGCAACGGAAATCGAAAAGCCTCACGAGAGCGCGAAGGGACACGGCGTCGCCAAAGGAAATGAAAACGCCGGTGGACGGGATTCGGTGAAGGTTCGCGAGGAGGCCGAGGACCGTAAAGGCGCCGTAGCGCATGAAGTTGCCAAGGATATCCGGGCGGACAAGGATGCTCACGGCGGAAAATCCCCGGAAACCCACGTGTCGAGCGAGACCCACGAAATCCACGAGCAGCATGAAGCCCAGGAGGTTCACGATTCCCACGATACCCGGGAAACCCACGATGTCCACCGCGGCGGGAATCAGGATGAGGCGACCATTCCCCAAATGGCTCCCAAGCCGGATTCCGCTTTCGCCCGCGCCGCCGATTGGAACAAGGGCCTCGCCGAGGTATTGTCCTATTCGGTATTGCGGCGCGGTCGGGCGGGAGAGACCCGATTCTCAGGACGCCTGGTCACGGAAAGAATGTACCTGCGCAAGGACGGGATAGCGGATCGCAAACCATCGGGCAAAGGCGATGTGGAAATACTCAATACGGTGCTGGCCGCATCGGGGGAGGAAGGCGGAATTCCGTTCGCCACGGAGACGGTGATCAAGCTGCCCCGCGCGGATAGGTTGAAATTGCTACGCCAGGATCAATCCCTACAATCCCTGCCGGGCACGGCCTATCGTTCCCTGGATTGCAGCGTCTCGCCCCCGCGCTTGCGCACCTTCTCAAGCGGCGGAGAATCCCCCAGGGATTCGGTCCTCACGCGCTGGCCCGTCTATACGGAGGAGATGCTTTTCACCTATCTTCGGGCCGTTCCCCTGCATCCGGGATACAAGGAAGAAGTCTGGCTTCAGGATTGGGCGGGGGAAGGGAGATTCAATCCCATGCCGCAGTATGCGGCCATATCCGTGCGCTCCAAGACATCAAGCGTTCGCGACCTGGAAACCTGGTACATAACCGTGGATCGCGACGATGGCCGGAGATCGGAGTTCTGGATCTCCGCTGCGGGACTGCATCCGGTGGTACTCGCCATCCTGGGCGATGGTGCCACATGGACCTTGCAGGATATAGCGCGGAAGAATTATTGGTCCTGGTGAAGCCAGGCCCTTCACCGTCCTTCACCTGATTTCACCCGTCTTCCCGCGTTTTCACCCCTGAGGGAATCGGAATCGCGTTTACGGCCCCTCTAAGGGGCCGATTGCCGTTCCATACGCTCCTATCCCGATTGGCATCCCCTTTGCATTCCCTTCATTCCGACCAACCGAAGTAACAGTCCGGAGCCAGGCCGCCGCCCGAAAGGGTGTGCTGGTCCGGGTGGACCGGGCGCCTCGGATGGTTTTAATGAACCAGGCAAGGGCCCTTCGCGGCCCATGCCAAGCAATGACCAAAGGAGTCAAAGATGTCCCTCAAAGGAATCGAAATCACCGAAATCAACGTCCACCCCCTTCAGAACAAGAAGGCGGACAATCCCCTGGAGGCATTCGTACGCGTCGTCCTCAATGAACAATTCGTGATCAACAGCATCCGCGTCGTGAAAGGAAAGTTCGGGCTCTTCGTCTCGTTCCCCCGGGAGTACAACAAGAAGGAAGGAAAGGGGTACAACTATTGTTTCCCCATCACCAAATCCCTTCATGAATACATGTCGGAGAAGATCCTGAGCGAATACCGCCAGGCGGCAGCCGCTTAACCCTTCACCTGGGCGTCAGGGCGGACCACTTCGCCCTGGCGCCTTTTCCGGCCCCGGCCGCAACCTCACGAGGGTATCCGGTGCCTTTTTCGGAACATATTGAACGCAGAGAAAGAATCAGACATCATGGAAATCACGTCAATCCAAATAGAACCCAGCACCCATCCGGAAGCCAAGGTCATGGCCACAGCGCAGGTTGTCCTCAACGGCAGCCTGTCCCTTCGCGGCATCAAGATCCTGCGCGGCAGGTACGGACTCTTCCTTGCCTTCCCCGGCCTGAGCGCGGGGTCGCCTTATCGCGCCTTCGAAACCCTTTCCATGCGCTTCCGCAAGGAGTTGCAGGAAGAGGTCCTCCGCGCCTACCGTAACATGCTCGCCACCCCGCTTCCTCTTTTCGGGTGAGGGGCGCGCCATGCTCTCGGTAATCACCACCTGCGCGCTTTCGGGGATCGATGCCTACCCCATCACCATCGAGGTGGACATGAGCCCGGGCCTGCCTGGTTTCACCATGGTGGGCCTACCGGATTCGGCGGTCAAGGAAGCGAGGGAAAGGGTCTTCGCAGCCCTCAAGAATTCCGGTTTCACCGTGCCCAGTAAGCGTATTACCGTCAATCTCGCCCCGGGAGGGATCCGCAAGGAGGGGACCGGATTCGACTTGCCCTTGGCCATCGGGATCCTGCTTGCCTCCGGCCAATTGGAGCCCACTCCCCTTGAAGGCTACCTGTTCCTGGGTGAACTCTCCCTGGACGGCGCCATCCGACCCGTGAGGGGTGTCCTGCCTGCGGCCATTTACGCCAAGCAAAGCGGACGAAAAGGCCTGATCGTTCCGGAAGGGAACCGGGATGAGGCGGTTCTGGTTGCCGGGATCGGGGTTTTCGGGGCGGGTAACCTGCTCGAGACCCTGGAATTCCTGAAGGCCCCCGTATTTCCGATCCGGACTGGATCGAAATGGAAGGGACCGCCGGAAGGGGATGGCCTGGATTTCTCCGAGGTAAAGGGTCAGGCCCATGCCAAACGCGCCTTGGAGGTAGCCGCGGCGGGCGCGCATAACTTTCTCCTGGTGGGAAGTCCTGGGTGCGGCAAGACTCTGCTGGCGCGGAGGTTGCCGTCCATCCTGCCGCCCTTGAGCGAGGAGGAGGCCCTGGAGACCACCAGGGTCTATAGCGTAGCGGGCTTGCTCAAATCGGGTCAAAGCTTCCCCAGAAGGAGGCCATTCCGATCGCCCCACCATTCGGTAAGCCTGCAAGCCCTGGTGGGCGGAACCGGCTGGTCAAGGCCGGGCGAAGTGAGCCTGGCCCATAATGGCGTACTATTCCTCGATGAGCTGCCGGAATTCCACCGGGATGTGATTGAAGCCCTTCGCCAGCCATTGGAAGAAGGCACGGTGACCGTTTCCCGATCGGCGCAATCCATAACCTATCCTTGCCGGAGCATGCTGGGCGCGGCGATGAATCCATGTCCCTGTGCGTACCTTATGGATCCGAACCGGCGATGCGTCTGCCGGACCGAGGAAATCATGCGATACCGCGCCAGGATTTCCGGCGCCCTGTTGGATCGGATCGATCTCCATCTCGAGCTTCCGACCTTGGAGTTCGCCCAATTGGTCGATTCAAAGCGCAGTGAATCCTCCGCCGTCATCCGCGAAAGGGTGGGGCTGGCCAGGGGGATCCAGGGCAGGCGGTTCCAGGCCGATGGCGCGGTCGGGGTTTTCTGCAATGCGCATATGTCCGGGGACCAGCTGCGGAAGCATTGCGTCCTGAACGCGGGGACCAAGAAACTGATCCGCGGGGCGGTTGAAACCCTTGGGCTTTCCGCCAGGGCATTTGATCGCATTCTAAAAGTGGGGCGCACCATCGCGGACCTGGAAGCCAGCCCGGTAATCCTTGAACAGCATGTCGCCGAGGCCGTCCACTACCGGAGCCTGGACCGGGAATTGTCGCCTTTCCCTTAGGGGCGGTCAGGGCAGGCCAGGGAACCGATTACGGCGGGATATTGAAAATCGAGGCCACCTCCCGAGCCACGCCTTCCTCGGCATTGGACCACCGGGAAAACCGGGAGTGGGCCGCGCGGACTCCAGGTGTGGCGTTGGCCATCGCAATGCCCAGGCCCGCAAGGCCCAGCATGTCGAGATCGTTCTCGGCATCGCCGAAGGCGAGCAGTTCCGAGGCCTTGATGCCGCTTTGTTCCAGCCAAATCCGGATCCCGGAACCTTTGGAAACGTCCTTGCCCAGGAATTCCAGGTATTCAGGATTGGATTTGGTCAGGACGCATTCGCCCGTCAGCAGGGGTAGCCAGGCATCGTAAAGAGCCTCCCGCTTTTCGGGGGATTCGATGACAAGCAGTTTGTGGATTCCTTCGGTGGGAAGATCCTCGAGCCGGCGGTGCTTGGCCGCATAGGTCGCTCCGGAACTGGTTTCATAATGGCGGGACCAGGCGAAGTCCCCTTCCGGGTGGTACCCGTGGAGTTTCCCTTGGGAATAGATGTTCATGAACACGCGATGGGTACGGCTTAGGGCGTATACGGCATCGCGGGCGGCGGGCTCCAGTCCCCTGGAGGAAAGGGTAATCCAACCCGCGGAGCCGGAGACCAGGACTTCCGAGCCATTGTAGGTGACCAGATCAACCGGAACGCCCAGTTGTTCGGCATAGGGAATGATGCGCGCGGTCATCCGGCCTGAGGCCAGGATGATACGGACTCCCATCGAGTGCAGCGATCGCAGCATGGCTACGGTACCAGGGCGGAGGATGCCTTCCCCGTCAAGCAAGGTTCCGTCCAAATCCAGGGCCAAGGCCCGATAGGGTAGGGGATTCAGGGGTTCTCCTTGAGGTTATGGGAGTATTGGGGGAAAATGACGGGTAAAATTAAAAAATAGCCCTCAAGTTTTGCCGGAACGCGCCGATATGGATTACGGGAGACGTTCCGTTCGCAGGGAAGCAATGAACGGTTCACCAGGGAAGGGGGCATATGCGGATTGAAAAACATCAGCACGATCAATTAGCCAACAGGTTCCAGGCGACCGGCAAGGAAAAAGCCAAGGTTCTGGAGCAATTGGCCACGGGTAAACGGCTCAACCGGGCATCGGACGATCCTGCTGGCATGGCCGTTGCCATGGAGTTCGACAAGCAGGTGAGGGCCTACCGGAACGCCGCGGAAAACATCCAGGCGGGCATGAGCGCCCTGGCGATCGCGGACGGCGGCGCATCGACCATTTCGGAAATGCTGCAGAGGCAGCAGGAACTGGCCATCCAGAGCGCTAATGGGGCCTATGGGCAGGACCAACGGGATGCTTTGGACAAGGAATTCCAGGCCCTTTCATCGGAAATCGACCGCATTTCGAAGTCGACCGAATTCAACGGCCAGAAGCTCCTGGACGGGACCGGAAAACTAGCGGACGGAACGGGTTCCATCCAGGCCGGGGATGGGGCCGATGATGCGGTGACCATCCACGCTTCGGATCTGTCCCTGAACGCCTTGAACCTGGCCTCGGAAAAGCTGGATTCACCGCAATCCGCCCTGAAGGCCATGAGCGCCATCGATGGGGCCATGAAACGGTTGAACGATACCCGCGCCGACCAGGGCAGTACCATCAATCGGTTCGAGTTCGCCCTATCCAACAACCAGACCCAAAGCGTAGCGGCCACCCAATCCTTGTCCAATGTCCAGGACCTGGATTATGCCAAGGGGTTGACGGAAAAGGTCCGTACGGACATTCTCCAGGACTCCCAAGGTGCGGCCATGACCCAGTTCAACCAGCTTACCAGGAGCCACCTTCTCGCGCTTTTGCAGTAAAATTGGTATCTTGATGGATTCACAACTCGAGGGGGCGCAAAGGTTTCGACGGGATTGGATAAGCCGATAGTTGCATGCCGAGGATTCTGGTTGGCCTCGTAAAAAAACCGGAAAAAAACAAATGCAGAAGAATCATATTCTTATGCAATGGCTGCCTAGTTAAAACCTAGGTGACCACGGTTCGTCGGTCGCCGCCTTAAAGGCCGACGAATTGCAATACTCTGAGGCTGGGTTCCCCTGATGCCTGGGCGGGGGAGCCGAGAAAATCCAGGCTAGCGATCCGGAGAACCGATTCCTTGGGTGCTCCGGGCAGCGAGAATCAAATCAGGAATAAAGCATGTAGGAGCGACCGGTAAGTTAATTTCGGACGCGGGTTCGATTCCCGCCGCCTCCACCACTTCCCGCGGCAACCCCCGCGGCAAGGACGGTCCCTTCGGACCGTCCTTTTTCTTTCCCCCTCATGGGCTTACGGTTTCCGCGGGTCGGGAACCGGCCTCGGCTTTGTTCCCGGCAGGTAACCTGCCGAATACGGTACGGCCATAAAACCGGTTACCTGATCGCGAAAAAAGCCCCAATCGCTTGATTTCCCCCATCGACCATAGTAATTTTTACCCGATTTTAAGGACTCCATTAATGGCGTTCTCGAAAACGTGAAAGGTTGAGCATGATCCATGTCGAAGGCCTTACCAAGCGTTATGGCCAATCGCTGGCTATAGACAACATCTCCTTCCATATCAATCGGGGCGAGGTGGTGGGACTCCTGGGACCCAATGGCGCGGGCAAGACCACCACCATGAAGATCCTGACCTGCTTCATTTCCGCGACCGCCGGCCGCGCCAGCATCGCCGGTCACGATACCTTCGACGAGCCCTTGAAGGTCAAGGAGCAGATCGGGTACCTGCCGGAAAGCTGCCCCGTTTACCATGATATGGACGTGACCACCTATCTGCGGTTCTCAGCGGAGGTAAGGGGTATCCCCTCCTCCAAGCGAAAGGCCGCCGTGGACCGGGTGATTTCGGATTGCGACCTCGGCAAGGTGACCTATAAGCTGATCGGCCACCTTTCCAAGGGATATAGGCAGCGCGTGGGCCTCGCCCAGGCCCTGATCCACGACCCCGCCGTCCTTATCCTGGATGAGCCGACGTCAGGACTGGATCCCAACCAGATCCGGGACATCCTAAGCCTGATCAACAATCTCGGCCAGGAAAAGACCGTCATCCATTCCACCCACATCCTGTCCGAGGTGGAAAGCACCAGCGACCGGGTGCTCATCATCAACAACGGCCATATCGTCGCCCAGGGAACGCCGAAGGAGCTGATGTCACGCTCATCCGGCACAACAGTCTACCTGACCGTGAAGGGCGCCGACGTGCAGACCCAGCTCGCGTCCGCCCCCTTCGTGAAGAAGGCGGAGAAACTCGCCGATGGCCGGGACGGATTCCTGCGCCTGGCCCTCCAGGGCGCCGACCAGCGGGACGTTTCCCTGGACGTGTTCAAGATGGCGGTGGAGAAGAATTGGCTGCTGTCCGAGCTCAAGGCCGAGACGGCCAGCCTCGAGGACGTTTTCGCGAAACTGACGAGGGGTTAAGCATGAATCACGTTACGACCATCTTCAAGAAAGAGCTGCGGAGCTATTTCTCGTCTCCCATCGGCTTCGTATTCATCATCTTCTATCTCCTGGTGTCCAACGCCTTCTTTTTCTTCGTGCAGGATTTCTTCCGGCAAGGGCAGGTCACCATGCGCGGTTATTTCGCCGCCATGCCCTGGGTGTTCCTGTTCTTCGTCCCCGCCATCACCATGCGGCTTTGGGCCGAAGAAAAGAAGATGGGAACCGTGGAATTGCTCCTGACCATGCCGATGAAGGAATGGGAGGTCGTGCTGGGGAAATTCCTGGCGGCCTTCGGGTTCCTGGCCATCACCTTGGCATTCTCCTTCACCATTCCCGCCACCCTGATGTATCTGGGCAAGCCCGACCTCGGCGTCATCGTCGGATCCTACGTGGGCGCGCTCTTTCTGGGATCGGCCTACCTGGCGATCGGTCTCTACATCAGTTCCCTGACGGAGAACCAGGTGGTCGCGTTCATCATCTCCCTGGCCGTCATTTTCGTCCTTCTCCTGATCGGCATCGCGCCGGTCTGGCTCAACGCCTTGGGAACCATTGTCTCCGTCTGCGAATACGTCAGCCTTCTCAGCCACTTCAACAATGTCACCCGCGGGGTCATCGATTCCCGGGACGTCATCTATTATGCTTCCGTCATCGCCCTGTTCCTCTACCTGAATGTGAAGAACATCGAAGCCAGGAAGTGGAGATAAGCCATGGCCATGAATTCCAAGAAACTGAGCAGCCGCGCCAACGCCTACCTGGGCATCGTCACCCTGGTGGTGATCCTGGCCGTCGTGGGCCTGACCAGCGAGATGTTCTTCCATCGCCGGCTCGATTTGACCGAGGGGAAGCAATTCACCTTGAGCAAGGCGTCCCTGAATACCATCCGTTCCCTGCCGGACCTGGTCACCATCAAGGTGGTAATGTCCAAGGATCTGCCCACCCAGTTCCTGCAGATCCGCACCCACGTGGTCGACCTGCTCCGCGAATTCGAGGCCCAGGCGAACGGCAAGATCTCCCTGGTCTTCGAGGACCCGGGGGAGAGCGAGACCAAACGCCAGTCGGCCACCTCCCTGGGCATCCAGGAGGTCCAATTGCAGGAGCAGAGCTCGGAGGGGCTCCAGATCAAGAAGGGCTTCTTCGGTCTCGCCATGACCTATGGCGATAAGAAGGAGGTCATCCCGGTGCTGCAGAACCTGGAGTCCTTCGAATATGATCTGGTCGTGAAGCTCAAGAAGCTTACCGGCTCGGTCAAGACCATCGGCATTTTCGAAGGTGGCCAGGGGGCGAAGCTCACCATGACCCTGCCCGGTCCGCAACCGAAGACGACCAGCGGATTCGACGAAAACTTCCCGACCCTTAAGGAAGAGGCCGAAAAGCTCTACAAGCTTGAGAAGCTGGACCCCCTTAATGGGCCCATTCCCGAGACAATCGACCTCTTGCTGGTCGCCGCGCCCTCGCGCGTGACCGATGCGGAAAAATTCCGCATCGACCAATTCCTGATGAAGGGGAAGTCGGTCATGTTCCTGTCCCCGGGCGTGGACATGAGCCTGGGCATGGGCATCAACGGAACGGCCTCCCACAACGGATACGAAGACCTGCTTGCCCATTACGGTCTGTCGGTGAAGAAGAACGTGGTGCTGGAGGATCGCAACTTCCAGTTCGTCCGCTTCGGCAACTCCTTCTTCCCCTCGCCTTATCCATACTGGATCACGGTGCAGGGTGATGGCCTGAGCTCCAGCAGCCCAATCACCTCCAAGCTCGGGAACATAAGCCTGCCCTGGGCCTCTTCCATCGAAATCGACACCACCAGGAAGGATTCCGCCAAGGTTGAGGTGCTCGCGCAAACCACCAAGGGATCCTGGGAGGAGGCGAACAACTTCTTCCTGCTTCCCCGTGACCTTAAGGAATACCTTCCGGTGAACCAGCATGTACAGCCCCTGGCCGTGCTCAAGTCCGGGAAGTTCACTTCCTTCTATGAGAACCGCCCGCTGCCCGCCATGGATTCCTCCGGCGCGCAACGGATCGATTCCGCCGGGATCCTTCGCCGTTCGGAAAAGGAAAGCCGCATCCTGATCATCGGAAACGCCCTGTTCGCCACGGATTTCTACGTCGGATACACCAATGCGGTCGCGAACCTCCACCTGGTCCTGAACAGTTTCGACCAATTGGCCCTGGATCCGGACCTCATCACCATTCGCAGCCGGGAAATCTCCAATTCACCCATCCTGGAAGCCCGCAAGGCACGTAAAATCCCCATCCTGTTGTTGAACCTGTTGGCCGCGCCCTTGTTGCTGCTGGCCGGCGGCATCGTAATCGGAATCCGCAGAAAGAAGAAGGAGGCAATGGCATGAAGAGGACCCTGATCGTCCTGGTCGCCGCCCTGGCCCTGTTGGGGGTCATCCTGATGAAGAAGAACAGCAACGAGAAGTCCATGAGCACGGACGCTCCCGCCCTGGACAGCACCGCCAAGGCAGGCGTGGCGGACCTGCGGGTTGTGAAAAAGCCGGACACCTCCGAACTCGTGAAACGGGACGGAAAGTGGGTTATCGCCAAGGACGGGTTCAAAGTGGACACGGCCAAGATCAACAAGGTGCTTAACAATGTCTTCAGCCTGCAGAACAAGGAATTGGTCTCCAACAGTCCAGCCCGGCTCTCCGAGTACGGGCTCGATTCGGCGGAAGCCAAGCATGTTTCCGTCAAAGACGGATCCGGCAAGGTCATCGCGGACGTCGTGATCGGCAAGACTTCAGGCGCGGACTACAGTTCCACCTATTGGAAATGGGAATCCAAGCCCGAGGTATACCGCACCCCCGGCAACTTCACCTGGGAGATCGCGACCAAGGACGACGATTGGAAGGACCGCAAGCTTTTCGGCGCGGTTGCCAAGGACGTCAAGAGCGTGGAGGCCATCTGGAAGGATTCCACCGGCATGGCATACAACTACAAGCTGGAAGCCGTATCGGATTCCACCTGGAAGATGGTCGCCCCCCAGGACAGCAGCCGCGTGAAAAATGCCCTCGCGGCGGAAATGGCCACTCGCTTCGCGGAAATGAGCATCGACGAATTCGTGTCCGCGCAGGACACCAATGTCTCCAAGGTACGTTTGGATACCCCTGCCGTCTGGGTGAAGGTGGGCCTTAAGGACGGGACCTTTCATGAGCTCAAGGGAAGCAAGACCCTGACCGGTTACGCTTATACCCAGCATCCCGACCGGAAGGATCTGATCAAACTTTCTTCCTGGCGCTTCGATTCCTTTAAGAAGAAGCCCTTTGAACTGCTTGATGCGCCTCCCGCTCCCAAGGCGGATTCGACGACCGCGGGCGGAATCAAGATCGAGTCCGCTTCGCCCTCGAAGGCCGGGAAGCCCGCTGCAGGCGCCACGGTAGGCAAACCCGCAATACCCGCCATAAGGCCGGAGTCAATCAAAAGGGCCGCTCCTCAGGCACCCGGGGCCCCTTCGGTTCCGGCAGCCGAATCCGCCAAGCCTGCCGCGAAATAAGGGAGTAGGGCGGGGGAGACCCATCCCCTCGCTTGCCTTGGACGGTAAGGTTAAGGTTTAACGGGATCCGGTTTTTCCGAGGCGATCTCCCAGTCCAAATCCAATCCCGGTTCTTCCGGGATTTTTTTTTCGAACCAGGGAACCATTTCCGCGGGGCGAACGGGTTTCCCCGAAAGCTCAGCCAGCCCGGCCAGGAATTCCCGATGGGTCCTTCCGGACCTATACTCCGGCTCCTTGGAGGGATGGGCCAGGTAGGCGTCGATATCCTTGAAATCCGGATCCACGAGAATGGACGCCAGGTATAATACGTAATCCCGGGGCATGTACAGGGCGCAGCCGGCCACCTTGCGTTCCCGGATCCCATCCACCCCGTCTTCGCCTTCGAGAATCCGGGTACCGAGGACCGACGCGCCGTTGGATGGCATGGTACAGGCCAGGTCGGAAGTTCCCCGAAGCCGGAGATCCAAGCCCAACTCCCGGGAAACTATTCCGCTGATCAAGGCGGATGCCTTGGCGAAATAATCCTGGATGGTGATTTCCTTTCGCTTGGCGAATCTAAGCCCCAGGCAGAGGCAACCCGGGGAGAGGAGAACCGCCCCACCCCCGCTCATGCGCTTGTGAACGGGTATCCCGTCGCGCTTGACGGCATCCACCTTAAGCTCCTTCTCCGCATCCTGGGAATTGCCGAGCACGATCGCCTTGGAACGGGGAACCCAGATGCGATACGGCCTTTGGACGCGATCGAGCAGTTGCTCTCCGGTAGGATTTTCCTCCGGAAGGATATCATTGTGTCGGAGGGGTTGGATGGCGTCAGACATGGGAAGGCCGTCCGGCATGGGCGGCCGCCGGAGTTCCGGCGGCCTTGGATTCAGATGTGGACGGAAACGCCTTGGCTGTCCATGGCCGCTTCCATCACGGCTTCGGACAGGGTGGGGTGGGCATGGACGGTATGCATGATTTCCTCGTAGGTGGATTCCAGCTTCATGGCCAGGCCCAGCTCGGCCAGCATTTCCGTGGCTTCGCTCCCGATGATATGGGCACCCACAAGTTCGCCGAACTTGGCGCCGAAGATCAGTTTCACCATGCCTTCGGTATGCCCGATGGCCCGCGCCTTGCCGCTCGCGGAAAAGGGGAATCGGCCGATTTTGACGGCGATGTTCTTTTCCTTACAGGCCTTTTCGGTGAGGCCGATGGAGGCCACCTGGGGCTGGCAATAGGTGGCGCCGGGGATCTGCCCGTATTCAAGGCCGTGCTTGGCGGTGCCGAGGATCCGGGCCACGGCCACTTCGCCTTCGGCCGAGGCCTTATGGGCGAGCAACTGTTTGCCGGCCACGTCGCCGATGGCGAATATGCCCTTGACCGAGGTTTCCTGAAAGCCATCGACCTTGATGAACCCGCGTTCGTCCAGTTTCACGCCTACCTGCTCCAGGCCGAGATCCTTGGTATTGGGAGACATGCCTACCGCGACCAGGACGCGGTCTACGGTCAGGGCTGTTTCCTTGTTGGAGGCGTCCAGGAGCTTGGCCTCGATGACTCCGGGTTTCACGGCCTTGACGTCGCCTACCTTGGTCGCCACATAGCAATTGATGCCCTGCTTTTTGAACGAGCCCAGCAGGGTCTTGGAGATCTCCTCGTCCTCGACGGGCAGGATTTGGGGAAGCATTTCCACGAGGTGGACTTCCGTACCCAGGGTATTGAAGTAATAGGCGAACTCCACGCCGATGGCGCCCGCACCGATGATGAGCATCTTCTTGGGCTGATCCTTGAGTTCAAGGGCGTGGCGGTAGGTGATGAAATTCGTCCCGTCGATGGGATACTGGGGAAAAGAGCGGGCGGACGCGCCGGTCGCCAGGATGATGTTCTTGGCGTTGACGTTCTTGCGCGCGCCCTGGGCATCCGTAACCTCGATGAGACCCTTGGCGACCAACTTGGCCGAACCCTGGATCACCTCGATCTTGTTCTTCTTCATCAGGTACTGGACGCCGTTGCTGTTCTGTTTCGCCACGTCCCGGGACCGGGAGATGATCTTCGGATAATCCACGGTCACGTCCTTGACGTTCAGCCCGTAGTCGCCGGCATGCTTGAGGTAATGGGCCACTTCCGCGCTTTTCAGCAGGGCCTTGGTGGGGATGCATCCCCAGTTGAGGCAGATGCCGCCGAGCTCGGACTTCTCGATGAGTGCGACCTTCTTGCCGGCCTGGGCGCCTTTGATGGCGGCCACGTAACCGCCCGGGCCGCTGCCGATTACCACGATGTCATAAGTCGATTCCAAGGTGTTCTCCTAGCGCCCGTTCAGAGCATCAGCCAGACGGGGTTTTCCAACAGGGACTTGAGCGCGGAAAGGAACTGGGCCGAGAGCGCTCCGTCGACGACGCGATGGTCCGAGGTCATTGTCAGCTTCATGACGTCCTTCTGCTTGGCGACGCCGTTGTCGAGATAGACTTCCTGCTGAATGCCGCCCACCGCCAGGATTCCGGACTGGGGCGGGTTGATGATGGCGGTGAACTCGTCCACGCCGTACATGCCCAGATTGGAAATGGTGAAGGTGCCGCCCTGATACTCTTCAGGAGCCAGTTTGCCGGCCTTCGCCTTGGCCACCAGCTGCTTGATCTCGGACGAGATCAGGCCAAGGCCCTTCTGGTCCACGTCCCGGACGATGGGGGTGATGAGCCCGCCTTCGATGGAAACGGCGATGCAGATGTCGATGTTGGCGTTCTGCCGGATGAAGTCCCCATGATAGGAGGAGTTCACGGCGGGGAATTCCCGCAAGGCGAAGGACGTGGCCTTGGTGATGATGTCGTTCACGCTGAGCTTGTAACCGGGAGCCCGGTTCAGTTGGGCGCGGAGCGCGTTCACGGCGCCCATGTCCACCTTAACGGTCACGTAGAAATTGGGGATGCCCTGGGAGGATTCCAGAAGGCGGCGGCCGATGGTCTTCCGCATCATATTGAGCGGGATATCGTGGGTCTGGCCGATGGGGGCAAGGGAGCCGTAGAGCGGGCGCTGGACCGGGCCGGAGGGAGCCTTGCCCGAGGCGGGTTTGGCTTCTGCCTTGGCCACGGGTTCCGGTTTGTAATTCTCGATATCCCGACGGATGATCCGGCCGTTGGGACCGGAGCCGGGGACATTCTGGATTGGGATTCCGGCATCGTCCGCCATCTTGCGGGCGAGGGGAGAGGCCTTCACCCGGCCGCCTTCGGCTCCGGCTGCGGCGTGCATGACGGGCTCCGGTGCGGTGGCTACGGCGGCAGGCGCGCGCGAAGGCGCGGGCGCGTACGACGCGGAGGCGGGACCGGATCCGTTTCCGGCGCTGGCGGGCGCGGCGACGGCGGCGGGCTGGGCTCCACCCTTGGAGGCCACCATTTCCTGGCTCTTCTTCACGGCCTTCTCGAGATAGGCGGAAATGTCTTCGTCTTTATCGTCGCTCAGGATGGCGATGAGCTGGTTGACCTTGGCGGGTGTTCCGCCGGGAACCAGGATCTTGCGCAGGAACCCTTCGTCCATGCTTTCGTAATCGACCGTGGTCTTGTCGGTTTCGACGCTGCAAAGCATCATACCGGGCTTGATGAAATCGCCCTCCTTGACCAACCACTTGGCCAATACGCCCTCTTCCATGGTGGGGCTCAAACTCGGCATCAACATGCTTGTGGGCATATCGCTCTACTCCCTTAAAGCTGGTGTCGGCCCAATCCCTGGGCCGTTATCGTTCAACTAATCCAGAACCTGATTCAAGCCTTGTAAGTGACCTGTCGGACTGCCTTTATAATCTTGTCCACCGAGGGCAAGGTCGCGGCTTCCAGGTTTGCCGCATAGGGCATGGGATTTTCACTCTGGTAGACCCGCGCGATGGGCGAGTCCAGGTAATCGAACAGGTTGGTATAAACGGATTCGGCCACCTGGGCGCCCAGGCTACTGAAGAAATGACCCTCTTCGACCACGACCACGCGATTGGTCTTCTTGACCGACTGCGCGATAAGGTCCATGTCCAAGGGCTTCAGGGTGCGGGGATCCAGGAGTTCGACGTTGATGCCGTCCTTGGCCAGTTCCTCTGCCGCCGTTTTCGCCAGGGACATCATGCGCGACCAGGCTATGATGGTGACATCGGTGCCTTCGCGCTTGATATCGCCTTTTCCGATCGGGATGATGAAATCCCCTTCCGGGACTTCTTCCTTGAGGTTGTAGGCCAGTTCGTTCTCCAGGAAAACCACCGGGTCATTGCAGCGGATGGCCGCTTTGAGCATGCCTTTCGCGTCCCTGGGGGTGGAGGGGGCCATGACATGGAGGCCGGGAAAATGGGCGAACACGGATTCCATATTGTGGGAATGCTGGGAGGAGACCCGGGGACCCGCGCCGTTGGGACCGCGCATCACCATGGGGATATTGTACAGGCCGCCGGACATGTAATACATCTTGGCCGCGTTGGAGATGATCTGATCGATCGCCACCAGGGAGAAGTTGAAGCTCATGAACTCGACCACGGGGCGGAGGCCCATCATGGCGGCGCCCACGGCCAAGCCGGTGAACCCGGATTCGGAAATAGGGGTATCGATGACGCGCTTGGGACCGAAATGGTCGAGCAGTCCCTTGGTCACCTTGTAGGCGCCGTTGTATTCGGCCACCTCTTCGCCCAGGATGAAGACTTTCTCGTCCCGGGTCATTTCTTCCTTGAGGGCCTGGTTCAGGGCCTCTCTCATCTCAATCACTGGCATCAGGCGTTCCCCACATCATCCATGAATACGTGCTGCGTCAATTCCTCCAGGGGCGGCTCGGGGCTTTCTTCCGCGAAATCCACGGCCTCCTGGATGGTGGCTTTGATCCTCTTCTGAAGAGCCTTGAGCTCATCCTCCGTGATCATCTTGTTTTCGATCATCTCGCGGGCCACGGCCAAGGTCGGGTCCTTCAGTTTGTAGGAATCGACTTCTTCCTTGGATCGGTACAGGCCGGCATCGGAAACCGAGTGACCGGTGTAGCGGTAGGTCTTCATATGGATGAGGACGGGGCGGCGGGTGGCGCGCACTTCCTTGACGATTTCGCCCATGCGGCTGTGGACCTCGTTGAGGTCCATTCCGTTGAGGGTGTGGCCCTTCATCCCGTAGGCTTCGGCCTTGGAAGCGATGTCCGTATTCGCGATGGCGCGGGCGTTGGCTGTTCCCATGCCGTACTGGTTGTCTTCGCAGATGAAAATGGCGGGGAGATCCCAGAGGGCGGCGAGGTTCATGGTCTCATGCAGGGTGCCCTGGACCGTGGCGCCGTCTCCGAAGAAGATGAAGCTAACCGCGTTATCCTCGTCATAGTTGGACTTGAAGGCGGCCCCGATGCCGATCCCGAACTGGCCGCCGACGATTCCGTGACCGCCCAGGAAATTGTGGGGCTTGGAGAAGAAGTGCATCGAACCGCCCTTGCCGCGCGCGCATCCCGTGACCTTGCCGAAAAGCTCGGCCATCCCGGATTTGGGATCCAGTCCGAGCGTCAGGGCAAGGCCATGGCAGCGATAGGTGGTTACGACGGAATCCTGGGGGAGCTTGTGGGAGAGGGTTCCCACTCCAACGGCCTCCTGGCCGATATAGGTGTGGAGGAAGCCTGCGATCTTCTTCTGCTGATACGCCTTGATGCTGGCTTCCTCGAAATAACGGATGGTCAGCATTTTCTCTAGGATTTCGACCATTTTTTCCTTGGACAAGGACTGCATTTCTTTTTTGACGCTTGCCATGTTTCTCCGGCTTGACTTGAATCCCAATGATATGGAAAGGCGGTTGGATAGTCGACTTCGTTGGGAAATTTAGTAAAAAAATCCTTAAAACAGGCCCAAAGGCCGGTTCCAGGCCCGGTGAAATTCAGGGGTTCCAGGTCAAATCGCGCCTGACCGGCGGACATTTGAAGGAACTCCTTGGCGGAATTTGATTCCGGGTTGATATTTTTTGCGTAGGCCATAAAAAGAGGTAAAAATGGACGACGTTTCCCCGCTCGCCGCAGCCGTCGGGAAGATCCCTTCCGGATTGTTCATCGTGACTTCGGTCCTCGACGGGCGGAGAGAGGGTTATCTGGGTTCCTGGATCCAGCAGGCTTCCTTTTCCCCCTTGATGATCAATATCGCCATCCGGCCAGGAAGGCCTTGTTACGCGGCCATCAAATCCCATGGCCGGTTCTGCGTCAACATCGTGGGCCAAAAGAACGGCGGGCTCATGAAACCCTTCTGGAATCCGGATTCCACGCCGGATCCCTTCGAAGGATTGGAATGCAGGATTACCGCCCGGGGGAACCTCATTCTGAACACCTCCTTGGCCGCCTTGGAGTGCGAATTACGTACCGCCGTGACGCCCGGGGATCACGAGATCGTGTTCGCGGAGGTGGTGGAAGGGCATTTGATCCAACCGGAAGACAAATCCCTCACCCACGTGCGACGTTCCGGCCTGGGTTATTGAGTCACTAGTTACCGGTAGACCGGTGCGGTCATAGCGAACCGATTGCCGGACGTCCGGGCTTCCACCCTCAAATAGGAGGCCCCGTCCGGCGCGGTCACCAGTTCGGAAACCTCCAAGGGCCCATGCCCCGGCTTCTTCCAATCCCATTCCCGGACGGATTGTTCCTTGGTTTCTCCCGTCTTCCCAGAGAACACGGTGATTTTTTCGAATCCGCCGAAATCCCCCGTGCTTTTGCCCCTCAGCCGGAGCGAGCCGGACTCATCGGCCAAATGCAGGAAGGGACCATCGGTGCAAAACAGATTCCCGGAAGCCAGCCCCGCCTGGATGCCTGGGATGGTTTTTTCCGGGGAGTGCACGACCGTCCGGACATGGCCGAAAACATGGTTGCGGTTGTGGTAAAGGGAAAATAGGGGGGTTTTCACCCCGATGTTCCGGTTCAAATCCCCATGGGCATCGTTGGCTCCGATGGGGGAGATGCGATGGCCCGACAGCAACCGGGCAATCCAGAACTGCCTGCCTTCGGAAAAATCCCGGCCCCGATGTCCGTTCCAGAACTGCAGTCCATGGATGGCGTTGTCGCCCTGGGTAATCCGCAAATCCTGGTCATGCCACATCCCGCGGCGAAAGAGGAATCGCTCCAAGGACCCGATCCTTGAGCGTGGGTGGGCGGCGAAGCAGGGGGTTCCACTCAGGCGCGCCAGAACCTCAGCCACCTTCAGGTCCGGTTTATTGTTCAGCCAACGGCGCCCGCCATCACCCAGTCCAGGCAGGAAATCCCCGTGGCCGGCTACAAGAAGATGGACATTCTCCCCCAGATGGTTGCCGCAGGAGACCTCCTCGCCCGGAATGAGGACCGTCCCACCTGAAGGCACGTTCAAACGATTGAGCTCGAGGGCTTCCGCGCGGTAATTTCGGAAATTCTCCTCCGGATCGGTCCGTTCCATATAACGCCGCTTGTCATAGTAAAAGTCATACGAGTGGTCGGTACAGACGACATACCCCATGCCCAAGGCCCTTCCAGCTTCTTGCAGGACCGACAAAGGCGCCCCGAATTCGACCGGATCATTGGAGTAATCCGAGTGACAGTGCAGTTCCCCTCCATGCCAATCGGCAGGGTAGGGAAGGGATTCAGCCAAGACGTGGAGATGGAGCGGAGAAGGGGGGAGACCGGGAAAGTTGGAGTTCAGGAAGGAGCGGCTTTTACCCTTGGAGGTTTCTACCCGGATTCGGCCATTGATCGAGAGTTTCCCCTGCAAACCCGAAAAATCGATTTCGAGAGGAATGAAAATCAGGTTTTCCGAAACATCCCGATCCAGGTCCAGCCTGATTTTACGGCTTTGGCCTACGCCTTGGATGAGCAATTCGATTTCCCGGACCCGGACGGGGAAATAATCCGCGTCCTTCAGGACCAGGTAGAAAACCGGCTTGACGCCCGGAACGCAGAAGCTCGGTCCATCGAGGAAAACCTCGGGCCACCGCTTATGGAGCGGCGACCAGGGTAGCTTGAATTTGTAATGGGTTTCGGCGTAGGGGAGGGAGAGGGGGAAGAACTTATTCATCCAACGCGGACTTGGTCACCCAATGAAGCATTTCCGCTCCCGTGGCCTGGTCGTCGGCCAGCGAATTAGCGCGGCGATCATTGGCTCGGCGATCGGGAAATCCGATCGCCGCTTGCTCTTTGCGGCGATCAACTTTCCGAAGATCCCAGGAGCCACCTTTGAAATTCCGGAGCGACATTTGTTCTCTCAACATGTGTTACCTCGCAGGAAGGCAAATGATAAAATATTTATCAACCCACCGGAAGTCGTTACTTTTTGTCGGTTTCCCGCACTATATCGCGCCAGTAATTTTCCTTGTAGTCGCGGCAAGCACGTCGGATCAAATCGGAAACCCTGATGTCCCTTCCGGTCCTTTTGCGTTCATTGACCGCAATTGCCTCCAAGTCCAGATACTCCTGACCCATATAGACGTTTCTTCTTTTTTTTGTGTTCTCCACTCAAACCCCATTCCGTCCAAACAGCGAATACATCTGCATTATACACAACATACTCCTAGTTTCCCTGGAATTCCAACACAACATCCACAACCGACCCAGGACGGACCTGAGGCATGGTCCCCAAACCAACCCGGAGATCCTATTGGTCTAAACGCGGACCAACTATGGCATCTCAGGCGGTTTGCTATGGCGCTCAACTTGTCCCTTTATGGGGCGATAGATAAGGCTGATCATTCAGAATCGGAGGATTTGGAGCATTTCTCACCATTTTCCCAACTTGATTGAAATCAACTGATTAGCAGGCTGTAATTTGGGGCGTTTTCATTCACATCGTAAAGCAATGCTAGGGCCATCTATTAACAGTGGAAAACAAAATCCAAATTGAAGTTTACATAATATATCTTATGCGTACATGCTTCATTCCTTTTCAGGTTCAAATCTTGTATCACATGAATAAGGTAAACCCGTAGTGCCTTGAGAATTTAGGGTCATGGAGTGTTAATAGACTCGAATAATCTGTGGATTAAATGTTGTTTCACGGGAAACAACCTCAAAAACGACCTATTTGGGTCAATCCATGATTTGGGGATATGTAGTCTATATAAAGGCTGGATTGTAACTTATTGAATGGTACTGCTCGGTTGGGCAGGCATTTGATGGGGCTTAAAAATGGTTAAAAAAGAAGGATCCATCCTGGTGCAGAAGTTGGCCAAGGTAATGGCCGAGACACGCTGGGTGGAGAAAAAAGGCCGGAATTCATTCTTCAATTACGACTACGCCCGCGAAACGGATATCCTTGATGCGGTCAGAACCAAGCTCGCCGACAATGGGATTTTCGTTTTCACCAGCGTCGAGAACATGGAGATGAAGGAAACCGGAAAGCGGACCAGGGACGGAAGTCCGGTCAACCTTGTCATCGTAAAAACCAAGCATACTTTTTGGGATGGCGAGTCCGGTGAAACGGCTGAGGTCTTCGGAACCGGATGCGGCGAGGACTCCGGGGACAAGGCCATCTATAAGGCCATTACCGGAGCCATGAAGTACTTCATTTCGAAGAACTTCCTGATCAGCACGGGTGATGACCCCGAGAAGGATGATGATGCCGGCAAGGGTTCGGGAAACGGCCAGACGGAAGCCCCGGTAAGGGCGGATAAATCGCAATCCATGGCCCCGGGCGAAAATGCCAGCGCCACGCCTATGCCTCAATTCGAATCCCCCTCGGCCTCCCCCACCCCCCTTTCCCTCGCGCAGGAAAAGCCACTATCCGAGAATCCCATCCAGGATTACGTGGTGGATATCCAAAGCCGAAGCGGGCCGAAACGGGATGGGACAACCTACACCCGGTACAGTGTCCAAACCCGGAACCACGGCTATTTCACCACCTTCAATACGGCTTTCGCGGATTTGGCCACCGATGCCAAGAACGGCTCCCAGGAGGTGGTCATCCGGTACAAGTCCAATGGCCGGTGGAAGGATATCGAGTCCATCCGGTATGCGGAAGGGGCTTACGTATCCCCCGCCTTTTCCGAAGCGGATGCCCTACCCTTTTAGCCGGATTCCCGGATTTCGCCAAACGCAAAAGACCCCGCATCCGCGGGGTCTTTTTTTCGCCCCTCCTTCGAGGGGGGGCCGTTCCATCCAGGGTGGTGGTCCGGCCGGACCCGGATTCAAGCCGTCAGTCCATTGCGGGGCGGGAAATCCGGCTTGGGGAGATTCCTGAATTGGTGGTCGATAAGGCCGGCGCGTCCAGGCCCTACGGATTCGATGCGGTTCAGGAGTCTATGAGCCATGGTGTCGAAAAAGGCCATCCGGTCACTGCGGGGGGTATCCAGCATGCGGCCCAGGACATCCTTGTTTATCTCCTCGCTGAGGAAGCTTTCCAGGTGGATATTCTGGCTATGGTCGAGGCGGCTCAGGAGATCCGTAAAGACCGTTTCAATGCGTTCCTGGAAGGCGTCCTCATCCTTGGCTTTCAAGGATAACAGGCTCCAGACCGCGTAAAGCGAATTGAAGATATAGTGCCGGCCTTCCTTAGGGTGGAGCGGGGAGTAGAAGTACTCCGAGATGACCTCGCCTTCGGGCGTCTTGACCATGGATTTGCTGCATAGGGCCTTGCCCGGCTCGAACATCTTCAGCCGCGCGGCTTTTTCCACCATTCCGCCTTCACGGGGAGAGAGGGGTATGGTATTGGGGCTGGGCACGGCCGGAGCAGCCGGGGCCGACTGACCGAACGGGAATGCGGGTCCGCCGCCCATAGCCTTATCACGCGTCCACACAGACTCGGAAGACACGGGGAGCGATTTACCGAAAATCGATTCCTCGACCGCCAATGGGTCGGACGCCTTGCGGAAGAGTCCTTCCGTGAAAGGGCGCTGGGGCTCCTGAATCACGGGATCGGATTGATGAGCCTTCGGGACTTCCACGGCGGGTCTTTCGATCGAGGCGGGTTTGGGCCTTTCCTGGGCGGGCGGAATGGCCAAAGGCGCCTGGACCGGAGCCGCTTCGTGGCCCTGATCCGGCAAATCCGTAACGATCTCGTATAAACCGTTGATGATGTTGCGTTTGTTCTTGTCCAATTCAGTGCGGAGGTTGGTCTCGATAAACCGCAGCTCCTCTTCCTTCTTGAGCAGCTTCTCGGTGTTCTTCGCCAACTCGCGGAGCTTGGTCTGCGATTCCATCAGGTTCCGTTTGACGTCCGCCAGTTCCTGGGTCCGCTTCTTGTATTCCTCCATCATCTTGCGGGAGTCCTCGGAGAGGTGGTTTATCCGCTCCTCCTTCTCGCTGGCCACATGGAGACGCTGCTGGTAATGGTCCATGACGAGCTTCAAGGTGCCGTCCGGATCGTTCTTGCCGCCGGCAAGGCGCTTCAGATCGGCCAAGGCCAATTCGCACAGTTCCTTCTCCCGCCTTACGATGTTCTCGGTGGCGCCGTAGATTTCCTGTTGCTGGTTGTTCTCGTACGCGGTCGTGAGCGCGTGGAAGATCTTGTTGTCCTGCAGCTTCGGCTTCACCAAGCCCTGCTCCTTGGAGATGAATCCCCAGTCTTGAACCGTTTTCATGCCCGGCTCCTTTTCGATTAAGCTCGCCGCTCCGGCTAGCTCTTAGATTATGCCCGTCTGGACCGCGAGTTGGTCGTACTCCTTGAATTGTCGTATATACGCGAGGTCCTCGTCAGCGTTAATCTTATCGATGTCCTGGAACCCTTTATCCATGGCCTGTTTGAGGTAATGGAGGCTATCGTCGAAATTCCTGTTCCTCGCGTGGCAACACGCAAGATTGTAAAGGCAATCGGGATCTTCCGGGATCACGGCCAGGAGGCTTACCAGGGTCAGAAGCGCCTTTTCCCCTTCACCCCGGGAGAGATTGATGCGCGCCAGATCGAACGCCGCTCCCTTCGCGGCGGGATCCAACGCCAGGGCTTTCCGGTACCTGACCTCCGCCAGGGACTCGGCGCCGCTTTGCGCCAACATGCGGCCGAGCATGGCCAGGTTGACCGCGGTTTCGCCTTCCACCGAAAGCAGTGTTTCCAAATGGCGTATGGCGTCCTTGGTCCTTCCCAGCTTCCATAGGCCGAGCACCAGGATCTTCCTGAATGCTGAGGTTAGCGCGGCGTCCTCGAACCTCTGCAGGAATTGGACGCACTTATCGCACTCCCCCATTTCCATCAATAGGGTCAAGGTCGCGAGACGCTCTTCTTCGCCCATCGGATTTTTCTCGAGCAGGCGCTGGAGCACAATGCCGGCATCGTTCAGTTCCATTTCCTGGATGTGCAGCTTGGCCAATGCCAACAAGGTCGGGACGTGGCCGTCATCGTTCTTAAGGGCATCGCGGAATGCGTCGCGCGCGCCGCGGAACTCCTTCCCGGCCAAGCAGAGCCGGCCCAGGATATGGCAGGCCTCGACGTTTCCAGGATTCAATTTCAAGGCCCTGGCGATGTTTTCCCTGCCCAGGGAAAGGTCTCCCCGCTCAAGCCGGATGATCGCCATGTTCAGCAAGGCCGATTCATAGTTCTCATCCTTGCGTACGCAGAGATCGAAATCGCGGAGGGCTTCCTCTTTGCGGCCAAGATGATAGGCCGTGTTGGCCCGGTTGAATAGCGCATCGGTATACTCGGGCGCTTCCGCGTAGGCTTTGTCGAAATAATCCCACGCCGATCCAAGGTCGCCTTCCAGGAAGGAGACCTGGCCGAGACAGTTCCATAAAGGGGCACGGGCGGCCTTTTGGGCCAAGCCCGTATTGCAAAGTTCCCTTACCTTCGCCAACTCGCGCAGTTTCAGGTGGCAATTGGCCAGATCGATCAGGCCATGGATATCCGTCGGGTAATTTTCGACATAGGCCCGCAGCCTGCTTTTGGCGCCATGATAATCCCCCGCATAGAACAATGCGTTTCCCAGATTAAGCTCATACTCGGGCAGGGGTTTCTCATCCATGGCTTGCTTGAAGAAACGGGCAGCTAATGCCTGGTTCTTTTCCTGGAGCGCCAATTCCCCCATCGCATTGAACCATCGATGATCGGCATGTCCGGACTTCTCCAATTTGGAAAGGGTCTTCCGCATGGCTGCGGAAAGGCCCTTAACCTTTTGGTTTTCATAGAGATCCCACAATGCCGCGCCCATCGTATCCATTACCGGGATCATACCACCTGGCGCCAAAGTGCCGGATACTCGACTTTGCCATGGAAAATGGCTTGGTTTGTAAGGGAGGAAGGGATCGCGGAAAAATCAAAAAAATAGGCCATTCCCTTAGGGAATGGCCATATCTCTTCGGCCAGTAGCCTTCTGGGAAGGCGGTACCGGCCGGGTTAGGCTGGTTGGGATGCAAGGATTCGAACCTCGATAGCCAGAACCAGAATCTGGCGTCCTGCCATTGGACGACATCCCAGCGCGGTGAAAATCTTAAAAATCTTTACGAGACGGGTCAAGGATCCGCGTCTTATAATCGTCAATAGTTACCGGCGGCCCCAAGACTTGTGGTTTTCCGGGATGGAATGATGGAGAATTATTTCAGGGCCTTAAAACCCAAAAAATAGCCAGGAAATGTTAAAGATTTTTGAAAGAATACCGAGTAGTTTAAAGAAGGGTCGTCCCTTCGAGAAGTGTTACCGGGGTGGCTGCATAATGGTTACCGAAGTCGCGCCCGCACTCGAAGAAAACAGGCCTGGAGATGAAGGAGTGGGTGAAAAATGAAGCACGCCTCGCGTCACGAAGCCATTAAGGACAAGATCCCCTTTCTAAAGGGCCGGCCGGATCGGGAATTCCCGATTACAAAGGATGATCTTATAAATCTCCAGATCGCTCTTGAGATCCATAGGGATGTCTCGTCCTTCTGGACGGACAAGCATATCTTCAAATAGGGTTATCTAAACTTCCATAGCGTCCCAGCCGGGCGCGGCGCCGCGGGTTACCAACCCGACCTCTTTCCAGGCCCGGCATTCTTTACCAAATTTCCTCCAGGCCCGAAGCCGGAGGAAATCCCCCCCGCTCCGGGTCCTCATACGAGGCCACTGCCATAACTACCGCGTCCATACCGCCGACCCTATCGGCCAAGCCGGTTCCAACCGAGTCCCGCCAAAAAGCGCGGTTCGCCTTCCTGAGGCCGTATCTCGCCCGTCAGAAGGGATTCATCCTCGCCGGCTGGATTTTCGTCCTGGTTTCCACCGGCCTTGACCAGGTGACCCCTTGGATGGTCAAGGTGATCCTGGATTCCCTCCAGGCCGGACGGGACTTCCCCGCCGTACTGTGGCCCATCGCCGCCATCGTGGGCTCCACCCTGGTCAGCGGTCTTCTCCTGTATTACCAGAGGCTTTGGGTGATCCGCGGTTCCCGGACCATCGAATACGAAATGCGGAGGGATCTCTTCTCGGGCCTGATGCTCCAGCCCAAGCGGTTTTTCGATCTGCATTCCATCGGCGATATCATGTCCCGTGCGACCAACGATTTGGATCGCATCCGGGATATGGCCGGCCCGGTCATCCTCCACCTGGCTCGCATGGGGTGCCTGTTGGTCTATACGACCTTCTGCATCTGGAAGCTGAACCCCCATCTCATGTGGCTGGGATTGTTGCCCTCCCTCATGATGCCCGTGCTCGCGAACTATTTCCTGAAGCGCATGTACGGCCTGTTCGGAGGGATCCAGAAGAACCTATCCTCGTTGAACTCATTTCTCCAGGACACCATTTCCGGGATCCAGGTCGTAAAGTCGTACGGCAAGCAGGAAGAATTCTCCGCGAAACTGGCCCGGACATCCCGTGACCTCAGGGATTCCTCCCTGAAAGTCGCCTACTCGAATTCCGTGATCTGGCCGGCCATCGGCGCGCTTGGGGCCATCGGGTTGGTCCTGGTCGCCTGGATGGGCGGCAAAATGGTCATCCGCGATCAGATCAGCCTGGGAACCCTGTCGGCGGCCATCCTCTATATCCTCCGCCTGCAATTCCCTCTGGTGGGCCTGGGTTGGGTGGCCAGCATGATCCAACGGGCCAACGTGTCCATCGACCGGTTATCGGCCCTGAGGAAGTCCTTCCTCGTGGAGCCCAAGGATCTCGACGCCACCGTCTCCAACGTGGCCGCGGCGGAGAGCAAGCGGGCGGTTTCACCCCAGGGTTCCCTTGCGGGGATCCGGTTGCAGGGACTTTCCTTCAGGTATGAAACCACCGACGCCAAAAATGCCCCACGTCCGGCCCTGGACGGAATCACCCTGGACATTCCGGCCGGATCGACCTTGGGGATCGTAGGTCCCACCGGTTCCGGCAAAACCACTTTGATGCATGTCCTGTGCGGCATCTATCCTCCCTCTCCGGGATCGCTGTTCCTCAACGGCGTGCCGCGGGAGCAGATCCAGGATGAGGATTGGATCCGCCATTTTACATATGCCCCCCAGGACGGATTCCTGTTCTCCACGAGCATCCGCAACAATATCGAGATGGGCCGCGGGGCGACTTCGGTGCATACCGTCGAAGAGGCGTCGGAGTGGTCGGCCCTGTCCCGGGATCTGGCCCAATTCCCGTTGGGCTACGATACCATGTTGGGCGAGAAAGGGATCAATCTGAGCGGGGGCCAACGCCAGCGCGTCGGGTTGGCCAGGGCCCTATTGGCGAACATGCCCGTGCTCGGGTTGGACGATACCCTTTCGGCGCTGGACACGGAAACCGAGACCTTGGTCCTGGAGCAATTGCGCAGGCGGTTCGAAGGCCGGACCGTGCTGATCGTTTCCCACCGTTATTCGGCCGTCATGGGCTGCGACAAGATCATCTTCCTCGCGGACGGGAGAATCCTGGAACAGGGCACGCATGCGAAACTTCTCCGCCTGGGAGGAGCCTACGCTTCCGTATGGGAAAAGCAACGCCTCCGTTCGGCCCTGGAATCGGATTGACCCGCAGGATGGACGCGAACGGAAAGATGGAAGCATAGCCATGGCGGAACGCAAAGAATACCTCAGCGAAGACAAGGTGGCGCGGTTCCTGGACCGGAACCTTTGGATTCGGCTTATCGCATTGGCGAAAGGACATAAGGGCACGGCGTTCATCGCCTTCTTCTTCCTCATCACCTCGGAAATCCTCCCGGTGCTTCAGCCGCGCATCCTGAAGGACATGATCGACGGTCCCATCAGGGCCAAGAACATCGATGGCATCACCCCGTTCATGATCGCCTTCGTCGCCCTGGTCGTTCTTTCCGGCGCCCTGGAATACCTGCGCGCGGTGGCAAGCCAGAAGCTCGGCCTATCCATCATCCATGAGTTGCGCGTGCAGATCTTCGCCCGTCTCCAAGGTTTCAGCATGGATTTCTTCCACCGCACTCCGGTGGGACGCCTGATGACCCGCCTGGGGAACGATATCGACTCCCTGAGCAGCATGTTCACGGAAGGCCTGATCGAGCTCCTCGGCGCCATCCTAATGATCGCCTATGCCGTGGTCTTCATGTTCATGCTGGACTGGAAGCTCGCATTGGCTTCCCTGGCGGTCCTGCCCCTAATGATCCTGACCACGTCCATCTTCAGGGAAAAGGTCCGCAAGAACAATACGGTGATCCGCGGGTACATCGCCGAGCTGAACTCCATCATGCAGGAAAGCCTGGCCGGCATCCACATCGTGCGGATTTTCGGTAAGGTTTCGGAGCAGATCCGCAAGTTCGACGAGGTGAACCGGACCACGCGAGGCGAGTGGTACAAGAACGTGCGGTATTATTCCGTGTTCTTCCCCGTCATCAACGGCCTCACCGAGATTTCCATCGCCGTCCTGTATTTCGCCGGAGCCTATTTTTTCTTCAGGCATTCGGTTTCCCTGGGGACCTTGATCGCCTTCTCCTGGTATACCGGGCTGTTCTTCCGGCCCCTTAGGGAGCTTAGCGATAAGATCACGGCCTTGCAGAGCGCCTTGGCCGCGGCCGAACGCGTCTTTACCCTGTTCGATACCCGGGCCTCGCTTCCCGACGGACCCCGCCGGGACTTCGCCGAAAGGCCGGATATCGTATTCGAAAACGTGACCTTCGCCTACGAAGACGGGAAGACCGTGCTCAGCGAGGTTTCCTTCGATGTCAAGCCTGGGGAGTCCGTCGCCATCGTCGGAGCCACGGGAAGCGGCAAGAGCACCACCATTTCCCTCTGCAACAAGTTCTACCTGCCGGATGAGGGCCGCATCCTGATCGGCGGGCACGCCATCCAGGAATATGAGGAAGGGGCATTGCGCAGGCACGTGAGCCTGATATCGCAGGACGTTTACCTCTTCTCCGAATCCATCGCTTTCAACGTGGCATTATCCCCGGATTTCGACTTGATGCGCGTTGAAGAGGTTTGCCGTTACGTGAACGCCCATGAGTTCATCCAACGGATGCCCGATGGATATGCCACAAGGTTGAAGGAGCGGGGCGAGAACCTTTCCGCCGGCCAAAGGCAGTTGCTCGCTTTCGCCCGGGCCCTTTATCACCGGCCCAGGATCCTGCTTTTGGACGAGGCGACTTCTTCGGTGGACACGGCCACCGAAGCCCTGGTACAGGAAGCTTTGGACAAGATCCTCCGCAATATGACCTCCATAGTGGTGGCGCATCGTCTTTCCACCATCCAGAAGGCCTCCAAAATCCTGGTGATGCATAAAGGGCGGATCCGAGAAGAAGGTACCCATCAGGAGCTTTTGAGAATGGGTGGCATTTATTACAAGCTCTACCAATTGCAGAACTTCGATGGAGATGCGGAACCATCACTTGAGGACCTTAAAGCGGCCCAGGCGAATCCTGCCGGTCCCGTCTGACGGTTCTTCAATTTGGGTCTCAAGGGGTTTACCCTTTTGAAAATGCCATAAATTTAAGGCACAACATACACAACATGCCCCTATTGTGTATCTAATTGAATTTTACTGCCCCAATTCTTGATATTTCGCCGAAAATTCCTATACTTGCACCCAGAGAGTTGTCCGAGCGGTTTAAGGTACATGCTTGGAAAGCATGTTGGCCCTAACAGGCCACGGGGGTTCGAATCCCCCACTCTCTGCCATTTTTCATACAGCCCCTAACCAGGGCCCGTTAGGAGCTAAAGTGTCGAAGAACCAGCACCTTTCCCTGGAAACCTGCTATAGCAAGGATATCTCGCCGTTCAAGGCCGTGATCATGTCCTCGCAGGAAGCCCGCTTCATCAACGAGCAGGCGAACCTGGGCTTCATCAAGCTCGCGGAGAAGCCGACCACCATCGCCATCCAGAAGTTCAAGGACGGCAAGCTCGAGATCCTCAAGGAAGGCGAAGCAAGCTGACGTCCGTTCGTTAGAATGCCATGATTGGGAAGCGGCGCTTCCCGATGAAAAACGGAAGCGCTCGAACGCTTCCGTTTTTCATTCCGGAGTTTTTTTATTCCTGTCTCTTTTCCGGTACGTGAAACCTGGGGTTGGTGCATGGGTCTAAGGGACAAAAACGTACTGCTTGGGGTGACGGGAAGCATTTCCGCTTACAAGGCATGCGACCTGGTTCAGCGCCTCAAGGATGAAGGCGCGAATGTCCGCGTCGTAATGACCCCCAGCGCCGCCAAACTCGTCCATCCGAATACCTTCGCCGCCCTCACCGCTCATCGCGTTCCCGTCGACGGTTGGTCCGGGGTGGAAGGCGGCGCCATGGACCATATCGACCTGGCCCGCTGGGCCGATATCTACCTCATCGCTCCCTGCACGGCGCATACCCTGGGAGAGTTGGCGAATGGCCTGACCGGCTCCCTGCTTTCGCTGATCTACCTGGTCTACGCCGGCAATGCCTATATCGCTCCCGCCATGAATTCCGTCATGCTGGACGCTCCTGCGGTAACGCGCAATCTCGGCATCCTACGGGCCAAGGGCGATATCATCCTTCCAACCGGGGAGGGCATCCTCGCCTGCGGGGAATCCGGATACGGGAAGCTTCTCGATGTCGCCCATATCATCGCCTATCTGAACTCGAGCCTGGCCTTGGGGAAAAACCTGCACGACCTGCAAGGGAAAAAGGTCCTGATCAGCCTGGGCCATACCCAGGAGAAATGGGATGACGTACGGTTCCTGTCCAACCGCAGCAGCGGCAAGACCGGCCTGGCCCTGGCCCGGGCATTCCTGCTGTCTGGTTCGGAGGTCCATGTGGTGGCCGGGGTCACCGATGAGCCCTTGACCCCGGGTCCGGGGGTAACGCGCGTGACTACCTCGGAGGAATTCCAGCGGGAAATGTTGGGTCGCCAAGCCGATGCGGACATCGTCATCATGGCCGCCGCGATCGCGGATTTCGTCCCGGCCCGGACGCATCCTGGCAAGCAGAAGGATTCGAAATCCCTTTCCAAATTGGACTTGCGGCCTTTCCCGAATATCCTGCTCGAACTGGGCAAACGGAAGACCAAGGGACAGATACTCGTCGGCTTCGCGCTGGAAACCTCCGACGCCTTGGCCCATGCCTTGGGAAAGATGAACGAGCGCCACTGCGACGTCATGGTGGTCAACAACCCCGTGGCGAACCACACCGGTTTCGGCAAAGGACGGGTGATGGCCGCGGTATTGAGCCGACGGGACCAGGCCGGAAAGCCTTCGCTCACCGAGTGGGACAAGGACCAACTGGCGAATTCGGTAGCGTCCGAGATCCAGGCGATTCTGGCGGGATGATGGCGACCGCGGAACTCATCCGGGCGTACCTGGACTGGCAATCGGAAATGGGGACCGAGGATGTGATCCTCCCCCATCCCCTGGTCCGGAAAACCGCGGCTGTTTCCCTGGCCAAAGCCGGCTCGATCGGCCAGTCCCCCCATGCGATGCATCCGGGTTTCCAATCCGGACAAGAGGAAGACTCGCCGGCCCCGAAAGGCCCCGGTTACGTGGAGCCGGAATTCCAACCCGGCAACCCTGTTTCTCCATCCGGGGGCACTCTTGCCCAACCGTCCCGCCCCGACCAGGCGGCGGTTGCCGCGGAACTTTTCCAATCCCTGTCCAAGGCCCTGGAAAAATCCTCCGACTCGCGTAAAGGGGAAATCTCCCTGGTCACGGGGCCCGGCCGCACGGCGGGCATTCGACCCTCCGAGGCTTCCAACCTGCCCGTGTTCACGGACCTGGACGGGTTCTGGACCTACATGGAAAGCCAGCCGCGACTGCTTCAGGGGGAAATTCCCGGTACCTCTTCCCAAACCGGGGCCGACCTAACCTCGGCCGGCCGCGGCGCTGCCGCAGCCCGGGTGATACGCGGCGTAGGTCCTGCAAAAGCGCCCCTGGCCCTGGTCGGTTTCGAGCCCGGTGCGGCCGATGCCTTGGAAGGCAAGGCCTTCCAAGGCGACAACGGAACCCTGCTGGAAAAGATGATGAAGGCGATCCGCCTGGATACGCGTGAACTCTATCTGACCAACCTCATCAAGGTGGCAGAGCCGGGCAAAGCCTGGAGCCGGAGGGAATTGAACCGCATCCTTCCTTTTTTGCATATCGAACTGGGCTTGGCCCAAGCCCCCATGGTCCTGTTATTGGGCCAGGATTGCGCCCAGACCGTGCTCAAGACCGGCAAGCCTTTGGAGGAGCTGCGTCAGGAGACCCATCGCATGGAAGGCCGCGAATTCTTCGTCACCTATCACCCCCAAGAGCTGCTCCGCAAGGAAGAGTTGAAGCGCAAGGCCTGGGAAGACCTGCAGTGGCTGCAACGGCGGATGGCGGAAGCGCAGGCGAGGACATGAGCCAGGCCGGATCCGATTTTCGAAAGGGAGATTTCCGAGGCGGCGAAGGCAGGCGTGAGCGCGGCGAGAGCCAAGGGGAGATCCGCACCGGAGGCTTCCGGGTGCCGCCCCAGGCCATCGAGGTGGAGAAGCACGTCATCGGCGCCTTGTTCCTGGATGCCGAGGCCCTGGGCGAGGCCCTGGAAATCCTGAAGCCGGAAGACTTCTACCTTGAGAAGCACCAGATCATCTTCGAGGCCGTCGCGGGCCTGTTCGAGAAGAACGCTCCCGTCGATTTGATCACCATTTCCGAAAGCCTCAAGAAAGGCCAGAAATTCGACCTGGCCGGCGGCGACGCTTACCTCATGGAGATTTCCTCCGAGGTGGTCTCTTCCGCCAATGTGGCCCAACATTGCGGCATCATCAAGGAAAAGGCCCTGCTCCGAAGCCTGATCGGATCGGCCACGCGCATCCTGGAAAAGGCCTACGACGGTTCCCAAGAGCCGGGCGAAATCATGGATTCGGCCGAAGGCGAAATCTACGCCATCAGCGAGACGACCATCAAGCAGGGCTTCGTCCCCATCAAGCGGATCCTGAGCGATACCTTCAAGCTGATCGAGAGCTACTCCAAGGGCGAAGTCATCGGCGTCCCCACGGGATTCAAGGATTTCGACGCCATGACCTCCGGTTTCCAGAAGACGGATTTGATCATCCTGGCCGGCCGCCCCGCCATGGGCAAGACCGCCCTCGCCCTTTCGATGCTTGCCAACGCCGCGATCGATTACAAGAAGACCGTGGCCTTCTTCTCCCTGGAAATGGGCCGGGAGCAGCTGGTGCAGCGTATCCTGTGCCGCCAGGCCCAGGTCAACATGCATCTGCTCCGCACCGGGCGCCTCCCCCAGCGGGATTTCCCCAGGTTGTCCATAGCCGTGGGGCCCATCAGCGAGGCCAAGGTCTATATCGACGATCATCCGTCCCTGAACATCCTGGAACTGAGGGCCAAGTGCCGGCGCCTGAAGGCCCAACAAGGCCTGGACATGGTCATGGTGGATTACCTCCAGCTGATGACGGGCGCAGGCCGCCAGGAGAACCGGCAGCAGGAAATCTCCCAAATCTCCCGCGGCCTGAAAGGTTTGGCCAAGGAACTGGAAATACCGGTCCTGGCCTTGTCCCAGCTGAGCCGCGCGGTGGAACAGCGGGGCGGCGAGGGCGAGCCCAAGCTTTCGGATCTCCGCGAATCGGGCGCCATCGAGCAGGATGCGGATTTGGTCATGTTCGTCTACCGCGAAGAGATCTATAATAAGGAGGCTGAGAAAGGAAAGGCCAAGATCATCCTGGCCAAGCAGAGAAATGGGCCTACCGGCGAAGTTCCCCTCACCTTCATCTCCGACTATGCGTCCTTTACCAATTACTCGGGACGCGGGCCGGAATCCGACGGGTTCTGATCCCGGATGAGAGAGGATTCCACCCTGCCTCCCCTTCCTCCGAGGCGCGCCTCCGAGCCCGCCATGGCCCTGATCCTGGATTCGATAGGAGGCCATTCCCTCCGCCTCGCCTCCCTCCTCTGGGAGTCCCTGGCCGCCAAAATCGCCAAGATCGGCGAGGTGATCCTGCTGCTGCTCCGCATCCTCCGGCGGACCCCCTGGTTCTTCACCAATCCTTCCTTGACCCTGGAGCAGTTCATCCGCATCGGGGTCGCTTCCCTGCCCCTGGTCATGGTCATCAGCTTCTTCATCGGCGCGGTATCGGCCGTCCAGGCGGAATACCAGTTCCGCGGTTTCGTGCCCTCCAATTACCTGGGCACGGCCGTCTGCAAACTGGTCATCATCGAATCCGGGCCCGTTCTCACGGCCCTGGTGCTGGCCGGTCGGGTGGGATCCGCCATCGCCGCCCAGATCGGAACGATGAAGGAAAAGGAAGAGTTGGACGCGATGACCGTGCTCGACCTGGATCCCCTGCGCTACCTGGCCCTTCCCAGGCTCCTCAGCGGGATCATCGCCTTCCCCCTGCTCGTCATCATCTCCGATTTCCTCTCGATCATCGGCGGATGGATCATCACCACCCTGGTCCTGAACGTCACGACGGCCACCTATATCTTCGGCCTTCGCTTCCTGTTCCAGCCCTATGACGTCCTGATCAGCATGATCAAGGCCATGGTCTTCGGAGGCATCGTGGTCCTGATGGGCTATTACCATGGCCTTTCGGCCGGTCCCGGCGCCAAAGGCGTGGGCCAGGCTTCCATGAAATCCGTGGTCTCCTCCTGCATGCTCATCCTGATCGTGGACTTTCTGATCGTATACATCGCTTATTGACGGTATAACAGCGAGGAGCGTGGAGTTTGCGGAAGCAAACTCCAGAGCGACGAGCCACACTAACGGGAACGTAATGAACGGCGATCACCTCATCGAACTCAAGCACCTGCAGAAATCCTTCGGCCCCCAGAAGGTTCTGAGGGACGTGAACCTGGAAATCCGCCGGGGCGAGACCATGGTGATCATAGGGACCTCGGGCGGCGGCAAGTCCGTGATCCTGAAGCATTGCATTGGCCTTCTCCAGCCGGACGGCGGCGAGGTGGTGGTGGACGGCAAGGTCATCAGCAGCAAAGGCCATATCGACGTGAAGACCATCCGCAAGCGGATGGGCATGCTCTTCCAGGGCGCGGCCCTCTTCGATTCCATGAACGTCGGGGAGAACATCAAGTTCGCGGTGCGCGAGCACGAAAAGCAGCACAGCGAAGCGGATCTGGATCGGATCGTGGCGGAAACGCTCCACATGATCAACTTGAACCCGGACTTCCGCTTCAAGATGCCGAGCGAGCTTTCGGGCGGCATGAAGAAGCGCCTCGGCCTGGCGCGCGCCATCGCCTTGAAACCGGAAATCCTCCTGTACGACGAGCCGACCACGGGCCTTGATCCCATCACCTCCGACGTCATCAACGATCTGATCATCGATATGCAGGCCAAGCTAGGCGCCACCAATATCGTGGTGACCCATGACATGGTTTCCGCATACAAAATCGCGGACCGGATCGCCATGCTGCTGGACGGACGCATCATCTTCGTGGGCACCCCGGAAGAGACCCGGGCCACCTCCAACCCCTACGTCCAGCAGTTCATCCTCGGCCAGCGCAAGCTGGGCGCCGAGACGGAATAGGCCCGGGGCCGCATCGGCGGCCCAACCGCCGCATCGGCGGCCCCGTCGACACTCCCGTTATTATCCTTGGAATCCCCCCCTCCCAACATTTTTTTTCAATAAAGGGAGATGGCGAACATCCTTTTCATTTTAACGGACATGGAGGAAAAGGAAATGGCATACCAAGACGAAAACCTGAGCTCGCAGGCCCAAATGAACGAGTACGAGCGCCTGCTCGGATACGATGTGGAAGACAAGGATGGGAACAAGATCGGTTCCGTGAAAACCGTCTGGGAGGACCATACGGGCCAACCGGCCTTCCTGGGCATCAGCACGGGTTGGTTGGGGTTGGGCAAGATCCATGTGGTCCCGGCGCACTATGCCACCTATACGGAAAGAGGCAAGCGCATCCGGATCCCCTTCAACGAGGATGTGATCAAGTCCGCCCCGGAATTCGAGTCGGATTACGATTTCACGGAGGAGGGCGAGTCCCGGCTGTATGAGTATTATCGCGGCAAAGGCATGGATACCTCCTTTTATGATCGTGACCGTTCCCCTACCGAAACGGCGGATATGGGCCGTTCCCCCGCCGCGGACATGGATACCGATATCGCGATGAGGACGGATACGGACTACGATCGGACCCGGGAAACCGCGGAACCTTCCGATTGGAGCGCCGACCGGACCCGGGAGGCCGATATCCGGACCACGGATGCCGAGATGGATGCCGACGCCGACCGGACCAAGGGGAAATCGGCCCTGGGAGAAGCGGTGGACAAGGCCAAGAACGCCCTCAGCCGCCGGGGCAAGGGCGACAAGGATCGGGACGTCGATCTGGAAGGGGAACGTACCATACCGCTGAGCGAAGAAAGGCTCAACGTGCAAAAGCGCCAGGTTGAAGCCGGCGGGGTGCGTCTCCGCAAGATCATCAGGACCGAGACCGTCAACCAGCCCGTGGAACTGCAACACGAGGAAATCGAGATCGAAAGGGTCCCGGCCTCCGGTACGGCCAGGCCCGGTGATTTCCAGGAGGAGGAAATCTACGTCCCTCTCCGACGCGAGGAAGTGGACGTTTCCAAGGATGCCCAGGTCCGGGAGGAAGTGCGGGTCAACAAACGCACGGAGACCGAAAGGTCCCAGATCAAGGAATCCCTGCGCAAAGAGGACGTGGAAGTCGACCGCGATACCCGGGAAGACCGGACCGACCGGTTGGACAAATAGACCCTGATGGGGCCTGCACATGCGGGCCCCATTTCCTCCCCAGTTTGTTAGATTCTGGCTATGGCCCTACCCAAATCGAAAAGCAAATCCGGAATCCTCTACGCCTGCCGCGAATGCGGGGATACGACCGCGAAATGGAGCGGCAAGTGCCTATCCTGCGGAACCTGGGACAGCTTGGTGGAAGTGGCGGCCACCTCCCTGGAAGACGACAGCCAAAAGCGGGGCCTGGGCGACGTAGGCGAAGCCGTGCGCCTGAAGCAGGTCGAGACCCGGAAGGAGCCGCGTACCCGCACCGGACTCACCGAATTCGATCGGGTACTGGGAGGCGGAATCGTTACGGGGTCCCTCGTCCTGATCGGCGGTGATCCGGGAATCGGTAAATCCACCCTGCTCCTGCAGATGGCCACCATCCTGTCCGCAGCGGACGTCTCCGTTCTTTACGTGACGGGCGAGGAATCCCTTACCCAGCTGAAGATGCGCGCCGAGCGCCTGGAAACGCCCTCCCCGGACATGCTCGTTCTTTCCGAAACCAATCTGGACGCGATTTTCAAGCAATGCCAGCAGTCGAAACCGAAGGTTCTCGTCATCGATTCGATCCAGACCATCTACAAGCCGGACCTACCCGGTTCCCCGGGATCCATGACCCAGCTCAGGGAATGCACTCTGGCGCTCATGGTCCATGCCAAATCCACCGGCACGGCCATATTCATCGTGGGGCATGTGACCAAGGAAGGGGTCCTGGCAGGCCCGCGCATGCTGGAACATATGGTGGATACGGTGGTGTATTTCGAGGGGGAACGGCATAACGCCTATCGCGTCCTCCGCGCGGTGAAGAACCGTTTCGGCGCCACGAATGAGATAGGGGTCTTCGAAATGGCCGCACTGGGCCTCATCCAGGTTGAAAACCCTTCCCAAGTCTTCGTACACAGCCGTGGGGAGCGGGATCCCGGTTCCGTCGTCTCCTGCAGCATAGAAGGCACCCGTCCCATCCTTGTGGAAGTTCAGGCCCTGGTGTCACGCAGCAACTACTCCACGCCGCAGCGGGTCAGCATGGGACTGGATTCCAAGCGGCTAACCATCCTGCTCGCGCTCCTGGAAAAGTTCGCCGGCATCGAAATCGGGTTGCAGGACGTTTTCATCAGCCTGGCCGGCGGTTTCCGGGTGGAGGAGCCCGCTGTCGATCTCGCCATCGCATGCGCGGTGGCATCCAACCATCTCGGCCGCAAGTGCCTGCCGGACACTCTGGCCCTGGGAGAGCTTGGCCTGAACGGTGAGCTGCGGACCATTCCCCAGGCGGATGCCAGGGTAAAGGAGGCCGTGCGCCTTGGATTCAAAACCGTGGTCCTGCCCCAGCCCATGCAGGGTAAAATCAATGTTCCGGGGGTGAAGCTTCACTTCGTGAAGAAGTTGGGTGATGCCTTCGAATTCATTTACCAGACCTGATTCAGGCTGGCCGGATCGCGCGAAACCGTTCAATTTGTGCGTATTTCTTGTACTTGCATCCGAAATCAACCTTATTCCTGTTAGGCGGAAGCAATAGATCCTAGGGAAATGGGCGGAAATAATCCACGCAGCCATGCGGCCCAGGATTGAGGACGGAACGGAATGAAAGATCTTCGCATCCTGTTCATCGAAGATTCCCAGGCGGACATGGAGTTGGCTTCCTGGGAGCTGGAGAAGAACGGTTATACCATTTCCAGGCGCGAACGCGTTCAGACCCGGGTGGACCTCCAGCGAGCCATCCTGGGCGATGAGTGGGACCTGGCCATAGGCGATTATTCGATGCCCACCTTCAACGGGTTGGATGCCTTGAAAATGGTCCGGGAAATGCGTCCCGATCTCCCCTACATCATGGTTTCCGGCACCATCGGCGAGGACATCGCCGTGACAGCCATGAAAGCGGGCGCGAACGATTACCTGATGAAAGATCGGCTTAAACGGCTGGCTTCGGCGGTGGACCGGGAGATGAGGGAAACGGCCGATCGCAAACGTGCCATCGATTCACTCCGGAAAAGCGAAGAACAACTCCGCCTTGTGCAGCGCATGGAAACCGTGGGCAGGCTCGCTGGAGGGGTCGCCCATGATTTCAACAACATCCTCTCCGTGGTTTCCGGTTACGCCAACCTCCTGCAGATGAAATTGGCGAAGTCGGGGTTCGCCCATCGTGAGTTGCTGGAGATCGAAAAGGCCGTGGTCAAGGCGACCGCCCTTGTCCGCCAGCTTTTGACCTTCAGCCGCCGGCAGGTTGTGCAACCGCAGATCCTGGACCTCGCCCCCGTGATAAAGGAATCGCTTTCGATGTTGGACCTGGTCGTGGGGGAGGATGTCGTGGTGGAAACGGATCTGAAGCCCGGCTTGGGCAGGATTCGCGCCGACAGGAGCCAAATCGAACAGATCGTGATGAACCTGGCCATCAATGCCAAGGACTCCATGCCCCGGGGCGGTACCCTATTCCTTGGCCTGTCGGCGGAGGACCTGGGTCTCGATCATTTCCGCCAAGGCGAAAAGGCGGTTCCCGGCAAGTTCATGACGCTCACGGTCAGGGACACCGGCTTCGGCATCGCATCGGATATCCTGCCGCGCATCTTCGAACCGTTCTTCACGACCAAAGGGGAGGGACGGGGCACTGGTCTCGGTCTCTCCACCGTATACGGGATCCTCCAGCAACTCGGCGCTAACGTTCGCGTGGACAGCGCGATCAAGAAAGGAACCTCCTTCACAATCCGCATCCCCTGCGTTTCCGACGCCGTCGGCGATGATCCCGCCAATTCGAGGCCGGCGTCCCGCTTCCTGGCCAGCAAGGGGGAAACCATCCTCCTGGTCGAGGACGACATGGATCTGCGTAAATTGACAAAGGATATCCTGGTCCTGGAAGGATATCATGTATTGGAGCCCGCCAATCCGGAGGACGCCCTGGGTTTCGCCCGTTCCCTGGAATTGAAGATCGACCTTCTCCTCACCGACCTTGTCATGCCCCGCATGAGCGGGAAGGAGTTGGCCGAAGCGACGTTGCAACTGCGCCCGGAGCTCAAGGTCCTGTACATGTCCGGATACGCCCCGGATTTCCCTATGCCGGATGCCAGCCTTATCCTGGAGCGCAATTTCCTGGAAAAGCCCTTTACTCCTGCCAAATTACTGCGGAAAGTCAGGGTAGCACTTGACGCCGAAAGGGTTGAAAAGCAACTTTGAGGCCGGTTAAAACCGAGTGAGGCGATTCGCTCCGGAGTTGCGAAACAACTCCGCGCTTTCGCATGTAAAAATCCAGGTCGTGGCGCTTCGCTCCGGAGTGGCCTCGCAACTCCACGTTCAGCGCATGTTGGGATTCGATGCCCCCCTTCTTTGAAATCCAATCCGCTCCGTCCGGATCCAAGGCGCGGGCCGGACTCCTGCGTACCGCCCATGGCGAAATCCCCACCCCGGTATTCATGCCCGTCGGCACGGCCGGGTCGGTCAAGGCGGTCTCGCCCCGGGGCCTGAAAGAGGCGGGCGCCCGCATCATCCTCGGGAACACCTACCATCTCTATTTGCGGCCGGGCTGCGACCTGATCGAAAAGGCCGGAGGCTTGCACAAGTTCGCGTCCTGGGACGGAGCCATGCTTACGGACTCCGGCGGATTCCAGGTCTGGAGCCTGGAAACCCTGCGCAAGATCACCGAGGAAGGCGTGGAGTTCCGGTCCCATATCGACGGCTCCAAGCACTTGTTCACTCCGGAATCCGTGATGCAGGCCCAGAGGAGCATCGGAGCCGACATCATCATGGCTTTCGACGAATGCACCCCCTACCCTTCCACGCCGGCTGAAACGGAAAAGTCCCTGCGCTTGACGCAGCGATGGACGGAACGCGCCCTGGAATGGCTGGCGACCCATCCGCCCCTGCATGGGTACGAACAGCGGTTCTTCGGCATCGTCCAAGGCGGGATGCACAAGGAGGCGCGGGCGAGCGCCATCGAGCATATGCTTCCACTGGATCTTCCCGGAATCGCCCTGGGGGGCCTAAGCGTGGGCGAGCCGGCGGAGATCATGTATGAGGTGGCCGGATTCTGCGCGGACATCCTCCCGCCGGGGAAACCGCGCTACGTCATGGGCGTGGGAACGCCATCCAACCTGGTCACCTTGGTGGGCCTGGGGATCGACATGTTCGATTGCGTTCTTCCCACCCGGAACGCCCGCAATGGAACGGTCTTCACATGGGACGGCCCTTTGCACTACAAGGCCGCCCGCCATGCGGCCGAATTGGATGAACCCATAGACCGCCGTTGTTCCTGCTACACCTGCAGGAATTTCTCGCGCGCCTACCTGCGCCACCTTTTCGTCGCGGGAGAAATCCTGGCCATGGAGCTCGCCAGCCTGCATAGCATCCACTTCTACCAGGATTTGATGGCGGAATGCCGGAAACAGATCGTGGCGGGGGTATTCGATGCCTGGAGCCGTGAGCTCCTGGCCAGGTGGGCCAAGCCGGGATAATCAGGATCCGGTCGGACCCGGACCGTCGATCCCGGCCGACCCGTCGAAACGGCCGAAGGTCTCGTTAACCTTCAACAATCCCTCGAAAAGGCTTTCCGGGAGCCGCATGCCCGCGAAAAGCGCTCCGGCCCGCGCCAGATCGGCTTCGATATCCTCCGGCAATTCGATCAGGAAATTCCTGTTGCCCGGTTCGACCACGGACTTGCCTTTGCAAAGGGACGGATGCGATAGGCTGAAGAACATCCTGCAGCTGATGGGCCGCGATTCGTATACGCCGCACTTGCCGCCTTCGCCCAGGAATGGGCAAGGCTGGTTGCGCAGGTAATAGCGGTATAGCGCTCGATCCTCGGCCTCTTCATCCTGCTTCCCGTCCCGCAGGGAATTGAAAAGGGCTGCCCGCCGGTGCATGCCGACGACCCGGCTCGGGTACTCCGGGGATTCGCGGATCTTCCCGTGCAGGAAAAGCAGCTCGTACGGTTCCACCGAGGTTACGTAATGCGAGCAGCAATGGGAGCACCCCTTGGAACAAGAGATCCGCTCCGGGCCGGTCTCCAGGACCGCGGACACGAACGCGTCGTAGCTCCGGTAGATTTCCGGCATAAGACCGTCCAAAAGGGGTTTCAGGCGCGCGTAGGCCGATTCAGGCGCCAACTCCGCAAGCAAATCCTCAATTTCCGCTTTAAGTCGCTTGGCAAGGATCCGTAAAGAATCTTCGGCCTCGATCACGGGCGGCGATCCGAATTCGAACTCCGGACCCAAGGCGATCGATTTTTGAGGATAGCTCCCAGGCCCCGTCCTTATTGGGCTGGAGGGCTTCAGCGGCGCCGCGGACGGGGCATCCGGGGCGTCGCCAGAATTGTGTTGACCATTTGTGATGTCCACCCTTAAAATCTATGAAAACTTTTACGGAGCGCAAAATGCATCCATCCCTCAAGAGCTTGAAAAGATTGGGCCTAAGCCTAGGGCTCGTCCTGATCTCCTGCAACGTCTTCAATCCGAGCGGAGAAGGCAATGCGGGCACGAGCCTGGATGCCCAGCTCACGGAAGGGGAGAATTACTTCCGCCAGCAGGATTACAAATCGGCCTACGAGACGTTCGAGGCCGCAATCGCGGCCGACAGCACCAACTCGATGGCGTATTACGGATACGCGAAATCCGTCATGCGTTATTGGCAGGTGAACGCGTCCACCTTATTGACCGAAGTCAGCAAGGCCCAGAACAAGAGCGGCGTGCCCTTCATCGGCGCCGATGACTGGACCATCACCCGTTACCTGCAGGCGACCTCCCGGGTCCGGAAGGCCCTGGGGACCATGACCGATCGGGATACCCTGACCCGCTGGTACCATTATTCCCTGGACCCCAAAGGCCCTGTCGCCGCAAAGGATCCCCTGGCCGCCGCGCGCATCGCCTTCATGGCCGATTACTGGTCCAAGGCCGATAAGGCCTTCAAGGGATACCATAAGAAATCCGATTTCCCCCTTTCCGACCTGAAGATGGGCTCGCAGAGGATCATCGCCGACTTCGGGTTCGTGGAGCTGATCTACGCCATCACGCATTTGCGCGATCTGAACGGCGACAATACCATCGATTCCAGCGACAACCTTCTGAAGAACCTGACCTTCAGCGTTTCGGGCGGATTCAAGGTGGAGAACCTGGAAAGCATCGTGGACTCGCTGAACACCCCCGAGAAAAAGGCGCAGTTCAACAACCTCATCCAGAACGTGGCCGGCGGGCTTTCTTCCGCGAGCACGGTCTTGGACCTGCTCTCCCCCGCCTTGGCCGGCCAGGCCGGCGGTTCCGATACCTCAAAGGACCTGAGCCAGAAGGTCACCCAGAACATGGACAGCGTCATCACCAGCCTGGGCGATGCCATAACCTTCTACCAGTTCGGCGACGAGCGGGACAATGACGGCGACGGCTGCGTCGACGAGGAGATCGCCGACGGCAAGGACAACGATGGCGACGGTTTCACCGACGAGGACGCCCGGCTCATCCCGGTCGACGCGGTGGACAACGACCACAACGGCAAGGGGAAGAACGCCTTTACGGATCCGGACGCGGGCGAGGTCCTGAATTCGGAATTCAAGCTGGCCTATTCCGTGGATGCCGGATTCGTGACGGGCGCTCTGTACAAGGACAAGACCGCCCATATAAAGTACCAGGCGGATTCCCTGCAGGTCATTTATGACAAGGTCGGTTCGGCCGCTTTGCTGAGCGCGGAATACAAGGAAAAGCTCATTTCCGCGAAGAAGGACATCGGCGGCTGCTGGAACAATTACAAATAGGCGGATGGAACAATGCAAAAGCACATGAACACGCGACAATCCGAAAAGACCATGTTCCGCATCCTTCCCGTCCTGGGAGCCCTTGCCTTCGCCCTGGGCGCCTGGGGGCGTTCCGGTCCCGAACACCGCACCTTGCGGCCTTTGGCCATGGGCAACGCCTTCGTGGCCGTGGCGGACGACAAGGACGCGATGCATTACAACCCGGCCGGCCTGAACCTCATGGGCCGCCTGGGCAATTCGAACCTGCGGCCCCAGATGTCGCGCTATCCCCTCGATAAATTCGACATGCACATGGATTTCCTCGGCACCGCGATACCCGTGGACGAGGCCCTGGACATCCTGAATTTCTATCAGGACCACCAGAACAGTTTCCAGAACATGAACTCGCTCCAGAACGACAGCAGCCTGGTCTCCGACCTTTCCGCTTTCGATCGCCGTCCCGTGAAGGTGGCCGTTTTGCACGGCGGAGAACTGGCCATGCACAACTTCGGCATGGCGTATTGGGCCGACGCCCAAATGGCGCCTTACGCCGACGTCGGCGTGCTGTTGCCCCAGGCCGGCGTCGATTTCATCCAATTGGACATCGTCGGGCAGATCGCCGGGGCGACCAGCTATTTCGATGACCGTCTATCCGTCGGCCTGGGTTACCGCATGGCCAAGCGCGAGGTGATGGGTAACTTCCAGGTTGCCCTGACGGACCTTTCGAACGACAACGGCCGCAAAACAATCCAGGAATCCATCCAGGACAGCGTCGACCAGAAGCTTAAGGAATTCGGGGACCTGGGTTCCGTCGGACATGCCATCGACGCCGGCGTGCTTTGGCAGCAGACCCCGGACCTCCGCTTCGGAATGGCCGTCCAGAACCTGTTCATGGTCCTGAACCACCAGTCCCTCACCCCGGATCTGACCATGGGCGTGGCGTATTCGCCCATGCTCCTGGAAAACAACGGCCGTTGGAAGCGCAAGGTCAATTTCGCGATGGATTTCGAGGACCTCTTGAACAACGACCGTAACTATAAACCGGTCAACAAGGTCAATATGGGAGCGGAATGGGAACAGACCCTGATTCCCTGGGTTCTCAAGGGCCGGCTCTCCTTGGGCATGAAAGGCGGTTATCCCACCGCGGGCCTGGGCGGAACCCTGTTCACCATCTTCCATTACGAGGCCGCCACCTGGGCCGAAGAAGGCGGGTACTATACCGGGCAGCTTGAAGAGCGGTATTACGTGATGAAATTCGGCGTGGGCATCTGACGCTCGCCGTCCCGCATGGCTTTCCCGGGTTTTCCCGGGGCGCACCCGGAACCCCGGGTGCTTTTTTATTTTTAGGCCCTGGATTGACCGCAGGCCCCGATTCGAGGCTGCGTAGAAATCCGGAACCGGAGGGGCCAACAATGGACGAAATGCTCACCCTGGTGACGGACCAGGATGATATACTGGGGCCCGTGCCGCGAAGCCGGGTGCACGGCAACCCAGCGCTCATCCACCGTTCCGTGCATGTCCTTGTGGTCAGCCGGGACGGCCGCCTGTTGCTGCAGAAGCGGTCCATGCGGAAGGACACCCAACCGGGCAAATGGGATACCTCCGTGGGCGGCCACGTCGGTTTCGGGCAGACCTACGAGGAGGCGGCCAGGCGGGAGGCGGAGGAGGAGCTTGGCCTGACGCCGGATGAACTCGTTTTCCTTTATCCTTCCCGGATCCGCAATGAGGTGGAATCGGAAAACATCCATACCTTCCTGCATGTCTCGGCGGGCCCTTTCCGGCCTGAACCCGGGGAGATCGACGAACTGCGGTTCTGGACGAAGCGGGAGATACGGGCCGCCTTGGGAACGGGGGTTTTCACGTCGAATTTCGAAGAAGAGTTCGCCCTCTTCCTCGCTTCGCCGCACGGAACCTTATTGGATTAAGGGCGCGTCCTGGGCCCGGGGGGCCTCGGAATTCGACGTCCGCTCCAGGTTCGGCAGCCAAGGGTAAATCCCCGCCAATTTCCCCCGTTCAAGGCGGACTCCGGATTTGCTCGCAAGGGTGCTGAGACGAACGGCTTTGAGCTGCTTCTGGATCGGAGGGGGTACGATTCCGGAGGCATCGGTCATCTTGGACTTTTCCTCCGGAGTGAGGTATCCCATCGCCTTGTCGTACCGGTCTCCCTGGACCGCCTCCACGAACAGGGTCAAGGCATCGATGAGTCTTTCCTTTTCGGGAGCCAATCGGGGGCCTTCGTCCTGGCGCGTACCCGTGCAGCCCAGGAATACCAGGAAGGCGAGCGACCAAATGAACATGACTCTCATCACGGTATGATCATAACGCCGTACGACCGTCCCAGGCAAGGAGTACGGAAAAGGTAAAACCCGGCCTTTGTCCGATTCAGGGCCATGGGTTTCAATTCAGCCGCCGGATCTGGATGCGTCGGTTCGCGGCACGGCCCTGCGCGGTGCGGTTCGGCCCCAGGGGCCTGGATGCCCCGTAACCTACCGGTTTCATACGCCTGGATTCGATGCCGCGGTTCACCAGGTATTCCACCACGGCCTCCGCACGGGCCATGGTGAGCGCTTTGGATGCGGCTCCCCCTCGGTCGTCGATATGGCCCTGGACTTCGATTTCCGTCCCTGGGTACGCGAACATCCGGGCCGCCAGACCGTCCAATATCAGGAAGGACCCCGGAAGCAATTCCGAACTTCCGGTCTGGAATTCCACCCCGGTCAGCACGGCATCCCCGATAGGCTCCGGTTTCTCATCCGGACACCCGTCCTCATCCTGGTAGAAATTGACGATTTCCCTTTCCCTCGGGCATTTGTCACGGGAATCGGGCAATCCGTCCCGGTCCGTATCGGTTTCCGGGCATCCGTCCTCATCCTCGATCCCATTGCGGTTTTCCGGATCGCGCGGGCATTTATCCACGGCATCCGGGATGCCATCCTGGTCGTCGTCCAGATCCGGGCAACCGTCCTCGTCCAGATATCGATCCCGGTCCTCGGGATCGTTGGGGCATCGATCCGCCGAATCCAGGTTTCCGTCATGGTCATTATCCAGTTCCGGGCAACCATCCCGGTCTTCGAACCCGTCGTGATCCTCGGCCGTGTAGGGGCAATTATCGGCGCCGTCCGCGACCCCATCCCCATCATTATCGGGGTCCGGGCAGCCGTCCTCGTCCTGAAACCCGTCTTTATCCTCCGCGACCCTGGGGCAACGGTCCCGGCCGTCGGGCACACCGTCGTTATCACCGTCCCGGCCCAGGGGGAACCCTTGCCAGGACACTTGCAGGAAACCGGATGCCGTCGGCTGGAGCCGATACGCCAATCCGAGCTTTCCCGAGGTACCGTCTTCAAGGTTGAGGGGAAGGTACCGGTTCCAGGCCAATGGAGCAATCAAGCCGCCCAGCCGCAAACCGAACCCGTTCCCGGCGAGCCACCCGAGACCGATACCGATCGTTGTGGTCCGGCCCAAGGGTGACCCGAGCGTGCCGAGGTCGGTAACCAGCCTTTGATGGCGGAATTCCGATTCGAGGCGCAATCCCTCGGCCAGGAATGCTTCGAGGGCCACCGAAGCGTTGATGACTCCCAAGGGACTCAGCGCCGCATCGGCCATGGTCCGGTCCCCGGATAGGTTGAAATGCACGGCGATCCTGGGCCCATCCATGGCATCGGAGAGGTCGAAGGTGGCCCCTGCCCCCAAGCCGAGCCTGGGATACTCAAGTCCATCCCCATGGGAGACGGGATCCGGAAACTCGCCGGAAGCGGGTTGATAGGCCAACCGTTTGGGCAGCGCCGTTCCATCCGGTGAGGATGTGGGCGCGGAGCCGGAGGCGAAGACCGAAAACGAAACGATGGGAAGCTCGAAGGGAATCCTCGCCTTCAGGATTCCTGAAAAATCCCCCACTCCCCAGGTCTCGGGCTCGACACCCAATCCCGGGAGGTATTCGTAATAGGCCGGCAGAGCCAAAGCCAGATCAAATCCGAGACCGAGTCCTGCCGCCAGGAAAGGCCGGAGGTTGGAGATGAATCCGTCCTCCAGGGTCCTGGTTCCCGCAGGAGATGTCGCTTGGCCATCCTTGAGGAGGTCAGTCCCCTCGTTGAATCGGCCCGAGGCACCCAGAACGAACTCTCCCGCTTTCATGGACAGGGACGAATGGGTTTCGAAGACACCGGGCAGGCCTTGCTCACCCGGGATCAGGTTGGAGGATCCGATGGATTCGGCTTTGGGAATAGCGAGCAGGCAAGCGCAGAGCAGGAGGATCCTGTAAAAGACGGACATCTAGTGGATTATATGCCATTGGAGCGACCATACGCAAGCCGTTGATCTACATTTGGTTGCGTAAAATGGTCCCCTAGGGGAAGACCCGGAAAAAAGCATGATGAACACCGCTGAAGTACGCCTGGAATCCGTGGACTCCACCATGGAGGCGGCCAAATCAATCGCCGGGTCCCAGGACTTCCTCCTTGCCTGGGCGGATCGTCAGACCAACGGCAAAGGAACCCGTGGACGCCCCTGGGTGGGCCTACCCGGTAACATCTATATGACCCTGGGCATCAATCGTCGCCATCTTCCCCCGGCCCGACTGGCCCTGCTGCCCTTGGAAATCGGCATCCATGTCTGGGAGGAGGCCTCAGCGCGCATCTCCCCGGGGCACCGGACCTCGCTCACCTTGAAATGGCCGAACGATCTGCTGCTGGACGGTTCCAAGGCGGCGGGCATCCTGATGGAATCCCACGGCGAATTCATCCTGGTGGGAATCGGCGTGAACGTGGCCGGCGCACCTCACGTAGGCGACGGTGGCACGCCAAGCGCCTGCCTGGCCGAGGCAGGAATGGCCGTTGGGGAACGGGATGCCATGATCGAGGGAATCTACAAGCGGATCCGGGAGGCCCCGGGAGATGCGAATGGGTTCGATCCCGAATCCATCCTATTGCAATGGCAAGGGAAGGTGGATTGGGACCGGTCCCATCGTCTGCGCGATCGTGCCGGTACGCCCATGGTCCTTCCCCTCTCCATCAATCCCCAGGGACACTTGCAGGTCCGGCACGGGGATGGAACGCGGGAATGGCTGGTGGCGGATTACCTGATTTAGGAGTCCAGAATGGTCTTGGACGTGACCTTGATGGCCGGATCCAGGGAAGCCGAAACCGAACAATATTTTTCGAGCGCCAGGGACACGGCCTTCTCGGCTTTGGCCCGATCCACCGCGGGTCCATGGATCTTGAAGACGACCTCGATCCCGGTGAAGGGCGCCGGGATGGCATCCTTGCGGTCCCCATTGACCTCGATGTCCATGGAGCTGAATTCCACGCGGGACTTTTTGAGGATATTGACCACGTCTATGGCGGAACAGCTGGCGATACCGGCCAGCAGCAGTTCCATGGGACGGAATCCGCTCTCATCACCGCCGATGGATTTGGACGCGCCGATATCGAAGGAGTAGCCATTGCCGGCCTTGGCCTTGAAGCGGAAATCGGGGGTTCCCGAGAGTTCCACGCGCATTACTGGAAGGCCACGACGAAATCCGACGTGCTCTTGAATTTTTCCAGGGCCTGGATGGCTGCGGGCATCTGGTTGGCCTCGGTCATGTTCGACAGGTAACGGCGGAACTTGGAGGCCGCCTTGAAATATTCCGCGGGCAGGATGAGCTCTTCGCGGCGCGTTCCGGACATGGCGATGTCGATGGCGGGATAGATGCGCTTCTCGGCGAGGCGGCGGTTGAGCACCAATTCCATGTTGCCGGTTCCCTTGAACTCCTGGAAAATCACTTCGTCCATTTGCGAACCGGTCTGCACCAGGGTCGTCGCGATGATGGTGAGGCTGCCGCCTTCCTCCAGCTTGCGCGCCGCGCCGAAGAACTTCTTCGGTTCCTGGAGGGCCTTGGCGTCCACGCCGCCCGAAAGGGTGCGGCCGGAAGATTTGAGCTGGTTGTTGAACGCCCGGCTCATGCGCGTGATGGAATCGAGCAGGATGACCACGTCCTTGCCGGACTCGACCTTGCGCTGGGCGATATCGATGACCATCTGGGTGAGGGCGATATGCTCTTCGATGGGTTTGTCGAGACAGGACGCGTAGACCTTGCCTTTCACCTTGCGCGTCAGGTGGGTGACTTCCTCGGGACGTTCATCGATGAGAAGCATGATGACGTCCGCTTCCGGATGGTTGTAGTTGATGCCATTGGCGATCTTCTCCATCAGGATGGTCTTGCCCGTGCGCGGAGGGGCTACGATCAGGCCGCGCTGGCCCTTTCCGATAGGCGTAAGGAGTTCGAGCAGGATCATGGATTTGTCGGTGTCCACCGGCGAGGATAGCCGATAGAACTCGAACGGGTTCACGCTCGTCAGGGTGTGGAACATGGGCGATGGACGATAGATGTCGAGCGGCTGGTCCTGTACCTCCATGAGGTTGGTGACCACCTTCTGGCGGCGGTTCTTCTTTCCGCGCACGATGCCGTGGATCTTGTGGCCTGACCGGAGTCCGTACCTTGAGACGATTTCCCGGGGAACCAGGATGTCCGCGTCCTGAGCGGTGAAGCTGACTTTTTCCGAGCGCATGAAGGCGTGGCCGCCGTCAGTGAGCTGGATGAAACCGGTATATTCCTCGGTTTCCGAGCGCGGATCGAAGTCGATGGTGAAGTCATTGCCGCCATGATCATCGCGATCGCGCCCTTTGCGCTTGCCACGGTTATCCCGGTTATCCCGATTGTCGCGGTGGTCCCGGTTGCCGTTGTTATTGCTCTGATTGTTGTTGTTATTGTTCTGGTTGTTCTGGTTGCCGTTCTGCTGGCCGCCGCGATTCTGCAACTTGCTCACCTTGGCGCGCTTTCGGCGGCGGCGGAGGCTGTCGTTGGATTCGTGGGAAATCTGGGTGAGGTTCTTGAGTTGGCGATTGGGATCGAAAGGCTTTTCGCCCTGCCCCTCGACATTGCCATCGATGTTACCTTCGGGCTCGGAACCGTCATCATCGTCCAGATCATCGTCGTCGTCATCCTCGATATCATGCCCTTCGATGACTTCCATCTCGGGTTCGTGGATTTCGTCTTCGCGATTGTCGTGGTTATCGTTGGTGATCATTTCGGTGGGATTCCGATCTTGCATTCAAGATCCCTTGGTTGATTTGAAATTTCATTTCCATAGGCGGATTTGGATAGGTGCGTTTCGGGCCCGGGAGTCACCTTGCGGGGTTTCCACCCTGCATTGACTCCGGTTCGCGGTCCCCTTGGGAAGCCTGGGATTGTTTCCCGGCGGCCCGATATTCTCTTATCTGAAACCCCTGATGGACTACCACGGTTCCCCTCCTGCCAGACTCGAAATTGACGATTCGAGGTCGAGGAGGGAAATTGCTTTATTGGCAAGCTTCAATGGCTAGTATAGCCAATTGTTCAGACACGAAGCAACGAAAAGCATTTATTTCCGGGCTTTTTAAGACCCCGAACACCTAAGGACGATCCTTGGTATGCTCAGCGGAATTGAAGCTTAGTGGTCAATCTTAATATAGATATCTGAATGGGAAATTCAACGCATTCCTACCCGGAATTTGGGGCATTTCACCTCGGATTGTAATTGTTCATGGCCACCATCATCAGCATGAGGCAACTCATGACGACGCTTCCGGTGATGATTTGCTCCCGATGGTTGAAGCTGTGTTTGGCCACTATCACCGTGTCGGCCCTGGATTTAGGGGGTGCGGTGGCAAGGCTGTCCTTGGCCGTCGTAAGGGTCGCCTGACCGGGCGGTGCGTTTGCAACGGCGGTGTCTTGGGTTGCTTGGGGGACGGTTGCGGCACCGGTATTGGGATGGGATCCCGGGGCCTGGGCCTGAACCTGGCCGGCGGCCAAAAAGGCCACCAGGATAAGAAGGATGACCGGCGCCAGCCAAGAGGGAAACCGGGGCGGTACCGGGACCATGGCCTAGGCGTCCAGGTGCTTTTTCAGGATCTGGTTAACCGTATCCGGACTGGCCTTGCCACCGCTGACCTTCATGACCTGCCCGACGAAGAAGCCCAGAAGCTTCACCTTGCCGCCCTTATAGGCCGCTACGGAATCCTGGTTCTTCTCCAGGATCTCCTTGATGAACCCTTCGATGGCCCCGGTGTCGTTTATGACCACCAGGTTCTTGTCCTTGACGATCTGCCCGGGCGACTTGCCTTCAGCCATCATGTCCTCGAAGACCGTCTTGGCGATCTTCCCGGAAATGGTCCCGTCCGTGATCAGATTGATCAGTTCGCCGAGCTGCTCCGGTTTGAACTTGAGGTCCCAGACGCTGATATTCCGGTCCTTGACCACGCGCAGGACTTCGCCCATGGTCCAGTTGGAAGCGGCCTTCTTGTCGGCCGTGATCGCGCAAACGCGTTCGTAGAATTGGGATACAGGCTTGTCCGAGGTCAGGACGGCCGCATCGTACGCAGGGATTCCGTATTCCTCGACGTAACGCTTGCGGCGGGCCTCCGGCAGTTCCGGAAGGACGGCCCGGATGGCCTCGATCTGTTTTTGGTCCACGTTGATGCGGACGAGGTCGGGTTCGGGGAAGTAACGATAGTCGTGGGCTTCTTCCTTGGTACGGGTCGCGACGGTGACGCCGCGGGCCACGTCCCAGCGCTTGGTCTGCTGGGGAATGACCTCTCCCCTGTCCAACAACATGGCCTGGAGTTCGATTTCGGACTCGAGGGCCTTTTCGATGTTATGGAAGGAGTTCATGTTCTTAAGCTCGACGCGGTTCCCGAAAGGCGCGAATTCATCCTTGCGCAGGGACACGTTGGCGTCGCAACGGAGGTTGCCGCGTTCCATGTTGGCATCGCAGATCTCGAGGTATTCCAGGATCTGCTTCAACTTCTCCAGGTACAGGTAGGCTTCCCGCGGGGTCCGGAGGTCCGGATCGGAGACGATTTCGATCAGGGGGGTGCCGCAGCGGTTGGCATCGAAAAGGGAATCCGCGACGGTGAGATCATGGATGAGCTTGCCGGCATCCTCTTCCATGTGGATCCGGGTGAGCCCGATGCGCTTGCGCGAGCCGTCGTCCAGGTCGATGTCGAGGTGTCCTTTGGTGCAGATGGGCCGATCATAAAGGGCGTTCCCGCCCTGCTGGGTGATCTGATAACCCTTGGGAAGATCCGGGTAGAAATAGTTCTTCCGGGTCCACATCGCCTTTGTATCGATGCGGGAGCTGCACGCGAGCCCCATCCGGATCGCATATTCCACGGCTTTGGCATTGGGCATGGGAAGGGTGCCGGGCATGCCCAGGCAGACCGGGCAGACCAGGGTGTTCGGTTCCGCGCCGAACTCGACCTTGCAGCCGCAGAACATTTTGGTATTGGTGGAGAGCTGCGCGTGAACTTCCAGACCGATGACGACGCTATAAGCCATGGCGGACAAGGTAAAAAATCGGGGGGAGGCTGTCAGGCCGGTTACTTGACGCCTCGGGCATTTCTTCCCATTTTCCACTTTGAAACCGACCAATCGCCGATCGACTTCTTCCCTGGAAGACCCAGCTACAATGGCCTTGCCGCCCGGATTGCCGTCCTATGAATTCCTCCGCAGCCTGGAACCTTCCACGGATCTACCGGGGCTTTACCACCTCCGCATCCGCAAGCAGGCCGACGGCCGCCTTCCCCTGTTGGCCCCTGACGGTCTTCCCGTCTTCTCCCCTATCTCGTTCGAGTCCTTCTTCGGGAAGGCCGGCCCGATCGAGATCGAAATCGGCTGCGGCAAAGGCGGTTTCCTGGTCGAATACTGCGAGAAGCATCCGGAAATCCCGTTCCTGGGCCTGGAGTGGGAATCGGAAATCGCCTGCCTGGCCGCGCGCCGTCTGGTGAAACGGCCGCATCTCCCCCATTCCAAGGTGCTGTTCGGCGATGCCTATTATTTCTTCCGGGATTTCCTTCCGGACGCGAGCGTCCGGGCGTTCCACATGTACTTTCCGGATCCCTGGCCCAAGAAAAAGCACCACAAGAACCGGCTGATGGCCGAACCCTTCATGGCCCAGGTCCTGCGTACGGCCTTGCCGGGGGCGCCGTTTTTCTGGGGAACCGATCACGAAGAATACAATGCCGAATCCCAAGCGCTTTTCGCCTCATTGCCTTGGCTGGAAATGGTGGATCCGGACGCGGAACCCACCGAAGGCATCATGACCAATTTCGAGAAGAAGTACCGCAAACAGGGGAAGCCGATCTACCGCTGCGTCATGCGGATCCGCAAACCGGCCTGAGCGGGACGGGTTCAGCCCCGCTGCAATCGCCTTACGGCCTTGGGCAGGCCGTCCCGATGCCACCGTCGCCAGATTTCGAAATGCTCGTATTCGCGTTCCTTGCGGCGGAAATCCGGCCCATGGACCACCCTTCGACCTCCTTCCCTGCGCGGCGGGATCGCGATATGCAGGCATTCATGATAGACCACCCCGCCGAGGATTTCCGGGGTGACCTCCGGACTGTCGTAACCCCTGCTGATGGAAATGAGATGATAGGATTTGCCCTCTCCGTCCTGGGCGACGGAATGGGTGGAGAGTCCGCCCTTCCGCGAAGACCAGGTAAGCTTCGCTTCCAGGCGACCTTCGAAATATCGGGCGTTGACGGCGCGGAACGAATCGTCCAGGTCATGATGGAGGCCTTTGGGGGAAAGGTTCCCCAACCGGCGGCGATTGCGCTCCAGCCGAACCTCGGCGGCTTTGGATCCACGGGTTTCCCCGGGCGCCGGGGCGCGCAGGTGTTCCCGGATCAGGACCTCGAGGTCGGAGCGCCGGGCCCGCAGGATCGGATCGCGCCTGCCGCCGCGGCGGGTGACCAGGACCGCCCATTCCAGGACGGATTCCTTGACCGGTCGCGGAGCGTCTTCCAGGATGAAAGGGATGTCAAGCCTAAGGGCTTCATTACGGCGCGTCCAAGCCACCCGCCAGCTTTCCCAAAGCCTTTTCCGGGTCACGACTTCGATATGGGCATAAGGCCCCCGGCACAACTCGGCGAAGGATGGTACCGCTTCCGGTTTGCCAATCGCCTCGGCGGCCGAGGGCAGGGGAGGCGGGGAAAGGGCTGTACGGGAGTCCAGGGGAGCTGCGGGGCGGGAAGGGATGGCCTTGGGCGCCGTAACATCGGTGGTACGGCGGGGCGCGTGCTCCTCCGGCGGAACGGGGTCGAAAAGGGAAAGCTGCCGGAAAAAGGAGGCGATTCCCGCCAGGGCGGACCGCCGCCGGTTCCCGACGCCAGCGGTCCTTTTCATTTCGGGCGGGTGGAATCCGGTTGCGGAAGGGTTCCGGGAAAACGGTTGGCGGGATCCCTGGTCCGGACCGAATCCCGATTGGCGTTCGAGGGCCCCGCGGGACGGTTGGGGGTCGAGGCATTCGGGACGGCCGCAGGTTTGGCGGGACGTTCCGGTTTCGTTTCCTCGTGCGAGGTTTCCTTCCTCGCCCCGCCCTGTTTGGAAGATCTCAGGAAATCCGATTTCTCGAGGAATCCGGAGCGCTTGTCCAGGGATTCGAATTCTTCCTCCAGGCTCACCGCCTGGGATTCCGGATTGAGGATATGCGGCGTGACGTATATGACCAGTTCCGTAGTGAAGTTATGCGCCTTGCGCCAGGAGAAAAGGTATCCCAACACGGGAATGCTCCCGAGGATGGGAACGAATTCCCGGCTGTTGTTCTCGGAAGAGGTGATGAGGCCGCCCAAGGCGATTGTCTCGCCGTCCATGAGGCTGACATTGGTCATGATCGACCGGTTGGTCACCGGGGGCGGGGAGTTGCCGGTAACCTGTTCCGCAGTCTTGATGCTTGGGCTTATGGTCACGCTGACCTCCCCATGCTTGGTGATCCAGGGAGTGAGCTCGATGGTGATGCCGTCGTCCACGGTGCGGAAGTCATTGTTCTGGAATCCGTCCTTGGTCACGGAACTCACCGGATAATACGAGGTGCGGCTGACCTTCAGCTCCGCCTTGTTTCCGTTCAGGGTGGTGATCTTGGGCATGGAGAGGATCTTGGCCTTGTTCTTCTTCTCCAAGGCCACCAGGTTCACGTCGAATTTCGGGGGCAGGAGGCCGATCACGCCTTGGAAGGATCCCTGGCTGAAACGGTTGCGCACTCCGCTCAGGCTGCCGTACGCGTTTAGGTTTGCGCCGGGATTATTGGAGGTTCCGGCCGCGATCCCGAAATCCGAATTCTTTTCCCGGTTGTACTCCACCACGATCACTTCCATCAGCACCTGGGGCGTGGGCACGTCGACCTTTTCCAGGAAACTCTTGACCAACTCGATATCGTCCCGGGTGCCCGAGATGAGCACGGCGTTCTGTTCCTTGATGACCTTGATGTTCTCGATGGGCACGGATTTGGGGATGACCTTTTCCATGTTCTCGGCCTTGATGTACTTGAGGTACACCAATTCCGCGCCGGAAAGGGCCTGGCCGGACGGCGTATTGGGGTTGCGGTCACCGATCAGCAGGGTCCCGTCCTTGTTGATGTACGCGTAGCGGGTGCCCTGCAGGAGCGCCGAAAGCGCTTCGTCCACGGTCACGCCCTTCAATTGCGCGTTCACGTTCCCGGACACGTCCCCGATGATGGTGTAATTGTGCCCCGCCTGTTCCGCGATTTCGCGTATTGCGTCCCCCAGGGAGGCGTTGTTCAGGGAGAGGGTCACCTTGCCGTCATGGACGTCCACGTCGGAAGCGCCGCCGCCCTGGGCCTGGAATCCCCCGCCCCTCCGGTTGCGCCGGGAGCCCATGGCCTCCTGGCCAACCGAGTCGCCGTTCTCGACCAGGTAGACGCCGTTCTTGAGGCGGACATCGTAATCGTTGGCGGCCATGAGGGCCTTGAAGCCGTCGATGGGCTCAACGTCCTTGAGATGCCCCGTCACAAGGCCCCGCAGGTTCTGCCCCGGTACGATGTTGATCTTGGTCTTTTCCACGAACTCCCGGAGGAAATCCTTCACGGGGCGGTTCTGGACGTCCAGGTTCATGCGCTTGTTCCGCACCTCCAGGATGCTGAACGCGTTCTCCTTGGTCTTGCGGATGCGGTAAACGTTGCCGTCGGCGATCATTTCCAGTCCATGGGATCGGCAGAGCTTGTCGAGCCCTTCCAGAACGGGGATGTTCTCCAGGTGGATGGTGACCTTGACGTCCCCCAGATCCTTGTCCGGGATGATGCTGAGCTTGAATGCGGTGGCGATGGCGCGCAGGACGTCGAGGATGGGCTCATCCACGTAATCGACGTTAAGCATTCCCTGGTCGGGTTTTCCGGCGCCCTTGGCGCCGGACTTGGTTTCCGCGGGCTTTTTCAATCCCCGGGAGGCCTTTCCCTTGGAGGCGTTTTCCTTGTGCTTGTCCAGGAGTTCGCGCTCCTGATCCCCAAGGCTGGAGGCCTGTCCGGGCATGCGCCGACGCGGGTTGGGGCCGGGAAAATCGTTGGGGGAATAACTTCCCGCAGGGGGTGGCGGCTGTTCCTGGATCGGGGCCGGAGGCATGGGCGGCGGAGTCGAGATGACTTCCGGCGGAGGGCTCTGGGATTCGCCATTATCCTCTTGCGCGATGATGGCGCAGGGCAGGACGAAGGCAGCGAGGAGAATGAGTTTTTTCATCATGTCTGGGCTTCCATTACCGCCACGCGGATCAATTCCCCGGCGCTGGTGATATTCTGCTTTAATTTTTCCATCCCATCCACTACCAAAGGCCGGTAGTTGGACGATTTCTTGACATGGGCCTCGCTCTTGCCGCTGATGACGGCCTCGCGGATCTGGGTATCGAACTGGAGGAGTTCGAAAATGCCCGTACGGCCGCGGTAACCGGTACCGTTGCATGCCGGGCAACCCACCGCGGTGGGGCACAATTCCGGGAGCATGGGAAGGAACATCTTCTCTTCCGGGGAGGGCGGCTTCATCTCGAAGCAGGAGGGGCAAAGCTTGCGCACCAGGCGCTGGGACATGACCCCCAATACCGCGGAACTGATGAGGAACGGCTTGATCTTGAGATCCAGGAGGCGCGTCACCGCCGATGCGGCATCGTTGGTATGGAGGGTGGAAAACACCAGATGGCCGGTCTGGGCCGCCTGTACGGCGATGGCCGCGGTCTCCTCATCGCGAATCTCACCGACCATGATTACGTCCGGGTCCTGGCGCAGGAGGGATCGCAAGGCCCCCGCGAAGGTCAGACCCGCTTTATCGTTTATCTGGACCTGATTGGCCCCGTCGAGGCGGTATTCGATGGGATCCTCGATGGTGGAGACGTTGATGTCCTTCTCCAGGATCTCCCTCAAGGAAGCATACAAGGTTGATGACTTGCCCGAACCGGTGGGACCCGTGACGAACAACATCCCTTGCGGCCGGTGGATCAATTGCTTCATGATCGCGTAGATTTCCGCCGACATGCCGAGGGATTCCATGTTGCCGACGGTTTCCATGTGCTTTAGGATACGGATGACGACTTTTTCGCCCACGCGGGTGGGAAGGGTGCTTACGCGCATGTCGATGGCTTCGCCCTCGTGGATCCATTTGATGCGGCCGTCCTGGGGCAGGCGCTTTTCGGCGATGTCCAGTTCGGCCAGGATCTTGATGCGGGAAGTCAGGGAGGCCTGGACCCATTTGGGCAGCTCCATGCTGTCCTTGAGCATTCCGTCCTTGCGGTACCGGACCTTTACCAGGTTCTCGCCGGGTTCGATATGGATGTCGGTGGCGATTTCCAGGATGGCCTGGTTCACCAGGTTGTTGACGAGCTTGATGACGGGTTCGCTCTGGCTCTTTTTCTTGATTTCCTCGAGGGAGGAGCCGTCCTGGATGGATACTTCGGATTTGATGAGGTCGGAAAGGATGCCCCCTTCTTCCAGGGCCCCGGCCTTTCCGCTGATGCGTTTCAACTGGTATTCGAGGGTGGGGCCGTCGGACTTGCGGAATTCCACGTCGCGACCGGAACGCAATTGCAGCGCCTCACGCAACAATTCGTCGTTCACGTTCTGGACCGCGAATATCAGCACATCCCCTTCCACCGCTACGGGGTAAGTGCGGCAGCGGATGCAAATATCCCGGCCCACCTCCTCGAGCAGGGCGGGATTCAAATCCAGTTCATCCAAAGCGGAATATCCTTCCTCCCAAGGGGCGCTCCCACCATGGAACGATAACCGGGAACGGTGTCTTGAAAGCCCTCGGAAAATAACAAAAAGAAGCGAACCGGGCTCGCTAGCGGCCTCTATCCTGGATTATCCGGGCCGGTTCAGGGTTCGGGGATTCCACCGGACTCCAGCAGATCTTCGGCATCCTGGCCTTCCGCGACCGGCACCCGATTCCGGGGATGGATGACGCAAACCTGGGTATTGGGGACATCGTGGAAGATAGTTGTCATCCTCAGGGTGATACGGGCGATGTAACGGCATTCATCGGCCTCCAGCTCCCCGCTGCGGTCGCGGTCCAACTCCGCAAAACCGATAAGGCCGTCCCGATCCCCGTCCAGGCTATCCAAATCCCAAGGGGTCTCTACGCCGAAATCCTTCGCTTCCGGACGCGACGGCCCTTCCGGAATCACTTCGAGGGAGCCGAGGCGGAAGTTCCAGGTCTTTCCGTTCGCCTTCAAGGTGGAGTCCTCCCAACGGTAGTCCATACGGCGATTGCGGAGGTTGAGGATTTCCAGGTGTCCCGGTCCGAGGCGCAGGATTCCACCGCCCGTCATGAGGTTTTCGGAAAGGGACGCGAACATGGCCTGGGCCTGGAAACCTGCATCCCTTCGGCCCGCGCCGAGGCGGGCCGCGAAGCCGGCATCCTTGAACAAGGCCAGTACCATTCCCACAACGACCGTGGAAAGCGAAATCCCGACCAGAAGCTCGATCAGGGTAACCCCGGCATTACCCCGGCGTTCGGCCTCCGGCATCGATCGCCGCTTCAGTACCATTTGTATTCCGGAAGCTTCAGGGTGAGCGAAGTCAGGAGCCTGGGTTTCCCCTTGTCCGAACCGTCGGCCGCGAAAGGATCTTCCTTCTCATCCAGGCTGAAGGACGGGCCGGTGCCCCCACCTTCCCCTGCGGCTGCAATTCGGTACACCTTGACCCTGACTTCCAGGGGCTTGTGCAATTCCCTGGGGGAAAGCTTGTCGTCCAGGACGACTTCCTCAAGGGTGTTCATGATACGTGCGCTGTCCATGACCCTGCGGACCACCATTACCGAATCCTCCCCGATCCCCGGCGCCCGATAGGCGGTATCGTGGATATCGGTCTTGGGAAGACCGCGAAGGGATTCAAGGTCGGACCGGGCCGCGAGCACGGCGGCATGGTGCAGGCGGTTCTGGCGGTCGATTCTGGCGGAGGAACGGAGCCCGTACCATAGGACGGCGGAACCGGCCGAAAGCACGGTCAAGGCCACGGTGATTTCAATAACGGTGAAACCGCGCACGCCTTTACGTGGGTCGCCTACCCCGGGGCGATGGATCCCGCACGCCATTGAGGCGAGTCTTCCCCAAGCCTTCTTGGATAGGTCCCTGACGAACGCTCCTGCCTTGGGGAATGCGATGGCGGCCACCAGGCTCATGACCGCTTCCACTGCATAAGCTTGAAGGTGTAGAGGCGCCTATCCTGCGGCCCGAGTTGCAAAGGCTGGACGAACCCGGAGGGGAGGCGGCCGCGATCGATTTTGCCGGTCCCGAGGCAATTGCGCGTATTCGTCCCTTCGCATAGGAGCTTCCTTGTCAGTACGGGTCCCCGCACCTCGCCGGCCAACCACACGGCCGAGGCCATGACCACGCCTTCCACGATATTGGCCTGGGTGGCCAAGGCAACCCGGCCGTTGGATCCGCCGGCGATCAGGAACCCCCGTGCCACGGCCTCATTGACCACGCGGATTGCGTTCAGGGTGTCCCCTGCCCTGCCTGGATGTTTGATGCCCACCGACAGGAGCACGGAACCCAGGGTCGTCTGGGCTTTGTCGCGCAGGATGATGTCCTTTCCCGCCACGACCTCGATCCCGAGCCTGCAACGATTATGGAAGAAGACGCTGCCCCTGGCGAAAACGGAGTTCTCGTCGCCCGTGATGCTGTCCTCGAAGGTGACGTCCTTCCCCGAAAGCAACTGGATGTTCTCCAGGCGGATGAGGCCCTTGACCCTTATTTCCCCGTCGCAATAGATGCGTCCGGGCCCTTTGAGCACCCAGGGCTCCTGATCATTGTTCACCAGTTCCACCCGTCCCAACGGGAAAAAGAGGTCCGGATGCTTTTTGAAATCGGGGGGATCGGATCGCGAGAAGGTCCCGTTGCCGCTCTCCCCGCCCTCCTCTCCCAGCTTTTTCTGCAAGGCGGATTCCAGGGCGTAATATTTCTTATCGGTGAATTCGCTGGTATAGGCGGCGATGGAGAATGCGGCCGGCCACGCCAGGCTTGGAATCCCCGGCGAAGGCGTATGCAACCGGATGGAGCCGGAAATCCGGCTGGCCGGAAAGGGCTCCAAGGGCTCCCCATTGTCCAGGGTCAGGGCGGGACCGAAAATGCTGTCGTCCAGGGCCTTGCCGAAGCGGGCGTAGACGGTAGCTTCCGCGTTACGGAACTTCCCCTTCGCCGTTATGTCCAGGAAGGCCCGGGTCCGATCGACTCTAACGTCCGGTACGCCCAGGGAGGAATCCATCCGGAAGGAGAAAGTGTCGGTCGGGGCCTTGGGACCCGCGAATGGGTCAGTATCGGCTTCGGTCTTCTTGGGCGGGCTGAAGGACGGTTCCGAGGAGTCGGAGAATTTCTCCAAGTAGAGCTGGTAGGCGATCCCGGATTCGGCCGCGTACAGGGCCTGGGCTGTTTCCGCTTCCCGGGCCCAGGGCTTGATGTCCCCTCGGGTCCGATCCATCAGGATGGAAACGGCGATTCCCAGGACGACCAGAACCGTAAGGACCGTAAGCAAGGCCGCGCCGGATTGCCCGGTTCCGCCCTTCCCAATCCCCGCGCGGCGATCCATCCGGGTCACTTCTCGTTCAGGAGTTCGAATCTGCCGGCGCGATCCTTGAGGACAACCTTGTTGGCCTCGATGGAAATCACCTCGGCGGAATCGATGCGATCCCCGATCTTGACGATCAGCTTCTGGCCGGCGTTGTTGGTGATGGTGGCGACGTTGCTGCCCACCGTACCCTTGAGGACATATCGGCGCGGTGGCGGCTCGGCCTGGGGCGCGGTCGGCGATTGGCCGGCGGGACGCGGGGCATGGATGGGCCGGAAGGGATTAAGGGAGGGATCGGCGGGAACGGTGTCCGCGACGGCGGCGGCTCCCTTGCGGACGAAAGCCAGGAGGGAGTCCGGCCCGCCTGAGCGGGCGAAAAGGTTGGCGCTACGGCCTTGGGACCTCGGGTATTTTTCCAGGAAGGAAGAACCGCCCAGGTACAGGATCAGCAAGGCGGGCAGGGCCGGCCACCAATGGAGCAATCTGTCCCTCATGGATCCGTCCCCGTCCGCCGGTCATAGACATGGACCACGACTTGGCCCTCCAAGCGGCCCGCGGCGCGTTCCCCACCCTGGCGTATGAGCATTTCCTCGGGAAACAGATCGGGATGGTCCCGTTTGAGGACGGTGAAGAATTCCAATAGGCCGGCGTATCGGGAAAAGCCTTCGATGCGGACCTTCAGGAGGCGGAGGGAATCGGCCTTCGCCAGGATCGGCGTGGTCTTGACCACTTCGAAACCGGAACTTTGCGCCAGCTTCCGGATCCGATCCACGGTTGCCTGCACATTGCTGTCCCGGTTCAACGCGCCTTCCCGCGATTCGCGGAAAGCGGTCAGCGCCTCCACGTCCTCGCGCAGGGCGGTCCGCGTGGAATCCAGCCATTTGGGCTCGTAGGTATTCTCCCTCAGGACCGAGAGCTGGCTCTGCACATCCCTCAGACGGGAGGCCAGGGGAAGCAGGGCCTGATGGGCGAAGACCACCAGGAGGACGGCCGGGACCACCCAAGCGGCTATCCGGAAGCGATCTTCCCAGAGTCGCGCGGAAAATCCGTTTTCCATCACTCCCTTTCCAATTTGCAGGTGACGTGGAAGATGACGACCCCGGAAGCCAGATCCTTGCGCTGCTCCGAAAGGCTTATTCCGGTAAAGCGGTGGTCCCCGGAAAGATTCTTCTGGATGGATTGCACCTGGTTCCAATCGCGGACCCAGGCGCGGAAGGAAAGTTCGGTGCTTCCGTCCGGTTGACGGTTGGCCGTGAGACCATCGATACCGGCCTCGCGCGGCAGGGCGGATGCGATGGCTCCCAGTACCGAGCCCCAGTCCATGGCGCCGTGCCAAAGCGGCCGCAAATCCCCGACGGCCCCTTCCATACGGACCTTCTCGAAGCGAAGGGCGCGGATGGAGTCCACTTGTTCCTGGTACGCCGAAGCCTTGGATTTGAGCGCACGGAGCTGGGTTTGGGATGCGTGGATGGCGATCCAGAAGGCAATCGATGTCAGGGCGCAAACGGCCAGGGTAGCTCCAACCGCCAGGATGAACCTGAACCGGGTCCGGATGGTTTCATTTCGCCGGCGCGCCTCCGCGGCCACCCGGTTATGCGCCGCGAAATCGCGTTGCCGCGCGGCCTGGGCCAGGCCCAAGTGAAGCAGCCAGGTATTGGGATCCGTGTCCGTTCCTTTGGCGTCGGGCGCGGATCCGTTTCCATTCCCTGAAGCCCCGGACAACTCGAAGGCTTCCGCGCGCAGGTCCTGGATCGCGGCGCCGTCCCAAAGGGGATCACCCTTGGCCAGATAGGTCTTGAGGGGCGGGGCTCCATTTCGGCCTTGGCCGGATGCGAACTCCCTGTGGCGGCGCAGGCGAACCCAGGCCTTGGCGCCGGCGGCCTCGCCCACCCGCAATACGTGGAACGGCGAACCGTTCACGAAAAGCAGGGAGTAGCAGAATCGTTTCCCGCCGTAAAGCATCTGGAAATTCTGCTCGCTCTTTTCCGTCGCGACCAGATCGCCCAGGGCCTCGATGGCGAGCTCAAGGGAAAGTCCCGAGTCCATGCCTTCCTGGCCCGCCGCCGGGGCCGTCTGATCGATGAGATCGACGAAGACCCGGTGGTTGGATCCCAGGTTGGTGTCCTCCACGAATTGGATATGCCATCCGCCGATCCGGTATTTATCCTTGCGCGGACCCAGGCTTTCGGCAAGAGCCTCCTCGACCTGGCGATCCCCGACCGACTCGCCGAAGGGCATGCGGATGTCCAGATGGATATAGGGCTGGGAAGCGAGACCTTCCGCGACCATACCGGTCTTGTTGATCCAGGCGCCGTCAACCGCCATGTCCTCGGAGGAGCGCCTTCGCAATTCCAATTTGTTCTCCCGGACGTGGAAGAGGGCATGGCCCAACCCTCGGATATGGGTGGAAACCAGATGGGAGGAGGGAAGCAGGTTCAGGGGGCGGCACTCCCGGAAGAGGCAAGCGCCGCCAGAAGGGACTGGAGTTCTTGCTTCACGCGCCGGAGCTCTTCGCGCAGACGGGCTGCGGCTTCTCCTCCGTCCCCGGCATGCGAGGTTTCATCTTCGCTCGCCATCCCGGGTCTGGAGGAGTCCCTCTCGCCGGAAAGGCCGGATCCATTGAACTCCGCCGAGGCTTCCCCATCATGGTCGAATCCGGCACGCCCTGCCAGGGTCTCGCCGGTGAAGGCCGCCTCGACGGGACCGGCGACGGGTCGTTCGTATTCCGTTGTCTCGATCGCATTTGCCGCCGCGACCGGAGCGGGAGTCGCGGGCACGCGCAACAAGGTGAGCTGGCCGTCGAGGTCCGACATGTTCGCGTCCGCCATCTTCTTCTTGGCGCCGGGAATGGTGTACATCTCCTCGTAAAGCAGGTATTTGATGTACCGGATGATCTTGATTTCCTTGGCCCGGTAGGCCCGGTTCCCGGACCGGTTCTTCTTCGGGCGCAATTGGGGGAATTCCGATTCCCAATAGCGGAGCACATGCTGCTCCAGGCCGGTCATCGCGCAGACTTCCGATATCGAATAGTAGAGCTTGCCCTCCTCGAGCCTCTTCAAGTTCGCTTTGGTCATGCGGGTTTGCTCCCTATCTTGTTTTCGGTCCCCTGCGCCAGGCGCGCGATATTGGCGCGATGGCGGTAAAGCACGAACAATCCCACCAGGATGGCCACCGTGAGAACGGGATACAATCCGACATCGCGCCGGAAACGGGCCTCAAGCAGGATCCCCAAAGGCATTACGATCGCCGCGGTGATGGAACCCAGGCTCACGAAACGGGTCTTGGCGACCACGGCGGCCCAGGCGATGAGTCCCGCCAGGGCGCTCATGGGGGTGAAATAGAGGAATACGCCGAATCCGGTGAGTACGCCCTTGCCGCCCTTGAAGGAAGCGAAAACGGTGAAGGAATGCCCTACAACCGCCATCAGGCCGGCCGCCAGGGCCCAATCCACGGACCGGGTCAGGTATACGGCCAGCCAGGCGGCCAGGGTCCCTTTTCCCGCATCGAGGACGGCCACCGGCAAAGCCGGTTTCCATCCCAGGGTTCGCCAGACATTGGTCATGCCTGGGTTGCCGCTGCCGACCTTGGTGATGTCCACGCCATGGAGCCGCGCCACCCAGGCGGCGAAAGGAAGCGAACCCAGGAAATACGCGGCCACCATGGCAACGCCGATCCTCATGCCCGCGGACTCCATCATTACTTCGCGTCCTCGTTGCTCGGGATTTCATCCTCCCAGAAATCGTCGTCATCGCTATCGCCGGGCTTCGGCTCCTCTTCCGGTTTACCGATTGGAGGGGTCGACGCCGCGGGTTTTCCCTTGAGGCCTGGAGCCTTGGGCTTCCGGACCGGGGTTTCACCCTCCTCTTCCTCTTCATCCGGTTCGGACCTGACGGTCGTCCTTTCGACGGTCTTCGACTCGTAGGATGCCTCTTTCTCGAAGGCCTCGAATTCGGGAGAGCTGACTTCTTCGTCGAGCCATTCTTCCTTGAGTTCGGAGGGCACGTCCCCCCAATTGATCCAGGTCTGGAGATCCTCGTCGGTACGCAGCTTGAAACGGCTGCGGAACCAGATACGCAAAGGGGCGCCGTCCAATTGGAAATGCTTATAGGCCTGGCGGCGCAGGTACCGGACGTAGCTGACCATGACGCGCTCCGGCGCACCGACCTCTATGGCCAGGGCGGGAGGGTTAACGAGCACCTGGCAGCAACGGGTCATGATGACCGGACCCAGGGAGGTGGCCGGATGGGGATGGTTGGCGATGACCTCCTCGAAGAATTTGATCACGTTGTCCCGACCGAGCACCCGGCTCAGGTTGGCCTTCACCTTGATGATTTCCTCGAGAACGCGAATCAGGCGTTTGCCCGTGAGCGCCGAGGTGGAGAGGAAGGGGTAATCCTCGAGTTCCGGGATCTTGTCCCGGATCGCCTTCACGACCTTGTCGAAGGTCTTGCTGTCCGGCTCCATCACGTCCCATTTGTTCAGGGTGATGATGAGGCCCTTGCCGACCTCCTGGATCAGGGAGCAGATGCGATAGTCCTGGATTTCCATGCCCCGCTTGGCGTCCACGAGCAGAACGCAAACATCGCTGCGACGGATGGCTTCCAGGGCGCGCATGTTGGAGAAGTATTCCACTTCATCCTTGACGCGGGCCTTTCGGCGTAGGCCGGCGGTGTCGGTGAGGACGATTTTGTGGCCCCCCCATTCGAATTCCGTATCGATGGCGTCCCGGGTGGTCCCGGCGATTTCCGAGGTGATGACGCGGTTTTCGCCGACCAGGGCGTTGACCATGGTGCTCTTGCCCGCATTGGGCCGGCCCAAGATGGCCACGCGGATCTTGTTTTCCTTGGGGATGTGCCTCGGCTTGGTGGGCAGCTTTTCCAGCACGAGGTCCAGCAGGTCGGCCACGTTATCGCCCTGCAGGGCCGAGATGGGAAAGGGCTCGCCCAGACCGAGGGACCAGTATTGCGAGGCTTCCAGGGCGACGGAGCGGGATTCCGCCTTGTTCACGACCAGGATGGTCGGACGGCCGGTTTTCTGCATGAGGCGCGCGAAGACCATGTCCATTTCCGTGATGCCGACCCGACCATCGACGAGGAAAAGGACCAGATCCGCTTCCTCCACCGCGACCAGGATCTGGTCCCGGACCGAGGAGTTGAGGGCGTCGAGATCCTTGGAAAGGAAGCCTCCCGTATCGACCACCTGAAAGTGTACTCCGCTCCACTCGGCGATTTGATAATGCCGGTCGCGGGTGACGCCTTCCCGATTCGCGACGACGGCGGCCCTACGCCCCAGGACGCGGTTGAAAAAGCTGGACTTGCCCACATTGGGCCGGCCCACGATAACGACGGTTGCAAGATTCATGGCGGGAAATTTATACCTTCATTAAGTTATTGGCAATGCTCAGGTTATAAAATACATTTGAAACGCGTATGAGCGGCAATCCCAATCCGATTCCACCCCTAGGCGCCCCCCCAACGCCCCGGTCCCGCGTCAAATTCGATTTTCACATGCACACCTTGGACGATCCATTCGATCACCATGTGTACCATACGGTTTTCGAACTTTTGGACAAGGCCACCGTGCTCCATTACGATGCCTTGGCCATAACCCTGCATACCCGCCAATTTCACAGCCGGGATGCGGAAAAATATGCTGAGGACAGGGGCATTATCCTCATCCCGGGGGTGGAACAGGACATCGAGGAAAGCCATGTCCTCCTCATCAATTTCCCTAAGGAAGCTTCCGAAGGCATCCGGTCCTTCGCGGATCTGGCCAGGGTAAAGGCGGAATTGGCCCGATCGGGTGCTCCTGAATCCCTGGTCATAGCCCCTCATCCCTTCTTTCCCAGCGGCGTCGCCCTCAAAGAGAAATTCTGGGAGCATAAAGAGCTTTTCGATGCGATCGAGGTTTCGGGTTTCTACCATCGCCGCTGGGACCCCAACCAGAGGGCCAGGGAGGCCGCGGAAAAGCTCGGACTGCCTCTGGTGGGCAACTCGGACACCCACACCCTCGAGCAATTCGGCAAGACCTGGAGCGAGGTGGAGAGCGATAAAGACCCGGTCAGCATCCTCCGGGCCATCAAAGCCGGCAAGGCCGTGGTAAAGGGCCGCTCGTTGGCCGTCGGGGAGATGGGCGTCATCGGTTGGAAGGTGATCGCCAGGGGCTACATGAAATGGATCAATTATAAACGGACGCGGGGGTGGCAACCCGTGCCCTGAGACCCAATACCCTCTTGAACGCTCCTCCGTCCTTGCTTGGAAGGTGGAAATACCGAATCGCCGGAAATCCCTTTTCCAAAGGAGTTTCACCAAGGCCCGGTTTCCCTTCCCGTCTAATTTGGGGGCGGAGAATCCCAATGCCCCTTCCCAACCGTCCTGAGAGTCGCGGATCCTTGTCCTGGAAATCCAGCCAATCCCGGTCCTTTCCGGTTCTGCTCAAGGTCCTTGTCGCCTCCATCCTTGCGGGCCTGGATCCGGTTTCGGCCGGTTCCCTTTCCGGCCGCATTTTGGATACTGCCGGCAAACCCGTTCCCGGTGCGGCCATCACCCTGGACCAAAGCGGCATCTCCGTCGTCACCGATGCCCAAGGCCGCTTTTCCCTCACGACAACGGGCTTCGGGCACTCTTATTCCGATACCGATCCCGACCGTTCCCTGATCCCATTCCCGGATCCCGGAGCGGGTCAAGTCCTTGCCTTCTCCGGCCGGGGTCGGGAGGAAATCGAATTCCGTGACGGCCATTTCGATTTCGGCGGGCGGAGTCTGGAAAAACCGGTTTCAAAGTCCTTCCTGACCGCGGGTCGCCACGGCATGGGTGCCGCCAAACGGGCCGCCTGGAACGATACCCTCGCCATCGGCAAATCGGCATACCTCACCCGGCGCGTGGTACCGGCGGGTCCGGACGCCGCCATGGGCGACATCGTTCTATATCCGGCATTCACGGGTACCCCGGACAAGTTCCTCGGTTTCGATCAGTACCATTTCACCCTGGAGGGAAAGCCGTGCCTGGTCGTCGTCCCCAAAAAGCCGAGAGCCGGAAACCCCTGGATCTGGCGGACCTATTTCTGGAACCATAAACCGCTTTTCGACAGCATCATGTGCGCGAACGGGTATTACCTCGCCTTCATGGACGCGCCCAACCTCTTCGGCTCCCCGACCGCCATGTCCTTGATGGATTCCTTCCATGCCCATCTCGTCGGGAAGTACGGATTGAGCAAAAAGGCCAACCTTCTGGGCATCAGCCGCGGCGGCCTGTACGTTTACAACTGGGCCGCCCGGAACCTGGACATGGTTTCGACCATCTACAGCGACGGCGCCGTGATGGATTTCGTCAGCTGGCCCTGTGGAGGTTACGGGACGGGGACGGGAAGCGCCGGGGACTGGACCTTGTTGAAAGCGGAATACGGATTCGGCTCGGATGCCGCTGCCAAGGCCTATCGGGGTAATCCCTATCAGAACATGAAACCCCTCGCCTTGGCGAAAATCCCGATCATCCATGTCTACGGGGAAACGGACATGGTGGTGCCTCCGATGGAGAACGGCCTGCGCGCCAACGACTCCCTCAAGGCCTATGGCTGGCGGATGCGGTTATTGGCCAAACCCAATACCGGTCATACCCACGGGGTCACCGCGGCGGATGGGGGCCTGCCGGGGCAATTGGACACCTTGGTCCGGTTCGTTTTGGGCAATACCAGCTACTGAGACCGCGCGTCAGAAGAACGAAGCGCCGATTCCGAGCATGACGCAAAAGCTGACGGCGATGTTGGCGAGAAAGAAATCCTGATTCATGGAATCCAGCGAGGCGCTGCGCCGGTAAAGGTGGAGGTAAGCCAGCATGGCCGCCACCAGAACCAGGCTGACCCAATAGGCGACTCCCAGCCCGCCATACCAACCAAGCCCCCCAAGTACGACCCACATGGCCAGGTGCGAAAGCTTCGAAACCCAAAGCGCCCCTTTCACTCCAAGCCTGACGACCATGGAATGAAGGCCCTTCGAGCGATCGAATTCATGGTCCTGGGTGGCGTAGATGATGTCGAATCCGGCGATCCACAGGAGCAGGGCCAGGCAGAGAAGGATGGGTTCCCATGCGAACGCTCCGCGCACGGCGATCCAGGCGCCGACGGGGGAAATGCCGATGGCCAGCCCCAGGAAGAAATGCGACAAGGAAGTGAACCGCTTGGTGATGGAGTATCCGCATACCGCGAGCAAGGTGGGCAAGGACAAAGCGAAGGCCAGGGGGTTGACGAACCAGGTGGCGCCCACGAAAACGATCGCATTCAGGAGGAGGAAACCGAGGACCTGGGTCCTGCTGAGGATTCCCGCGGGCAGATGGCGCCGGGCGGTGCGGGGATTTTCCCGGTCGATGTCGGCATCGATAAGGCGGTTGAAGGCCATGGCCGCATTGCGGCAGGTGACCATGCAAAGGACGATGAGCAGGAAAGCGCGGAGCGTTGGAAGGCCGTCGGCCGCCCAGACCATGGAGGCAAGGGCGAAGGGCATGGCGAACAAGGTATGCGAAAACCGGACGAGCCCCAGGTAGTTCCTGAGATTCAGGGATTGGGCGATGGACATGCGCCTGAAAGTAGCATTTCAACGCTTGTCGAAACGCAGGAGGCGGCTGTCCTGACGCTGGCTTTCAAAGGAAAGCTGGATCCATTCCTTCGAAAAGGACTTTTTCGCCGCCCGGGCCTCGTCAATGGCGCCTTTGAAGTAAAGGGCCTTGGGCGCGAACGGCCAATCGAAGAACCTGAAGTCGAATCCGACCTTCCAAAAACCCTTCGCATAGGCCTGGGCCGAAGTAACCTTGGTATCCTCCGCGGATTTCTTCCCGTCCACGTACAGGACCTGGCCGCCGGCCCACAATACGCCCGCGACCATGTGCCATTTCCCATCGTTGAGGGCTTGCGGGCTGCTGAGGACGTCCGGAAGGGCGTCCTTGATGCCTGACTTGGGGAATACGCCGAAATGGACCTTGCCTACCGTGTCCATCCACATATGCCGATCCCGGGAGGTGTCGACCAATAAGGGGTCCACTCCGAAGCCGATCAACTTTCCGCCTTCGGTCGTGGTCGTTCTGAACCACAAGGAAATGGTGAAGGTGCCCGGAGCGGGAAAGCTTTTAGCGGTGTAGAGGGTGGTCGAATCCCCGCTGAGATCCACGCCCCAACCCATCGGGGACGGAATCACGTCCGAGGCGGAAACCGCGCCCCCGGTGAACAGGTCGTTGCCGACGTCCGACGCATCCCGGAAAAAGGGGGGCGTGCCGCCGGTAAGGGCGTTCATATGCCAGATGCTCTGGTATCCGGACGTAGTCGTATCGAATACGGGTTTCTGGGTCGCGCCCGGCGTGGCGGCGGGATTGCCCCAATACATGCGGATGAACTGGTCGCTATCGTTGGGGAGGATGGTGTCCAGCTTCACCCAGATGACCGCCTGGGCGGAGGCCTTGTCCCAGGTCTCGATCTCGTAGGAAAGGGGCGCTCCATCCCGCTTGCTGAAGCGCAGGTCATGTCCGTCCCCGGCCGCCGAGGAGAAAACCGATGCCCCCGGACCCAGGCGGACAAGCAAAGGGAAATTGAACACGGGACCGGTGGTCATGTTGGCGCCGGTAACTCCGGTGTTCAGGAACAGGCGTGAGGAATGCGCCCAATCCTGGAAGGCCGAGGCCGGGACCGTATCGCCCGGAACGATTTCCACTCCTTCCGAAAGGGTAAGTCGCGCGGGATGCCGGCCCGAGCCCGTATCCTTCGCGGTGGAGCGATACACGATTTCCGGGCTCATGCCGGCGGGGACGGAATCCAGGATCATCAGGCGTGATTCGCCTTGAAGCGATGCCGTGGTCACGAACAGGTCGGTTCCGGGCAGGTAGACATAACCGTCCCTGGTGGGCAAGGAATCCGGAATGAGGACGGACACGGCGCCCGATTGTTGGAGGTACTGCCTCGCGGAGGCGACCGTGGTGTCGGAACGGACTTCCACGCCCTGGATGAGGAGGCTGGTCCGGGCGGAGAGTTGCAATGCCTGGATGTTGTAGCTTCCGGAGTCCACGCTGTCGATCGCGAAGACGCCTTGGGCATCGGTTGTGTCGTACCAGATCCGGGCCGCGGTATCCCGGACCGGATCGTAGTGGGCGGGCAACAGGCCTACCCGGGTGCCTGGAGCGGGCGCGCCGCCTTCGGAATAAATGACACCCATGACCAGGCCGCGCTTCGGAGGATTGCCGATTTCCGAAGAGGCCAATCGATCGGTGCCGCATGCCAGCAGGATTGCCGCGCAAGCCCAGAGGATTCCGCGTTCACGGATCTCCGCCACTACCGCCCTGGCCTTCATGGACGCATGTCCTTGCCGCCGAGGCTGTTGCTGGTCGGGAAGAACTGGAAATTGATATGGTAGATCCGGTTCGGTCCGGTCATGGCATCGGCCATGCGCATCAGTTTCTTGCGGAAGCCCTGGATCTCTTCCTTCAAGGTCTGGAATCCGGACTCCGGGAGGGCTACGATGAGGCAGGACAGGTCGCGTTCTTCCGGCTCGGCCGTGTCCATGGCGATCTTGGCCAGGTCCATGTTCTGCTGGTGGAAGTCCCGGGTCGCCATCTCCAGGGCTTCATCTCCGGTGGTGATGGCCTGATGGGTGGGTTTGTATCCCGTGCGCGACTTTTCAACCAGTCCCAATTGCAGCAGAAGCTGCACGGCCTTCCTGGCTTGGGCGGCGGAAATGGGGGGATTGAGTAGGCTTCCCAAAAGCGCGTAATCCTCTTTGAACCGTACCAAGGTAATCAATTCCCGGATGGTGTTGTAATACCAATGGGAATAGAACTCGTAAAACCCTTCCTGAAGCAGTTTCGCAGGGCTTTTCGGGCTGGTTTCCATGAGTTTTTTGAAGAAGAATGCCTTTTCACCCGGGGCTTTGGCCTGATTGAAGGCAACCATGTTCTGGAAAAAGGAAAAGGCCTTTTCGTCCAATTGCATGGCCGTGGCGATGGCGAACAGGGCGTTCTTGGACAGGTTGCGTTTACCCGTCAGGATATGATGGAGGAAGCCCTTGGATTTGAAGCCGGCCTTGCGCGCGAAAACCTCATAGGAAAAAGCGGGGTTCTGGGTCTTCCGATCGTTGTAATACTCGTGGAGGAACTGGCGGTAATCCATGTACTCGTAAATGTTGACCATGATCTTTTTAGCTCTCCCCCACCGCCCTGATGCGGCCACCATTCCGCCCGCTCCGATAATCTACCACCAGGATGCCGTTTTCAGCTTGGGACATTCTCGGCCGCGATTGGGGTTTTTATTGAAAACGGACGCGGATTCCGGCAGGCATTCAGGCCCATGGAATAAGGCTTATATCGTTTAAGGCCGATCCAAGGGCTTTCTAGGCGTTTCCAAAATGGAAACCATTTCTCCGCCCATCGGCCACCGGAGCCATAAGGCCGGGGGTAAGTTCCATACATGAAAAAACAATTCGGCAGCGGTACGGAAACGACTTCGGTCTGATGGGAACCGGATTCCATGGGGAATCCGGCATGATTTCGCGGTAAGGCGCCACCTAGGGGATGGCACCGGTCCGATCCAGGCCCACCGGGGGGTGGCTTGGGGAAAAGCCTGGCCGCGGGCCCGGGGCGGCGTCCCTGCCCGGACCCTCACGCAACGTGGGTTACGGCTCGCGCCAGCGCTTCCCTACCTGATGGTTCTCCAACCCAAGCTGATCCAGCACCCTGGCCAGCACGGTATCCACCAGATCTTCGATGGTCGCGGGCTTATGGTAGAAGGAAGGGCTGGCGGGCACGATCACGCTCCCGTAATCAGCAAGGACCTTCTGGTTCTGCAGGTGAAGCGCGCTCATGGGCGTTTCCCTGGGCACGATGATAAGCTTCCGCTTCTCCTTCAGGCATACGTCCGCGGCCCGCGTCAGCAGGCTGTCCCCTATTCCATGGGCGATTTTGCCCAGGGTCCCCATGGAGCATGGGATCACCACCATGCCCTGGTGGAGATAGGAACCGCTGGAAATAGGGGCGAAAAAGTCCTTGTTGTCGTATACCCGATCCGCCTTCGCCGCGGTATCCGGAAAGCCTTCGTAGGCGCAGACCTTCTTGCCCATTTCCGTGAGAACCAGGTGCGTTTCCTGGCCCAGATCCTTCAGATGGGTCAACAACCGATCCGCATAGATGGCTCCGGACGCTCCGGTTATGCCGACGACGATCCGTCCCATGCCCCCTACCCTTTCACCGCGGTCACGATATGGGAGATGCCGAAGTCGCAAGGGATCACGGTAACGTCCTTGAATCCCTGATCGCGCGCGCAATCCCGGTATTCCGCCGCGGACTTGAACCCGCGGATCGATTCCACCAGATAGGTGTAAGCCTGCCGCCGCGAGGAGAAGAACCACCCCAGGAAAGGGATGCACAAGGGTGCGATCCCGTTGTAGAAGAAACGCGTGAAGATAGTGGTGGGACGGAAGAATTCCAGGGTGATGAACATGCCGCCCGGCTTCAGCAATCGACCGATCTCATCGATGCCAGAGCCGACCGAATCCAGGTTGCGCATGCCGTATGCGCACAGCACCGCGTCGAACGTCCCAGGTTTGAAACACGGCTTCAGAGCGTCCATGCGCACGAGAGGCGGGGCCTGGAACTTCTTCCGGGCCTGGTGGAGCATGGGCAGGGAGAAGTCCGCGATGACTCCCATGGCGGGCCGCGGCGCGGATTGCATGTCGGCCCAGGTTTTCCAGAAATCCCCGGTGCCGCCGCAGAGGTCGAGGACCCGGAAGGAGCCGCCTTCCCCGCCTTTGAGAAGTCCCGCCGCTTTTTTGCGCCATGCCTTGTCGCGACCGGCGCTCAGGAAATGGTTGAGGAAATCGTATCGGCGGGCTATGCCGTCGAACATATGTTGGATCGCGATGCCCATGGGTTCCATTGCGGAAAAACCGCCCCGAAAAAAATGCGGAAGGCGCACTTCGGCCCAGCCCGCGGAGGCCTTCCTAGCCTCCTTGCGCCTAAAAATGTATATAAACGGACTCCACTAGGATTCACGGACCAGGATCGATCTTCGCGGAGTTTGGAACCATGGCACCTCCCCAAAAGCCCTTGAGGGCCCCGTGGTTCCCCGTCCCACTCCTTCTTTTGGCCGTGCTTATGCCTTTCCCCAGCCCGGTCCAAGCCAAGGATGGCAAGTCCGACACCATTGTCAGGCCGATCAATCCCCCGCGGAATTTCCGGACTTTCCTTCCGAAACCCGGGGAAACCATCGATGATCCAGCGAGCCAGGTGGTCCAGGTACTTTTGGATCGCCAAGACAAAGGCGACTTTGAGTCCTATATGGTCCAGATCCTGTTCCGGGGCAAACCTTCCGACCGTACCGTGAGGAAGCTTTGGGACCGGGTCGAGATAGATTTCTTCGATACCGGTAAACCCGCCATGCGGTTCTCCAAAATCCGGGGCGGCTCCATCGAAGCCAGCTCCCTTGACGAGTTTTATTACAAGGACAATACCGTCAAGGCTGGTACGGGGTCCGGGCCGCATGTCAAAAGGCTCGTGCGCCTTACCCTGTTCATGCATGAAAAGGCCGATCTCAAATTCCGGGATACCCTGGACCGCACTTTGATCCATTTCCGCATGCCTAAAACCGATACGGGCGTGAAATAGCTCCGGAATCGTTGACATAGGTTGAGGTAAGGCTTAAATTTTGTCCCGCTGATGGCCCTTTAGCTCAGTCGGTAGAGCAGAGGACTGAAAATCCTTGTGTCCGCAGTTCAATTCTGCGAGGGGCCACCAGCTAAAAATTTCCTTCCCGCCCGGCTCGTAAGCCGCCCTACCGCAATCACTTCCACGAGTCCCTTCCCTGCCCCTGGCGGCTCCTATTTGGAGCCCTGGACGGGAAAGGGCCATAACTTCGGCGGACCTCCATGACCAATGCAAGACCCATCAGCCCTGAGGGTATGGAAAAACTGAGAGCGGAATGGGAAGAGCTCTGGTATCAGACCCGCCCCAAGCTCCTGGTTGAAATTGCTGAGGCCGCCGCCCAAGGCGACCGATCCGAGAATGCGGAATACATCTACGGGAAACGCAAATTGCGGGAGATAGACCGCCGCCTTCGCCAATTGGATGACAAAATCACCAAGAGCGTGGTGGTCGAGGGTGCCCGGGAGACCGGGAAAATCGTCTTCGGGGCCAGGATCCGCCTTCAACGCCTCGATGCCGACGGGAAACCCTCCGGCCAGGAAATGCGGGTGCAAATCGTGGGCGTGGATGAAATCGATCCCGTTGAAGGGCGCATTTCCATGGATTCGCCCATGGGAAAAGCCTTGATGGGGATGGCTCCGGAAGGGAAGGTTGAAGTGATCACTCCCCGCGGTAAGGTGGTTTATGATATCCTGGGAGTGGATTATCCATGATTCCCCGGGTATAGGGTTCCGGGGCGCAGGTTCAGCCGTAGTTGGGCGAGGAGCGTATGCCGGTTTCAATCCTCTCCGAGAAAGTCCTGGAAACAGGCTCGGATATTCTCCCAAGGCAAGGCGTTGGGACACGTTTCCCTGCTCAAGTCAGGCAGCAAGGGAAGCAAGCGGGTCTCCCTCAACTTAGCGAATACCTGCGGCAAGGCCGCGTCCGGAAGCGCACCCAGGTGGGAAACGATTTCGGATCCGATCTTCCGCACCGGCTTGAATGGTCCAGGCACGGCGAGCCCCAGGCTGTAATGCCGCACGATCCCGCGCAAGAAGTCTTCCCAGCGGATCCCGCCGCGCACCAGCCACCAGGTTCCAGGCACTCCTTCCGGAACCGGTTCCCGGATCGCCTTTACGCAAGTCAGGTCCTTGGCGAACATAGCGACTACGAAGACGGGAATCTGGTCGAGCCCTCCGGCCGTGGTGCGAACCCGGCAAGCAGCGGCCGGGCCAGCCAGATCGGGATCCGCACGGACGGCTGCCATCTGTTTCGCCTTCTCCCAACGCTTGAGAGCGCGATGGTTGTCATCGGACATCGGTCGGCCCTTTCCATTGCGGGTGGATCAAGTATGCTCCTTTTCCAATCTAACACCATTTCATGATGCCACGCCTAGCCCGGGGATACCGCCTGAAATACCGAAATGCGCGAACCGCTGCCTGCGCCTTATGGCTCGCAGGGTCCTTTTCCCTGGCCTTGCAAGGATGCGGCGGATCGCCCTCCCCCTCGGCGCAACCCAAGGTCTACGCTCCGGAAGACATGCCCGATATCTGCCAGGACATCGACTTCAACCAGGCGGGAAAGGACATCAAGGAACAGTGCGGCGTGCAGACCCGCAATTACCGGGCTTACAAGAATATTCCCGAGCATCGCAACCTATTGCTCCCCAAGGGCGCGAAGATAGTGCGGAAGCCCAAATCCCTGGAACTGCGTTTGCAGAATACCCTGCCTATCGAATTGCCGGCGGACCTTGAAGGCAAGCTTTTGTTCGATGAGAAATTGAGGCGCACCTTCATCAAGACCCGGATGGATTATTGCGAGTTTTTCCCAGAGAATTCCACCGAGAGGTTGCGGATCATCAAACTGGACATCCCGTTCGATATAGGGGGTGAGAAATCAGTCTGTTATACCGTGGAGTCCAAGCCCAATACGGCTCAACGCAAGGCCGGTTTCGCCGGAAGGTTGGAACCGCTCGAATGCACGGATTTTATCAGATTGAAAGCGGTCTACAAGAATGCGGGCGAAGGCAAGGACGACGTCTCGCAATCGCCTTCGGACTCAAGCGGCTCTTCCACGAATGGGATGGGAAATCCGGGGTCTGGAAAGGATTCCGGCCAGTGACTCGGCCGGATCGTGGGGAAGATCAGCCGGACTGGCCGACCGAACTGACGTTATAGGCTTCGACGACATCGGACACCTTGTCCATCTTGCAAAACTCATCGAATCCGAACTCCCTCGCGAAAGTCTGGTTCAATTTTTCAAGCAAGGCCTTGCGTTCACCGTAGGTTATCTTGTAATCCACAATGAACTTGTCTTCATCACTGATGTCTTCGAGATCGAAGCCCACCACCTCGGCGATGATTCCCTTGATTTTTACGGCTTTTTCGTTATCCAATTTGGTTCCTCTTTTTTCAAAGAAAGAAAAATAGTGGCAAAATCCAAGTGGTTGAGCGGATTTTCCTCGACTCTAATAATCATAAAGCCTCTATCCTTTAATTTACGAAGTGAACGCGCCGCACACGATCTTTTTCTTGGGAAAATGATTACACTCCATGAAAACCATATTTAAACCGATTTTGGCTCTAATCCCTTTGGCCGTGCAGGCTTGGGAAAGTCCTTTACCATTCTCGAACGGGGTTGCCACCAATACGAGCCAGGGCGCTTTCGCCAATCCGGCCGGTTCGGGGTTCGGAACCGAAAACAGGTTCGGAGCATCCTGGTCGGAGTGGAATACCGTCGCCGGAGGCAATGAGCGGCTTTGGGCCCTGAGGACCGAAGGGACCGGCCATGCCGAGGGCTTCCGTTTCTGGGAAGGCGATGCCCCGTATCTTGCCCGTTTCGATGCCGCCAGGGCCTGGAACGTGGCGGGATTCCTGACACCGGGCATCAGGCCGGCATACGTCTGGGACGGAAAGGGGCCCGACCATCTGTTGGTCGACGGAGGGCTTGATGCGCGTCCCATTCCCCAATTGATGGCGGGATATTGGGGCGAAAATCTCTGGTCCGGCGGTGACGAACCCATCACCCAGCATTTTGCCCTCGCCCTGAGACCTTGGGCGAACCATGGCGGCGCGCTTTCGGATTTCAATCTCGGCGTCGGTTTGGCCAAGCCTGATTCAGGGAAGCGCCGGACCTTTATGTTCACCCGCATTCCCCTGGGATTTGGATTCCTACTGGAATCGGAATGGGATCCTAAAAACAGATCCGGATCCCTCGGATTGACCCTTCAAGCCACCGGACAATGGGCAGGTGCCCTGGGATCGGGCAGAGGCGCATCATTTGGAATGCCGGGAATGGAAGGCCGGCTCGGCCGAACCGCAGCGAAGGGCCGGCGCAGGCAGGCAGGGTTGGAGTTCCGGACCGATCAGAAGACCCCGTTCCTGCTCTCCGCCGGCAACGTCGCGGAACTCGATCTCAACCGCACCATGGTTGAGGGCGTTGAGGCGCGGGGTTTCCTGGCTTCCGGCGGCGAACTGGGATTCCTGGAACTCGGAAAGCGTTTCGACGTGATCGAGGCCAACCCGCGCGTAAAAGCGGTTCTGGTCAAGCTCGGGAACGCGCATTGCGGATGGGCCATGGGCGAAGAGATCCGCGGCCGGCTCCTGCGCCTCCGCGGGCGCGGCATCCGCGTCGTCGCCTACCTGGATCAGGTAACGCCCCTGAATTATTTCCTGGCATCCGCGGCGGACGTGGTGGCGATGCAACCCCAAGGGTATTTCGCCGTGAACGGTTTTTCCGCCGAGGTCATGTTCTATCGGGGACTGTTCGACAAGCTGGGCGTGGAGCCCCAGTTCCTCCGCCACGGGAAATTCAAGTCCTTCGAGGAGCCGTACACGCGGAAGGAAATGTCCGATCCGATGCGCGCCGACTTGGCGGGCTTCCTCGGGTCCATGTGGGAGCATTTCCTGGGGACCATCGCAGCCTCAAGGGGGCTGCCGATCGACAGCGTGCGCCGATCCCTCGAGTCCGGCGAGATCAGCCTGGAACATGCCCGCAAGGCGCGCCTGATCGATACCCTGATCTACCAGGATCAGGCGTTGGAGCTCGCGGGAGGCAAAGGGGCCACCTTGGACCATTCCAGTCCCCGGGGTAACGCGCAAGTCAAGTGGGACATCCCGCCCGAGGTGGCCCTGGTTGTCGTGACCGGGAACATGGTGCTCGGATCAAGCGCTCGGTCCTGGCTGGCCGGGCCCGATCTGGCCGGGTCGGAGACCGTGGCCGCCCAGCTTCGCCGCGCCCGCAAGACCCCTTCCGTCAAGGCCGTGGTCCTGAGGGTGGATTCCCCCGGGGGATCGGCCCAGGCCGCCGACATCATGTGGCGTGAGGTCGAGCTGTTGAAGAAGGCGGGGAAACCCGTGGTGGCCTCCGTGGGCGCCGATGCGGCCTCTGGAGGGTATTACCTGATTTGCGGCGCCGACAGGATCATCGCCGCGCCGAATTCCGTGGTCGGCAGCATCGGCGTGCTCTGGGGCAAGTTCGTGCTCAAGGGCCTTTACGAAAAGCTCGGGCTAAACACCCAGACCGTCAAGACCTCGCCCCATGCGGATGCGAATTCCATGGCCAGGACCTGGGATTCCTCCGAGGTGGAGGTACTGCAAAGGCACATGGACCAGTTCTACGATGATTTCATCTCCAAGGTCGCCGCGGGGCGCGGGAAGACCAAGGCGGGCGTGGACAGCCTCGGCCAGGGACGAATCTATACGGGCAGGCAGGCCCTCGCCAATGGCCTGGTGGACCGTCTGGGGGGGATGCAGGACGCCATCGAGGAGGCGGCCAAGCTGGCAGGCCTAGGATCCGCTCGCAACGTGGAAGTGGTCCCTTATTCCGCCCAAGGCGAACCCTCCGTGCTTTCCTTGGCGGGTAGGGATTGGGCCCATGCCGCCGCGCCGGTCTGGACGGAAGCCCTGCGCGGGGAACTGGCGCGCATCGAATCCCTTTCCGGACCCGGACTCTGGGCGATCAGTCCGGAGTTGGCCGGTTGGCCGGGAACCGCGGGGCCCGTTGGGGATTGATCCTTTTCGGGAAACCGGTCCGGAGGCTTGAGCCGTCGTGAGGGCTCAGGGAAGGTAAGGCGGGCGCGGTTGGGTGCTGCGGCTGCCTTTCAGGTCCAGGAGGCTGAACAGCAGGGACGGGCACAGGATGGAGAACGAGGCCTGGGGTTCATGAAGGTATGGCCGATCACCCACCGCCACGATGTCGCGGAGCGATTTGGAGTCGATGGACGGGAAGGAAAGCCCGCGGACAGGGGTAACCTTGCCGGTACGGGAGTCGAGCATGTCCACCTCGCAGGGCGGAGTCAGGGAAAAGGAACCGCGACCGTCCAATCCGTCCGTAATCGCCATTTGCGAGGCCAGCGGGTGCCGCAGGAGTTTGAAGGCATCCTCGTCAAGGACCTTTGAAACGACAAGGCCGTATCCGGTCCCTTCATCGCTTCCCATGGTCTTCAACCTGGCGACCAAATCCGATTCCGGCAGCGGCTTGGACGATCGCAGCAAGGTCACCCCCGGGAACCCTCCCCCATACCGCCAGTGGCCGTTGCTGAGATGACCCTTGGCCTTGAAGACGGGAACCTTCCCCAGGAAGAAATCCTTCACGCGCCCGTCCTTGACCAGGACGATGTCTTCCGCGGGCTGGCCTTGTTGGTCCAAAAGGTAGTGGCCGAACAGGGACCGCCCCTGCCAGGCGGCCAGGGACGGCGTATCGATGACGGTGATCTCCGAGGGGAAGAGCTTGCGGCCGGCCATGCTGACCATGAAATTGGCTTCCGAACCGGCGCCTAAGGGTTCGCGCAAACGCCCTTGGGGCGCGAGCAGGGCCTTGTTGAGTAATTCACCCGCCGCCCTTCCGTTGAAGAGCACCGGTCCCCGGTAATTCGCCAAGGGCGGGGCGCTGCGCAGGTATTCCAGCCTCTTCAGGATGGGAGCCAGGGAATCCTTCAGCGAGGCGAAGCTTACGCTCCCCTCCCCCAGGTTCAGGGGATCCCGGGTGGAAACGCGGAGATAGTCCCAAAGCGGCGCCCCGTCCTTCGCCTGGGTGAACAGGGAAATGAGCAGGGTGTGTTCCTTGACGGTCTCGATGAAACGGGCGCCTTCCGAATCCACATAGTAGAAGGTGGTGTAGTAATACTGGAATCCCACGCGGGACTCGAGAAGCCAGGGAAACCCGGCGAGGAACCGGCTGAGGTCCTTGCCCAAAGCCGCGGTCCTGGCGGTGTCGGGAGGGGTCCGGGGCTCGGCGCGGAACCTCTTGAGGACCTTTTGCCTCGAGAAATCCGGGAGGCCGTCCCGACCGCTATGGTTCGCGAGAAAGGCGCGCTTTTGCGCCAACTGCTCCACCGCCACCTTGTACTTGGCATCGGTGGCGGCCCATAAGGACAGGCGCAGGAGGGTGGTATCGTTCTCTTGGGGCAGCGGCAGGCGGAGGCGCGGGCCGAAGACGATCCCCCCCTGGAAATTCGAATTGTCCTCCTCGAAATTCCCGACGCGGAGATCCGCTTCGACGAGATGCTGTCGGTCATCGTCGGTCATCTCGCAGGATCCGAGGGATGCCTGCATATGGTGGGATTCTACGTCCCAGAGCAGGTACGAAAGGAAATAGGGACTTGGCCGGCCCTTGATGCGCAGGCCATCCATGGAGCGCTTCAGTTCGCTTGCCATCGCCTTGAGAACGGAAGAGGCTTCCATGCCCGCCTGGGTCGTATCCGCCTTATTGGCCGTTCCGGAAGCCGGGATGGCCACGCCGGGTACATCCACGGGTACATGGGGTTCGGAAGGACGGGAGGGCGCCGTAGCATCCTTACCCAGCGCCAAGGCGGCGGCGAAGGCGAAAAACGCGATGGCCAGTCCGGGAAGGCGGAAAGGACCGGATACGCGTTCGCGTTCGCGGATGGGGAGGTATGGCATCATGGCCGGACCTCCGGGGGCGGAAGGATGGGCGGCAGGTTCTGATCCTTGGCTCTGCTTTCGAACTCCATGGATTCCAACAACAGCGAAGGAGCGATCGCGGAGACCGGGATCCAGCCGGATTCGGCGCCGCAGAAACCGTTGAATACCGCGGGATCGTCCCCGGCCGCGGCGACCTGGCGCAAGCTGACCAGAGGGGTCCCGACGGCGTCGACGCCGCGAACGACCCGATCCGGCCGGCCGTCAGCGAAGATCTGGGAGACGTACAAGGGCTCAACCCGGAAGGATTGGGGAAGATCGCGGCCCGTATAGGTGAATCCTCCCGAAATGTCGTGAAGGAGCAGGCCATAGGGCTTTCCCGTGCGCTTGAGTATGGCGCGCAGGCTGTCCCGCAGGGACGCGGCCGGTACGGTATGGGAGGCTTCAAGGATGGTGTTGCCCATGCGCGCGGTGGGCGCCAACCCCAGCATGCCGCGTCCATGTCCGTTTGAGGCGCCTTTGGGGGAGATGACCGAACGGCTCAGGAGGAAGTCCTTGAATACGCCGTTCACCATCAGGGGCGTCGGACGGGCCGGCACGCCTTCGTCATCGTAACGGTAAAACCCGTTCAGCGGGATCCCGCCTGCGAATTCCCGCGTCGGATCGTCCATGATCGAGATGAAGGAGGCGGCCAGGGACTGGTTGACCTTGGTGACGAAGGTCTGCCCTTCATCAACGGCCTTCTGCCTATGGCCTTCCACCCTATGGCCGAAGACCTCGTGGGTGAAGACCGCGGCCGCGATGTTTTCAAGGATCACCGGTCCCACGAAGGTTTCCATGACGGGCGCGGTACGCAAGGTGTCGAGACGGCGCAAGAGGAGTTCCGTCGCCTGGGCGACGGAGTCGTACGGGAAATCCAAGGGGATTTCCTTGAAGAAGAAATCCTTGGTGAGCCAAAGGATCATGCCGTCCTTGGCCTTGGTTTCGACGTAGATGCCGATGTTGCCGAGGGTTTCCGTATGGGCGAGGGAGGTCCCTTCGGAGGTGACCAGGAGCTTGCGCACCTTCCGGTAGTTGAATTCTATCTGGCTGGAATAAAGGAAGGGACGGTTGTTGAAGAGCCTGGAGGCCCGGCGTATTCGGGCGTAGAGGGTATCCACGGCTTCCCGGCCGGGAGGCATCACCAAGGGCGGATCCACATGGCGAACGGGTTTCGCGGAGGCGAAGTCCAAGCCGGTATCGTCCTCCGCGGGCCGAACGTCGACATTCGCCTTGATCTTGATGAATTGGTCCTTGGCCGCGCGGAACGCGAAATCCGTGGCGACCTTCAAGGCCTGTTCCGCGGGCTTACCCTCCGGTTCATAAGGCAGCCGGACATTCTGGTACCCGTCCCATGCCGTGAAGTCCAGGTTGTCCCGCATCGGATGGGTATTGTCGAATTTGCCGGACCCGACCCTCGCTTCCACGCCCAGGTAGCGGGACACGCCGCTCTTGTCCTCGATCACTCCGCCTTTGTTCGCCATGAAACTGTGGTAGACGGTATCGTTGACGCGGTAGGCCAGGAAGTAGGGGGTGACGGAGTCGGCCTTCTTGAGGGTGGCCTGGTATTTCCCGAGACGCTCCTTATAGAAGGACAGCCGCGCTTCGGTCTTGCCTCCGCGATCGGCTTCGGCAGCGGCTTTCGCTCCTTGGTCGGCTTTTACGCGGGCTTTCCCCGATGCCGGCGGAACCGCGATCAAGACCGCGGCGCAAAAGGCCGCTGGCAGGCGCGGCCCGAAGGCGGAAAGGAAACTGAGGCTCGGAAGTCGGTGGAGGAGATTCATGCAACCCTAGGTGAAATCTACTATTGTTGAAGGGACTTGGGCACGCTTATCGTTCCGGAAGGCGATCCGGCTCTTGCGAAAAGCGGATGGGATGCGATGAAGGCGGAAAGGGTGAAACCCGGTTCGGTGGATGGGTTCCATCCGGAGAAACCCTTTAGACCTCGCAACCGCTCCCGGGCCCCAGCCAAATCGAGGGCGCTTTGGTCCATCCTTAACGCGGCTCCGGAACGCGCAAGGTGATCCGCGAGGTATTCCTGCTCCGATTGGCCCGGCGTGGGGACCAGCAGGGCTGCGCGGGCGCCCAGGCCCGCAAGCTCCATCACCGTGGTATAACCCGACCTGGCTACCACCAAATCCGCCACCGCGAACAACCGCGCCAGGTCCTTTCCGGGAAGGTGGTCGATCTCGGTCAGTTCACCTGGACGGATGGAAGCCGGGTCCTGCCGGTTATCGCGGTTACCTGGCAACCCGCGCACCAGAACGCGTGTCCCCCCCGCCTCGGTCATTTGCCGCCGAAGGGCGGCTTCGAACAGTCCGCGCTGCGGTTCCGGGCCGCTGACCACGGCGAGGATATCCACCTTGGGAATCCCATCCCGGGCCGGGACCACCTTTGGATCGGAGGCGGTTTCCCTTTTTCCGAAGCGAGAAAGTGGGTGTATGAATTCCAGGTTATCGGGAGCCGAAGCCCCATGGCTCAATTCACCTGAAAGGGAATCCGGCCCCGGGAAGTCAGGGACCCATACCCGATCGAATGCCTTGAGCCTGCGCAGGTTCATGGAGAGCAGGATCCGCTCCAGCAGCCCCGCCCCGGGAAACCGGCCCGGAACCTTGATGAATACCTGGTGGGTTACGAATATCGAAGGGATCCCCCGGGCGGAAACCCCGTATCGTCCGTCCGAGATGACGAGGTCGGCGGGATTCCCGGCCAGGATCCGCTTCAGCCGCCGCGATTCGGCGCGGATGCCCAGGAGGACCCGGGGAAGTTGCGCCAGCATGACCGGAAGGAAGAAGGCCTGGGTCCGGGAGTATCGGACCGGATACCCCGGGAATTCGAAGACGTCCAGATGGGGGAACTCCTCCCTGAGGAGCCGCAATCCCCCGCCGGAAGCCCCGATGCGGACCTGATGGCCGTTCTCCAGGAGGGCCAGCACCAGGGGAATGCATCGCGTGGCATGACCAAGACCCCAATCCAAGGGACAGACCAGGATCCTCATCCGGGGCCGGGGGAATGGTGCGGCCAGGCATTGGGGAACCTGCAGGCGGTTTCGAGCATGCGCACCACCGGGCCTTCCACGCCCGCAAGGTAGGCCTGGGGCCGGGTGCGCCACAACTCGCGGACGCGATCCAGGTGATCCTCCGGCAGGCGTTCGGGTCGATCGCGGATGTGCGCGTGATACGGAAGCTCCAAGGTTACCATGGCCGGCCTGGATCCGTCAGGGTAGACGAGGCCGTTGCCGCACCATTGGCCCATGGAGCCCGGGCAGATACCGGCCGGCATGACCTCCGGTCGATGGACGCGCAACCGGTACGGCTTGCGCTCCTCGGGAGACAGGGTTTCCCACATTTTGACCGCCAAGGCGGTGCTTTGGGGCCCGTCCGCATCGATCTCCGCGAGCGCCCAATGGAGGCTGATTATCTTCGCGGGGCGGCGGGAAAGGATATAGGCATGGATGGCCCGGGTTTCCGGCTCGGAAAGCGGGCCGATGCCGGGCGGTTCGTCCGAATCCCGGCTCCAATGATGCGGGAAGTTCCGGTTGAGATCCACTCCACGGCCGTTGTATCGGGAGTCGGCCGCGTACCCGTCCGGATTATGGAGCGGCAGAACGGCGAGCGGGGTCCTTACGGTCCCGGAATCGAGATGGGAGACGATGAAATTCTCCAGGATGGAAACGGTCGCCCTCTCATCCCCGTGGGTGCCCCCGATGAGGAGGGTGCCTGTCCCGGTTTCATCCGGCCCGGGGACGCCATGATAGGGGAAATTCGAGTGCAGGAAAATCTCCCGGCCGTCGATCGAATTGCCTATGATATTACGCATGGCTTAACCTGGCTTTCCCGATCCATAATATCATAATAAACACTTCTTCGCGAAGACCGGGATCCGATGTATATTCACCTCTTCGATCGAATGCACCCATGATTCGCATCAACCACATCGGCAAAGCGCTCCACCCCAGGCACGTCTTCCGGATTTCCCGGGCGAGCCGTCCACAGGTGGAAAATGTGTTTTTCGTGTTGGAACAAGACGGCGTGCTCGGATACGGCGAGGCCTCCCCCAATTCCTTTTTCAACGAGAACAATCTGGATGTCCAGATGTCGCTGGCCGGCCTGGCCGATTACTTCAGGCGCCAGACCCTTTCCGGCGCGGAGGATATCGGCCGCATCTGGTCCGAGATCTGGGAGAGGGTCTCTCCTTCCCGTGCCTGCCAATGCGCCGTGGACCTGGCCCTTTGGGATCTTTTCGCGAAACTCCGGGGCAAGACGACGGCCGAATGCGCCTTGGGCGGACCGGTTCATGACATCGCCACCTCCGCCACCCTGGGGATTTGCCCGCCCCAGGAATGGGAGGAACGCATCGCCGAATTGGCAGGCTTCCCTGCGGTCAAGGTGAAGCTGGATGCGCGGGTGGATACGGACCTCATCGAGGCCATACGCGCCCGCACCCCGGCGGCCATCCGCGTGGACGCGAACGGAGCCTGGGCCGGACTGGATATCGAAGCCATCAGTATCCGATTGCGGGACCTGGGCGTGGAATTCATCGAACAACCCCTTCTACCTTCCGAAGATGCGCTCATGGAATCCCTCCTGCGGAAATCCGCCCTGCCCCTCTTCGCCGACGAAAGCTGCGCCGGCCTTGGCGATCTGGAACGGATGCCGGGACGCTTTTCAGGTTTCAACATCAAACTGGTGAAATGCGGCGGAATCACCCCTGCCTTGTCCATGCTCCGGGAAGGCCGCCGCTTGGGATTGAAGGTCATGGTGGGATGCATGCTTGAGAGCAGTCTGCTCATATCCGCCGGCGCCGTGGTGGCCCAGGAGGCGGACTTCGCGGATCTGGACGGTAGCTGGTTGCTTCGCGACGATTGCTTCTCGGGATTGGAAATGGTATCGGGACGTCTTCGTCTGAGCAGCCGGCCCGGGTTGGGAGTAAGCCCCATTTTCCCGTCCCTTTGACCCCCGGAAGGCCGCGCGACCGGGCCTAGGCGCCAAAGCGGCTGGAACTCCGGCCCGGGCCGGTTATATTATGGGTGAGGTGTCCATGAATCCGCTTTTCCTGCTCGACCGAGGCGACGAACGTTTGACCCTTAAAGCCGGTCGTATCCTGGACATCGCCGATCCCGGATTCCAGGCCTTCATCGACGAACTCATCCGGTGCGGTAAGGACAATCTGGGAGTCGGCATCGCGGCTCCGCAGGTGGGGAAATCATTGCGCCTCTTCATCATGGCGGCCCAACCCAGCCCGCGCTATCCCGATGCTCCCGCCATGGAGCCGACCGCCATCATCAATCCTGAAATCCTGAGGGTTTCTGATTCGATGGAAACGGGATGGGAAGGTTGCCTCAGCGTTCCCGGCTTCCGCGCGAAGGTGCCCCGCCACCTGGAAGTGGACGTGGCCTTTACGGACAGGCATGGCGTACAACGCGCGGAACGGTTCACCGGGTTCATGGCCCGGCTGTTCCAGCATGAGTTCGATCACCTGGAAGGGATCCTCTATCCGGAAAGGCTGGATAAGGGCGAAACCCTCATTACCCTGGAAGAATTCACCGCCCTCACCGGGATAGTCGTTCCGACCTGAAACGGCCGCGGCTCAAGGGGTTGCTTCCGGATTCCCGTCCAGGATCTTCCTTACCTTGCAGGCCAGCTCCGAAGGCGTGAACGGCTTGCCCAGGAAGTCCAATCCTTCGCCGATTACCTCATGCCGTACGATGGCCCGATCCTCATATCCGGAAATGAAAAGGACCTTGATGCCCGGAAGCATCCCCAGGACCTCCTCGGCCAACTCCCTTCCGTTAAGGCCCGCCATCACCATGTCGGTGACGAGCATACGGATTTCCCCCTCGTTCCCGGGCAGGGTGGCGCCCCGGGAAGCGGCTTCCGCAGCCAATTCTATCGCATCCATCCCGTTCGCCGCTTCCAGGACCCGATAGCCCTGGCTTTCGAGGGCCTCCCGAAGAAAGCCCCTCACCGCGTTGTCATCCTCGACGATGAGGATGGTTTCCCCGCCGTCCCCGGCCCTGATCGAGGGGATGCTCCTTTTCTCCCGCTCAGGCGGCAAAGCGCGGATAGCGGGCAGGAATATCCGGAATACCGATCCGCATCCCGGATCCGCATCGACCACCAGATATCCTCCGCTCTGCTTGACGATGCCGTATACCGTGGCTAAACCAAGGCCGGCACCCATTCCCGGTTCCTTGGTGGTGAAGAAGGGTTCGAACAGGTGCGACCGGGCCGATGCGTCCATCCCGCAACCTGTATCCGATAGGCGGAGCAGGACATAGTCGCCGGATTCCATTCCCGGGTCGGGCTGCGGATCGGTTTCCCGAAGCGTGACATTGCGCGTCTCCACCGAGAGCGTGCCACCTTCGGGCATGGCATCACGCGCGTTGATGGCCAGGTTCAATACGATCTGTTCCACCTGGCCGAGGTCGGCCTTGACCGACCATAATCCCTCTTCTCCGGTGATCACGATTTCCACGTCCTCGCCGACCAGGCGACCGAGGAGGGATTCCATGTTACGGGCCATCACCCCCAGATCCACCAAGGTCATCGCGAGCATCTGGCGCCGGCTGAAAGCGAGCAGTTTCTGGGTCAAAGCCGCGGCGCGTTCCCCGGCCTCCCGGATTTGCATCAGGTCGCCGTGCACGGATCCATCGGCATCGGTTTTCATCAAGGCCAGATTGGTATACCCGATAATCGCCGTAAGGAAGTTGTTGAAGTCATGGGCAACGCCTGCGGCCAGGCGACCGACGGCTTCCAGTTTCCGGTCTTGCGAGAAACGCGAATCCTGACCGCGGCCGTTCGCCTCATCGCTGAATCCGGGAAGGGGGATTTCCTGTTTTTCCGAGGCCATGGACCCTCTTTGCCGGGCCTTATCGGCCCTTCCTTCCTAACTACTCATATCGGTTGGGGTTCCGCATAAATATCGCGGGGAGCCGGGGTCTCAAAACCCCCAAGGTCGCATCGAAGTCGATTGGAGGCCCGGGAGGCGGGAATCAGGAATCGAAGGGAGGGGGGGGGATTTGGGTGCACATCCCGGTCAGCGCGCCAACCGGGATAATCTAATCTTGGGTGCTCATCCCGGTTGGCGGCAGACTTTGGCACGGCACATGGTATTGATGCCTACCGTTGCTACTTTCGTCCTGGCGGGGTTCAGCTCGCCACCATTGCGTGAGGTCTGCGCCTTCCAGGATGAGCAGAACAAATATACCTCTTGAAGGCGTCCTCACCAAGAGTCCGGGCCGCCGCTTTTATACCCCCGGTCGCAGGGTCAAATGCCCTGGGGGCTATCCGATCCCGGGTTCCGCCGATTTGGAGGGCCGCTTGCGCAAGTCCTGGAAAAAGGAGCGCAGCAGGTCCAGGCATTCCTCTCCCAGGACCCCTCCCACGACCTCAATCTCCCGGTTCAGGGGATTCCCGTTGAGGATGTCGTAAGCCGAGCCAAGGGCCCCCAGGCGCTTGTCCTTGGAGCCGTAGACGACCTTGGCGATTCTCCCGTTCAGGATGGCCCCTGCGCACATGGGACAGGGCTCCAGGGTGGCGTATAGGGTGCAACCGTCCAGCCGCCAATTTTCCAAGGCGCTACTGGCCGCGCCCATGGCCAGGATTTCCGCGTGAGCGGTCGGATCCCGCAAGGTTTCCATGTGGTTGCGCCCGCGGCCCAGGATTTTCCCATCCTTGACGATGACGCATCCGATGGGGACTTCGCCTTCCTCATAAGCTCCGTGCGCCTCGCGCAGGGCCTGGCGCATAAAGTATTCGTCATTGGGGGGCTCAAGCATATTCATGGGGAGGCTTCGATGTGTTCGGGTGGCCGGGATCGTCCCTCGCGGGGAGCCGGATTTCAGTTATAGAATACCAAACGGTTGCGGCCGGTCTCCTTGGCGCGGTACAAGGCCTTGTCGGCTTTTTCCAGGACTTCCTGGCCGTGCCGTGAATCCACGGGATAGATGGCCCCCCCGATGCTCATGGTGACCTGGAACCGGACGGAGCCGGCCTCGAAGACCTTGGCGGCGATGCTCTCGCGGATCCGTTCGGCGGTCTCCCCCGCCTTGGCGCGATCGGTATCCGCCAGCATGCACACGAATTCCTCGCCTCCGTACCTGGCCATCAGATCCGTTCCCGCGCGGATGTTCTGGGAAATGATCCTGGCCACCTCCTTCAACACGAGATCGCCGACGGGGTGGCCGTAGTTGTCGTTCACCTTCTTGAAGAAATCGATATCCATCATCATCACCGCAAGCTGGTGGTCATAGCGTTGCGCCCGCAGGATCTCGTTGAGGAACCGTTCCTGGAAGGTGCGATGGTTTTCCACGCCCGTCAGGCCGTCCTTGCTGGCCAGCTGCTCCTTCTCCTGGTAGAGGCGCGCGCGCGACATGGCGAAACCGGCGGCGCGGGCGATGGTCGAAAGCATGTTCTGATGATGCTCGGAGAACCGGCGCGGGCGCACGGATTCGACGACGAGCGCCATGTCGACGCCTTGATCGGTCGGGACCGCCACGGCCAAAAGGCTCGCCATGCGGCCATAAGCCTTTTCCTTGGCCGCGTACCTGGGGACATGCGGGGAGGGCGGGAACACCCGGTTGACGATCTGCTCCTTCTCGAAGACCAGGGACACCAGTCCCTTGTCGGAAAGGGAGAATGAATATCCCTGCAATTCCTTTTCGTCCTGCCCGATGCAGCTCACGATACGGGCCTCGTCCCCGTTGCGCGACATGCGTTCCACCACCAGGAAGCGATCGCCCTCCAGGCACTCCGCCATGTAATTCTGGACGTGGACCACTATGTTCTCGACCGACATGTTTTCCAGGAACTTGCGCTGGTAATTCGTCAGGGCCGCGAGCTGTTCCTTATGGTAGGCATGCTCGAAGGCCATATAGGCGTGATAGGCCAGATGCCCCAGCAGGTTGGCGAGGGAATCGAGCTTTTCGATGGTTTGGGCATCGAAGGCGTTCTGCTTGACGCTGTCCACGATCACGGCCCCACGCCGTACGCCCTTGACCAGGATGGGCACCCCCGCGAGGGATTTGATGCCGTCCTGCCCGGAATAATAATGGAGCTGGGTCGAATCCGCGACGATGTCGCCTTCGAGCACCCGGCGGACCCCGTCCTTGTTCAGCTGCCCTACCAGGCCCTGGTTGCTGTGGATGGTTGCCCCGGAAATCACGGATCCGCCGTCCGTAAGCCAGGCGCGGAGGTACAGCCCTTCCGACTTGCCGGGAAACAGGACCCCGTAGGTATGCCCGCCGGGCACGGCCTGTTTCAGGAGGGCCAGGCCGTCGAAGAGGGCGCCATCGATATTGTCTTCCAATTCCCTCAGGGCCAGTTTGCGCGCCTCCCGTGCCTGGGCCTCGTTCCCGACCACGGAGACATCGCCTTTGAGAAAGGCGCGGGTGGTGTCCTGGCGGCGCTCCTCCGTGGAGGGCTCCTGGATGGACGGTTGGGGGACCACCGTGGTCTTACGGGTCGTCGAACCGGACGACTTGCGGCCTTGCGCTTCCGACTTGCGGCCGGTCCAGGCCAAGAGCAGGCAGGCCGCCGCCGGCACGGCCGCGAAGCGCCAGTTCCCGCCGAGGAATGCGATCCCGCCGAAGAGTCCGGCCAGGAAAAGCCAGACCCCGTTCACACGCGGGCCGCCTTCCACAAGAGCAGCAGGCCCAGAGGAGCGAAGATGAGGTTGCCGAGCCAAGCGCCGACGACGGGAGAAAGGCTGCCGTTCTGGCCCATCACCAGGCCCAGGCGCAGGGCCACGTAATAGAGGAAGGTGATGAGGAGGGCGATGCCGAAGTTCCGGGCCAATCCGGATTTGAGGGTATGCACGGACATCGCGGTCCCGATGAGGGCCATGAACAGGTTGACCAGGCAGCTTGAGAAGCGGAAGTGTCGCTCCGTCTCGAGGACCCGGGAAGATTCGCCCGAACGCTTCAGGATGGCGATGCGCCTATCCAGTTCCTTGATGGCAATCTGCTCAGGATAGGATCGATCATCCATCAGATCCTTGGGCTGGTCCTTGAATTACGGGAACGTCATTTCCTTGAACGCGTTCG
>JAQBPO010000088.1 GCA_028287465.1 Fibrobacterota bacterium
CGGGCAATGCACCATCTGCCACGTGGGCCGCGGCAGCCTGGGTTTCATCACGCCGCAGTTGAACCGTCCTTCCAAGGCCAACGCCTCCGTCAACCAGCTCGCGGATCTCTTCGCGAAGGGCGTCCTCTCCAAGAACCCCCTGGCCGCCAATCCCGCCGCGATGAAATGGGCCGGCCTGGACGATGCGGGCGCGTCCCTGGAAGCGCGCGCGCGCTCCTACCTGGCCGCCAACTGCTCCCATTGCCACGGCAACGGCAACAAATCCTTCACCGGCGTCGACCACGACTTCGATTACCTGAACGCGAACATGAAGTTCATGTACGATGAGAAGGATCCTTTCGCCTCCGGTCCCTACATGGGCAAGCCTTCCTTCTTCGATCCGACCACGCCCATGCTCATGTATCCCGGACATGCCGACAGTTCCTTCGCGCTCCTGCGCATGCTGACCCGCGGCACCTTCGAGTCCCCGGACATGACTCAGATGCCGCCCCTGGCGACCTACCAGCCCGATTCCGCCGCCTTGCGGGTATTGGCGGATTGGACCTGCACCGTGGGCAAGAAGCCCGCGGGAGCCGGCTGCAAGCTGCCGGACGTCCCCCAGGATCATTACTGGTCGACGGCCTCCATCGCCCGCCATGGCGGGATCCCGGGCGGAAATGCCGGGTTGCGGGCATCCATCCTCAAGGGCTTTCTCCGGATGGACGCGCCGGGCATGGAAGGGAACGGCTCGGAGACCGCCGATGGCGCGTCGCCCTCCCTCATCGATATCCATGGCAAGGCGGTTCCCTTGCGGCCGGCCGGCCGCGGACGCTATGCCCTTCCGGGAGCCTTGCCTCCGGGAACCTATTTCCTGAGGTGGCGGGGAACATCGATCGCGGTGAGCGCCGGGATCTGATTCCTGGCCGGCGCGGGATGGGTCCCGGCGTCGGCATCGAACTCTTTTTTTCCGTGGGGGACACATGATGACATCGAACTTCGGCCGCGCTTTCCGTTCCAACCGCCCGGGCGCTCTCGGCATCGGGATGGGGCTAGGCCTGGCCGCCGCCGCCTTCTCCATGGCCATGGCCTCCACGGCTTCTGCGGCCGCCCTCAAGATCCCGCTCACCAAGTCCGGCACCTGCCCGGAACTCAAGCGCGAATCCTTTCCCATGGGCGACAACTTCACGGGACGGTTCCTGAACACGAACACGAGCGACATCACCATCCGGAACAATTGGGGCACCATCCAGTCCGCGCTCGCTCCCGAGCAGTCCGTCAATTGCACCCAGGTCCCTACGGGTTTCAAGATCGAAGCCTTCGCCTCGGAAAAGGAGACCGGCAACATCATATCCCTGATGGGCTTCACCTTCGACGAGCGCGGCCGCATCTGGGCGGTGGAGACCTTCGACTACCCCAACGTCATCACCGACCCGTTCGCCGGCCATGATCGCATCGTCATCCTCGAGGACACGGACGGCGATCATGTGGTGGACAAGCATACCGTGTTCGCAACCGGATTGAACATCCCCCAAGGCATCGAAATCGTCCCTCAGGGCGTCGTGATCGCCATGACTCCCCATGTGGTGCTGTTCGAGGACAAGAACGGCGACGACAAGGCGGACGCGCCCCAGGGCAAGATCCTGTATACCGGATTCAAGAAGGGCGATACCCATGGCGGCATCACCCATCTGCGTTACGGCATGGACAACTGGCTGTACGGGGACATCGGATACAACGGCGGCGTGGTCGGCGGCGTCACTTTCGGTTCGGGCATCGTGCGCATGCGCCTGGACGGCTCCAAGTTCGAATACGTCGGGCCCACCGCGGGCGGGAACTCGGCCGGCTTCGGCATGATGGAGGACGGCCAGATATTCTCCCTGGGAGCCACGGGCGGCGGCAATACCCATTCCCAGCACGCCGTCATCCCCGGAACGGCGGCCGCCCAGATTTCCGCCTACGGAAACGCCTTCAAGGCCATCACCAAGGATCTGATGCAGGGCGACCAGTCCGGCGGGTTCACCGCGGCCACGGATCATGAGTTCTATACGGCCCGCCTGTTCCCCAAGGAATATTGGAACCGCGCCGCGTTCGTCTCGGACGGAACCGGCCACCTCGTGAACGTGGACTTCCTGGTCCCCAAGGGCAGCACCTGGTCGAGCACGCGCGTGGACGCCACGCCCAACATCTACGCTTCCACGGACGCCTGGTCCGCCCCCATCCAGACCCGCGTCGGCCCGGACGGCGCGGTGTGGGTGCTGGACTGGTACACCTACATCTACCTCCACAACGGCATGGGCCCCTCGGGACCGGGCGCTGGTTTCGAGGATCCTTCCCTGCCCTACCGCAGCCTGCGCGACCGCACCCGCGAACGCATCTACCGCGTGGTTCCCGCGGACGGCAAGGTCGATCCCATCCTCAACCTCTCCAAGGCCACGCCCGAACAACTGGTCGCGGCCCTGGCCCATTCCAACATGCAATGGCGCATCGCGGCCCAGGTCCAGATCCTGAAGCGGACCACCTTGCAGGCGGACAAGGACAAGATGGAATCGATGCTGGCGGACGCCCTCAAGAAGAGCTGGGCCAAGGACGGCGCCGGAATCGACGGCTATGCCCTGCACGCCTTGTGGACCGCGGAAGGCCTCGGGTTCCTGAAGGATCACGCGGCCACCTGGGATCCCATCCTCAAGGCCCTGCTGCTGCATCCCTCCCCCGCCGTGCGCATGAACGTGGCGAAGGCCATGCCGAAGACCGCCGCCTCCGCGGCCGCCATCCGGGATCAGGGCACGGTGAACGCCGAGGAACCCCAGGTCCGCCTCTGGGCCATGCTCGCTCTGGCGGACATGCCGAAGACCGCCGGGATCAACATCTACACCGCCTACCACAATCTGGACTCCTGGTCCAAGCTTGCCTTCGACAAGGCCAATGCCGGCGCCGGGATCGCGGACGCGGCCATCGTTCCCGCGGTCCCTCCCTTGCATGCCGTCGAGGCGCCTGCGGTCTCGGCCCGCGAACAGCGCTCCATCCCCCTGAAGTCGGATATCCGCTTCGGCAAGATCCGGAACGGCGAGTGGCTGCCCTTCCCGGACGGGGGCCTGGCCGCGGGCGTATTGACCGTTTACGATTCCCAGGGCAAGGCGGTCGCGAAGTCCGCCTTCGACGGCGCCGCCTGGTCCGCGCCGGTGCGGGGCCTCAATCGCCCCGTCTACCTTTTCGTCTTCCAGGAACGCGACGGAGGCCGCATCCAGGGCAAGGTCACGGGCGGAGTGGGGCTCTAAGCTCCCGGCCCGGATCCCTTCAAGGCCGCACGGCCACCTTGGTCCCGTCGGGGCGGATGAGCATGAGCGCATGCCGCCCCGAATCCTTCCACTCCGCGAGCTTCACCTTCTCCGCGCCCGCCTGGGCGTACCAGGCCAGGGTCCCGGGATCGAACCAAAGGCTCGCCGCAGGGTCCCCGCCCTCCATGCTTGCGCAGATATCCAGGCGATTGGGCGTGGCGATCATGAACCAGGCTCTCCCTTCCCATTTCATGGCCTGGATCTCCTTCATATTGGTTTTCAGGGTGGTGGGATCGGATCCGGACCACGACCCGACCAGATTGAAGAGGGAGAATCCGGCGAGGGAGCCTGAGGCGTAGCTCTGCGCCACCCCCAGCACCGACAGCGGCAGGGAGCGGGCGCCCTCGGCGAAGGAAGGGTCCGGGGATTCCGGCGGGGATCGCATGGCCGGGGAGCCGCCGTAACATCCGGTCAAGAGCAGGATCGCAAAAGCGGAAAGCATTCTTCGGTCCATGATCGCAATCCTCCGCATAGGCGGGAATGGTCCCGCCCTGCCGGAAGGAACATAAATTTCCGGACCGGGGGGTGAAACAACGGATTGTACATTGTTTCCCATGGCCCACCCCAAGCGTAGGCTTCCCGGGAACGCCGCGGGCGATTTCTACGTGGATGAAACCTGCATCGATTGCGAGACCTGCCGCTGGCTGGCCCCGGAAACCTTTTTCCCCGTGGCGGGGCAATCCGCGGTCCTCCGGCAGCCGGGATCCCCCGAGGCGAGGCGCCAGGCCCTTTTGGCGGCCGTCGCCTGCCCGACCGCCTCCATCGGCACATTGGCTGCCGCGCCGGAAATGGCCGAGGCGCGCGCGGCCTTCCCCGTACCCATCGCGGAGGAGGTGTATTATTGCGGTTACCATAGCCCCAAGTCCTTCGGCGCCGCAAGCTACCTCATCGTGCGTCCGGAAGGCAACGTGCTGGTCGATTCTCCCCGACGTTCGGAAACCCTGGCGGCGCGCATCGAGTCCATGGGCGGGGCGCGCTGGTTGTTCCTCACCCACGGGGACGACGTGGCCGATCATGGATTCTGGCGCGAACGCCTGGGATGCGAACGCATCCTCCACGTAGGGGACGCAGGGGGATCGACCCTGGACTGCGAAAGGATCCTTAGCGGAGGGGATACGGTGGAATTGGCGCCCGATCTCCGGATCATCCCGGTCCCGGGCCATACGGAAGGCAGTTGCGCCCTGCTCTACCGCGAATCCTTCCTGTTCACCGGGGATCACCTGGCCTGGTCGGAGCGGCGGGGGCATTTGTACGCCTTCCGCGACGCCTGCTGGCATTCCTGGAGGCGCCAGACCGAATCGATGGGGAAACTCGCGGGTTACGGTTTCGAATGGGTGCTGCCGGGACACGGCCGCCGCTTCCATTCCGATCGGGAAACCATGCGCGCCCAGATGGAAGAATGCCTGGAGTGGATGCGGGGGCGAGGCTAGGCGCCCAGGGTCCGGCCGGGGTTCAGATCGTGGACCGGCCCTGCCATACGCGGAAGAGGATGACCGCGATCGCGGCGACGAGAAGCAGATGCGCGAGCCCGCCCAGGGAAACGGACGTGGCCATCGACACCAGCCATAGCGCGAGAAGAACCGCGCAAAGCACCCAAAGCATTGTAAATCCCCCTGAATCCGATAGACCTATAAATATCTTTTAATCCCCCGGCCCGGAGGGATTTCTTTTTTTTCTTGCGGTCCTGGAGGTCCGGCGGCCATGGGGCTGGAGGGCATCGGCATGTTACGAACGTATTACACCGTTGACATCCGGAAGGATTTGAGTATAATTCCGGATATGACTTCCGTCGCTATCCGTCTTCCCCTTACCCAGCCGATTTGGCGTTCCGGCCGCGTCGCCATGTGCCATACCATGGCCATGCGCGCATCCGTACACGCGAAATACGGGAGGATCAGGAGCGGGTTGCTTTAATACGGAGGTTCACGGACCTTTCAAAAGAAGCCCGCTCCCCAGGAGCGGGCTTCTTTTTTTTGCTTTTTTCCTAGGGAGGCGCAGATGGTTACGGCCACGGTTTCGAACAGGCAGGCAAACGCCGGGGCGGAGAAAAGCGCGGTAAACCGTACCCGTGAGGGAAGCGGATCCCATCGGATGCCCGCGCCTCCAGGAAACGGAAAAACCGGAATTCCCAAACCGATGGGGACCGGCCGGTTTCAGGGCCCGGCGGAATCCGGCCTGGAAGGCTCCTTCCTTCCCGACCCGGAAATCCTGGCGTCCTTCCTGATCAATGCCCTGTACCTTTTCGGCGACCAGGCGATCGCGGCCTATGGAGGGGTGCCGGAGGGCGTAACGGACAGGTTAACCCGCCTCGGCCACGGCGTCTCGGAAGGGGCCTATTCCGGCGCGGGAAGGAACGATGGCGGACGGGGAGGCAGGTCCGGCGCCATGGGCCCTCGCGGCGCCGGAATCCCTCTGCCGCGACCGCTGCGGGGCACCGGGCGCGATCGCGCCTTGTTCCTGGCGAGGGCCTTCGGGCGCGGCGGCGACGCCGATATCCTCGCGGGCCTCAAGGCCATGCGCGCTACGGTGCGGCCGGGGGGATTGATCTGCTTCCACGTTTTCGATCGCGATCGCGCGTGGAGCCTCGTGGGCGAGAGGGCGCAGGCCTGGAACGGAACGCTCGCGCAGGTGCGCGTGGGCTTCGAACCCGGGACGGGGCGTTTGACGGCGCGCCCGTCGGAACCCTTCGCCCCGGGACTCAGGGCCGAAGGGGGCTGCGGCGCCTATTCCATCAAGGCTTGGAACCTTGCCGAAATCCAGGCCCTGCTCCGGAGCGCCGGCCTGGACCTGGAGCGCGCTTACGGCGATTGGGACGGGCGTAGCCCGGAAGCCGCGGGAGGCGAAACGGCAAGGCTGATCCTCGTGGCGGCCAGGCCCAGGCGCGCCCGAAGGGCGACCCGCGACCGGAGCTGAAGCCGGGTCGAGGGGGATTGTTCCCGGATCCGCGGCGACAGTTATCCCCCCACCCCCGGTATCGGGCATTTATTTTCCCCATATCGGGAACGGCCGCCTTGGTCCCGAATCCGCCCTTGGAGGCCCTGATGATCGCATTCCTGATATGCCTGGCCATGCTGTTGCCTTTCCGCGCAGCCGCCCGTTCCGACGCCGCGGTTCCTGCCCTGCAGGCCTCCGTAAGCGACCGTACCGGGCCGCCCGATGCCCCGAACCTGCGTCCGGATCCGCAGGCCCCGCGCCGCAAGGTTCTCATCATCGGCATCGACGGAATGCGGCCCGACGCCCTCCTCTCGGTAGAGACGCCCAACCTCAAGGGACTCATCCGCGCGGGCGCCTTCGCCTCGAGCGCAACGGCGGACAGCATCACCCGCAGCGGACCGGGCTGGGCCAGCGTCCTCACCGGAGTCTGGCACGACAAGCATCATGTCTATGACAACGTGATCGGGACCTTCCACGGGGACGCCTACCCGGCGTTCTTCAAACGCCTGAAGGAAAGCCGCCCGGACCTGTTCACCGCCTGCATCGTGAATTGGGCCCCCATCCGCGATCGCCTGATGTCCGGGATCGATCTGGCCCTGGCCCCCGGCAACGACGATTCCGTCGCTTCGCGCGCCTCGAGCCTACTGCTGCGCGGGGATCCGGACGTCCTTTTCCTGCACTTCGACGCGCCCGATCATGCCGGGCACAAATACGGATTCAGCCGGTTCTCCCCGCCCTACCGCCATGCCGTGGCCAGCGTGGACAGGCAGGTGGGCAAGGTCATGGAAGCCCTGCAGGCCAGGCCCGGACTCTATCGCGAGGATTGGTTGATCCTGGTGACCACGGATCATGGGGGCAGCTTCCGCCATCATGGCCGGGACATCCGCGCCCATCGGCGGGTATTCCTGATCGTTTCCGGCAACGACAGCATGCGCGGGACCAGGCTATCCGGCGTTTCCCTGGTGGATGTGGCCCCAACGGCGATGGCCTTCCTGGGGGTGCCGGTCGACCCGGGCTGGGGATGGGAAGGGAAGGCGGTGGGCCTGAAGGACCTGCCGCCGGAAACCATGCAGGCCGAAGGCAGGCGACAGGCGGGAGACGCACAACAGGACGGAAACGGACCACAGGCGGGCGATGTCATCATCCCGGCGGCTGCCCTGCCGGTCAAGACCCCGGTGGGCGGTTAACCGGCTTTCAGAGTTCGTCCTCGGGATCGCCCAGGGGGGCGGATTCCTTGTCTCCGATGAAGGAGGCGGATTCGGCGAGGTGGGCCACCTTCCTCAGCAACAGATCCGGAGTGAAAGGCTTGGGCAGGAATTCGGCCGAGGAATCCCCCAACTCGTCCTGCACGCCGTCATTGGCGGCATATCCGGAGATGTAGAGGACCTTGATCTCGGGCCGCATCAGGCGGATGCACGAGGCCAATTCGTTCCCGCTCATGAAGGGGGGCATCACCTGATCGGCGATGAGGATCTGGATGGGCCCCTCATGGGCGTCCGAGAGGCGCATGGCCTGATCCGAATCGTACGCCTTGAGGACCTTGTAGCCCTGGGAAACCAGGGTGGCGTCCACCAGGGCGCGGACGGAAACGTCATCGTCAACCAGAAGAACGGTTATCCCGTTGGGACGGGCGCCGGAGAAGGATCCCCCGCCGCCCGCATTATCGTATGGAAATGGTTTCATGTATTGGGGTCAACCTTTGAAGCGTTGGAGTTTGGCCAGACGGGATGGGTGACGAAGACGCTTAAGGGCCTTCTCCTTGATTTGCCGGACGCGTTCGCGCGTCAGGTTGAAGCGCTGGGCGATCTCTTCGAGGGTATAGGTGGTTTCCAGCCCGATCCCGTAATAGAGACGGACCACCTTCTCTTCGCGCTCGTCCAGGCTTCCCAGGATGTCCTTCATCTCTTCGCGGAGGGAGAAGGCCATGGTGCTCTTGTCGGGGCTTTCGACGTTATGATCCTCGAGCACGTCCTCGAGGCGCCCATCCTCGCCATCCTTTACGGGCGCGTCCAGGGACATGGGCGAAGCGCTCAGCTGGAGGCTTTCATGGATCTCGTGGATGCCCACGCCCATCTCCTCGGCGAGTTCCGATACGGTGGGCGCGCGGCCCAGCTTCTGCTCGAGCTTGACGCTGGTCTTGCCCATCTTATGGATGGTGCCGACGCGGCTGGGCGGGATATTGATGACGCGGGACTGGTCGGCCAGGGACGAGAGGATGGCCTGGCGGATCCACCAGACGGCATAGGAGATGAACTTGAAGTTCATGGTCTCATCGAAGCGCTTGGCGGCGCGGATGAGGCCGAGGTTTCCCTCATTGATCAGGTCTCCGAGGGGCAGGCCCTGGTATTGGTAATTGCGGCACACCGCCACCACGAACTTGAGATTGGCCTGGACCAGGGTGTTCAGCGCTTCCTTGTCGCCGGCGCGGATGCGCCTCGCCAGTTCGGCTTCCTGGGAGAGGGTGAGATTGTTGTTCTGGCTTATTTCCCTGAGATAGGCCGCGAGGCCGGAATCGTCTCCCAGGAACTTGACGGATGCGGACTTCGTTTCCTTCTTGATGGCCGGGCGCTTTTTGGCGGGAGCCGGGGGGGCTTCCATCGCGGTTTCCGCAGCGGCCATCGAACCGTCTCCGGACGGCGAACCGTCTCCGGACGGCGAACCGTCTTCGGACGGCGAACCGTCTCCTGACGGCAGGGGCAGCTCTTCCACCGAAGTGGCGCCGCGTTCTTGTGGTAGGTTGATCTCGCTCAAAATAGGCTCCTCTGTATAAGGTACCTTCACGGGCATGGGTATTAAATTCTTTATTAGGCGATCTTCAGGCAAGGAAAGACTGGAAAAGTTCCCCGCTGGGCTTGATCGGGGCCAAAAGAAACGTTTATAGGGTTTCCGCGGCAATTTTCCCGACGTTACCCTGACCGGAGGCCGGCCCGGAAAAACGGGTTCAGGGCAAGGCGATGCGCATGGCCTGCGCCTGGGGACCCGGCGCCTGGACCAGGTAGAGGCCGAAACCCAGGGGCCGGCCCGAATCGTCCCGGCAATCCCACTGGGCCTCGCCGTTCACCAGGGCCAGGGTGCGCACCAGCCTCCCGGCGGGATCGCGAATCAGGAGATTCCCGATAGCGGCTGCCGATGCCGCGCCGTATCCGGGGATGGCCTGGAAACGCACGGTCCCATCCCGTCCCGCAAGGACCTTGAATCCGGGGGATGCCGGCGATGCAGGAGTCCGGGGTATCAGGGCCATCGGATCTCCGGGCCGGATGGGAATGGTATCGGTCACGGCGCGCGTTCCATGGAATACCTTGGTGATCTCCCCCGCCAACCGCAGGTACCAGTCCGCGGGAAGGTCCAGGCCGTCCGCGTCCAGGGTCAGCCAGTAGCCCTTGTCCGGCGCATCGGCGCGCTTGGGAGCGATCTTGAACATGGCCGTGCCTTCGTCCACCTCGTCGAACATGGCGATCTTCAGGGCCTCGGCGCCCGCGGCCTTGGCGTTCATGGCCTGGCGCCAGAGGAACTTCCCGCCCTTGCGGGGAATCTGGTTGGCGGGGCCGGCGTTCAGGTTCTTCCAGGAGAACCCGGGGAAGACCACGGGCACGTAGAAGTTACCGTTCAGCTTCGTTTCGGCCAGATCCGGGATGAGGGACGTCTTCTTCCAGTTGTCCACGCCGGCGGAATCCCCGTAGCGGCCGACGGCCCAAGGCTGGATCGCGTCCATGGATTTGTACACGGGCTTCCACGCCGGATCGGTACGCGCGTCCTGGTTGAGCGGGCGCCACCAGGAAGGCGTGCCGCCCATGTAGTAGATGCGGTACTTTTCCGCGGCCCCGGTCTTGAACCAGGCGATGAAGGCGGCGGCGGCGGCGGGATCGGCGGGCGGGTGGTTATCGGTGAATCCGATCCCCCATACCGAGACGACGGGCTTGCCGTTCTCATGCAGATAGCCCGGCGCGGTGGCGACCTTCAAGGAGTCGACGAGATACATCCAATCCTTCTTGATGGCGTCGGCGAAGCCCGCGTCCGAGGCGCCGGATACATCGTATTCGATGGCGAAGACGCGTCCGTACGCGGCGGCGGCCTTCATGGCGTTCTTGAGGACAACGTCCCCGGTGGAGCGCTTCCAGGAGGTCTCGCCCACGAAGCGCTGGATATAGACGCCGTCCAGGCCGTACTCCTGCATCCAGCGGAAGTGCGCGTCCACGATGGCCGGGGTCTTGGCGGTGAAGAGGTAGGCTTGTTTCGCGCCGATCCGGAAATCGCCCGCGGGGCAGAGATCCGCGGCCTTGAATTCCCGGAGATCGGGATAGGCATCCACGGTCATGGTCCCTTCCGCGGGAACGCCGTGGGACCAATGGGTCCAACCGCCGCCCGAAAGCGGACAGTCGAACCATCCTTGGTACCCGAACAGGACCTTGTTCTTCAGGGTGGTCGCATCGATGACGGAAGCCGATCCCGCGGAGACGCTTCCGATGCCCAGAACGCCGGCGGTCATGAGCGCGATCGCGGCCTCGGCCGCAAGCGCGCGCTTGCCCCGGAACGGAGAGAAAACTTCGGTCATCTGGAACTCCCCCTGGACGATCCGGAAACGGAATCGGCCTTTCAGGGCCGATGCGAAACCGTTCTCCAAGGGTAAGCCCGGGAGGGAGCCGATGCACTATAAATTTTGGTAAAGCCGGGGCGGGAAACGGTGCGAATCGTAACCCTTCCGATTCCGATCCGCTTGGATTTCTGGAGGTTGTCGAGGGAGGTTGGGGCCGGATCAGCGGCCGATGCCGGGAAGGCATTCCCGGTGGGTGATGCCGCCGGAGGTTACCGTCAGGAACCGGATGCCTCCGTCCGGGACCATGCCGAGATCGTACACGCCGCCGCCGAAAAAGTACCTGGAAGCCAGGGCATGGCCTTGGACGTCGGTAACGGTGATTTCCACGGGTTCCGGGCCCGGAGGGTTCACGCGGAAGGATGCCGCGGTCCAGGTGACGCGCCAGGATCGCAATCCGGAGGCCGTCACGGCCCGGCGGGAATCGCGGGACAGGGCGACCGAGGCGGTATCCACGGTGAACCAGGCATCCGTATCCAGGCCGCCTTTGGCGATGATGGATCCAGCGGCGTCCAGGGAAGGCTTCAGCCAGGCGCCGGTCTTCTTCGACTGCAAAGCGATAGTCGCGCCCTGCTTGGATACCTTGAAGATCTCCCAGGTGCCGACGTAATCGTCGATGGGATAAAGGAGGCTGTCCGAATAGACGCCCAGGTATTTCCCGGAAACGGGATCCTTCAGGGCCGCCTCATCGTTCCCCAGATCGATCAGGATCAGGGACTGCGAGGCCGTCTCGCAACCCGCGCGGACGGTGACATTGCCCTTGGCCGACTTTTCCACGCACAGGTAGGCGTTCTTGAAAACGGATTTGAGCCGCAAGGGGGTCTGCCTGACCGGAGCCACCGGTTCCTGGCGCGAGTGGGTCCCTTCCACCACGAAGGCGTCGCGGAAGACCTGCAAGGGCTTGCTGCCATGCTCGACCGAAGGCTCGAGGCTGGTGCCCTCGAACCATTCGTTCCAGCTGGTGACCATGTAGATCCGGTTCAGGCTGTCGCCCGCGGGAGCCCATTGGGGCAGGGCCTTGATCTCCTTGATGACGGTCCTGAACTGCGCGTCCGATCCCGGCAGGGGCGGATGGCCGGGCCGGAAATCCTTGTAGTAAGGCATGATGGGCGGGTGGAAGACGGTCTTTTCGGCCCACTTCTGGTAATACGGCATGGCCACGCGGCGTTGATAGAAGAGGGCGGAATCGTTGGGCTGGAGCAGGGCCGCCTCGTAGGAGTTGTAGGAGACATAGGAATCGAAGACGCTGAAGCGGTTGCGGATGCCGTTGCGGGCCGTCAAGGGATCGGATTGCGTCCCGATGAAGGCCTCGTCCGCCATGAGGTAGACCGGCCCCACGTGGGCGCGCAGGCTGTCCAGGTGCTGGGAACCGAAGTTCTTGAAGGTGCGCGTTACGTAAACCAGGACCACGGGCTTGCCGTCGATCTTGTAATACGAAGGATGGCTCCAGAAATTGTCCTTGAAGTAGACGAAGATGTCGATCCACGCCTTACGGACGGCCGCGGAATCGAAATCGACGATGCCGTCCCGCTTCCCGTCCAGGGTGTCCAGCTCGCCGAGGGGCTCCACCACCATGGCGAACTTGATCTTGTTGTTGTTGGGCGCCTTCATGAAGCCGGACTTCAGGTAGGTATCCGTCACGTCCGTCTTCTTCCACCAGGACATGAAGAACACGTCGATGCCGTAATAGGCGGCCGTATCGATATGCTTGACCACCACGGGCATGCTATCGCTCTGGTACCAGCCCAGGGTGGGCGTCAGTTGCGAGGCCAGATCCTTCCATTTGCCCGGGAAGTACCAGGGATAATAATAAGCGCCTACCGCGTCCTTGCGCTGGGGCAAGGCGGGGACGGCTGATGCCGGGGCCGCCATAAAGGCGAAGAGCAGGGAGAGTAGGATTCCCCGCCTGAGGGTGATACGCATGGATTTGTTTCCTTTTATCTGGTTTGTACCGCGGCGCCATCACCCCTGGCGGCATCGCGATTCGTTCCGGTCCTGATTTCGTGTGATTCCTCCAACGGTTTCCTGCCCGCCGCGTCGCGGACGCCGGACCCCGATGGTCCCTGGAAATAAGCCCCTGGGACGCGGATGCGCAAGTCCGCAGCGGCTTTTCCCGCATCACGCAGCGGCACGCCGCCCATTCCACCCATTCCACCCATTTGCGCGAGAGCCGCGGGCTGTCCGTACCAGGCCTTGGCGGTATTGATGAAAGCGGTCGGCAGCATGAATACGTACTTGTTGGGGAAGTTCCGATTGAGGGAGTCCGCCACCGCCTTGAGCTTGGCGTACCCGTTGGGCACGAAATCCGGGGTGATGACCTTCATGGCCCGGAACTGGGGCTCGGCGGCATTGGAAGCCACGCCCGCCAGATCCTTGTAGACGCTGTCCGCATTGCGGCGTTCCTTGATGTATTCGTTGAACAGGGCCACGCCGTTCTGGAACAGGGGCTTGGTGAAAGGCTGCCCGTAATTGTGGAAAAGGCCCTCCAGGCCGCAGGTGCGGGTATAGCTGTCGTATTCGGGCGTGGGATAGGTGGTCCACCAGAGGCTGCCCGCATGGAAGCCCGCGTCGGCGAGCCACTTCTTGTTGATGTCCAGCCAGCCGGGATACATCGAGGGACTGAAGAAAACGGTGTAGATGAACTGGAAGCCGCAGGGCCCGGAGATCAGCTCGTCGTTGGGTTTCTTGTTGTCGTAGAAGAAATCCATCAAGGGGGGATTCAACTCCTGCAGGCCCGGATTGAGGGGCGTGCCCACGGGAATGGTGCCGCGCGCCGGATCCTTCCAGATGGCATAGATGCCGTTCTGATCGAACTGGATATTGTCCCCGTCGCTCCACAGGAAGCAGACGTAGACCTTGCCTTTCTCCGCGACGATGCCCGGGCGCATCGGCTGGGCGTAGGTCTTGTTGGGGAAACTGGCCCAGAAGCTGCCGTTCGCGTAATAGTCGCTCGCCACGTATCCGATGCCGAACTTGTTCGCGACCTTGTTCGCATGATCCTCCACGTTGGCGTAGCCCATCAGGGACGCGCCCACCGCGTACTTGCCTGCCTGGAGGATCTTCTCGATCTCGGCGGTCTCGGCGGGATTGTCGAAGTCCAGCCAGAAGACGAAGCCCTTGGCGGCGACGGCGTAATCGAACAGGGGGATGGAGAAATGGTACTTGATGACGAAAACCGATTTTCTGGTGCAATTGGGCATCAGGTTCTCGAGGGCCCAGTCGTACGCGGGGATCCGGCCCGTCCAGCGCGTGCGGAAATCCTCCACGGTACCGGCCCAGGCCGAACCCTTCAGGAGGGAATCGCGCATCTCCGAGGTCAGCGGAACCCCGGCCTGCTGGGACGAGGCCATCATGGCCAGGTAGAAGGACCAATCCTTCTTGGGGTCGTACAGGAATATCTTCTTCACCCGGCCCTGGTACGCCCCCCATAGGGTGCGCAGGCCGGACATCGAATCGGAGGTGACCACGGGCGGTAGAACCTCGAAAGGCTTCTTGCTCATCTCGAGCTGCTCGCGGTCATGATCCCGGGTGATCACGTAGGCTTCCGCCGCCGTCTGGTTGATCATCCCTCCCAGGCACAAGGCCGAGATGCGCGCGTCCTCCTTATCGCGGCGCGCGTCGAAGACGTACGCCTTGGCGGCGGAGGGCGTTTTCACGTACAGGCCGGCGGCGGACCAGGCATGGTGCAGGCCGATGGCGCAAAGCAGAGCTGCGATTTTTTTCAAGTGGGCTCCCCAAAGCCGATTGGTGCATCCGGGTCCGCGTTGGATGGCAAGTAACCCGGAAGGCTGTAAGGATAAATAAGAATGGCGCGGCCCGGTTGTACAAAAACCGCCTTTCACGTGTAGGAAATCCGCGTCCTGGAAAAGGCATTTCCCAAGTAACCCTGATGTTACCTGGAATGGACTGAATTGGGGGATCCCGGCCTATCGGGAGCGATACGCGGCGGACACTTTGCGTTCTCCCCGGGGAGAACGCTTTGCAAGGCCTGGTCGCTAAGGGGAGGATCGGGCGAGGCGTCCGGCGAGCCGGAGCAGCTCGGTTTCCGCGCGTTTGCTTTCGAATCGGGCCGAAACGAGCCGGGTTTCCGCCGACACGAAATTTTCTTGTGCCGCGCGCAATTCCAGGGAGGCGATGGTGCCCAGGCGCAGGCGCTCCATAGCGATCCCTACGTTCTCCCGGGCCAAGGCCAGGTTGGAGGTTTCCAGGGCGAGGACCTCGAGGCTGGCCCCGTAAGAGGCATGCGCTTCCGCCAGGGAGGCGTCGACGGCGGCCTTGGCCTCGTCGTATTGGAGCCCGGCCCGGGCCACGGCCCGTCTGGCATTGCGGTAATCGTCCGGCAAGGTGAACCCGTCGAACAGGTTCATCTTCACGTTCACGCCGTAATTGAGGCCATAGGCCTCGTTGGACTTGATGAAGCCGGCCTGGGACTCGGTGAGGCCGTAATTGTAGCCGAGGGAAAGCCCCAATTGCGGGAACAGGCGGCCCACGTATTCCCGATAGCCCGCGGAGGCGACCTGCTGGCTGAGCTTGGCCTGGCGGACCGCGGGGGACTCTTTCAAGGCGGCGCCGCGGAGGCCCTCGAAGGGCGGCGGAGGGCCCAAGGCGATGGAATCTTCCACTTCATAGGCCGCGGAATCGTCCCGGGCCAGGAGGGTGTTGAGGTTCCGTCTGGCATTGGCCAGGGTCACGGCCTGCCGCAGGCGCGCCGAGAGATCCGAGTTCAGATCGAGTTGGGCCTGCAGCATCTCCAGCTTGGATACCGATCCGAAGCCGTATTTGCCCTGGGTGATCTTGACCCGCTCCCGGGAAAGCGCCACCGCCGAATCCAGGGCCGCCAGTACGGTACGTTGCCGCACCACGTCCACATAGGTCAGGATCACGTCGGCGGCCAGGTTCTGGCGCGCCTGCTCCCGGCGCTCGTCCGCCAAGGCCGCGGTCGCCCCCAGGCGCTTGTAGGCGGCCAGGGATGAGAACCCTTCGAACACGGTCCAGGTCCCGGTCACCCCGGCGACCTTGGAGGTCGACTCCGCGCCCTTCCTCGTTTCCGGCGCGGTGCCGACGCGCTCCTGGCGCGTATCGTTGACGCTCTTGGTATAGGAGGCGTTGGCGTCGACCTGGGGCAAAACGCCGGCCCGGCCCCAGGAGACCTCATCCGCGGCGGAACGGGCCTCCAGGACGGAGACGCGGTAGGTGCGGTTGGAGTCCAGGGAAAGGGCGAGGGCGTCGGCGAGGGTCAGTTTGGTTTGGCCGAAAGCGGGATTTTGCGAAATGAAAATCGAAATCTGGGCGATGCAGATTGAAAGAGAAAGAGTCGTTCCCATCCGGACCCCCTTCATCGTTCCACCCGATTCCCCGCATGCGCGGCCTCTTCCAGGATCTCATCCTCGTCTTCGCGCGGCAGATCCCCCCGCTTGGCGAGGTAGCCGTACATCGCGGGCACTACGTACAGGGTCAGCACCAGGGAGAAGAGCAGGCCCCCGATCACGGCGATGCCCATGGGCATGCGGCTCTTGGCTCCCGCACCCAGGGCCAGGGCGATGGGCAGGGTCCCCAGCACGGTGGCCAGGCTGGTCATGACGATGGGCCGGAAGCGCGAGGCCGCCGCGTCCACCACGGCTTCCGTCAGCCCCAGCCCGTGATGCCGGCGCTGGTTGGCGAACTCGACGATCAGGATGCCGTTCTTGGTCACCAGGCCGATGAGCATGATGATGCCGATCTCGCTGAAGATGTTCAGGGTCTGGTTGAAATACCAAAGGGCCATCATGGCGCCGCAAAGCGCCAGGGGCACGGTGAACATGACGATGAACGGATCGCGGTAGCTCTCGAACTGGGCCGCCAGCACCAGGTACACCAGCACCAGGGCGAGGATGGCGGCGAAGAACAGGCCTCCCGAGGCTTCCGCCTGATCGCGGGCGGGCCCGGCCAGGGCGGTGACGTAGCTTTCGTCCAATACCTTGGCGGCCACCCCCTGCATGGCCGTGATGCCGTCCCCCAGGGTCATCCCCGGGGCGAGGCCGGCGGAAACCGTGGCGGAGACGTAGCGGTTGTAGCGGAACAATTGGGGCGGATTGATCTGCTCGGTGTAGGTGACCAGGTTGTCCAGGCTCACCGGTTCGCCGCGATTGTTCTTCACCTCGATGTTCTTGAGATCCCCAGGTTCCTTGCGGAACTGCCTGTCCACCTGGCCGATCACCTGGTATTGCCGGCCATCCTTGATGAAGTAGTCGAAGCGCAATCCGCTGAAGGCGAGCTGCAGGGCCGTGGCCACGTCCCGGACGGAGACGCCCAGGCTGCGCATGCGCTCCCGATCGATGTCCACGCGGAGCTCGGGCTTGTTGAGCTTGAGGTTCTCGTCCACCACCGAGAAGGTCGGGTTCGCGCGGGCCTCCTCGACGAATTTGGGGAGCACCTCCTTCAGCTTCTCGAAGGTGGGGGCCTGGATGATCATCTGCACGGGCAGGCCGTTGCGCGCGCCCACCTGGATGGTCTGGTCGAAGGTCGCGTTCACGCGGGCCCCGGTCAGGGCCTTGACCTTGGCCGTGGCGGCCTCCATGATCTGCATCTGGGAGCGCTTGCGCTTCTCCGGCTCGACCAGGTACATGCGGATGAAGCCGGTATTGACCGAGGTCCCCGAGAAGCTGGGCGCGGTAACCGAGAGCAGCATTTCGGATTCCGGCACCGCTTCGGTAACGGTCTTGATCATCCGGTCCATGTAGGCTTCCATGTACTCGTAGGTGGAGCCTTCCTGCGCCGTGGCGTTGACCATGAACATGCCCCGGTCCTCGACCGGCGCGAGCTCCTGCTTGATATGGAGGAAGAACCATACCCCCGATGCCATGGAGGCGGCGACGATGGCCAGGGCCACCCAGCGGCGCTCCATGAAGGATTCCAGGCTGGAACGGTAGCCGTCCTGGAGGCTCCGGAAGAAGGGTTCCGTGATTTCGTAGAACCGGCTGTGCTTATGGCGCGTCTTCACGATGCGCGTGGTCATCATGGGCGTGAGGGACAGGGAGACGAAGGCGGAGATGAAGACGGACCCCGCCACCACCACGCCGAACTCGCGGAAGAGGCGGCCCGTGAAGCCCTGCAGGAAGATGATGGGCAGGAAGACCACGCCGAGCACGAGGGTGGTCGAGACGACGGCGAAGAAGATTTCCGCCGCGCCCTTGCGCCCCGCCGTCATGGGATCCATGCCCTTTTCGATCTTGGCGTAGATGTTCTCCAGCACCACGATGGCGTCGTCCACCACCAGGCCGATGGCGAGCACGATGCCCAGCAAGGTCAATACGTTGATGGTGAATCCGGACAGCCACATCACGAAGAAGGTGCCCACCAGGGACACCGGGATGGCGATCACGGGGATGATGGTGGTGCGCCAATCGCGGAGGAAGAGGAAGATGATCAGGAGCACCAGGATGAAGGCGATGAAAACCGTCTCCTTCACCTCGAGGATGGACTTCTCGATGAAGCGGGTGCTGTCGAAACCGAGCTTGATGACCACGTCCTTGGGGGCGTCGGCCTTGACCCGATCGAAGCGTTTGTAGAATTCCTTGGCGATGGCCAGGTTGTTGGCCCCGGGCTGGGCCGTGAGCGCCAAGCCGATCATGGGCACTCCGTTGCTCTTCAGGATGGTCCGTTCGTTCTCGGCGCCCAGGACCGCCCGGCCCACGTCGCGGAAACGCACCACCCGGGCGCCGTCGGCCCGGACGATCAGGTTGTTGAAGTCGTCCGTCGACTTCAACATGCCCATGGTCCTCACCGTGAGCTCGGTCTCCTTCCCCTCGATGCGTCCCGAGGGAAGCTCCACGTTCTCGGCGTTCAGGGCGTTACGAACGTCCAGTACGGTGAGGGAATAGGCGGCCAGCTTCTTCGGGTCGATCCAAAGGCGCATGGCGTATTTCTTCTCGCCCCAGATGCGGACCTCGGCCACCCCGGGAATGGTCTGGAAACGCTCCTTGAGGCGCGTGCCGATGGCGGTCACGTCCAGGATGTCCCGGGTATCGCTCTGTACGGTCACCATGATGATCGGGAACGCATTGGCATCCGCCTTGGCCACCGTGGGCGGATCCGCGTCCACGGGCAGGCTCCGGATCACGCGCGAAACGCGGTCCCGGACGTCATTGGAGGCGGCCTCCAGATCGACCCCCAGGTCGAACTCCACCGTGATGTTGCTCTGCTGCTCCCGGCTCACCGAGGTGATGGAGCGGATGCCCGAGATGCCGTTGATGGATTCCTCGATGATCTCCGTGATCTGGGATTGGACGATATCCGCGCTCGCGCCGCGGTAGGACGTGGATACGGTGATGGTGGGCGGATCCACGGCCGGGAACTCGCGGACGCCCAGGTAGAAATACCCGATCAACCCGAAGACGATGATGAGGATGGACGCGACCGTCGCGAGTACGGGACGCTTGATGCTGATGGAGGAAAGGCTCATGATCGTTTTACCTCAATCGACGCGGGACAGGGTGACCGCGGATCCGGGCCGGATCTGCACGACCCCGGAAGTGATGACGGTGTCGCCGACCGCGAGGCCGCCGGTGATCTGGACCGTCGAGTCCGTGCGCATTCCCGCCTGCACGGGGCGGGGCTCGGCCTTGCCGCCCTTGAAGAGGAACACCTTGGTGCCGCGGGCGTCGGCGGAAACCGCCTGGCTGGGCACCACCAGGGCCGCTTCCACGGTCTGGAACGGCATTTCCACGGTGGCGAAGGCTCCCGGCAGGATGCGGCCCGCCGGATTGGGGCACATGGCGCGCAAGCGCAAGGTGCGGGTTTCCGGGTCGATGCGGGGATCGACGGCATACACCTTGCCCTGGTAACGCGTATCCGCGCCTTGGATGGTGAAGTTGACGGCCTGCCCGGCCTTGACCAGACCGGCGTATTTCCCGGGCACCGTGAAGTCCACCTTCACGGGATCGATTTCCTGGAGGGTGGTGATGAGGGTGGCGGAGCTGACGAAGGCGCCGTCGCTGACCTGCTTGAGGCCCACCACCCCGCCGAAGGGCGCGCGCAATTCCGTCTTGTCCAGCTGCGCCCGCAGGAGCTGGGATTCCGCCTTGGCCAGGTTGAGCTCGTTCAGGGCCTGGTCGTAATCCTTCTGGGAAACCGCTTCGATCTTGAGCTGCATCTTCATCCGGTACTCGTTGTCCTCGGCCAGCTTGCGCCGGGATTGCGCCTGCAGGGCGCGGGCCTGGAGCTCGGAGTCGTCGATCTTGACGAGAAGCTCGCCTTTCCTGACGCGGGAACCCTCCTTGAAGGAAATGCGGCTGATCTTGCCTTGCACTTCGCTGCGGATTTCCACCTCTTCGTTGGCGAGGACGTTGCCGGAGCTGGAGATGCTGTTCTCCAGACGCTCCGCCTGGAGTACCCTGGCGGTTACGGGAACGGCCGGTCCTCCGGGTCCTCCCGGCCCCCCAGGTCCTCCTGGGCCTTTGCCGCCGTTGGGCGCGCCGCCGGGCCCTGGACCGCCCGCGGCGGGGACGGCGGATGCGCCGGCAGCCGTAGGTCCCTTCGCTCCAGGGGCGCCGCCGGGGGCTTCAGCCTTCTTGGGCTTCAGGAATACGAGCAGTCCTACCGCGACGAGCGCGATCAGAATGACGGAAATGCGACCGGTGGGTTTGGACAAAAGAGCGCTCCTTGAGGGAAACCGAGGATTGGTGGCAATAATTTAGCAAATGGACAGGTTGGGAAATGCCGTTGCGGCCTTGTGTCTTCTTGCGCACGCACTCGGCAAGGACGGAATGGACCGGTTACTGGCGGGTTCCTGTTGTGGGTCTGGCGGGTTCCTGTGTGGGTCCCGATTAAGACAAGTCGGCGGCAGCGGAGGTTCCAGGTAAAATACCTTTCAGGCGGCCTGGGCATCCGGAAAAAAACAACCTCGATTCCAAGCCGTATTCGCCCTATCGCCCATGCGCCCGGGTCAAGACGTTCCAACTATCCCGATTCCGCATGCGTGAAAGTTTGCAAACCCGTCCGGAATATTTTTTTTCCCTAACAGCGCCCTTCCCCGACTTCTGGTCATGAGTACGCCAAAAGACGGGTTTGTCGCGGGGCTGAAAAGGATTAGGGGAATTCGATTGCGCACAAGGAACCCAAATAGACGCCGGCTCCGCGGTACCGGGATTCCGCCGACCTTCCTCATGTTGGCCTTGGCGATCCTTCCCATGGGGGCCTGGGCCAAGAAGAGCCCTCGCGCATCCTCCCTGCCGCCTCCGGTCTATTCCATGACGGGCCCCCGCCTGATTACCATCCTCGATCCGGTCAACCTCACGACGGGCCTCCCCGATCCGGAATCGGGAGCCATGTTGCGCAAGACCCTCCTGCAGAACCCGGCGTGGAGCGTGCTGGACGGGGACACCACCGGGAAGCTGCTGCGCGAATACGGGCTCGATCCGGATCTTCCCTGCATGGAATTCCAATGCGCCTATGATGCCGGAAACGCCCTGCAGACCGAATTCGTGCTTTTCGGCACCACCACCTCCCTGCCCGAACTCCATGCCTATACCCTGGATCTCGTGCATGTGCCGACCTCCCAGGTGATCTGGTCGCGGGTGGGCGAAGTCCCCAAGCGCACCGGCGGGCAGAGGCAGTCCCGCTCCGGGAACGTGCTCGAGGGTTCGCTCCAATTCGCCGTATCCGACCTCGATCCCGCCGGCCTGAACCTCCGCAAGACCCCGTCCATGGGGCTGCTCGGGGTCATGGACGCCGGGCAATCCACCCCGCATTCCCGCGTGGTCCTGCATCGCGCCCTTTCCCACGCTTACGCTTCCCGCGCCTATGACCTGCTCGGCCCCGCCGAGCTCGATGAATTGATGGCGGCCCTGGATCTGAGGGGCGGCCCGGAAAACCAGAACCGCCTGGCCGCAGCCGATCCCCAGGATGCCGGCGACGCCACCGGATTGGCGGGAACCGGCGGCATGGGCGGTTCGGGCTCCCAGAGCGGGATGACCGGAACGGGCGGGCGCGGCGCTTCGGGCGACGACATCCTTTCCGTGGGCAACAAGATGGGGGTCCGCTACCTGCTCTGGAGCAAGGTCGAAACCGAAGGGCGCGACTATAAGATGGACCTTTCCCTGTACGACGTGCCCGCGCGCAAGCTCGTCCGGCATTGGCCCGCCAGGCAATCCTCCGATTTCAATTCCCTGCTGGGCCTGGAAGATCGATTCATGACCGCCCTGGGGAACGGGGCCCCGATCTCCCAATCCCCGAAGGGATCCGGTAAATCCGGCTTGGCGATTTTCGGGAAGGTCGCGTCGATCACCTTGGCCACCGCGGCCGGGGCGGCCCTGGGCTTCCTCGCCTACCAGAACAAGCAGCAGGCGGACGTGGAATATTCGCGCTTCAAGCAGGCGCGCACCGAGCAGGAAGCCGCGGCGGCGAAGCGCAACGTCATGGAGCAGGACAGCCAGGCGAGGCGCTTCGGCGCTTTGGGCGGCCTCAGCCTGGCCGTGGGAGCCGCAGTATGGGCCTTCTGATCCTTTCCTTCATCCTGGCCCTGCTCACCGGCCTGACGGGATGCTCCCGGGATTTCAACAGTCCCTACCTGGCCGAGCCCCAGGACAACACCTCCCCTTGGGCCATAGATTCCGATCATGACGGCGTGGCCGACAGCGTGGAGAAATACGCGCCCGGTTGCACCAGCGAAGCCGATATCTGCCTGGCCCTGGCGCAACAGGCCCAGGCCCTGGGGAAACCGGCGGGCGATGTCCTCGTCACTTCCATTTCCGCGCCGGACATGACCCTGGCGGTGGGGGAAACCAAATCCGCCCAGGTGCAACTGCTCCCCGCGAACGCGACGTCCAAGAACTACGAATTGAGCAGCAAGAACGGCAACGTGGCCGTGGTCCGGCCGGGAGGCATCTATGCCGCGGGCGAAGGCACCTCCACCGTCACGGTGCATGCCCTGGACGGCAGCGACAAGACCGCGCAGTTCAAGGTTACCGTGGTCGCCGCGGTGAAGAAGATCAGCGCCAAGAACCTCACCTTGAAACTGGGCTCCGGGGCCGTCGCGCCGGATGTGGCATTCGCCCCGCCCGAAGCCGCCGCGACCGCGTCCGCCGGTTTTTTTTTGACCGGAGGTGAACCCGCCATCGCCGTGGTCACGGCGGACCGGAGGCATGTCGAGGCCCGCGGGCCCGGCACCACCACCTTCCTGGTCCTTTTGAACGACAATCCCGTGGCGGGCGCCTTCGATGTGAAGGTGGAAGCCCCGGCGAAGCGGGTGGAATCGGCCCAAGCCGAACCCATGAGCTTTACCCTGCTGAACCTGTTGGAATCCGGCCGCAAAAGGCCCGTGGTGCATTGGACCCCTTCCGATGCCGCCGACAAGGAATACGCCCTGGCGAGCAGCAACGCCCGCGTCGCGAAAATCGTGGGGGACCAGGTCGAGGCCGGCGTCCCCGGCCAGGCCTACGTGACCCTGGTGACCCATGACGGCGGGTTCAAGAGCTACTTCTCCGTTACGGTGTCCCTGTTGGCCGTCTGCGATAAGGACGATTGCGAAGAGGAAAAGGACAACAAGGGCAAGGGCGGCTAGTCCTTCGCCAGGCCTTTCCTCCGCCACAGGAAATAGATGGCGGGATACACCGCCAGCTCCATCAGCACCGAAGTGAAAACCCCTCCCACCATCGGCGCGGCGATGCGCTTCATGACGTCCGATCCGGTCCCATGGCTCCACATGATGGGGATCAGGCCGGCCAGGATGACCGAAGCCGTCATGATCTTGGGCCGCACGCGCTGCACCGCGCCCACGTCGATGGCCTGCCTCAGGTCGCGCAGGTTCCTCATGGTCCCCGACGCCTTGGCCGCCTCGTACGCGCGCTCCAGGTAGAGGAGCATCACCACCCCGGTCTCGGCGTCGAGCCCGGCCAGGGCTATCAATCCCACCCATACCGCCAGGCTCATGTTGAACCCCAGCAGGTACAGGTACCATACCGCCCCCACGAGGGAGAAGGGCACGGCCAGCAGCACGATGGCGGTCTTCACCAGGGATCCCGTATTCAGGTAGAGGAGGATCATGATGATGAACAGGGTGAGGGGGATGACCAGCATCAGCCGCTTCTGCGCCCGCTGCATGAATTCGAACTCCCCGCTCCAGACCAGATTGTAACCGGTCGGGAGGCTGATGCCGCCGGTGATGGCCTTCTGCGCGTCCTTGATATAGGAACCGATGTCCGTGCCCCGCATGTCCACGAAGACCCAGGCGTTCGGGCGCGCGCCTTCGGTGCGGATGACCATGGGACCGCGCGTGGGGATGAGCTCGGCGATCTGGCCCAGGGGAACCTGATGCCCGGACGGGGTCGCTATCAGCACCCGTTTCAGGTCCTCGAGGTTGTCGCGCAGCTCGCGGCTGTAACGGAGGCTGACGGGATACCGCTCCAGGCCTTCCACCGTGGTCGTCACCGTCATGCCGCCCAGGGCCGTCTGGATCACGCTTTGCACGTCCGCGATATTGATGCCGTAGCGCGCCGCTTCCGCGCGGTTGATGTTCACGTCCAGGTAGTTGCCGCCCACCGCCCTTTCCGCGAATGCCGAGGAGGTATGCGGCACCGTGCGCATCAGGGCCTCCACCTCCTGCCCGATCTTCTGCAGGGTGTCCAGGTTGGGCCCCGAGATCTTGATGCCCACCGGCGTCTTGATCCCCGTGGAAAGCATGTCGGTCCGGTTCTTGATGGGCATGGTCCATGAATTCGTGAGCCCGGGGAACTTCAGGGCCGCGTCCATCTCCCCGATCAGCTTGTCCGGAGTCATGCCCTTGCGCCATCTATTTTCGGGTTTCAGGCGGATGGTGGTCTCCACCATGTCCAGGCCCGCCGGATCGGTCGCCGTCTCCGCGCGGCCGATCTTCCCGAACACCTGCTCCACCTCCGGGAAGGTCATCAGGATCTTGTCGGTCTGTTGCAGGATCTCCTTGGATTTGGTCACGGAAATGCCGGGCAGGGAGGTGGGCATGTAGAGCAGATCGCCCTCGAAGAGGGAAGGCATGAATTCCGAACCCAGCCGGCTGAAGGGGATGGCCGTGATGAGGACGATGAGCGCCGCGATCGCCAATACCGCCTTCGGGAATTTGAGGACGGAATCGACTACCGGGTGGTAGATCCCGATCAGGAACCGGTTGATGGGGTTCCGGTGCTCCGGCAGGATCTTCCCCCGGATGAAAAAGCCCATCAGGATGGGGACTATGGTGATGGCCAGGATGGAGGATGCGGCCATGGCATAGGTCTTGGTGAAGGCCAGGGGGCGGAACAACCGCCCCTCCTGGGCTTCCAGGGTGAATACGGGGATGAAGGAAACGGTGATGACGAGCAGGGACCAGAACAGGGCCGGCCCTACCTCCTTGGACGCGTCCAGGATGATCTCCCAATGCTCCTTCCGCTCCGCCTCGGGCTTCAGGTTCTCGTGCTCCAGGTGCTTATGGGCGTTCTCGATGAGGATGATGGCCCCGTCCACCATGGCCCCGATGGCGATGGCGATGCCGCCCAGGGACATGATGTTCGCGTTGATGCCCTGGAACCGCATGATGAAGAAGGCCATGAGGATGGCGGCCGGCAAGGTGAAGATGGCCACCATGGCGCTGCGGACATGGAGCAGGAAGATGCCGCATACGATCGCGACGATGATCATCTCCTCCATCAATTTCCACCTCAGGTTTTCCACCGCCCGCTCGATGAGCTGGGAACGGTCGTAGGTGGGAACTATCCTCACGTCGGGGGGAAGGCCCCCTTTCAGGACCTCCAGCTTCTTCTTCACCGCATCGATGACTTCCAGGGCGTTCTGCCCGTAGCGCATCACGATGATGCCGCCGGCCACCTCGCCCTGGCCGTTCAGCTCGGCGATGCCGCGCCGCATTTCCGGCCCGATATTGATGTCGGCGATATCCTTCAGGCGGACGGGCGTGCCCGTGGACGCGTTCATGGCGACGGGAAGGTTCTTGATGTCCTCCAGGTTCTTGAGGTAGCCCAGGCCGCGGATCATGAATTCCGCCTCGCCCATCTCGATGACTTCGCCGCCGGCGTCGGAGTTGCCTTTCTGGATGGCCGATTCCACCATGCCCAGGGAGATGCCGTACCCCTGGAGCCTGACCGGATCCACGTTGACCTGGTATTGCTTGACGAACCCGCCCACGCTGGCGACCTCGCTTACGCCTTCGATGCTGGCGAGCTGGTATTTGAGGTACCAATCCTGCAGGGATCGGAGTTCCTGCAGGGATCGGGAATCGGAAACCAGGGCGTATTCATAGACCCATCCCACCCCGCTGGCATCGGGGCCCAAGGTCGGGCTTACCCCCGGCGGCAGGCGCTTCTGCGCCGTGTTCAGGTATTCCAGCACGCGGCTCCGGGCCCAATAGATGTCGGTGCCGTCCTCGAAGATGACGTAGACCAGGGAGTACCCGAAAAAGGAATAGCCCCGCACCACCTTGGCGCCGGGAACCGAGACCATGGACGTGGTCAGGGGATAGGTGACCTGGTCCTCCACGATCCGCGGCGACTGGCCCTTATGCTCCGTATAGACGATCACCTGCGCGTCGCTGAGATCGGGGAGGGCGTCGATGGGGGTCTTCGACAGGGAATACGCGCCGAACCCTATGGCCAGGATGGTCATCAATATGACCAGGACCTTGTTCCGGATGGACCAGGTGATGATGCGCTCGAGCATGGTCATTCCGCGTTCCCCGCCTGGGATTGCGCCGACCCGAGTTGCCGGATGGCCGCCTTCAGGTTGCTCTCCGAATCGATCAGGAACTGGGACGAGATCACCAGGCTCTCGCCTTCGGCCAGGCCTTCCAGCACTTCGACGTATTCGTTCGAGGACGCGCCCAGCTTGACCTCCCGCGGCTCGAAATACCCTCCGCCCAAGGCCACGATGGCGATGTTACGCCGCCCCGAACGGATGATGGACTGTTCGGGCACCGCCACCGCCTCGCGACGCGCCCCGGACAGGATGCGCACGGTCGCGAACATTTCCGGCTTGATGTCCAGGGAAGGGGTATTGGGGACCTCGATGCGGACCTCCGCCGTCTTGGTCTGCTCGTCCAGCACGGGCGACACGAAGGTCACCTTCCCCTGGAAAGGCTTGCCGGGTTGGTAGCTGAGCTCCACCTCCGCCGGACTCCCCACCTTGGCCAAGGCGAGATCCCGCTGGTACACGCTGGCCACGACCCATACCTTGGACAGGTCGGCGATCTTGTAGAGCTCCATCCCCGGCGTTATGTTCTGGCCCTGGACCACCATCTTCTCGATCACCACCCCGGAGGCGGGCGATACGATGGAGAGGGTGTTGCGGGCATGGCCCAGCTTCTCGAGGGATTCGATCTCCCTGGGGGACACGCCCCAGTTCAAGAGCCGGCGGCGCGAGCTTTCCACCAGATCGCGCGAACCGGAACCCTCGGTCCCTTGCATGCCATTCGCGTAACGCAGGGCCTGGAGGTATTCTTCCTGGGTGCTCACGAGGTCCGGGCTGTACAGTTCCAGCAGCGGCTGGCCCTTGCCCACCTTCTGGCCCGTAACGTTCACGTTCAGCCTTTCCGCATAGCCCATGACCCGGGCGTTCACCAGGGTCAGGCGGCTTTCGTCCACCTTCACCTTCCCGCTGGTGCGGATTTCCGCGCGCATGTCCCGCTTGGCTACGGGTTCGGTCTTGACGCCCATGTTCTGCACCGTGGCGGGATCGATGCGGATCCCCCTCGAGCCCTGTCCCGCGCCGTCCATCGGGCCGGCCGGCCCTCCGCCTCCCGCCGTGTCCCCCGCGCCGCCGGCCCGCTCCCCGTCCACCGGCACCAGGGTCATCCCGCAAATGGGGCAATTGCCCGGCTTGTCGGAGATGTATTGCGGATGCATGGCGCAGGTGTACAGGGTCTTGTGGACATGCGCGGGCTTCGGGTCCGCGGGCGCTACGGCGCCCCGTTTCACGTGCCAAAGGCCGCCGCCTGCGATGGCCAGCGCCAGGAGCACCCATGGGATCAGGTTCGCCTTTTTCATTTTCCATCTCCTGCGGATAATCTTGATTGGATCGCGTCGAGGCCGAGGCCTACGGCCTCCTCCAAATCGGCCTGGCTGGACAATAGCCGCATCAACGCCATTTCGGAATTCTCCCTGGCCATCAGGCTCACGCGATAGGCATCGAGCACGGCCATGAATTCGCTTTTCCCGCCTTGATATGAAATCAAGGTCGACTCCAGGGCCTGTTTCGCCTGGGGCACGAGCACGTTGCGGGAGACCCGGGCCAGCTCCCGGCCGCTCATCGCCTTCAACCAGGCGGCCTGGGCCCGCGCCGAAACCGTGTTCTTCCTGTCCAGGTATTCCTGCTCCGCCGCATCGAGGTTCGCCTGGCCTTGCTCCACCGCCGCCTTGTATCTCGGAAGGGACCAGAACGCCAGGGGCACGTTCATGCTGACCATCACGGACCAGTAATCGTTGAGCTCGCCGCCGTGGGTTCCCGAAGGCATCCGCAGCATATCCTTATAGGCGCCGCCCACCATGAAATCCGGCAGGTAGTCCTTCCTGGCCACGGACTTCTCCGCCTCGCGCATGCGGATGGAGGCCTTCATTTCCTGGAGTTCCGGATGGCTTTCCTCCAACAGCGGCCCAAGCCGATCCTGCGCCCAGGCCATCTCCGCGGGCTCCAGGGTATCCCGCACCGAAACCGTTTCCCCTATTTTCCGGTTCAGCAAGGCGTTCAGCATTCCTTGCGCCGCCTGGCGGGATTGGCCGAGGAGGATGCTGTCCGACTTCAGGATGGTCTGTTCCGCCTGGGCGCGGAGGATGTCCGCCTGGCGCCCGATGCCCACCTCGTATTGCCGCCGGGCGATTTCCACCAGGCGGTTCATGAGGGCTTGGCCCTCCCGGTTGATTTCCATGCGCCGATCCAGCAGGTACAGCTCGTAATACCCGGTTTTCACATCGCGAATGACCTTGCGCTTCAGGCCTTCGAGCCCGGCCTCGCTCATCTCCGCGTGCCGGTGTTCGGCATCGATGCGTGAGCCGATCTTCCCGGGGAAGGGAAAGGCCTGTTGGATGGAGTAGTCGATTTCCGCCTGGTTCCTGATGGGGTCGGGAAACGACCGCACCGGCGCCTGGTAGAACTCGACCCCGATCTGCGGGGCCTCCAGGGACCAGTTATGCCCGGGAGAAGAGTGGAGCGCCTTGACCCGGAAGGCCGCGGCCTTGATGGCCGGATTGTCCTTCAGGGCGAGTTCGACCAGGGCGGGAAGCGTTTCCCCCGCCGCATGCGCGGATGGGACGGGAAAAAGGAACCCGGCGAAAAGGACGGCGGCCGTCAGTCTGAGTGGGAGCATTTCCTGCATCCTTCCGAACGGAAAAGGGGGAACGAAAACCATTCCTGCGGGATACGGACCCGGATCCATCGTTATCCGGCGATGGAAAAACCCATGGGCGGATCGATGAACGGGTAGGGAGGCGCGGTTCCTTTCGGCTCCGTTCAGGGAGAACGGGGAAGCGCGCGAGGGATGCTAAATGAGGAGGCGGAGCTGGGTAAGATAGAGGGGCGGCGAAGAGCCGGACCGGAGGGCGCGCGGGGCCGGGGCCTCGGGCGCATCCTGGACCGTAATCGGAAGAACGGCGACGACCAGCCCGGTCATGTCGGGCGTCCCGGCCTTGTCGGAAGCGATTTGCGGAAGCTTCCGGTTGGCGTCCTGGATGCAGCAACCGGAAGGAACGGGGGCGCCCGGTTTTTCAGGGGCCGCCACCGTCTTGGGGCAGCAGGCATGGGCGGATTCGGAAACCGTTCCCGTAGCGAAGGCATTCTTGAGGAAGGCGCCCAGCTTATGGTTCACGATGCAACAGCTGAACACCTGGCTGCAGAAGAAAGCGGTCATCACGCAAAGCGAGAAGACCTGCCTGAGCCGATTGGAGGTAAGCCGGGACATGGCCTTAATATACCACCTGCCCGGGGATCGGAACCGTTTTTTCATGGGGATCGGCCTTTTCCCGGAGGAAAGTCCGGGCAAAACGCGCCGGTTACGGGGCGGATCCCGGGTTTCCGAAGTCCCCATCCTTCCCCGCCGCGGCTTCCGTCCCGCCGCCCATTCATAGCGCCGGCCGGAACCGCTTCAACCGCAGGCTGTTCCCCATCACGAAGACGCTGGAGAGACCCATGGCCGCGCCGGCCAGCACGGGGCTCAGATCCCATCCCCACCGGTGCAAGGCTCCCGCGGCCACCGGGATCAGCACGGCGTTATAGGCGAAGGCCCAGAACAGGTTCAGGCGGATGGTGCGCATCACCGCGCGCGCCAGGGCCAGGCTGCGGGGCACCCCGCGCAAATCCCCGGTCATCAGGACGATGTCCCCGGCCGCGATGGCCACGTCCGATCCGCCCGCCATCGCCAACCCCGCATCCGCCGAAGCGAGCGCGGGCGCATCGTTGATCCCGTCCCCGACGAAGGCCACCTTCCCTTTGCCGGCCTCGCGCATCGCGAGCACGGCTGCGGACTTCCCGCCCGGCAGCAGGCCGGAGCGCACGTCCGGAATCCCCAGGGCCGCGCCCGCCGCCCGGGCGGGGGCTTCCCTATCCCCGGTCAGGATGGTCACCTCCGCCCCCATCTTCCGCAAAGCGTCCATGGCTTCCCGCGCTTCCGGCCGCAAGGGATCGCTGACCGCCGCCAAGCCGACGCGGCGGCCGTCGATGGCGATATGGATCAGGCCCGCGCCTTCCCCTTCCAACCGGGCGATGTCCCCGCCGAAAGCGCCGGGGTCCGCCCCGATCTCCTCCATCAGGCGCGCCGAGCCCACGGCCACGCGATGCCCCGCGATCTCGCCTTCCACTCCGGATCCCGCCCGGTCGCGGAACGCCGATGTAAAGGCCGGAACCACCCCGCGTCCCTTGGCATAGGCGACCAGCGCCTTGGCCAGGGGATGCGCGCTGAGGGCTTCCAAACCCGCGGCGAGGGCCAAGACCTTATCTTCAGACTCCTCCGACGCCTTCCCCGGTCCGCCCGCCGCTCCGGTCCCTCCGCCGTCCCGGGCCGCGAACCAGGTAACCTGCGGGTTTCCCTGGGTCAGGGTGCCCGTCTTGTCCAGGGCGAACCGGTCCGCTTCGGCCAGGGATTGCAGGGCCGCGCCGTCCCGCACGATCAGGCCAAGTTCCGCCGCCCGGCCCGTTCCCGCCAGGATGGCCGCGGGCGTGGCGAGACCCATGGCGCAAGGGCACGCGATGACCAGCACGGCCACCGCATGGACAAGGGCCGCCGGAAAGGCAGGCGCCGGGGCCAGCCACAGCCATGCCGCGAAAGTGAGGGCTGCTAACGCCAGCACCGCCGGCGTGAACACCGCCACCACCCGGTCCGCCGCGTCCTGGATCGGGGGCCTGGAAACCTGCGCCTCCTCGACCATGCGGATGATATGGGCCAGGGCGGTATCCGCGCCCACCCGCTCCGCGCGGAAGGTGAGATGGCCGTCGGTATTCAAGGTGCCTCCGGTCACCCTGTCCCCGATCCGCTTTGACTTGGGGGCCGCCTCGCCGGTGAGCATGCTTTCGTCCACGCGGCTTTCGCCGGACAGGACCACCCCGTCCACCGGCACCCGGTCGCCGGGCCGCACCGCCAGTTCATCCCCCGGAATGACGGCGGCGATCTCCACGTCCACTTCCGAGCCCCGGCGCAAGAGGCGCGCGCGCAAAGGCTTCAGATCGAGCAGGCGACGGATGGCTTCCGCCCCGCGGCCCTTGGCCTTGGCCTCCAGGTATTTCCCCAGCAGCACCAGGGCGATGACCACGGCCGCGGCCTCGAAATAGACATCGCGGGCTCCGGGCGGGAACGCCGTGGGCGCCAAGGTCGCGACGGCGCTCGACAGGTAGGCGGACCCGGTGCCGATCATCACCAGGGTATTCATGTCCGGGCTGCGGTGCCGCAGGGCGCTCCAGCCCCGTTTGAAAAACCGCCGGCCGGGGCCGAACATCACCGGCGTGGCCAGGGCCATCTGGATCAGATTCCAGAATCCATCCGACGGGTTGAGGCGCATCCGAATGCCCATCAAGGCCGGGAACGCCATGGGCAGCATGGACAGGAGCAGCACGGGGATGCCGAACAGGAGGGCGAAGGCCAGGTCCCCGCGGAGCCTCGCCGATTCCTCCCCCGTTCCGGCATCCCCGTCCTTCAGGGCCACCGGTCCGTAGCCCGCGTCCCGCACCGATGCGAACAAATCCTCCTCGCCCACTTGGGCGGGATCGAAATCGACGTCCGCACGGGAGGTCGCCAGGTTCACCCTCGCCTCCCCCACCCCGGGAAGCTTCTTCAGGGCGCGCTCCACGCGGCCCACGCAATTCGCGCAGGTCATGCCCTCCACGCCGAAGCTGGCATGGGAGCCGGTCCGGTCAACTGTATTTGAGGACATCCATCAACTCCTTGATCAGTTCACCCGCGTCTCCGCGGGCCTGGGCCGTCGCCACATGGTTGCGGAGGTGGCCTTCGAGCACCACCTCCCTGGCCTTCTCCAGCCCGCCCATCACCGCCTTGATCTGGCGCATGACGTCGACGCAATAGACTTCGTCGTTCTCGAGCATGCGCTGGATGCCCTCCAGATGGCCCTTGGCCGTGGCCAACCGCTTGCGGGCCGCCTCGCGCGACTCCGCCGGCATGCAGAGATGATGTTGGTGCTTTCCCATTCCCGATGCTCCCCGTTATGCAATGCCTTGAGGACCTGTGCCCGTCCATCCTTCATACCCTCCCCCCCTGGGGTGGGTAGCCGTGATAATATACGGCATCCCGGGGAATCGGGCAACCCATGGCCCGGGAATTCCGCCCGGGGCGCGATTCCCGGCGGCTTGAAGGCGTTCCGGATGCGTCCAGACGCAAAAAGCGGGAATTTCCGGAGGCGGTTTCCCGGTTTCAGCGCCGCTCGGCGGGAACCGGTCCGGGGCCGATTACTAATTTTCAGGCCATGTTCGATCGCATCATGGAAAACTCGATGGCCATCTGGATGCTGGTCTCGGCCGTGTTTCCCATCTTCTTTTTCGGCACCATCATCAAGGCGGTGCTCCATTTCAGGCGCAGACGAGGGCTCCTGGAATACCTGCCGCGGATCCCGGTTCCCCAGGCCCGGTTCGAACAGGACGATTGGGTCCCGAGTCCCTAGCCTTCACAAGCCCCGGGCCCCAAGGCCTAAACCGTAACCTTCCGGCTACGGCGCGCCCGGGCGAAGCGATCTCGCCCCAGGACCCATAGGTAACAGAGCGCGATCACGATAAGGACGGCCGCGTCCCCTTGCCAGGATCGCGCCAAGGGACGCTTCCCTCCCCGCAAAACCAGGATGGCGAGCAGGGAAAGGTGCAGGATGTACACGTCCAGGCTCCGCCGGCCCATGGGAAGCAGCCAGCGGGCGGTCCGGTCCAGGAACGGTCGGGCCAGGGCCAGGGCCGCATAGGCCAGTACGACCAGGGACGCGATCATGGGAACCAGGATGGGCCTCAGGTTGTAATAGGGCACCGTCTTCTCAAGATGCGCCTCGCCCTTGGCCCAGGAGAGGACGCGCACGGTTTCATATCGCCCCAGGGGTTTTGAAAAGACCTCCGCGAAACCGTGTCGGCTCAGGATGAGCGCCAGGGCCAGCACGGCCGCCCCCGCCATCGCGGCCAGCGCAGCCCCGCCTCGCCGCTCCAGATATATCGCGCCCAAGGCGCCCAGGCAGGCGAAGAGGAACAACGGCAGCATGGGACTGTTCCCGCCGTTCAGGATGAAAATCTTCAGGCCGCGCGCGTCCAACCACCAGTGCAGCCCGGTCAATGCGGCCGCCACCGCCAGCAGAAGGGGTATGGGGCGAGGCGCGCTGACCAGGAACATCCCCAACAGGCCGGTATAGGCGATGGTGGCGAGGATGCCGCTCATGGTCACGGCGTCGGGGAGATGGAACCCTTCCTCCAAGGTGTAGAACAGGCAGGATACGGCCCAAAGGGCCGCGGCGCGGACGGCTTGTTTGCGGTACCACTTCCCGCGCCCCAGGCCCCGCGATCGGGAGGCCGACCAGGAATGCGCCAGGGAGGCGCCCACCAGGATCAGGAACAGGGACGCCGTCAACGGCTCGATGAGGAGGGAGAAGAGGCTCCAGGCGCGCCGTTCATCCCAGGCGATCATCCGGGTGGTATGGGAGGCGATCATCAGGAGCACCGCGATCAGGCGCAAGGCGTCCAGGGCATTGTCCCGGGTCCCTCGTTCCGAACGGGCGGGCGCGGCGGCGAGGCCGGCCAATCCGGTTTCCGTTTCCTGTTCCGGCATACGGGGTAAGGTAGCATTTGCGCGGAGCGCCGCCCGACGGGCCTCCGCCTTCTACGCCTTCCAGGCCCTCTGCGCCTTTTGCTCCGGCTTCGACCCGCTCAGTAGGCTTCGGCCTTGCCGGACGCCAGGTAGCGCGAGATGCCCGTGAGGTATTCCTTGGAACTGCCGTAACGCGTGAAGCCCCATTTGCGGATGCCCGTCTCGATGACCGGCAGGCTGAGCGTATCCCCGACGCGGACCTCGTTCAGGGCCTTGCCCGGATTGTGCTTCTGCAACAGCCAGAAGGGGAGTTCCCGCTCCTGCGCCCAGTTCCACAGGTTCATCCCCTTGGTCACGGGCAAGGGCTCGGTCATGGAAACGTAATAGTTGCTGTAGAAATCCTCCTCGATGGCGCGGTAGTACTCCTCCCTGCGCTTCACGAATTCCTTGGCCTTGTCCTCGGCGAGCGGAATGCGCATGCGCCTTCCCATGCGGAAATCCTTCGGATTGCGGAGCTTGTTGATCGTCCGCAAGGTCTTTTCCGGGATCCAGGCCCATTCCGCGTAATGGGAAAGGGTCTCCTCGGTGCCGACCTGGAAGGTCAGGCTCCCGTCCGCGTAGGCGTATTCGAGATTGTAGATGGAGGGATTGAACCGATCCATGGGATGCGCCAGCTTGTCGATGTCGGAAGCCTGCAGGGCCAGGCTCGAATCGATGATGCGCTCATCCGGACGGGTTGCGCCGGCCGGCTGCGGCGCGGCCGGAGCGACACCGGGAACGGCGGGAGCCTGGGGACGGGACAAGGAGGCCAAGGGGGCGCTCTGGGGTTCGGTCTTGGGAAGCGGCGCCGTGGGAATGGGCCGGGCGGGTGTCCCCCCCTCTTCGGTCTCCCGCGCCTTCTCCAGGGCCAGCCGGCGCGCCGCCTCGCGCGCGTTCTCGCGGGTTTCGGATCGGGTCTGGCCCGCCGCGCTGATGGAGGTCTGGGGCTTGGCTTCGGCCGCGGCGCGCCTATCCCTTTCCCTGGCCTTGCGGCCCTGCTTCTTGCCGGGTTGCGCGGCCAGGGGATCGGCGTTGCCCTGCGCATTGTCCACCTTGTCCTGGGCGGCGGACAGCGGCAGGGTCGCGGCAGGTAACGCTTCCGTTACCGCGGATGCCGGCACGGCGGAGGGTTCCGCCATGGCGACGGCCACGGGAGCCTGGACCGCGGGTGCGGCGCCTTGCCGCGGAATCGTACCGTTGGAGGCCAGGACCTGGCCGCCCAGCTTGCCGGAAACCGCGGCCAGATCCAAGGCGAAGGGAAGCTTGAGCGCGAACCCCTTGGGCAATTGGGAATTGCCGCGGAAGGTGGCGGGGCGCAGGCCCAGGTTGTATTCCTCCAGTTCGGCCGGGGTCAGGCCCGTAAGCGTGCAAAGGAACCGCACGCCGACCGGCTTGGACAGCACCAGGTATTGGAACCGGAGCGGCTCCATCTTGCGAAGGTCGGGGAAGATGGAGTCGGCCTTCATGGCGATGCTCGAGGCCGCCAGGAATTCGGCGTAGAAATTCTTGGAGGCGAAGCCGAAGGAGTTGGAGTAGTAGCTCTTGATGATGGTGCCCAGATCCCGCGTCCCGGTCTCGCGCGCGGCCCTGGCCAGGCCCCCGGGCCCGTGGTTGTAAGCGACGATGGCCAACGGCCAGCTCTTCAGCCACCGGAAGTTGTACATCAGCATCTTGGAGGCCGCCAGGGTGGAGGCATGCGGATCGCGACGCTCGTCCACCTGGTAACCGACCTTCATCTTGAAAAGCTTGGCCGAGGATTTCATGAACTGCCACATGCCCGCGGCGCCCACCTTGGAATAGGCGTACGGATAGAACGAGGATTCGACATGGGGCAGGTACCGCAGGCGCTCGGGAACCCCTTGCGCGGCGAAGATGGAATCGATCAGCGGCAGATAGCGGTAGGACCTTTCCAGCCCGGCGCGGTACTTGCCCTTGAGACCCCGCTGGAAGCGGATGCGCTCGACGGAAAGCATGATGCCCGTGCTGTCCCAGAAGGCCGGGAAGCGGGACCGGAGCTCGCGATCCTTCGGGGTCCAGGAGGCGGTGTCCTTGGCGAGCAGGGCCCGGACCTCATCCTGGAGCGCGTGCACGTGGGCCTCGGCCATTTTCGCCGAAGCGCGGCCCTGGCCCGGGGCGCTCACCTTGCGGAAAACCATATCCGGGTAGAATGGATCGTGAAGGAGCCCTTCGTCATCCCCCACCTCGGCGTAGATGGCGAACCAGAACCGCGCCTGGTCTAGGATAAACTCGTCGGCCGTGAACACGGCATCGGTGATGATGGGGTAATGCCTGCCGTCGAAATATCCCGCGGCATCCGCGCGGTCCGCTCCCGACAAAAGGAGGGAGGCGGCCAACAGGAATCCCGCCAAGGGGATGGGGCGCGCGGAAACGGTAGTCGGTTCGGAGCCGGGTCCGCGGGAATGGTCGGGCATGTTCTTGGTCCATGGAAAGGAGAGACAGGAAAGTACCGGTTTCGTCGCCGGCAGGCAACCGGGTCTTCGCCGCGGTCCGCCGGTCCCATTATATCCGAACCGGAACCGCCCAGGCAAGCGGGGCGTTTCCGTTAACGCCTCAGACGGCCGGCGCCCGGGTGGAAAAATAGTGGTTTGACGATCCCGAAGGATAAAAAAAAGGCCCCGATTTACCGGGGCCTTCGAAATCAATCGACAATGGGGACCGGTCCGACCGGAGGGCCATCGGTCTCGTCCTCGTCTTCCTCTTCCGCGTCTTCCGCGACGGCTTCGCCTTCCTTCTTCATCAGGGTGGGATGGAAGTCGATTTTGCGCGCCTCCTTGGTCTCGCCCAAGTGGAGGATTTCCGCGCAATCGTCGCAGTATCCCAGCTCCTTGTCGATGGTGAAGCGTTCGGACACCTGGTTGATGCCGCATTTGGTGCAAAGCTGCGGGCGCAGCATATTGCGCTTGAAGATATGCTGGTGCTCGAGCTCGCGTTCGATGCGTTCGACCAGTTCCTCGGGGCTCTCCTCGCCGCCGCTGCCCCGGCGTCGATTCTGGATGTCGGCGGGAATGGGGGATGCGGTCGTCTTGTCGCCGCGCTTGATGATGCGTTCCGCGCCGATGGCCACTTCATGGAAGAAGGTCTTGGACGTCTTCTTGGGCGCGACCTTGGCGTCCGCCGGGAGGTTCTTCAGCTGTTGCTTGGCGACGGCGTCCTTGACGGCGCCGAGGGCCTTGGAGGGCGGAACCTTATCCTTGGCCGCGGCACGCGCCGCGGTGGCGGCCAGGCTGCGTTGGGCCTTTTCCATGGGTCCCTTGGCAATCGGGATCTTGGGCGCCTTGGGGACCTTCGGGGGCTTGGGAACGGGAGGGGGCTTGGGCGGTTTGACCGCTTTGGCGGGAATGGCCGGCTTTACGACGGGAGCCGCGGCCTTGGGAGCGGCAGCCTTCGCGGGGGCGGCGGCTTTGGCGGCCTTGGGCTCTTCCTTCTTGGCTTTAGCGGGGGCGGGAGCCGCGGCTTTTTTGGCGGGCTCAACCTTCTTCTTCGCGGCCGGCGCGGGAACGGACTTGGTGGCGCCGCCCTTGGCCGGAGGCACGGGTTTGACGGGCGCCTTTTTGGCCGGTGCGGCGGCTTTGGCGGGAACGGGCTTTTTCGCCGGAGCCTTGGCGGCCGGCGCGGCCTTGGCC
>JAQBPO010000014.1 GCA_028287465.1 Fibrobacterota bacterium
GCCGAGCAGCCCGCCGTCAGCGTTTCCCGTAACAGGCGCGTATCCAGAAACAACCCCACATTGCGGGGATGGCGCGGATGGACCCGGAATTTCAATGGGCCCTCTTGTACCTCGGCGCTTTCGGGAACGGTGCCGAACAGATCGCGCCCTTCATCCCTGCCCTCTTCACCCTTGGCGCTGCGATCCTTCAGGGAAATGCCCTTGGCGCCCGTGACCTGGGCGAGCAGCGCGGCGAAATCCCCATACCGTTCCGCGGTATCCTTATCGTAAGCATAGACGGCCAGGTATTCGGCGAATACGTCGACGATGAGGCCCGGCGTGCCGGAAGCCGCTCCGTTCAGAAGCCGATAGGCCGTGGTACGCTTCCGCAAGGCCGCGCGCCGGTCACAAGCCGATTCCAACGCTTTTCCGAATCCCGGCATTTCCATCCCGTTGCAACCTCCCTGGTGATAATCCCGGCGGAAAAATTATAAATTTTGAGGAAACCAACCCGGGATTCTCAGATGCCGATGACTTTCGATGAAAAAACCCGAAGCACGTCCAACTTTTTCAACAATAAGGGACGCTGCACCGATGATTGCCTGATCATCATCTTCGGCGGATCGGGCGATTTGGCCAAACGGAAGCTGTTCCCGGCCCTGGGAAACCTTCTGTTCAAGAAGATGCTCCCCGAGAAGTTCAAGATCATCGCTGTCGGCCGTAAGCCCATGGAGAACAAGGATTTGCTCTCGATGGGGAAATATACCGAAGACTTCATCGGGCATTTCGAATACCTGCAAACGGACTACAGTCCCGAGGGTATCGCAAAGCTTAAAGCGGCCGCCGAGAAGATTTGCAAGGAATCCGGCATCGCCCCCAATTACCTGTTCTATCTCGCCATCCCGCCCGAAGGATATGCCGAGGTGGCCAAAGCCCTGAAAAAGGGCGGCATGGTCCATCCGCCCAAGGCCGCCAACTGGTGCCGCCTGGTGGTGGAAAAGCCCTACGGCAAGGACATCGAAAGCGCCACCGAACTCAACGAGAACCTGCTGTCCTGCTTCGTGGAAAAGCAGATTTACCGCATCGATCATTACCTGGGAAAGGAAGCGGTTCAGAACCTGCTCGTCTTCCGCTTCGCCAATTCCGTGTTCGAGGCCATCTGGAACCACCATTATATCGAGCATGTGCAGATCAGCCATTCGGAAATCCTGGGCGCCGAGGACCGCGCGGATTATTTCGACCAGGCCGGTCTCTTGCGCGACATGATCCAGAACCACCTGATGCAGATCTTCTCCCTGGTCACCATGGAGCCGCCGGTCAGCCTTTCGGCCGATGCAATCCGCGATGAAAAGGTGAAAGTCCTGCGCAGCCTGCGCCCCCTCGATCTCGCGACCCAGCCCCCCGTCGCCATCCGCGGGCAGTACGGGCCGGGCGCCATCAAGGACAAGGCCGTGGGCGGCTACCGGCAGGAAAAAGGCATCAGGCCCGACAGCAGCACGGAAACCTTCGTGGCCATCCGCATGAACATCGACAATTTCCGCTGGGCCGGCGTGCCCTTCTACCTGCGTTCCGGCAAGCGCCTGGGCCGCAAGGGGACGGAAGTCGTGGTCACGTTCAAGAAGCTCCCTAAGCTCTTGTTCAACTCCCGCGGCGCTTCCCTGAACAACAACCGCATCGTCTTCAAGATCCAGCCCCAGGAAGCCATCCTGCTCGAGCTCACGACCAAGAACCCGGGCCAGAGCTTCGAACTTTCCGACACGTCGATGAACTTCTGCTACAGCGATCATTTCGACACCAGCGCGGACGCCTATGAGCGCCTGCTTCTGGACGCGGTGCTGGGCGACCCCACCCTGTTCGTCCGCTCCGATGAGACCGAACTGTCCTGGAAGTACCTGGATCCGCTGCTGAAGAATTGGGCGGCCAACGCCATGGGCGACAAGTTCCCCAACTACGCGGCCGGAAGCGAAGGTCCTGCGGAAGCGGCGGGGGTGCTGACCCCTGGGGAAGAACCGGTCGAGTGGCTCGACTTCGCCAAGTACGACAATATCTGCGCGCCTATCGAGCCGGGCAATCCGTCGACCCCGTCCCCGAAAGCCTGATCGGCCCCCAACGGTCCGGGAGGGCTTTAGCCCGCCTCCGGGCCCGGGCGTTCGGGATTTTCGCGTCGGATCAATTCGTGATCAGGGAGCGCATCTTCCAGATCAAGGAAGGGGTGCTCCAGAGGGTCGAAAGGAAAATCCGGCTCATGGTCACCTTTTCCGTGGGGATCTTCGCCAGGCTCTTCGCGGCCTTGTCGAAAGTCTCATCCCCGATCCCGGCGAAAGGCGCTTTGGCGCGATGGATGCGCAGGTTGGCCTTTCCATAGGCCTCATCCCACTTGTCCTTATAGGCCTTGTAAATAGGGGCCTTTTCGGATTCAAGCCCCAGCTCCAGGACGGCCAAGGCCGCCTCGGCCGCCAACTGCCCGCCCTTCATGGCTTCCAGGATGCCCGCCCGGCTGATGGGATTGACCATATTGGCCGAATCGCCCGCCTTGAAGAGGTTTTCCACGGCCAGGGGATCATGGGTATAACCGCAGGGGATCACTCCTCCATGGACGGTCTCCACGGTGACCCCGGGATAGGTCTTGGCCATGAAATCCATCATGGTCTTGCGCGCCGGAGCTTCCTTCGAGAACTGCTTCCCGATCACCAGGCCCACATTGGCCACATGCTTGTCGCGCGGGAAAAGCCATGCATACCCGCCCGGCGCATAGTTCCTTCCGAAGAACATCTGGATATAATTGGTGGGGTACTCCAACCCGCTCACGAGCGCGAACAGGGCCGGTTCCACGTCGAAATTGCCTTGGGTGATGTTCTCGCCTTGGCCGAACCCCAGCCCCGGACCGCTCGCGTCGATGACCACGCGCGCCTTGATTTCCCCCGATGAATCGCCCTCGTACTTGACGATGCGCCGGCCTTCCCGGTATCTGGAAACCGCCGTCGCCCTCGCGCGGAAATTGCAATGCGCGCCCAGCCGCCTTCCTTCTTCCGCCAGATTCTTGTGCATCAAGGCGCGATCGATGAGGAGGCCGCTGCCGGGATGACGGAAGGTCACCCGCGTGCCGTTCGGAGAAATGAAAATGACCCCGTCGATGGGCTCGCGTACCCAGGCCGGCTCCACCTTGGGAACGAGGTCGCGCAACCCCTGGGCCGAAACCGCCTCTGCGCAGGAAACCGGCTCGCGCCAGGGATCCCGTTTGTCGATCAAGGCCACGGAATACCGCTTGGCCCCGGATTTGGCATTCGCCAATCCGAAGGTCAACGCAGCCAATAGCCCCGCAGGCCCGGCGCCGATGACCACGATATCATATTCGGAAAGAAGCGGATCCTTCATGGGAGAGGGTAAATGTAGTCAACAACCCCACCCAGGCGAGGTCCCAGGCCCCACCCCCGCATTCCGGCCCCGATGCGACCGTACCCCGGCGCCTAGATCTGCCAGTCGATCGGATCGCGCCCCGATTTCTCCAGGATCGCATTCGTCTTGGAAAAATGCCTGGTACCGAAAAAGCCCCGATCCGCGGAAAAGGGCGAAGGATGAGCGGCGGTAAGCACATGGTGCCGTTTGGGATCGATGATGGCGCCTTTGACCTGCGCCGGCTTGCCCCAAAGAAGGAAAACGAGATCCTTCTTTTCATCGTTCAGGACCTTGACCGCGGCGCTGGTGAACTCCTCCCAGCCCTTGCCATGGTGCGAGCCCGGGCTCCCCGCCCGGACGGTCAGGCACGCATTGAGCAAGAGCACGCCTTGTTCAGCCCATTTCTCAAGGTTGCCATGATCGGGGATCCGGAATCCCACGTCCGTACGCAACTCCTTGAAGATGTTCACCAGGCTTGGAGGCGGCTTCACTCCCGGCTGGACCGAAAAGCACAGGCCATGGGCCTGGCCCGGCCCGTGGTAAGGATCCTGGCCCAGGATGACGACCTTGACCGCATCGAACGGCGTCTTGTTGAAGGCGTTGAAAATCAAGGGGCCCGGCGGATAGATGACCGCGCCGTTGCGCTTCTCTTCCTTGAGGAAATGCTTCAATCCGGTGAAGTACGGCTTGCGGAACTCCCCGGACAAACGATCCTTCCAGGAGGGGTCCATTTTGGGATCGACGCGCGATTCGGTTTCCGCCGCTGCGGTATTTTCTTTCATCGCAGAAAATTAAGTCCTGGCCGGCCGGGATGCAATCGCCGACCGCATTCCGCCAACCCTTCCGTAGGCGCTTTAAAGCTAAAGGATGCCGTGCAGGCTCGCTCCCGGGGCGCCCAGGGCATCGACCTTCCGCGCCACCTCCGGATCGGGCACCAAAGGGGGCGCATGGTGCGGTTTGATCCTGGCATCGATCACCAGGGATCCCCGGCAGCCCCAATGCTTGTCCTCGGTGAACGCCCATAAACCCTGCACGTCCTTGGCGGGATCGGAACGGGTAAAGACGGTCCATAGGAAGTTTTCCAGATTGGCTGCCGCGAATGCGGCATCGTCCACCAGGGCGATCAACGGGAACCCCGCCATCGCCAGGCAGGCCTCGGAACCGGGATCGCGGAAGGCGGATTCCCACTCCTTTAAAAAGCGGTTCAGGTCGGCGCGCCCGGATTCCGCGTCCCGGAAAGGGGGCGCCGATAAAGCGAGGATGCCGGGAGCGGCCAGGGACATCCGCGTGAAACCGGAGGCAAGGCTTCGTTCCGCTATCGATGGGATCTCCACGGCCAGATCCCTCCGTTTCCCGCCTGCCGCGGCGATCACGAGCTTGGAGCCGGCATTGAGCCCAGAACCGCTGTAATCGAGGGTATCCATGGTGGTCCGGGTCTGGAAGTGGAGGTCATTCTTCCAGTCGACGCGCTCCAGGATATGGCGCAGGAAGGCGCCGACGTCCCGGATGTCCAGGCCCGGCGCATCCTCATGGGCCGCGATCAGGAGGTATTTCGCAAGGGAAAGCTGCCCGAATCCGAGCACGGCGTTCGCCTGGGTGAGGATTTCCCTCGGCTTCCTCTCGCCATAAGGAACATATCGTTCGCTCCCCAAGGCGAGAAGGAGAGGATGCACTCCCGCTGCCTCCACGGCATGGACGGAATGCAATCCGGGGATTTCCGAAGGCAATACGGGCCCGGCGAATTCATGGATCAGCTCGGAAAGGTGCGAGTCCTCCTGCGGGGGGCGCCCCACCACGGTAAAGGGCCAGATGGCGCCTCGGCGATGGTAGACCTTCTCCACGTCCATCACCGGAAACGGATGCGCCAGGCTGTAGTAGCCCAGGTGATCCCCGAAGGGGCCCTCCGGCAAGGTCCGCGAAGGGTCGATGGTCCCGGTGATGCAGAAGTCCGCATCCGCGGAAAGCAGGTGCCCGTCGCGGCGCGCATAATGGAACCGCCGTCCCGCGAGCACTCCCGCGAAAAAGGTTTCCGGCATGCCCTCGGGCAGCGGCATCACCGCGGAAAGGGCATGGGACGGGGGACCGCCCACGAAGATGGTGACGCGCAGCTTCCCGCCCCGGGCGATGGCGGCGTGGTGATGCACGCCGATGCCGCGATGGATCTGGTAATGAAGCCCGACTTCCCGGCCCGCTCGGTATTCGCCGCCGGAAAGCTGGATACGGTACATGCCCAGGTTCGAATGGCGGATTCCCGGCCGGTCGGGATCTTCGGTGTAGACCTGGGGCAAGGTGATATAGGCCCCGCCGTCCCCGGGCCAGGAGACGATTTGAGGGAGCCGGTCCAAGGTGGTCTCGCATTCCCCCACCGCGGGGCGGGAAACATTCCGCGGCAATGCGTGCAAGGCGGCGAATGGAGTCCGTGCATGGCGCAAGGGGGCCTTCATCCAGGCCAACGGATCCGCCTTTAGTTCCAGCAACGCCTTGACCCTGTCGAGGGTACCGCGGAAAAGGAAATGGGTCCGCTCCCGGGTTCCGTACAGATTGGAAAGGCATGGAAAGGCGGTGCCCTTGACGCGCGTGAACAGGAGAGCCGGACCGCGGGCAGCGTAAACCCGCCGTTGGATCTCGGCCATTTCGAGCCGGGGATCCACTTCTTCCGCGACGCGGCGCAATTGCCCGGTCCGCTCCAGGTCATCGACCGCGTCCTTGAGGGATGAGTAAGCCATCAATCGTCCGCCTTTCGCGTTCGGGTCCCGCCCGGGCCGGGCCGGAGGCCCGCGCCCTTCGCGCGGGCGCGGATCATGGGATCAGGGCGTCGGCCTCGATCTCCACCAGCATCTCGGGCGCGATGAGCTTGCTCACCTCCACCATGGTCGTGGCGGGACGTATCACGCCGAATACTTCGCCATGGGCCTTGCCGGCGGCTTCCCACGCGGAAATGTCCCTCATGAATATCCGGGTGCGCACCACGTTATCGAGGGAGGCTCCCGCCTGGACCAGGGCGGCGGCGATGTTGGCCAGCGCCTGCTTGGTCTGGGCATAGGTATCCCCGGCCACCTTGCCGGCCGCGTCCGATCCGGTAGTGCCGGATACGAATACCTGATTTCCGACGCGAACGGCGCGGGAATAGCCGATGATGGGTTCCCATTTGGAACCGGTGGAGATGTTGTTTCTTTCCATTGAACGCTCCGCTGGATGGTTGTGGAAAAAGGCAAAATAGTAAAGGGTTGGGCGTCCTACGCCCGGCGGGTCTTACTGAGGATGATTTCCGCCACCAAAGGCGGATACCTCTTCCTCACCCAGGCTTCATCAGGTTTGTCCTTGCCCGCGGCCGAGGCTTTGAGGTCCGCGTCGAGCATGAACAGGTAGGGATACCATTCCTGGTGCAGCTCCCCCTTCCAATCCCAGATCAGGGCTTTGAGGGCCTTGTGCAGGGACTCCACCCGCCTAGGGGCCAGATCCCTGGTCCCGACGCGGAAGAACGGGGAAGCCAGGAACGGGGCAACGATCAGGAACTCCTTGGGGAGGGCGTAACGGACCATTGCGTCCTTCCATGCGGAAACCGCGGTCCGGCCTTGGCGGAAGGCCGCTAGCAAATCGAGCAGCAGCCGATCGGTCATGGGCAAGCCGGTGGGATTGAGCAGTACGCCGCGCGTCAGGCGCCAGACGTCCCCGGTTCGGCCCGAGAAGGGACCGAGGAAAATCTTGTTGGGGCAGTAGTCATTGGCGTACAGGTTGTCCCAAATCAGGACATTGCCCCGGAAGATCCGCGATAGCCCTGAGAGCCCTTTGGCGTCCAGCCGCTCCGCGATGATCCGCGGCCCCGTCCACATCACCGCGATTTCCGGAGGCATGGTGGCGGACAGATCCGACAGGTAGGGATCCTGCTCTACCGGGCCCGAGGCGAACTGGTCCGTGTAGACGGTCGGGCAGAACCATATCCGGCAATCCCTTCCGCTCTGTTTCAGATCCGCGAGGAGGCGCTGCAGGAGCATCCCATGGGCTTCGCCCAAGGTGCGGAACCCTTTGCGGCAATTCGGAGGGAGAACAGGCGGGATATCGTCCATGAGAAGCGCCAGGGTGCGGCACCCCAGTTTCTGGAAGTCGCGCAGTTTGCCCAAAAGAAGGCGGTAATCGTCCGGATCAAGGTAATCGAAGGACAAGCCGGGCGCCATTCCGGGGACAAGTTCCACGCCGCGCCGCACTGCGTGGGCGTTCAGATCCCGGAACCGCTTGCGCCATGCCGCCGGATACCGGATGCGCCAATCCCGGCGATGCAGGGAATCCTCCTTGGGAGCGTACAGATATGCGCCGCCGCCTTCGCCATGGAAGCGGTGGGCGCCGATATGGTCGATCAATGATGCGCGCTCTTCCCAACCGAAAAGCCGGCCGTAATAGCCC
>JAQBPO010000030.1 GCA_028287465.1 Fibrobacterota bacterium
CACGTCATAGTCCAGCCACTCCCCCGCCTGGATCCATCCCACATTGTAACCGCCGCCCGCATCGGTGGTCGCCTGGATGTCGACCCCGTCGGTCCGGTATTGGCCTCCCGAGTTCACCGTCGTCAAATCATGGTAGCCGATGCCCTCTCCCCCGCCTCGGTAATCCTCGGCCTGCAAACGGCCGGGCAGGGAGGTCACCGCCTGAACGATCTGGGCGCTGATGACCGGCCGCGATCCAACCCCTGAGCTCAAGGGATTCGCCTCATCGCCATGACGCAAGCAGCCGACAAGCAGGGAAACGACCGGAAACAGGACAGGGACGACCAGGGTGCGGAACTTCATGGCAGGAAATCCTCCGGGAACAGAGCGTGTATGCAAGGCGGGCGCGGGAAACGAATCGGGTGGGCACCGGTAACAGGTGCCGCACTTACAGCCGGAAAAGATAAGCAAATTCCGGGATCAGGCGACGGTTTTCACAAGGTGGGCCGAGGATTGGACAGATTGGCAAGGGGTTTCGGTGCCCTCCGCCGGGGTAAGGATCGTCTTTATCTTAATAGGGAGGGCCGGCCCATGATTCCCGAAGAACAAGGCAAATTCCTCTTGGCGATGCGCAATGCGCCGACGCGCGAAAAGGCCAGGCGAGTATTGGAAGACCTGTGCAGGAAGGCCGGGGTCGACCCGCCGGCCGATGGAGAGCGGGTTGAAGATCTCGCCTCGCGCTTGGGACTCAAATCCGACCCCATGGTCCTATCGCAGCTGCGGCGGGCGATGAAGGTACCGGCCCAACCCTTTCATTCCTGACTCCGGACTCCGCTATCCACCCGGATGCCACCCGCCGGAATACGGAAAGATCGCTTGTCCCGCGGATTCGCAGGGGCGGGTTCCCATTTTGATATAGATTCCAGGGAACCAAAGGCATGGTCATTTCCAATCAGGGGCTGGCATGGATTCCATTTCCGCATCGGATCCCGGGCGCAGTATACCTGCCTTGGGACTGGCCCTGGCCATACTCTTCGCGATAGCGGCCGAAGCAGGGGCCTCCCGTCCTTTCACCGCATCCCGAAGCCCGGCCTCGGATTTTTCCGTTCAAGGCGAGTACTCCGGGAAAGCCCGGCGTCCCGGAATCGAAACCGATCTGGGCGCCCAGGTCGTCGCTCTGGGAAGCGGCGAATTCCGCGTCGTGTTCTTCCCGGGTGGCTTGCCGGGTGAGGGCATCCAAGGCACGACCCGCTTCGAATCAGCGGGGAAATCGGGCCTTGAAGGGACCGGAATCATCGGGGACGAATATCACGGCGTCATCCATGGGGACTCCCTTAAAGGCGGCAATACTCCCGGCGACACCTTCATCCTGATCAAACGCGATCGCGTCAGCCCCACCCTGGGCCTGGCGCCCCCGGAAAACGCGACGGTCCTGTTCGGCGGCGGTTCGGTCGAGGAATGGACCAATGCGAAACTGGGTGCCGGGGGATTCCTCGAACCTCTCGAACGCGAAGCCGTGACCCGGAAATCCTTCTCGAATTTCTCCCTCCATGTCGAATTCCGTTTACCCTTCCTGCCCTTTTCCATCGGGCAGGCCCGGGCCAATAGCGGCCTCAGGTTCCTGACCGCAACCGCCCTCTTCACGGAGATCCAGACCCTGGATTCCTTCGGGAGCGAGCCCGGTACCGAAGAGTGCGGCGGTATCGAGTCGATGTTCCCGCCGGTGGTGATGGCGGTCTTCCCGCCGATGGCCTGGCAGACCTACGATATCCACCTGACGACCCCGGTCGGACCGGATACCGGCGAGGCCAGGATGACGGTTTGGCAGAACGGGATCCTCATCCACCCCGGACGGATCATCCCGAGGATGGCTTCGGCCGTGAACATCGCCTTGCAGAATCTCGACAGCGCCGGCGCCTTCCGCAATATGTGGGTGCTGGAGGGGAATGATCGGTATCCCTTTTTCCCCGGAGCGGCGGTGCGGTCCCGGGATGCGGGACGGAACCCTTCCGGAAGGTCCACGGAGAGGGTTCCGATCCAGGGGAAAAGGGGAGGCAATCCATCCGCAATCCGTTTTATCGGACCGGGGGGGAACTTCCTGTCCAACGGGATCCGGATCCCTTAGCCCTTCAGGGGATCCAGGGATCCTTGAAATCCGGATTCGCCGCGAAAGAGGAATCCGTGAGCGATTCCAGGAACCGGATCAGATCGTCCATCTCGCCTTCGTCCAGGCCCAAGGGACCCAACAAGGGATCCCGGTTCGGTTTGCCAACGGCGCCCTCATTGTAATGGATCAGGACTTCCTTCAAGGTATTGAACCGGCCGTCGTGCATATAAGGCGGCGTAAGGGTAAGGTTGCGCAGGGACGGCGTCTTGAATCGGCCATCGTCCGTTTCCAGGCCCGTCACCAGCCGGCGCCCCGGATCGTAAGCGAAGGTATCCAATCCGGTATTGTGGAAATCCCGGTCCGTGAAATTGAATCCGTCATGGCAACGGAAGCAGGCCGCCTTGCCGCCGAAGAAGAGTTCCCTCCCCCGCTTCGCCTCCGCCGAGATCGCTCCGCTGTCCCCGGCCAGGAACCGATCGAAAGGGGAGCCGCCGCTCAACATCGATCTTTCGAAGGAGGCGATCGATCCGGTTATGCGATCCATGGTGATGGAACCGTCGCCCCAGGCCTTGGGGAATGATTCCCGGTAGGCTCCGATCGCGCCGAGGCGGGACGGAAGCCTTGCCGTATCCATGTCCATTTCAAGCGGGCTGATGATCGGAGCCAAGGCCTGCGCCTCCAGGGTCGGCGCTTTACCATCGAAGAAGAAGGATGAATTATAGGCGACATTGGCCAGGGTGGGCGCATTGCGTCCGGTGGCATGCCCGTCGATCCCGAAATTGAACGAAAGGCCGGTAACGGCGAAGGAACCTTCCGGCTTATGGCAGGTGGCGCAGGAAACCGATCCGTCCCTGCTCAGGCGCGGATCGAAGAACAGGCGGCGGCCGAGGTTTATTTTGTCTGCGGTGGGCGGGTTATCCGAGGGATAGGGAAGCGGCGGGAAACCCCGGGGAACGGCGGGAATGCCCTTGTCATCGGGCGGATCGATGGAACCGCCATTCCGGTCTTCCATGCATCCCGAAAAAGCCAGCATGAGGGCCGTCCAGGCCATGATATTAAAGGCATGGCGAGCTATTGTTATCGATAGGGGGAACGGGTGTCCGGTCATCATGCTGGGTTCTGGGATTAAAACATAACCCAGTGGCGGATATCGAACCACGTTTAAGAACTTGATCGGCCCCGGCCGGAAAACCATCCCTTGCCGCAGCCGTAAGCCCTTAAGTTCCCCTTCATGCCCATCTCCCTACCAATTCCGAGCCTGAATCGCCTCTGCGCGCCTATTATCGCCGGCTTCATGACCCTGGCCCTCGCCCTGCCCCTCGCCTCCCTAGGCCAAGCCGTTGATTTGCGGGGTCTTGTCACCGACAAGGCGGGTAAGCCCCTCGCCCAGGCCATCGTCGCCCTGCGGAACTCCAGGACCGCCGCAGGCCCGGTAAGCGGTTCCACCGATGACCAGGGACGTTTCCGCCTGTTCGTACCGGAGGGCCAACTCGGGATCGGCAATCCGGTTCTGTCCCCGCCGCGTCCATGGGATGGAGGCAAGTTCGCTTTCAGGCTTTCCGTTGCGGGTCCGGTCCGCATGACCCTTCGATCTCCCCAGGGACGGCTCTTGGCCACACCCTTCTCGGGCACCTTGGCCGCGGGCGACTATCGATCCGATCTGGGCGGCGTCCGCACCGTCATAGGCAATCGGATCGCCTGGCTTATCCTGGAGGCCCAAGGCCGCACCCAGGCCTTCCTGCTGCCACCCCAAGGGACCGGAGACGCACGCTCCCCGGTTAGCGCCCTTCCCGTTCCCCATTCCGACGCTTCCCGATCCGCCGCCGGGAAAGCCGCCGCGTCGTCCGCTTCCGCCGCCCGGCAAGGTTCCGTCCCGAGCGATGTCCTCACCGTATCCCTTCCGGGTTATGTCACGGCCACCCTCACCCTGGCGGCCTTGGTGGATAGCCTGCCGCCCATCCGGCTCGCCCCCCTCGCCTACCCATCGGTCGCCACACCGGGAATCGAATTCACCCCTCCCGGCAGGTTGGCCGGCGTAGAAGGCCTGCCCGGCTTCCGGAACGCGGGCATGCTGTTGGGCTTCGGCATGCCGGACGCCTCCTTTATCAAACGCACCGTGGATGCCCGAGCCTTCGGCGTCCTCCCCGATGACGGCAAGGACGATTCCCGCGCCCTCCAGAACGCCATCGACAGCGCGACCGGAGGCGCCGGGGCCTTCAATGATCTCACCGTGCTCGAACTGCCTTCGGGCCGCATCGACATCTCAAGGCAGATCTGGGTCGACAAGGATTTCCTCATCCTCCGCGGCAAAGGCAGCGATCCCGCCGACCCGAAATCCACCCGCATCGTATTCCGCCCGGACGCCGAGACCCGCTACGACAAGCCCAGCGTGGACGGCACCCTTCCCGGTCTGGATGAAATGACCGATGCGGGCAATACCGCGAAATGGTTCTGGCCCGGCCGCGGCCTCTTCCGCGTGCAGACCCGCGAAGCGCATCCGGATTACCAAAGCCAACTCGCCGCGGCTCCTTTCAACCGCAAGGATATCTACCAGGGCAGCATCAACTTCCATTGGAAATCGGGAATCCGGGTGGCCCAGGCCCAGCCGTACGCCGCCCTCGCCGGTGAGAGAATCATACGCCTCGACGCCAACAAGACCGATATGGCCACCCTCAAGGTCGGTGGCCTTTTATGGATCGGCGCCGCCAACAGCCGCACCATGTACCTGGAGCAGGGCGTCACCCAGACCGAGTACTGGGAGAACATGCACATGAAGGCGAGGGTCCATTATATCGTAGCCGTGGATGCCGTCGCCAAGACCGTCACCGTGGACGCGCCCCTGGAATTCGACATCCCGGCCAACAATACCTCGGACGGATCCCCCGCCCTGCTCGGAACCAAATACTACAGCCGGGTCATGCCCCTAAAGGCCGTCCAGGGCGTCGGCTTCGAGAACTTCCACGCCACCCTGGAGCTCAAGGGCCTCCCCCGGCTCGATGGAAAAGGCACCTATGCCGGCGACCCGGCCGAGGCCGTATTCAATTACGGGAACATCGCCCCGGAATACGCCCTGCACGGCATCGTCTTCAAATGGGCGGCCCATTGCTGGGCCCGGGGACTGCGCCTGGACATGATGGGCTCGCATCCCATCGTCACCGAAGTCGCCAAGAATATCGAGATCGCCCGCAACCGTTTCGAAGGCAGCTGGAACAAGGGCAAGGGCGGGAACGGCTACCTGCGCTTCTCCCGGGCCTGGGATTGCCTCATCTACGGCAATGTCTCACGCGGCCTCCGGCACCTGACCATGCAATGGTCCTCCTCCGGCAACGTGGTGATCGGGAACGATCTGGACAGCGATCTGAACATGCACGGGGGCTGGGAGCATGCCAACCTGATGGAGAACAATATCCAGAACGTCCCCTACTTCCACCGATCGGCCAATTGCATGAGCAATTGCGGCGGCAGCGAGGAACCCGGAGGCGAGGGCGGCGCGGAACCAGGGACCTGGTATCCAATCTGGAACGGAGCGGGACATCATTCCGGGAAATGGTCCGGCGCCACCGGCCCCAGGAACGTGTTCTTCCGGAACGTGATGCGGAAACAGACGACGGAGGGGGGAACCTTCCAGGATTTCCTGCCCTATTCAATGACCGCGACGACCGCCACGGGACCCGCAACGGTATTCCAATTCAATTGGGATCGGGAGACGGCGGAAGGGTCCCATTGGCAGGCGATGACCAAGGCGGGAGCGATGATCGAATCGTGGACCAATAACGAACAGGTTCCGTTCTACGAGGCGCCCAACCTGGGGGTCAACGCGGGAAGGCAGTATCCGGGGCCGTCCTTGTTCGCGGCGGATGCGGAGGCCCTGAAGGCTTTCAAGCCTTGAAGAAATCCGCCAGGGCCGGCGCCAGAACCTTCGCCGCGACATTGTGCGTCTGTTTCGGGAGCACTTGCAGCTTCGCGTCCGGGACGGTTTCGGCGACCGCGCGGACGGCCTTGCGCAACATCTCCGGGCTCTTTTCGCCTCCCATCACCAGGGTCGGGATCCGGATCCGCTTGAGCATGGCGCCCGGCAGGCTGAAATCCCCGACCACGGCGGAGTCATAAGGAAGCGACGGCGCATTCGCCTTCATTCCCTTCCACATCGGGAGGAATTGCATGATGCCCGGCACTATGGCGGGAATGCCGATCAATCGGGTCATGTAGAACTTGACCGCCTCGCCCCTGCGGTCCTCTTCGATGAGACGGGTAAGCTGGGCGGTATGATCGGCGGGAGGCTTATGCTTCGGCGTGCCGATGCTGTACGGAGGTTCATAAACCGCGAGTTTTCCGATATTGAGTCCGCTGGCCGCGGCAAGAAGAGCGAGCATGGCGCCCGAGGATATGGAAAAGACGAAGGCCGAACCGCCCGCAACCTGGATCATGGCGTCCAAATCCTCCAGCTCCCGTTCGATGGCATACGGCTTGGTATCCCCGCTATCGCCCCTTCCCCGCCGATCATACGCATAGACCGTGAAATCCCCGGTCAGGAGCGGGCTCAACTTCGGCATCGGCCCGAATTTCCGGCTGCAGAACGCCCCATCGAACAAGATGAGGGGCGGGCCGGAACCCGAGATATCATAGGCGATAAGAGTGCCGTCCCTGGAAGCCGTCTTATTCATGGATTCCCTTTCTCTTCCTTCCATAAAGGAGGATAGTCGACCACGAACCCGTCATCATCGACTACCAGTTCGGTCGAGAACCCGATATCGGCCTCATACGCGTAACGGTGTCCGCTCAGCCGCCGGATTCGTTGCCCCAAGGGCCGCAATTCCAGCTCCGGAAAAGTCAGCCAGGCGGACCTCGCCTCGGCCTCTTGGCCGATTTCCAGACCAAGCCGGCGGATGGACAGCAGGTTGGTCGCGGGGCTGAATGCCAAATCCAGATCGATACAACCCTGGACCAGGGGCGCGGACCGGCCATCCATATGCCAACCGGTATCCGAGGTTTTACCGATATACAGTTTGATTTTCCTGTCCCCCATCCATCCCAGGACCACGGCGCTTTGGGTTTCCCATCGGGAATTGCAGAGGATTTTATAGTCCAGCCTGACGGGGATCGCGCCTTCCAGGAATACGGCCGTGCCCCTCAAGACCGGGGCGGTATCGGGGCCGGTAAGGCGGGCCCATTCATGGCCAGGGCTATCCAATCGTTGCCACATCATGGGACGTTCTCCGGGCTTAAACTACTCGTCCCCGGAGCGCTCGACAATCAGAAATAAATCCGCATGCCGATCTTTGGATTCAAAGTCCCTTAGGCCATCAGAAGGCACCCGGAATATTTTCCCAGACCGGACGCACTTCCAAGGTGGCGACCGCCGCCATCGGATGCGAAGCCGCGACCGCGACCGCTGCCTTGATCGAAGAACATTCGACCAGGACATAGGCGGATACCTTGTCCTTCGATTCGGCGAAGGGCCCGGTTTTTACCGATACCTTTTTATTGCGCACGCGGACCGTTTTCGCTTCGCTCGCCGGTTGCAAGGGGTTGCCATAGACCAGAACCCCTTTCTTCGCCATCTTGGCGTTCCAAGAGATTATCCTGGTGACCAGGGCGTTTGTTGGGGTGAAGGTTTCATCATGACAGATAAGAAACAGGAATTGCATACCCCTCCTTATGGACCCGCCAGGGCCTTGACCATCTTTTCGATGCTCTGCTCCATTCCCATCTTGGCCAAGGTCATCATCTGGCCCACGGTCCAGCCGTATTCCGTCACCGACATCTCCGTCTTGTCCTTCCCCAGGCGCTTGAACGCCACCACATAGGGCAGATCCTGGGGGAAGTCCGGAGGCATGCCCACGGATTTCGGATCGACTTTGTTCCCGTCTTTGTCCGCCAGATTATGGATGAACTCGATCCGTTCCAAGGGTACGATTTTCCGGTACTGCCAGATGCTGAAACTCTCTCCCCACTCCTTCGATTGCATGCTGACATGGGCCGTCCCGCCTTCCCGGAAATCCATCTTGGCCGAGGGACAGGTGAACCGGTCCGGCCCCCACCACCTCATGACGAACTTCGGCTCGGTCCAAAGCTTCCAGACATCTTCGACAGGGGCGTCGAAGACCCGGGTGAATACGAGATCGCGTTTCTCGGGATTGGCTGACATACATTCTCCTTCGGATTCGATTTTAGGCGAGGGCCGGCCGTGCGGCGAATCGGCCGCCCAACCAGGCGCAAAGCGGGTTCATGGCGATGACGCCCAGGCTATACCAGGGCGGCCCGGCTTTCCACATGGCCACGGTCCCGGCCGTGCTGAAAACGACCCCTATCAAGGCGAGCGCCCAGGCATGATGGTATGGCCTATCGGGCGCAAGCCGCGCCGCCAGCCAGCAGCCGAATATCCCATAAACGATCCGGTAGGCCGTGGCCAAGGCGAACAGCCCATCGGACATCCTCACTCCCACCGGCGGATAGACCCCGGTCGCATGGAGAATGCCGTCCGTGCCCATGGAGAGGACGAAAATCGCCACCAACCCCGCGCCCACCGCGCCGACGCGCCGTAGCACCATACCCTTGGACCTTGCTTCGCTCATGATTCCTTCTCCTTTTTACCGGCGCGTTTCGATTTCTTCCGGATCGTCTTCATTTCATCGAGCAGGGAATCGAGGTGCTTGAACCGACCCTCCCAGAACTTGCGGTAGTTCTCCAGCCATTCCGTGGCCTCCGCCAGGGGCTTGGCCTCGAGCTTACGGGGCCGGCGTTGGGCGTCCTTGCCCCGGGATACCAAACCCGCCTTCTCGAGAACCCGGAGGTGCTTGGAGATGGCGGGCTGGGTCATATCGAAGGGTTGGGCCAGTTCGACCACCGAGGCCTCCCCATCGGCCAATCGGGCCAGGATGGCGCGGCGGGTGGGGTCGGCCAATGCGGCGAAGGTGGCGTCCAACTGGCGGGACATAAGGGCTATTCCATAACCTTGTAGTTGCATAACTAATTGGTAATATACAACGGACGGGAACCCCTGTCAAGGCGGATTTCCGGCCCATCGAACACCGCTATCTCAACTTGACGAGGCTGCGCGAGGTCTTCCCGTTCGCGGTGACGAGGACCGCGTAAACCGAGTTAGGCTCCAGATTGCCGAAGGTATATTCCCGCATCCCTACGCCTTTTTCCATGGCCACGCCCCTGCCATCGAGCCCGCGGACCTGGACCGTATGCTTTCCATCCCGATTGATCCTGATGGTCAGGGAGGATCGGGTTCCCTGGGACGAGAAATCGCTTTGACCCGCAACAGGCTTGGCCTCCACGGCGATTACGGGCGGCACGTATCCGGATGCCCACAATACGGCGTTATAGACCTGCCTTCTCAGCCAATAAGTGTCCTTGAAATACTTCCAGTCATGTCCGGCGCCGGTATAATAGAACCGCCCGCTGTCCGGAGGGGCGCGGAACCAACTGATGGGATGGTCGCCCATCTTGTTCCCCACGGTGTAGGTCCCTTCATCGAGGGTGCTCAAGACGTGGAGTCCCGGAAGATCACGGGGGTTGGCCTGGAAGCTGTACCATTCATCATCGACCGTTGTGAGCTTGGTAAGACCGGCATTGATCATCTGGAAATCGGGATCCGAAACGTTTTTCGGGGTCGAATCCGCGAGTACCGATGCCTTCCCGCTCGAATGCCCGTTGAATTTGGCTCCGAAGAAGCTCATTTTCCAAAGCCAGATGCCGTTGTCATCGCTCGCTCCGTGGAATGCCACCACCCCATGCCCCTTCTTGGCTATCCAGGCCTGGAACGCCAATTGATCCGTGGTCGTGAACAACTTGGAAAAGTCGGTATTGTTGGCGCAAATGACGACGTCATGGGTGGGCAGGGCCAGGATTAGATTATGTCCGTCGGCGGTCGTTCCGTTGGTCGCCACGCCTACGGAATCCACCGTGAATCCCTCGCTCGGGATGAGCGGGAACTGCAGGTTGGCCGCCGCGGGATCCTTGAACATGGTCTTGAGGAGAGGCGTCTGCTGCGCGATGGGATGGACAAAGCTGCTGGGTCCGCAGGTATTGAAAATCACTACTCGAATCGGGGCCGCCGACACCCCCGCGGCCAGAGCCAGGGCCATTCCGGACCCGAACCAAAAACCTTTGCCTGCTGACTTCATGATCCCCCCAAAGCTTTTCCCGTATCGCCGTATGCAGGTAAGGTAAGGCGGCATGGCGGCCACCGATCGCCCAAAAGCGGCGGAATGCCCGCTAAAAAACGCAAGCGCGCATTTTATACAAATAGATGCGTAAACCCTACCCGTAACTATTATTCCTGAGCGGGATCGGAGCCGGTCATGAAAAAGCGCAAATATCATTCATCGCCCTTTGCCCTGCGATCCGTGAACCCTGTTCTGGCGGTTTTGAGGATCGCCTTACCGGCTGCCTTGGCCACGTTCCCCACCTTCGCCCAGACTCCTGATTCCCTGCTCAACAGGCTTTCCGCGGCGGAAAAGGCCGCGGGTTGGCAATCGCTTTTCGACGGCAGCGACAAGGATGCCCACTGGAGAACCGGCCTGAACGGCACCGCCAATACCTGGATCGTCGAGGATGGCGCCCTCGCCAATCCTCCCGGTTCCCCGGGCAGCGAACTCTTCACCAGGGAATCCTACTCCGATTTCGAACTGTCCATGGAATGGAAGCTCAGCATCAAGGGCAATAGCGGGATCTTCTTCCGGGTGAGCGGCGCCAATCGGCAATGCAGCGGATCGGAATACGCCATCCTGGATGACGTCAACGGGGACGATCGCTCCGCCCTGGGTCATATGCCTGGTGAAACGGCCATGCCCATCAAGCGCACGGCTTCGGATTATGATCTCCACCCCACGGTCAAGGACGGCCGGACCGGCTCCCCCTACGTGGCCCTGGCCAAGCCCTTCGATCAATGGAACCGGGGCGCCATCTGGGCCAACGGCGCCCTCATCGAGAATTGGCTCAACGGGGAAAAGGTGGCGGAGTATACCTTGGGCGATTCGGACTGGGTTCAGCGATTCCGATTCAGCAAGTATTACGACCTCTGTCCCGATAGCCGCGATACCTGGGCCCGGCACCCATCCGGCCTAATCGGCATGCAGGACCATGGCGGCGGATTGCGGGTCTGGTTCCGCAATATCAAGATCCGTCCTTTTATCCCGGGTGGGAAGCTGGTGTCCCCTCTCATTACTCCTACGGGTGGGAAGTTCGATTCGATGGTGAAGGTGGCCCTGGAAGCGGCCATTACGGGCTCGGCCATCTACTATACCCTGGATGGGTCGAATCCCGGACCCATGTCTCCAGTCTACAAGGACGGCCTGATTCTGATGGCCTCGACCACGCTCAAGGCCATCACCATCCGGAAAGGGTTCGTGACCAGCGACGTAGCGACCGCTACCTTCACCTTGAGTGGGACACCGACCCACCAGCCAAGCGAGGGCTCCCTCCCGGGCCCGGCATTCCATCTGAGGGGCGACCTGCTCCGGATTTCAAATCCAGGAACGGAAGCTTTCCAGGCCTCTATCCTTGGAGTGGGTGGCGAACGGAATCTCTCCTTTTCCGTGGAACCGGGGGAGCAGGAATTCCGGGTGGCCGGCCTGCGGGGCGTGCATTTGCTGCGATTCCGGATGGGCAATCAGCTGCAAATACGCAAGCTCGTCCTGCCCTGACAGGTCCGAGCCCATTCATCTACTGAGGTAGTGGCCCACCGAGATGATAAAGGGGAAGGTCAACTCCGGGATCAAATATCCGATCCACACTTTTTTCGGCTCAGGCAGACCGACCTTCCGGATGGAAACCAGCCTTCCGATGCCGCCAAGCAGGACCCCCAGGGAAATCAGGTAAGGCAGATCGCCTTGCTGTCTTATGGTGATCGCGGCCCAAAGGGATATGATTCCCATCGAAAGGTAGATACCGGCCATGAAGCGGTGGACATTGTCCAAACGGGGCGAAGTGGCGGGTTGGCCCAGGAACATTTGAAGCGATCCGCCGAACATCCCGATTCCACTGATTAGGAACAGGGCTACTTGCGTAATGATTCGCCCGGTAATTTGCGCGTTGCTCAAGGTCATTTTTCCTCAATCCTGTTCATCTTCGATCCCGGAGCTGAAATGACATCATTCGTGTTTTCTTGGTCTCTTCCACATTCCCCGTTCATTGTAGTTCAAAAGCCAATACGGACGGCATGAGCGATTTTTAATGGCATCGCGTTTCCATATTGTTCCAATCGAATTCATGTTTAACTCATCAATAATCATCGTCAAAAACGGATTCTCGGAAAAGATAGTTTCCCATTGGCGCGACCTTTTTGATCTCATCCCCTGGGATATCAAAATCTACAAGCACTAATGTGCCTGTAGTCGGGTTGGCAATCGCAGAGCGTGCTACCGACCTTTGGTATCCCTCAATCGATTGGGATGGGTATTGCACCACAAGAGAAAACGTTTTCATCTTTCCGTATTGCTGCTCATCAAGTTCCTGCGCATCTTTAGTTTCTTTTCTTCTTGCTGATTCAACGAATAGTTTCGCTACTTCGACGATTGAATTTTTCGCTAAGCCCTTTTTAATCTCCATTCTGTATAGTGATTTAGCCGAATCACCTATGTTTGGACCTGACGGAACAACTTCTATGGCAATGATTTTCTTTTCCGACTTCTTTTTTGAACTCCAGCCATCCGGAACCATTATTCTCGCATTGATTTCTTTGATTTCGACCCAGTGACATCCTGGTTTGGCGACCTGGCTTGACGCATTGAGATTCATCCAAAGGACCATTACTGCCAAAACCGATTTCATTTTTTTCCTTTTTTATTTTGGTCCGTATAACGTGGAGATGAACCGCGAGCACCGCCCGGAGGGGGATGCCGGAAGGCGCGCCCCCGGAGGGCTCCCATTGGGCATCGGCAGCGACCTTGGGTAAGCAAGAGCGATATAACCCGAAATCGGCCGCTCATCCGCCTTAGAATTGGTATTTGAATCCAATCTCGGAAATCAACCAGTTCCTCGAGCTCGGAAGCGATCTGCCGCCGGCCTTGAAATCGGATTTCATTTTTTCCGAGTAACGGCCGTGCGTCGTCACTCCAAGTCCGCCCGTAAGGAGGAATCCGGACGGCGCGCCCAGGTCGTAATCGAAACCCGCCATTCCGGAAGACCCGTACGACGGCTCATGATGAAGTCCCGCCGAGTCAATCGTATATCCGTAGTCGTGAATGGTCGAGTAGGCGGCGGTCGCATGCACACGGAATTTCCAATCGGCAGGGCCGAGGTAATATCGGAGTCCCAGACTCCAACTCATGACCTCGTTTTCCGTTTTTCCCGCTTCAATGATGGCCGCCACCCTGAGGGCTTCGAGTTCGGCGGAGCCGCCGAAAAGGCCATAGCCGTTTCCCATGCCGAATCCGACCTTGGCCTTGAACGGCACTTCGCTTTTCGGAAAAGCCGCCGGGATCAGGATGGCCAGGATCAATCCCCATCGGGGCTTCATGGCTGCGCCAATACGGTTTCCATAATCCCATCCAGTCCGCCTTACGGCTTCTTGACCATTCCATTCCGACAAAAAAAGGCCCGCTTCCGCGGGCCCCACATTCCTAGAATCTTCCGTTACCGACTGCGTTTCGAAACTACTCCCAGCTCAGCGCGCCGCCCGTCTGGTATTCGGTCACCCGGGTCTCGAAGAAGTTCTTCTCCTTCTTCAGATCCAGGATCTCGGACATCCAGGGGAACGGGTTCGAAGCGTTATACACCTTCGGCAGACCGATCTTCTCGAGACGGCGATCCGCCACGTACTGCACGTAATCCTCGAACATCCCGGCATTCAGGCCCAGGATGCCGCGGGGCATGGTGTCCTTGGCGTAGGCGATTTCCAGTTCCACCGCCTTGCGGATGAGTTCCGTGGACTTCTCCTTGACGGCCGGGGTCCACAGGTCCGGGTTCTCGATCTTGATCTGGTTGATCACGTCGATGCCGAAATTCATGTGCATGGTCTCGTCGCGGAGGATGTACTGGAACTGCTCGCCGGAACCCGGGAGGCGGTTCTGGCGCTGGAACGAGAGCATCATCACGAACCCGGAATAGAAGAAGATGCCTTCCATGATCACGTAGTAGCCGATGAGGTTCTCCAGGAAGGTCTGAGCGCCCTTGAAGGTCTCCGTCTCGAAGTCCGGCTTGAGCATCTCGCGAGTGAGCGAGATCTCGAAGGCATCCTTGCCGTGGATGGTATTCACCTCGTGGTACATATTGAAGATCTCGGACTCGTCCAGGCCGAGGGACTCGATGATGTACTGATAGGCATGGGTATGCAGCGCTTCCTCGAAGGACTGGCGCAGCATGTACTGGCGGCATTCGGGATTGGTGATATGCTTGTAGGCGGCCAGCACGATATTGTTGGCGACCAGGGAATCGGCGGTGGAGAAGAAGCCCATATTGCGCTTGACGATGCGACGCTCGTCCTCGCTGAGCTCATTGCTCTTCCACAGTTCGATGTCCCGGGACATGTTGATTTCCTGCGGCATCCAATGGTTGGCGCAGGCGTCCAGGTACTTCTGCCATGCCCACTGGTACTTGATGGGCACCAGCTGATTGAGATCGGCGCGGCAATTGATGATGCGCTTCTCGTCCACGCGCACGCGGGCGGTGGATTCGCCCAGGAGGGAATCCAGCTTGGCCGTGCCGTTCAGGGACGCGGCGGCGGCGCGCAGGGCCGTTTCCGCGGAGGATTCCGTGGACGAGATATAGGCCGATACGGGCGCTGTGGGCATGGATTGGACCACCTGGATGCGCGAGGGACCCGACGCAACCGAATGGGCCGTGACCGGGGCGGGCGCGCGGGACGCCACGGGCGCCTCGGAATCCACCGTCGCCTGGTTCATCTGGGTGGTGCCGCTGAAGGCACCGGGTTTGTTCGTCGTCTCTGATTCTTCGTCCCAGCTTATTGACATGCTTCGCACTCCTCGCCATTGATAATTGAACACGCTGCCTTGGCGGCCGCCAGTTCGAAGGCGGCCTCCGATTCGGCCAATGCCCGGGCCGAAGCCGCCGCGGCATCCATGGCGCTCGAACCGAGCGCTTTCGAAACTTTGTCCGTCTGGATCTTGTCCAGCGGTTCCTTCACGATGCTGGGCTTTATGGCCTTTTCGGCGAAGGCCTCTTCCTTGGACTTCCCGTTGGGGTTGCCGTTGGCCGGACCGGCCATGACGTCCCCCGAGGGAACGGCGTTGACGCCGCGGGTCTTGTCCAAGGTGGACTTCTCTGCGTTGGTGGCCCCCAAGGAACGCAGGTAATACGTGGTCTTGAGACCGGCCTGCCAGGCCAGCTTGTACATGGTGTCCAGCTTCTTGCCGGACGGTTGGGCCATGTACAGATTGAGGCTCTGCCCCATGTCGATCCACTTCTGGCGCTTCATGGCGCAAGCGATGAGCCACTTGGGCTCGATATCGAAGGAGGTGAGGAAGGTCTTCTTCACTTCCTCGGGGATGCGCTTGATCTCGGCCAGCTCGCCGTCGAAATACTTCAGGTCGTCGACCATGGACTGATCCCAGAGGCCCAGCTTCTTCAGGGTTTCCACCAGGTAGTTGTTGATGACCGTGAACTCGCCGGAAAGATTGCTCTTCACATAGAGGTTCTTGTAGGTGGGTTCGATGGACTGCGAGACGCCGATGATATTGGAGATCGTCGCCGTGGGGGCGATGGCCATGGTATTGGAGTTGCGCATGCCCCAGAGCTTGATATGCTCGCGGACGGGACCCCAGTCCAGGCTGCACTTGCTGTCCATCAGGATGGGTTCGCCGCGTTCGGCGGCCATGATTTCCACCGTGTCGATGGGCAGCAGGCCCTTGGACCACGAGGAGCCCTGGTAGGACGGGTAGGTGCCGCGTTCCTTGGCCAGCTTGGAGCTGGACAGGATGGCATGATAGGAAATCACCTCCATGGATTTGTCCGCGAATTCGACTGCCTTGTCCGAGGAGTAGGCGATGCCGAGCTCGTAGAGCGCGTCCTGGAAACCCATGATGCCCAGGCCTACGGGGCGATGGCGCAGGTTGGAGTTGCGGGCCTGGACGACGGGGTAGTAGTTCAGGTCGATGACATTGTCCAGCATGCGCATGGCGATGCCGACAGTCTCCCCCATCAGCTGTTCGTCCAGCTTGCCGTTCTTGATATGGTTCACCATGTTGATGGAGCCCAGGTTGCAGACGGCGATTTCGGCTTCGCTGGTATTGAGCAGGATTTCCGTGCACAGGTTGGAGCTGTGGACCACGCCGGCATGGCGCTGGGGCGAACGGACATTGGACGGATCCTTGAAGGTCATCCAGGGATGGCCGGTCTCGAAGACCATGGTGAGCATCTTGCGCCAGAGGGCAAGGGCGCTCATCTTCTTGAAGGTCTTGATGCGGCCGTTGCGGGCCTCCTCTTCGTAGAACTTATAGCGCTTGTCGAAATCCTGGCCGTACAGGTCATGGAGATCGGACACCTCGTTGGGGCTGAACAGGGTCCATTCCCCTTCGGCCATCACGCGCTTCATGAACAGATCCGGGATCCAGTTGGCCGTGTTCATGTCATGGGTGCGGCGGCGATCGTCGCCGGTGTTCTTGCGGAGTTCCAGGAACTCCTCGATGTCCATATGCCAGGTTTCCAGGTAGGCGCACATGGCGCCTTTGCGGCGTCCGCCCTGGTTCACGGCCACGGCGGTGTCGTTGGCCACCTTCAGGAAGGGGATGACGCCCTGGCTCTTGCCATTGGTGCCCTTGATATGGGCGCCCAGGCCGCGGACATTGGACCAGTCATTGCCCAGGCCGCCGGCGAACTTGGAAAGCATGGCGTCGTCCTTGATGGCGCCGAAGATGCCGCCCAGGTCGTCCGGGACCGTAGTCAGGTAGCAGGAGGACATCTGCGAGTGCAGGGTGCCCGAATTGAACAGGGTGGGCGTGGAGCTGGTGAAGCGGAAGGCCGAAAGGATTTCGTAGAACTCGATGGCGCGCTTCTCGCGGTCCACTTCGTTCAGGGAGAGGCCCATGGCCACGCGCATCCAGAAGGCCTGGAGCAGTTCGATGGTCCGGCCGTCCTCGAGGTGCACGAAATACCGATCCACGAGGGTCTTGAGGCCCAGGTAGGTGATGCCGAGGTCGCGCTCGGGCTTGAGGGCCCGGCCCATGCGATCCAGGTCGAACTCCAGCAGGCGCTTGTCGAGGAGCTGTGCGTCCACGGCCTCTTGGATGTATTCGCCGAAGTAGCCCGCATAACGCTTGCTCATCTGGGCCTGGGTCAGGCGCTCGCCGAGCACTTCGTCCCGGATATCGTCCATGAGGATGCGGGCGGTGACGAAGCTCCAGGCGGGGTCTTCTTCGATATGGGCGCAGGCGACCATGACCATGGCCTTGCTGACGTCCTTCTCGGGAATGCCGGGGAACAGGTTGGCGAGGGCTTCCTTGAGGATGCGCTCTTCCGAGACCACGTCCGTGTAGCCGACGCAGGCTTCCTTGATGACTTCCTCGAGGCGGGAGCGGTTGAGGGGCTTGACGTTGCCCTTGGCATCCGTAACCGTGTATTCGATGGCCGGGGCCTGGACCGGCACGGCGCCGGACTTGGAGGCCTCGCGGGCGCGGGCGCGCTCCTCGCGGTAGAGGACGTAGCGCTTGGCGACTTCGGGGCGGCCGACGCGCATGAGGGCCAGTTCGACCTGGTCCTGGATGTCTTCGATATGCCAGGTGCCGCCGTTGGGGCGGCGCTTGGCCAAGGCCGCGAAAACGAGGTCGGCGATGTGCTGGACCTCTTCCGAAATGCGCGCCGTGGCGCGTTCGAGCCCTTCCTGGGCCAGGAATGCCTTGGTGATGGCCGTGACGATCTTCTCGCCCTTGAAGCTGACGACCGAGCCGTTGCGGCGTTCGATCTGGTACTTCGTGGGATCAAGACCCGTCACCACCGTGCCGACGGCATCCATCGTGCGCACCGACTCCCTATCCACCATGGTCATGCTCATGTACTTCACTCCTCTTCCTGCTTGTCCCGAATTTCCTGTTTGTCCCCGCCGAAAGTCCGACCCGCTTCCCCGTCGCCCTCGCTGGAGGACTTTTGGGCGCTGGCGACCTTTGACAACTTGTCGATGTGGTGAAGTGTAGTGTTTTTAAAATACGTTAGCAACCAGATCGTGGGCTTTTTTTTCTGGACACCACAAGATGTTGTGGAATGAGGCTAGAATGAGAAATTACAAGGACTTAGCCTGGAGGGGTACCGGAGGGGGTCCGGATGGGGGGGTTGGAGGCTAGAACGATAGCCAAAAAAGGGGGGTCGACAATCAAATTTCTTTTCAACACTATCCACATATAAAGAAAGGAGAACGGTTTGCGGGTTGGGTGAATACGATCTCTGAAAGGGAGCGGAAAAAAAGTTTAGACGCATATTCTATCCACATCCCGGGAAGCGGTCAGGACACCCCCAATACCAGCAGCCACAGGCGATTCTGACCCTGCCGGTTGCCAAAGCGGCCAATGCCGGCGATTTCCCCGATCCGGTGCATTTTCTACTTTTACGCCCATGAATCCATTCCTTTTCCGTTCCACTTTTCGCGTTTTCACCGCGAAATCGCCATTTTTGGTCGCGGTCCCCTTGGCCATCGCCTCCATGTGCCTGCTCGGCTGCGAAGATACCCGGCCCCGGACCTACTCGGAAGTGGCTTTCAAGCCCCTGGCCGCCCCTGCCATGGCAGGCGGTCCCATGGGGGCCATGGGAGGCCCGGGAGGCATGGGCGCAGGGATGCCCGGAATGAACACGAGCCCGGTCGACATAAAGGTAACCTGGAAGCTACCTGAGGGATGGGTGATCAAGGATTCCGCCAGCGCCATGCGCATCGGCAGCTTCGCGGCCCAGGATCCTTCCCTGGCGAATACGGGCGAACTCGACCCCAATGCCGTGGACGTGTCCGTGGTGCAGTTGGCCGGTGACGCGGGCGGCCTGGAAGCCAATATCAATCGTTGGATGGGACAGGTGGGCCTCAAGATGAACCCGGAGGAGATGGCGGAGTTCATCAAGGCCGCGGCCCATTTCAGGACGGCTACCGGGCAGGAAGGCATGTACGTGGACCTTACCGACAAGCTCTCCGGGGACATGACCCAGTCCAAGACCATTTACGGCGCGGTGGTGCAGACCGCCGACTACACCGTGTTCGTCAAGGCCATGGGCGAGCACGCCAAGGTCGCGGTCCAGAAGCCCATGGTGCAGGCCTTCTGCAAGTCCCTCAAGATCGAAGGGCCCAAGTCATGAGCGACTCCGCCGCTTCCCCGTCCTCGCCCGCTTCCAGGCCCCGAGACCAGCGCGGATACGCACCCGTGGACCCGGGCCGCAACGTCTCCTGGCGCCAGAAGGCCGCGCGCCATCCGGTCACCAAGGCCGTCCTCCATCCCCTCATAACCCTCGTCTCCCTGCTCATCCTTTTCGCCCTCATTTTCTTCGGCACCCTCTACCAGGCGGACCACGGGCTCTTCGAAGCGCAGAAGCTTTATTTCGGATACGGGTTCGTCCTGATCGGGGGCTTCTTCCCCCTGCCGGGCGCGAGCATCGCCCTCTGGGTCCTGTCGATCCAACTCGCGGTGATGATGGCCGTGCATCTCCAGGTGCGCTGGAACCGCCTCGGCCTGTGGATCGTGCATCTCGGAATCATGGCCCTCCTGGTGGGCGGGTTCGTGACCCAGATGATGGCGGTGGAATCCCAATTGACCCTTGCGGAAGGCGAGACCGGGCATTTCACCACGTCCTACCATGAGCATGAGCTGGCGTTCTGGGAGTCCCACGGCGACAGCAACCGCGTCTTCGCCTACGACGAGTCCGCGCTCAAGCCGGGCCGCGAGCTGGAAGTGACCCCGTACCATGCGCGCATCAAGGTGCGCTCCTATTACCCGAACAGCGACGCGTTCACCACCAAGGCCACCAACGGGCCGACCTATATCAACGGTTCCGGCATCGGCATGCTGGAACAACGGAAACCGGAAAAGGAAGTGACCCAGAACGCCCCCGGCGTCATCTTCACCCTGAGCGAGCAGGGCAAGCCCGATCGGGAAGTGCTGCTCTACGGCCAGGAACTGAATCCGCTCAACATCGCCTTGGACGGGAAGCGGGTCTTCGCGCAACTGCGCCTCAAGCATTACCCCCTCGACTTCTCCCTGCACCTGACGGACTTCGTCAAGAACGTCCATCCCGGTACGGACATCCCCAGCAGCTTCGAAAGCTACGCGGACCTGTCCGAAGGCGGGACCAGCCGCCCGATCAAGGTATGGATGAACAATCCCCTGCGGCATGCGGGCTACACCTTCTTCCAGGCCTCCTATGCGCAGGCCCAGGGCATGGCGGAGAAATCCACCTTCGCCGTGGTGACCAATCCGGGCCGCGTGATGCCTTACGTCTCCAGCCTGGTCGTGTTCGGCGGACTGCTGCTTCACTTCCTCATCAAGCTCATCCCCTTCATCCGCCGGGAATCCGCGAAAACGAGCAACCCATGAAGACTTCGACGTCCACCCCGTTCCTGGCCCTGGCCGCGGCCCTGGTCTTGGGGCTTTCCCCGCCGGCAACCGCCCTGTCGGACGGCAAATTCGATTCCCTGTTCAATGAAGCCAAGTCCGGCGCGGGAACCAGGGCCTCCGTGGATCCCGGCGTCACGGTCGTGAACCCCGAGGATATGGGCGGGGACGGAGCCCTGCCCGACGGTCATCCCGCGGTATCGGGCCCGGATGCCTCCGCTTCCGGCGCGGGCGGAATGGGGCCCCATGGCCGCACCGGCATGCCTTCCCTGCTCCCTCCCATGCCCGCCGCCCCGCCTTCCTCGGTATCGAACGTGAAGGCCCTGGAATCGGTGCCGGTGTTGCATGAAGGCCGCCTCAAGCCCATGATCACCTACGCCCGGCACCTGCTCCTGCAGTTCTCGGGCCGCACCACCTACGAGAAGCAGTCGGCGATGCAGGTGATGGCGCGCATTTTGATGACCCCGGAGCTGTCCGGCGACTACCGGATTTTCCTGATCAACAATCCCGAAGTGGCCGAGGCCCTGGGCATCGCGGCGGAGAAGCACCGGCGATACACCTTCAAGCAGTTGGAGAAGTCCCTGCCCAAGCTGCAGGAGCTGGCCGAGAAGGCTAACGCGCTTCCCGACGAGAAACGGGACCTGGTGCAGAAGGAGGTCCTGCGCATCTTCGGCAACCTGGTCGAATTCGTGAACCTCACCCGTACCTTTTCCTTCTCCCTGCCCAGCCCCGTCTATGCGGTGAAGCTGCCGAAAACGCGCAAGCAATTGGAACTCAAGGCTGACGTCCCCGAGTATTCCTTCTGGGACCTGATGACGAGCGCCCAGGCCATCGCCAAGGTGCTCGAGGGCATCGGCAACCGCGGCGAGGCGGATCGCACGCCCATGGAAAGGGAAATCATCTCCCTGTCCCAGGCCATGTACATGAATTCCCAGTCCCTGCACCCCTCGCCATTCCGCATCTTCCCCATCCCGCCCGCCACCGCCGCCACCCTCGGCGTTCCGGGCTGGGTCAGCCCGCCGGAAATGGTGGCCTCGCCGGAACAATTGCAATCCTTCCACAAGGAACTGTCCGGCTGGAGCGCCGCCATCGCGGCCTACCGTTCAGGCGACCAGGCGGGATTCGAAAAGGGGATCGGGGAATACCTCGAATCCATCCAGAACCGCGCCTACGAGCAGATGTCCGAAACCCATTTCCCCCTGGAAATCCTGTACCAGAAGGGCGAGCCCTATTACTGGGCCCTGGTGCTCTACTGGCTGGCCCTGCTGGGCGTCTTCGGATTCTTCCTGGCGCGGAAACCCTGGCTCTACCATGCATCCCTATACGTGTTCCTGGCGGGGTATGCCATCCACATCGTCGGCATCGTGGCGCGCATCATCATCATGAAGCGTCCGCCGGTGACTTCCCTCTACGAGACCTTCCCCTTCGTGGCGGCGGTCTCCATCCTGGCGGCCCTGTTCATCGAACGCTTCAACCGCAAGGCCATCGGCCTCCTGTCCGCCTCCATGCTGGGCGTGATCCTCCTGTCCATCGCCAACCGTTACGCGGCCGAAGGCGATACCATGAAGATGCTGGTGGCCGTGCTCAACAGCAATTTCTGGCTTTCCACCCACGTCGTATGCGTGACCATCGGGTATTCCGCCTGCCTTTTGGCCGGCGCCATAGGCCATGTCTGGCTCATCCGCGCCCTCATCCCCGGCGGTCCGGACCGGCCCGAGCGCGGCGACTCGGAGAAATCCGAGCGCCTTAAGGAAATCGCGAAGATGGTGTACGGAACCTTGTGCTTCGGCCTGTTGTTCTCCTTCATCGGAACCGTGCTGGGCGGCATCTGGGCGGACCAGAGCTGGGGACGTTTCTGGGGCTGGGACCCGAAGGAGAACGGCGCCCTCCTGATCGTGATCTGGTGCATCATCATGCTGCATGCCAAGCATTGGGGCTATATCCGCAATCCCGGACTGGCCCTGGGCTCGGTGTTCGGCGCCATCGTGGTGAGCCTGGCCTGGTTCGGCGTGAACCTGTTGAACGTGGGCCTGCATTCCTACGGCTTCACCACGGGAGCGGCCACCAAGTTGTTCGCCTACGTGGGGGGGGAACTGGCATTCATGCTCCTGGCCGGAATCGGACTGAAACTGGGCTGGGGATCCAAACCCGGCAAGACCAAGCTCGTCACCACTCCCGGAAGCCTGGGCGCCAAACCCGGCTGACCTGCCCCCCATTCCAGATTTACCGGGGAAACGGGA
>JAQBPO010000065.1 GCA_028287465.1 Fibrobacterota bacterium
CGGAAAAGGTCGCCTTCGGGGATCTCACCGTGCAGATCAACGGCCTGGGAACGGACGAGATGGGCCGGCTGGCCTCCTCGTTCAATGCCATGATCACCAAGCTCGCGGAACAGAAGATCCTGGAGGACCGCTTGCGCCACATGGAAAGGCAGGCCATCCTCGCCGAATTGGCATCGACCTTGGCCCATGAGATACGCAACCCCTTGAACCTGATCAACCTCACCGCGGATCACCTGGGGGATCAGTTCCGGCCTGAAGACGCCCAGCGCCGCATCGACTACCTGGAACTGGTATCCTCGCTCAAATCCGAAGTGAAGCACCTGAACCATGTGGTCGGGGACTTCCTGGCCCTGGGCCGCCCACACAAACTGCGCAAGGAACGCTTCCGCCTGGCGGGGCTTATCGATCAGGTGGAGGTCATGGTCAAACAACAACTCGCCACCAAGGGCATCAGGTTCGATTGCCATTGTTCCGACGGGCTCTACCTCAACGCGGATCAGGAGCAGTTCCGCCTCGTGCTGCTCAACCTTCTCCTGAACTCCATCGAAGCCGTGGGCCCGGGCGGATCCATCGCCATCCGCGCCGGCACCGATTCCGGGAACAATCTCATCTTCACCATCGCCGACGACGGCAAGGGAGTGGAGACGGGGAACCTCGATCTCATCTTCGAGCCTTATTTCACCAAGCGCGACGGAGGCACGGGCCTTGGCCTGGCCCTGGTCCGGCGCATCCTTGAAGAACACGGCGGGCGCATCTCCGCCCGCAACAATCCCGAAGGCGGACTCACCATGGAAATCACCCTTCCGGCGGAGGCCTGACATGGCCAAGATCCTGATCGTGGACGACGAGGCCGCGCAAAGGCGCATCATGGCCGACATCCTCAAGGCCGCGGGGCATCGCATCGCGGTGGCGGAATCGGCGGATCAGGCGGAGGAGACCGTGGGCGATTTCCAGCCTGATGTGGTCCTTACGGATCTGAAGATGCCGGGCCGCGGGGGCCTGGCCCTGGTGGAGGCCTTGTCCCGCCTGGAGCTTTCGCCCGAAGTGGTGGTGATCACGGCGTTCGGCACGGTGGATACGGCCGTCAAGGCCATGCGCCTGGGCGCGTACGATTACCTGACCAAGCCCCTGGAAAAGGAGGAGTTGCTCCTGGTCGCCGAGAGGGCGGCCGAAAAATACGCCTTGCGCGCGGAAAGCAAGCGCCTGCGCCAGGAGTTGCACGGACGCCTGGCGGAAGGCCTGGTGGCCGAGTCCGGAGCCATGAAGAACATCCTGGAAATGGTTTCCATGGTGGCCCAGAGCGACGCCACGGTCCTGGTGCGGGGGGAGAGCGGTACGGGCAAGGAGCGCATCGCCCGGCTGGTTCACCTGCAGGGCGCGCGCGGCGCGCGGCCCATGCTGGGGATCAACTGCGCGGCCTTTCCGGAAACCCTGTTAGAGACGGAGCTGTTCGGCTACGAGAAGGGGTCCTTCACGGGCGCGGCCGCGCGCAAGATCGGCCTCATCGAATCGGCCCATGGCGGCACCTTGTTCCTGGACGAGGTGGGGGACATGTCCCTGAGCACCCAGGCCAAGCTCCTGCGCGTCCTGCAAGAGCGCGAGATCCGCCGCGTGGGCGGAACCGTCACCATTCCCATCGACATCCGGGTCATAGCCGCCACCCACAAGGATCTCGCTGAAGCCATCCGCCAAGGCGTCTTCCGGGAAGACCTCTTCTATCGCCTGAACGTCATTCCCATAGTCATCCCTCCACTGCGCGATCGGAAGGAGGACATCCCCGCTCTGATCCGCCATTTCCTGACGAAGTCCCCCCGTCCAAAGACCATCCAACCGGAGGCTTTGCGGCTGCTGGTGGCTTACGATTGGCCGGGCAACGTAAGGGAGCTCCAGGCCGTAATGGAGCGCGTATCAGTGCTGACCAAGGCCGCTGAAATCACCCCTGCGGACCTTCCTTTCGAGCTGCGCGAAGGTTCACGGGAAGGCGGCACCCGCCCCGGCGAAAACCGGGCCTTCGAGATTCCCCCGACCGGGCTGGTTTTCGAGGACTGGGAGAAGAACCTGCTCGGTCAGGCGCTGTCCCGTTCCCAGGGAAACATGGCGGATGCGGCCAAGCTCCTGGGAATGACCTATCGGACCTTCCAATACCGCGCCATGAAATTCGGACTCAAGGGAATCTGACGTTTTGGGGTGCCTGGATAACCCATATGGGTTATCGGCTCCCGCCGGGAGCCATCCGGACCCTCGTCCCCATGAAAAATCCCGATTCGGCAGGTCTCGACTCCTCTTCCGGGTGGCACCGTCTTTGCAATGTTAATCCCGCGTGATTCGACCTGATCCGGAGTGGATCCTGGCCGTTTACCAAATCATCCATCCAAGGAGATCCAGATGAACTTCAAATCCCTTTCCAAGTTGGCCGTGGTCGCCGCCCTGTCCTTGAGCGCTTCCGCGTTCGCCGCCGACGCAGCCGCTCCCGCAGCCGCTCCCGCAGCCGCGCCTGCAGCCGAGGCCAAAGCCGCTCCCGCGGCCAAGCCCGCCAAGGCCAAGACCTTCTCCGGCACCGTGGTTTCCAGCGACGCGATCGCCAACACCCTCGTGGTGAAGAACGCCAAGGGCGAAGAGACCTTCACCCTGGCCCCGACCACCAAGATCAGCCAGGGCAAGAAGGACGTCGCCATCGCTGACGTTGCCAAGGATCAGAAGGTCACCGTGAAGTACACCGAGGAGAATGGCGCGAAGACCGCGAGCACCGTCAAGGTGAGCGCTGCCGCCGCGAAGAAGGAAGCCAAGACCTCCACGGCCGCCGCTCCCGCCGCCCAGTAACCCAGGCGTTAAGCGCCTATCGATTCGATTCCCTGCGAATCGGAACGCGGGCGCCGGAAGCCGCCGTAAATGGAAAACCGCCGCATCATCCGATGCGGCGGTTTTTTCATGCCCGGGATTTTCGATCGGGTCGTTATTTTATGGGGGAAGGCGGGCGGATATCCGGGCAGAAGAGAACCGAATCCCTGGCCGTCTCGCTCCACTCGCGCGTGCATCCGCGCGGTACCCCGTCCGCCTGGACCGGTGACTGGTCGCGCAAGGCCTTCGACCCCGAGGCCGGATCCGCCTCGGTGGATACTCCGGAATCGTCCGAAGAAGGATCCATCAGGCATCCACCCCACATGCCCAAGGACATAAGCAGTCCGGCCGTGACGGCGATGCGTCCGATCAGACCCTTGCGAAACTGCGGCGTTACCGGCATGGAAAGAGTATATCACCCGGCGCGGAACCCGTCCATGGCGGAATCTTCGCGGCCTGCGGGTCAATAACGGCGCGGTTCCGGGGGTGACGGCATATTTTACCAATGTCGGATTGCAGTTTGGGGGATTTGGGTCTATACTCTTTCCACGATCGTAACGATCGGCCTCTCGGGGCGCGGTCCCATCAGGGGCCCCCGGAACCGGCCGAGCGGCTCGCTTACCGATGCGCCGCTCCGCCGGTTCCGGTTTGAATCCTCCATTTAGGAGTCCTCCATTATGCATTCGAATCGCCATGTCCTTTCCTGCGCCCTTGTTTCCCTCATCTGCCTGGGATCGCTTCCCCGCTGCGCCCGCGCGGCGTCCGAATGCGACGGTTGGCAGGTCAGCCATCCCGATTGGATCTTCTGCGATGATTTCGAAAAGGGCGGAGCCCTCGTCGCGCAAGGCCGGTATTTCGAATACGACGACAATAAAGGCGACTTCAAGCCGGCCGAAGGGGTGGGGCTGCACGGTTCCACCGGCATGCGCGCCGTCTGGCAATCCGCCGAAGTCGATGCGGGAAACCTCAAGGTCGGCTTCGGCCGCGCGCCTTCGACCTATTTCTCCAAAGGCATCCGCACGGACAAGGATTTCCGCGAGGTGTATTACCGCATGTTCGTAAGGCTTCAGAAGGGATGGAAGGGCAACCCCTTCAAGCTGTCGCGCGCCACGGTCATCGCCAAGGCCGATTGGTCCCAGGCCATGATCGCGCATGTGTGGGGAGATCGCGCCAACGGGCTCCAGCTCGATCCCGCGCGGTGCACGGACGAGGCCGGTGCCGTGAAATGCTCGGGCTATAACGACTTCAACAATATCCAGTGGATCGGCGCCAAGGCCGGGACGACTCCCGTCTTCAGCCCGACATACTCGGACAAATGGCTGTGCGTGGAAGCCCATGTCCGCCTCAATGATCCCGGAATATCCAATGGCGTGCAGGAATACTGGATCGGCGACACCCTGGAAGCCAAGCGTGATGGCCTTAATTTCCTCGGGGGATACAAGGCCTACGGTATCAACGGCGTGTTCCTGGAGAACTATTGGAACTCGGGTTCGCCTCAATTGCAGGAACGGTATTTCGACAACCTGGTGGTCTCCACCAACCGCATCGGATGCGCGGACAATTCCGGGGCGCCGGCCATCCTGCCGATTCCGGAGGCCGGATCCACCGTTCCCGCAGAACCGCAGGGAGCCCTCAATCTGAAAGGCATTCCCGCCGCGGAGGCCTTGGGACGGGCCTGGTCCATGACCGGACGCGAGCTTTTCGGCCGGAAAATCAAGGTAAACGCCCTGGTGGAGCCGAATACCGCGGATTGATTCCCGACACTCACCCCCCCCTCGCGAAAAGGATATTTTACAAGTAACCTCGAAGGGGGGTCCCGATGGAAATGTCCTTGGTACTAATCATCAGTCTTTCGGTTCTGGTCGTACTCGTGTTCCTGGCGGTGGAAACCGTCCGCGAGTTCAAGAAGATGGACAAGCGTCCCCAGGATTATACCGGTTCGGACCGGTTGGCGGGTTCTGCCGAGTAGAGCCCTCTACCAGACTGCGCGGAATCCGCGCACGTCGACATGCACGAACGCGCCGTGGGACTCGTTCTTGCTGTACTTCCCGATGCCGCCGATATAAGGCAGGAAGAATTCGTTAACGGACATCCCGTCCACAAGATTGAAAAGCAATTCGGAATCCGATCCGTCGCTCCTGCCGTCCCCGTTCAAATCGTCCATCTCCCCGTCTTGCGGCGCGGCATCGATGAAGATGTCCGCGGCGCCGCCGAACTGGTGCGCGCTGAACTTCACGTTCCCGATCAGGCGATTGTAGAAGGGCGTCCGGTATCCGCTCATCACATGGAAGGTTTCGCAGGCGTATCCGGCCTGATTGGCCTTTTCGAGCACCAGTTCCAGCTTCAGGATCAGGCGCTCCTTCAGGAGCAGGAAGGCGGGCAGACTCGGGGATTGCTTGCAGATGAATTGCCCAAGGCGGAAATGCGGCGAGATCCGCACGCGAGCGGTGCGTTCGTCCACGCGGATGAACCCTTTCGGGGTGCGGTAGAATTCCAGGCCCTTTAGGGGCGATTTCGGATAGGATCCGATATGGTACCCTTCGAGGTACCCTTCCTTTATCCGGTCGGAAGGCACCATCACGATGGCGTTGAGGAGGATGCTGTCCGCCGTTCCATCCCTGCGCACCATGAGGGGGTATAGCCCCGCCGAGTCAGGCGCACGCCATTTCCAGGAACGGACGCCGGATGCCTTGGTGTCGGCAGCCGAGGCGGAAGGAGGCGAGGGCGCGGAAGGTTTGGGAGCGGTCACCGCGGCGGGTACGGCGGAAGGCGCCGAATGCGCGCTGGCCGGAATCGCCGGAATCGCGGGAATCGCAGGATTCGTCGGGCCGGAAGAGTCCGGTGCGGTTTCACCCGGGATCGTATCCAGGCTGAAGGTCCCCGTTTCCCGGCCCTCCACCTGGATCTTGAGGACTTCCCCGGGCATCAGGAACACGGCGCCGACGCGATAGGGCGAGGACTCTTCCTGGTAACGGATGCTGAATCCCGCCTTGCCGGCATCGAATGCGAAAGCCACTCCCGCGATCAGGAGGACCGCGGTCGGCCACGCGCGCAGGGCCGGAAGAATCAAAACGTCGCCGCCTTCCGATCGATGGCCGCTTCCATTTTCCGGTTCCAACCGTATACGTCCGGGCGGAATTGCAGCCCGCCGTCGGGATCCACGAAACAGGTCCAGTAGAGGATATGCACGGGTAGGCCTTTCCCCGGTACCGGGATGAAGGTTTCGTCGCCCTTGGCGACGTCGGCGGCCAATCGCTCGGGCGTCCAGACCGATTCCGGGCCCAATACCCATGCGGCCAGCTTCATCGGATCCGCCAATCTGACGCAGCCATGGCTCAGGGCGCGCTTATCCCTTTCAAAATATTTTTTCGCGGGGGTATCGTGGAGATAGATGTTGAAAGGATTGGTGAGGACGAATTTGATGCGACCCAGGGCGCTCGCGTCCCCGTTCTTCTGGCGGATGCGGAAGCGGAAATCCTTCTCGGTCAATCCGGACCAATCCACCGTCTCCGGGTCGACGACCGCCGCCGAAGGGCTCCAGTCGGACAGAAGTTCCATTTCGTGCTTGGACAGGTACTCCGGATCCTTTTGCAGTTCGGGGAGCATTTCCTCCCCGGCGATCGAAGCCGGGACGTTCCAGGACGGATTCAACTGCACCGAGGTCACGCGATCGCTGAATACGGGCGTGCTGTCCTCCTTGCGGCCGACCACGACGCGCATCGAAAAAGCCTCCTTGTCCTTTTCGTACGCCCCCAGGCGGAAGTCCGCGATGTTCACGCGGATATGCCGTTCGCCCAGATCCTGGGGCAGCCAGCGCCAGCATTCCAGGTTGAGCTCGATCTGGCCGATGCGATCCTGGGCGGAAACGTTAAGTTGCTTCAGGGTCCGGGCATCGGCGATTCCCGTGGTATCGATGCCATGGGTGCCCTGGAACTCCTTCACGGCCCGGGTCATTTCCGGGGTGAATTCCTCCCCGCATCCGCCTCCCTTGAGCTCGCCGCCCGCCCGCAGCCGCAAGCAAAGGCCGGTGACCCGGGGCCCATTGGACTTCGGACCCAGGGCCGGTCCGTCCGGCACCTTGGGCCATCCGCCCTTCTCCTCCATCTTGCGGTATTCCCCGAGCCAATATTTCATGCGCGCGTATTCCACCTGGGGAGGCGTCAGGGCCTGCAGGCTGACGCGGACATCGCGCTTTTCCCGCAGGGTCTGGTCCAGGTAGGCCGGAAAGTCGACATTCTCCCTACCGATATGCCAATCGTCCTGGGGGATTTTGAACTTGACCCTTCCCATCAGCATATGGCGCGACAGTTTGAGATAGGCGTCGGTGAGCAGGATGTCCAGGTCGGCTCCCGTTTCCGGTTCCCAGCGCCGGTGCCAGAATATTTTCCGGTTGAACATCCTGAGGATGGAATCCATGGGGCGGGCATGGTATTCCGAAGCCTCAAGGCCCTCCAGATGGCATTTGCGCACGGCGTCCAGGAGCTGCCAGGCGCCCGGAACCGGGTTCCCGTGGGAAAACCAGGCGGGTACCCCGGAACGGAGGGTGTAGAATGCGGTCAGATCCTTGGATTTGCCGACCGTGTCCCCGGCCAGCATCAGCCGGCCCGAGGAGTCCAAAGCGGCCAGGTCCCGCTTCAGGCTACGCTCCATGGGAGCGGAAACGGATCGGCTGAGGAAGGCGGGGGCGGCTTGGGGCAGGCCGGCGAATGCCAGGAGGATCAGCATGGAGCAGGCCGGAATGGAAGTGTTGAGGAGTTTCCGCATGTTTTCCCGGTAAAGGTGTCTGGTTTCCTTACTAATAAACAAAAGGGCCGGAAGAGGGCAAAACTTTAGCAAAATTACCCTGGCGCTCTTCCGGGACTCCCGGATTCCGGGATTCCGGGAGCTGGCATGGATCCCGGGAAAAGGATCGCGGATTGCGCCTCATCCCGGGAAAACCTACCTTGAGCCCATCATGAACATGCTCCGTACCATCCAGGCTTCCTGTCCCTATTGCGGAGAACGCCAACGGATGGAAATCGATCTCACCGAAGGCTTCCCCCAGGAATTCGTCAGCGACTGCACGGTCTGCTGCCGTCCCATCGAGGTGACCGTAACCTCCGGGTCACAAGGGGATCCGGTCATCAGGTTCCGTTCCGAGGACGATACGGCCTGATCGAAGCGCCATGACGGCGTAACCCGCGCGTTCTGCCGAAATGGCAAACGTCCCGCAGCCCCGTAAATACGGGCGTTTGCGGGGTTCTCATACCCTTTGCTGACTTCATACGATCATTTTACCCCACGTTTGGCCGCATCGGGTGGCATTCGTTTTTTTCCTTTTTTATAATCCCTGGGTCGAGCAACGGTACTCCCGTAGGAGGGGTGAGCCAGGATAGGTCGCATGCACGGCCGCCGGCGCGAGAGCGCGGCGGCCGCCCATGGAGCCGGTCCCCGGGGTGATGTTCCCCATGGCGCCAGCCCATCCCCACGAAACCTGTTCGGCGTTGTCGCCTTCGTCGCCTTGACCGGCCCTGAGCCGGAGCGGTACCGTATTGCCGTTACGCGACGGAGGCTCTCGAATCCACCTGCGGGCCGAATCGTAGCCCGTGAAACGAGAAAAGGAACCGCGCATGCGCCATTCCCGTAACGCCTTTTTATCCCTGATAATCCCAGCCGTCCTCTTCACCGCCTGTTCGAAGGGAGGATCCCCGGTCGGCCTGGCCGCGGAAACGGACCTCTTCGATGACCAGGGCAACCGCATGGCGGCGCCTTCCGGCAAGCCCGCGTCTTCCGATTCTTCACGGCCGGCCTCGGACTCCGCCCTATCCGCGGTGAGCGCCGACTCCCCTTCCACCTCCAAGGACCCGGGATCCCCCGCGGATCCCGCGAAGGATTCCGCCACGGCTTCCGTGGAAACGCCTCCCGCGGAAACCGCCAAACCGATGTCGGCGGTGGACTCCCTCCTGGCCGCCGGAACGAAGCCGGTCCAAGATAAGGATCCCGTCCTTCCACCCGCCGATAGCATCGCGGTTCCAAAGGATATCGCATCGCCCGTGGCCACCCTTCCGCCCGTCGCTAAAGCCGCGGAAACCGCCATGCCCGCCTCCCCGGTGTTCCTGAACGCCGATTTCGAAGGGGAAAGCCTGGATTGCTGGAACGGCAACCGGAGCGATAAAGCGGCGAACAGCGCCGGCTGCGGGGAGTACAAATCGATAGGGTTCAAGCCCTTCGCCCTGGCCCAAGGCGGCATCGCCCATTCGGGAACCAAGGCCATCGACATCACCTATACCAAGAACGAGGAAATGGGCGGCACCAATGTCGGTATCAATACCGATTCCGTGAACGTGCGCGCCTTCTATTATTTCGAACCCGGTTTCGATTTCGGGCAAGGCATGAAGATCGGGCGCGTCTCCTCCTTCAATTCCGCGAAACAGACTAACGACGTGGACATCATCCTGGAAATCCGCAGCTCCCAGGGCGGGAACCAATGCGGCGTCACCGACAGCCGGGATTTCGGATTGTTCTTCAACGGGGCCCCCAAGGGCAACGATTGGGGCAATGTCGCCTCCAACATTTCTTTCGAGCGCGGGCGCTGGTACGCGATCGAATACCAGGTGGTCCTGAACCATCCCGGCAAGTCGGACGGAGCGGTGCGCCTTTGGATCGACGGCGCCCAGGTCGCGGCCCGGGAGGGCGTGAACATCCGCGGGAGCCTTAGCGACGCCGCCAAGCTGAACACGGTCAAGATCGGGGGTTGGTACTCCAACGGGGCGAACGGGAATTCGGCCTGCGCCAATCCCAGCCAGCCCTCCAAGATGCACATGGATGATTTCGCGATAGCCAGGTCCTTCATCGGGATGGGACAGCCCGCCTTGGCCGGCAATCCTTAGAAAGCCTTCGTGATCGGTAAGGTTCGGGTCCGCCGAGGCCGCACCGTCCGGTTCACGGAATGTCCGATGGCCCGGTCAATGGATTTCCGGCGCGGCGCCGGCTTCCGTCCGGGGTTCCGATTTGAATACCCTGAGCAGATAATAGAG
>JAQBPO010000068.1 GCA_028287465.1 Fibrobacterota bacterium
GACGGAATACTGGCCCACCGGCGCCTAGCTGGAAGGCAAGCTGGACGCCGGCATCGCCGAGGCGATGGGAGTGGCGGGCGAGGTGTTCGTGGAATCCGAGACCCTGGTACGCTCCTTGCGGTCCATCATGGACAGTACGGTGGGTAAGCCCGAGTTCGTGGCCAGCTTCAACAACGTGGTGAGCCAGACCGAGGAGCTCAGCACCCGGCTCAACGGCTTCATCAACGATATCGATCCCAAGGTCAAGCACAGCCTGGCCAATCTCGAGGATGCCAGCCAGCGGGTGCATATCCTCCTGAAGGATCAGGAACTGCCCGTCAAGACCATCATCCAGAACGGTTCGGAGGTTTCCGCCAAGCTGCGCGAGGTGGTCGACAAGGCCGACCGGGTGGCCGACGAGATGAACCGTCTCCTGGTCAAGGTCAATTCAAGCAACAGCACCCTCGGGGCGATGCTCAACGACTCCACGTTCTACCTGGAGCTGCGCGGCACTCTGAACAGCGCGGATTCGCTGTTCCGCCATATCGAGAAAAAGGGGCTGGACGTAAACGTGAATCTTTTCTGAAGGCATCCGCATGATCAACCTCCACTGGGCGATCCACAACCATCAGCCGGTTGGGAATTTCGACTTCATCTTCGAGCGCGCGTTCAACCAGGCCTACGGCCCTTTCCTGGACGTGCTCGGTTCCCATCCCAAGATCCGCATGAGCATGCATTTCTCCGGCATCCTGCTGGATTGGCTGGAGGCCAAGCGGCCCCAATACCTGGCCGGGCTACGCGGGCTGGTCGAGCGCGGCCAGCTGGAAATCCTGGGCGGGGGCTTCTACGAACCCATCCTTCCCGTCATTTCCGACTCCCACAAAATCGGCCAGTTGCGCAAGCTTTCGGATTCCGTACAGCGCCTTTTCGGCACCACGCCCAAGGGGATTTGGCTGGCCGAACGCGTTTGGGAACCCACCCTGGTCAAGCCCATTTCGGAGGCCGGGCTGGAATACGTGGTGCTGGACGGCAGCCATTTCAAGATGGTGGGGAAGACCGATAAGGACATGGACGGCTATTTCCTATCGGAGGATCAAGGCCACACCATCAAGCTGTTCCCCATCCATGACGTGGTGCGGGACTATATCCCGTTCCGATCCGTGGAAGAGGTCACCGATACCCTGCTCAAGCTCGAGGAGGAACGCGGACCGGACGCAGTCGGCGATCTCCAGGTGGTTTTCGGAGACGATGGGGAGAAGTTCGGCGATTGGCCCGGCACCCACCATACCGTCTATACCGACCGTTGGCTGCACCGCTTCTTCGAGAAGATGGAGAGCATGCCGGACCGCATCCGAGTGCTCCCGGTGGGGGAGGGCCTCAAACCCGAGAAGAATCTGGGACTGGTCTACCTGCCTCCCGCTTCCTACCAGGAGATGATGGTCTGGGCGCAGGAAGCCCATGATATCGGAAAGTTCCGCAACGCCCAGAAGGCCATCGCCCAGATGGAAGGCAACGAGGCCGTGAAGTTCCTGCGGGGGACCTTCTGGCGGAACTTCTTCAACAAGTACCCCGAGAGCAATCAGATCCACAAGCAGGGAATCCGCCTGGCCCGCGTCTTCGATGAGTTGCAGGGATACCTTACCGAGAAGGTCCGCGGCGAGGCCCAGGATCATATCTGGCAGTCCGAATGCAATTGCGGCTATTGGCACGGCGTGTTCGGCGGGCTTTACCTTCCGCATCTGCGCTTCGCCCTCTATCGCAACCTCATCCAGGCGCAGCGTCTGCTCGACGTGAGCCTGTTCGTCGCCAAGGAGGACCCGGTCTACGAGGTCGTCGATTGGGACTGCGACGGAAAGCCGGAATACACCCTGAACTCGCATGAGGCCTACCTGAGCCTGACCCGGGACGGCGAGATCAACCAGTTCTGGCTCAAGAAAACGGGCATCAACCTTTCCGATACCCTGACGCGGAGATTTGAAGCCTATCATGAACTCATCGGCGTCAGGTCCGAAGGGGGCACCAAGCTCGAGAACACCCTGGGCGAGAAAGAAGCCAATCTGCGCGGCTATCTCGTGTACGACAGGCGCATGCGCCGTTCCCTCGCGGACGTCTATATGCGCCCAGGAACCGGATTCAAGGAATACGCGGCCCAGGACTATCCCAGCGCGCTGAAGTTCACCGCACGCGAGACCGTCGTCGAGCGTCGGGCCAAGGAAACCGAGCTCCGCTTCCTAGGCACCGGCAAGACCGAGGACGGGACCATCATCGGGGTCGAAAAGCGGATCATCCTTGAAAAAGGGTCCCCCAACCTTCGGGTGGAATGGAAATTCACGAATCCGGTGACGAATTCCGGCAAGCCCGCGGTTGAATTCCGTTTCGGCACGGAAGCGCTGTTCTGCCTGTTGGCCGGGAACGCGCACGATCGGTACATCGAATGGGACGCCGCGGGAAAGAGCGGCGAACTGTCCAGGGACATCCTGGCCTCCCGCGGCGAGATGCCGGGCATCAAGACCGCCACCATAGCGGATGAATGGCTCAAACTGCGCTGCGAAGCCGCCTTCCCCGGCGCCTCGCGGGCCTGGAGGGACGCCATCGAAACCGTCAGCCAGTCCGAAGGCGGTTACGAGCGGGTCTACCAGGGCACGGTCCTGATGCCGATATGGGATATCAAGATGGCGGCCGGCGCCGAAGGCGCCGCTTCCATGTCCATCCAATTCCGAGAGGGAGCCTAACCGCAATGGTCACAAAAGAACTGACGGTCATCAACGACTCGGGCATCCATGCCCGGCCGGCGGCCCTGATCGTGGAAACGGCAACCAAGTTCAAGAGCAACGTCATCTTCATCAAGGACGGCATGCGCGCGAACGCCAAAAGCATCATGAACATCATGCTGCTGGCGGCAGAGCCCGGAGCCGTCATCAAGGTGGAGACGGAAGGACCCGACGAAGGCGACGCCTTGGCGGCCATCGAGGCCCTCTTTTCATCCCGCTTCAAATACGACTGACAGGCCAGAAGTGTCCGGTCCCAAACCCAAGCGCGTAGTGCTTCAAGGGGTTCCCGCTTCGCCCGGGTTCGCCATCGGGCCCGCGTACCTGTTGCATCCGGAGGATCGCGTCGTCAAGAAGCGCGTCATCCCGCCGGAAAAGGTGGAGCAGGAGGTCGCGCGCCTGAAACGCGCCCTGGACAAGGCCCACAAGGAAATCCTCGGCATCAAGACCCGCATCAGCGGGGACGTGGGCGAATACGAGGCCCGCATCTTCGATACCCACATGATGATGCTGCAGGACAGCGAGATCGTTGACGCGGTGATCAAGGACATCCACGACAACCTGCATAACGCCGAGTACGCCTACAGCGCCCGCATCAACGGCCTCGCGGAGCGGTTCGAGAACATCTCCGGCGGCTTCCTGAAGGATCACATGAGCGATCTGCGGGACGTGGCCACCCGCGTCATCGACATCCTCATGCTGAGCGAGAACAACCTTTCCTACCTGGACGTGCCCGAGCCCGTCATCATCCTGAGCCGGAACCTGACGCCGTCCGTGCTTTCCCAGTTCAACCGCAAGAACACCTTGGGCCTGACCACGGAAGTGGGCGGCAAGACCTCGCACGTCTCCATCCTGGCCCGCTCCCTGGAAATCCCGGCCGTATCCGGCATTTCCTGGTCCGGAATCGACATCGAGCCGGGCCAGACGGTGATCCTGGACGGCACGGCCGGCTACGTGATCATCAACCCGTCCTTGCGGGACATCAAGGAATACGAGATCAAGAAGGCCGCCTTCTTCGCCATGGAGCGGGAGCTTTCCACCCTCCGGGACCTGGAGCCGGTGACCACGGACGGGAAGTACATCGAACTTTCGGCCAATATAGAACTGCCCATCGAGGTCGAGAGCGTGCTCCAGTACGGCGCCGATTCGGTCGGCCTTTACCGCTCGGAATTCCTGTTCCTGACCCGCGAGGACATGCCGAGCGAGGAAGAGCAGTACCAGGCCTACAAATACATCGGCGAGCGCATGAGTCCCCGGGCGGTCACAATCCGCACCATGGACGCGGGCGGCGACAAGCTGGTCCCGGCCCTGAAGATGGCTGGCGAACTGAACCCGTACATGGGATGGCGCTCCATCCGGGTATGCCTCGACAACCGCGAGATATTCAAGACCCAGCTCCGGGCCGTCATGCGCGCGACCGCCTACAGCAATATCCGCCTCATGTTCCCGATGATTTCGAACCTGTGGGAGATCCGGGAGACCAAGAAGATCCTGGACGAGGTACGCGCCGACCTGGATCGGGACGGCATCGCCTACAATACCCAGCTCGAAATCGGTTGCATGGTCGAAGTCCCGGCCGCGGTGGTGATGGCGGACGAATTGGCCCGCGAGGTGGATTTCTTCAGCATCGGCACCAATGATCTGATCCAGTTCACCTTGGCGGTGGATAGGGCGAACGAGAAGATCGCGGAACTGTTCGAGCCCAACAGCCCGGCCGTCTGGCGCCAGATCAAGAGCGTGATTGAAGTCGCCCGCCGGCACGGCATCCAGGCCTGCGTATGCGGGGAAATGGCGGGGGACCCCCTGGCGGCCATCGTGCTCATCGGAATGGGCATCGACGAGCTTTCCATGGGACCCGGCGTATTGCTCGAGATGAAGAAGCTCATCCGGTCCATTTCCTTCGAAGAAGCCAGGCTGTGCAGCGAGGAAGTGATCAAACTGACGACGGCGGATGAAATCAGCACTTTTATGCGCGAACGGTACGGCGGCAAACTCATGGATCTGGGAATCACCAAGTTCCCGGGCAAGCGCCCATCTCCCTTCTGATCCGCCCTTCGGGTAAATTGGTTCCATCGGAAGGTGGCGGAGCCCCCGGGGTGATTGCTAGTTTTCAAAGGATGGGTGGCGCTCTTAAATTCCCGGCCGTAGCGGCCATTCTCCTCCTTGTGTCTTCCCAGGCATCCACCGCCAGGCCCTCTACGCGGCATGGGGTCAAGGACCGGCCCGATACCGTTCAATCCCTGAATACGGCGAAACCCACCGGCTCGGCTTCCGTCCAGGCCGCGCCGCAGGCAATCAATGCCCAGGCGCCCGTGGTCGCGCCACCGCCGCAACCGCCTCCAGGCAACGGGAACGCCACCTCGGCCCCGGCATCGGCGCCCACCGTGGCCCCGCCCGCCATTCCGTCCCCGGCTCCCTCTCCCGGTTCCTCCGCGGTCCGCGCCACCGTGGATTCCATGCTCAGGAACGCTCCCATAGTGAACCGGGACGACGATAGCCTGGCCCAGGCGGAAGCGGATTCGGTCGCGCCTGCCGGCGCGAAGCCGGGCCTGCCTTTCGTGATGAAGGCCCCCACCCGCAAAGAGATAGCCGCCTTCCAGATGTCGGTCCTGAACACGGTCACGGCCATGGAGAAGAAGGACTACGCGAAGGCCAGGAAGGTCCTGGCCAAGGCCGAGCCTACGGAGCGACTTGCCCAGGTCTACAAGGCCATCCTTATGGCGAACGTCTATATGGGACTGCAGGACTACGTCCGCGCGGACAGCGTTTTGCAGGCCTGCCTGGATTGGGTGGGCGGTTCCACCTGGCAAAGCTACCTGCTGAACCGGCGCATCCAGATTTTCCCCCTGACCCAGCCCAACGATTCGGCGCGCCTGCAATTCTACGGCAAGGTCATCCAGGCGCCGGTTTCGAATTCCGTCAAGGTCAACTTCCTGTACGGCCTGCTCAAGCTGCAAGGCTTCAACGGATCCCCGGACGGGTTCGATATGCTCTTGAAGCGCATCGTGGCCACCGCGCCTTCGGACAGGCGCCTGGATACCCTGTACCAGATGCTGTCGCCGAACATCCCGCCCGGATGGGGAACATGGGAGCTTCAAGACCTGATGCTGGACCTGGAGGCCAAGCTGGGGATGAATACCCAGGCCATCGCGCGCAGCGAGGCGGCCCTGAAGCTGGTGCCGGGCAAGCCGGAGAAGCAGGCCCTGCATTGGAGCTACGCGAACCTGTATTTCAAGAACAAGGAGTACCAGAAGGCCATCCCCGCTTTCGTGAAGTTCATGGAGAAATACGGGGAGACGGCCGACGCCATCCTGCAGATCGCCCGTTGCTACGACCGCCTTGAGGACCCCAAGAAAGCCGTCATCTGGTACGATCGCCTGCTGGAGAAATTCCCCAAGGCGGACAAGGCATCGGAGATCTATTGGCTCAGGGCTTGGGATCTTGAACAGCAGGGCAATTACGAGGAGGCCACGGAATTCTATTTCCGCCAGCTCGCGGATTTCAGCGCCAACAAGCGCGGGGACTGGGCGAATTTCCGCATCGGATTGTGCCAATACAAGGCCGGCAACGCGGGCGCGGCCTACCAGGCCTTCCGCGCGATACGCGATCAGGTCAATTCGAACGCTTATCCCGCCGGCATGTTCTGGGAGGCGAAGGCCCTGGATTCCCTCAAGGATTCCGCCGGCGCACGCGCGACCCTCTCGGAGCTGACGGTGAAATATCCCCTCAACTTCTACGGCCATATGGCGCGCCAGACCCTTCAGGCCCGCGGCGCCTGGGCGGACAGCCTCGAACCCTGGCGCCGCTTCGCCCCATCCAACCCGGAAGGCATCAGGTCCTGGATGAAAAGCGAGATGTCCGGCTACCGCGAACGGCTGGACAACGAGTTCGAGAGCGACTACCTCTCCATAGGCAAACTGCTCCAGTTCCGCCTGGACACCCTCGCCATCCTGACCCTCCGCACCGTACCCGCCAAGGTCAAGAACAACCCCTGGTACCTTTACACCTATGCGCGCATGTTCAAGAACAGGCAGCTCTGGCGGGAATCCTACAAACTCGGCCTCCAGCTCAGCTACAAGATCGCCCCCGAGAAATGGGGCACGGCCCCTAAGGAAGTGCTCCGCCTCATCTTCCCGCGCCCGTACGAGGGTCTGGTCCAGAAGTTCGCCGCGAAACGCGGTCTGGATCCGGCCTTCGTCTACGCCCTCATGCGCCAGGAATCCGGCTTCGATCGGGATATCAAATCCGGAGCCGGCGCCATCGGTCTGATGCAATTGATGCCCGCCACCGGAAAGAGCGTCGCCAAGAAGGAGAAGTGGCCCCGCTTCGATCCCTTCAGCCTGATCGAAGCGGACGTGAACATCAGCCTGGGCACGGCCTACCTGCGCGATCTCAAGAAAGAATACAAGGGAAACCATTTCTGGGTGCTCGCGAATTATAACGCGGGCCCCGAACCCACCAAGCGCTGGCAGGGCATGGGACTGGAGCGCCCCCTGGACGCGACCATCGAGGACATCAGCTTCTGGGAGACGCGGGATTACGTCAAAAAGGTCATGGGCAACTATTGGACCTATCGGATCCTCTGGAACAACCGGGCCAAACCGGCCGCCGCCGCGACTGCCGCGCGTTGATCGGCCCGAACACACCGCATTCGCCACCCCCAGGGATGGCTATTTTCTAGTTTATCCCCCATGCCTCGGCCCATTTCCGGCTTTTGGACAAGCCTCGTGTTTTGTTCCTTCGCCAGCGTTGCCGTCTCCGGTCCGCCGGGCGCGGCGGCCAAGCCCTCGGCATCCGCCACCGCATTCCCTTCTTCCGGTTCCGCGGACGGTTCAACCGAAACCGGTAGCCGATCCGCGGCCAAGCCCCAGGCGAAATGCTGGTCCATCGCGCGCCTTAAATACGGGGGCGGGGGAGATTGGTACGCGGGACCCTCCATGCTGGTGAACCTTTCCAGGCGCCTGCGATCCGATCTCGGCATCCCCGCCTGCGCCGAAGAACGCCAGGTGGCCGTCATGGACGGCGACCTGTACGACTTCCCCATCCTCTTCATGACCGGCCACGGCAACGTCGCCTTCGCCGAAGAGGAGCGTAAGGTATTGCGCGAGTACCTCCTTCGCGGCGGCCTCCTGTTCGCGGACGACAATTACGGGATGGACACCTCCTTCCGGAGGGAGATGAAGCTCCTCTTCCCGAACCATCCCATGGCCCCCCTGGGCCCGAAGCATCCCGTCTTCAACGCGCATTACCGGTTCCCGGACGGCCTGCCCAAGATCCACCAGCATGACGGCAAACGCGCCACGGCCTACGGAATTGCCGTTGAAGGGCGGACCGTGGTATTCTACAGCTATGAAAGCGACCTCGGGAACGGGTGGGAGGATCCGGAGGTGCATAAGGATCCACCGGAACTGCACGAGGCCGCCTTGCGCATGGGCGTGAACGTGGTGGCCTGGTTCCTCCAGGGGGCATCGCCCGCCGTGGCCCTTCCCTAAGGCACCGATGGACTCCGCGCTATCAAGGCTCCCTTCCCTGCTTGCCAGGCAGCGCCGTCTCCGGGCCGCCGCCGGGTCCGTCCGCATCCTGTGGGCCTTGATCGGCATCCATCTGATCGGCCTCTCCATCCTTGGGTGGGTTTCCCTCCGCTACCCGCTGTCTCCCGCCTGTCTCGTCGTGATGGCATGGTCCTATTGCATCTATCTCCTCCTGCCGATCGCGTATTGGTTCCGGTGGACGGCGCGGGCCAACGGGTCCCTTGCCGTCGCCCGGGAACTCGATCATGCGAATCCCACCGCTCCGGATCCCTTCCGCACCGTACTTTCCCTCGAGAACCACGACGCCGAAACCCTGGGACACCTGGAGCGGCTTTATAGCGGCTTTCTGCCCCGGTTGAAACTGCCGCGGCCAATCTGGTTCCCCCGGCCTCATCGCGTGGCGATCGCCGCCGGTCTCCTTACGCTGGCCGTTTCCGCTTTCCTCACCGGCCGGCCCGGCGAGTTCCTGCGCCGTGCGACCTTGCCGTGGCTGGCCCTCGATCGCCTTCCGACGCTCCGATTCGAGTTGGGCGGATCGCCTTCGGTACTGGGAGCGGGAGACACCGCGAGGGTGGCCGGCCTGGCCCGCAACCTGATCCCGGGCCAGGCGGTATATGCGTATGTCCGGACGGCCTCAGGGGAGTCCCGATTCCCCCTGACCATGACCCCCGATCAAAAGTTCGAATTCGCATTCGGCCCCGCGACCTCGGACTTCTCCATGTATTTCGCGGGCGATAATGGGCGGAGTCCGATCCTGCGGTTCCGCGTGCTTGCGGCTCCCTTCCTCGCGCGCATCCAGGCGGTGCTGGAACCGCCCGCTTACACCCGCCTGCGGACGGACACCCTGCCGCACGGAGTCGTCCGGTTTCCGGTCCTGCCCGGTACGCGCGTGACCTGGCTCCTTGAGTCGGATCGGGAGCTTAAGAGGCTTGGTTGGTCCTTCCGGCCCGTGGATACGGCGCGGGATTCCGGCGCGGCCAAGGTAACCGATGCTTCACGTGGGTCCGAAGATACCTTGGGGCCGGGCCGCTCCTTCCGGGTTGCCCGGGAGATCCGCAAGGCCCAGGACTATGCTTATTGGCTCGAGGACGATCAAGGCATCCGTTCCCGGGCCTCGCTCCCTTCCCGGGTCGATCTTATCCCGGACCTGGCCCCGGAAGTGGATCTGGTCGCTCCCGGAAACGATACCGTCCTGGATCGGGACGCGCGTTTGCCCATCGCCTTCCGGGTCAAGGACGATTTCGGCGTCACTTCCCTGAAGTTGGTCTATCGCGTACTGGCTGACGGAAAGGTACGGAGCGAAGGGCAACGGGACTCGAAGGATTGGCTTAAACAGGCCCGCGCCGGCCTGGTCGAGGCGGAATGGGACCTGGGCCCGCTCCATCTGCGGCCGGACAACGTGGTGGAGTTCCACCTGGCGGCGGTCGACAATGATACCGTGAACGGTCCCAAGACCGGCAGGTCCGCCACGCGCGCTTTGCGAATGCCCTCGGTCCAGGAGGTGCTTGCCGCCTCGCGGCAGAAGGAACAGAGCGCCGTGGCCAACATCAAGAGCGCCCTCCAGCGGGAAAAACAACTGGAACGGAAATTGGAGCGGGAGAAACAGGCGCCGCGCGAAGAGGGCCCGCCCATGATCGCCGATTACGAGATCAACCGCATCATGGTGGACGACCCCCGGGATCACCAGCGCCGGGCGGAAGCGACCCTGTCGCAATTGAGCCAATCCATGGATCGCCAGTCCAAGGAGGATGCCGGCAAGGACCGTCCAGGGGAGAAAGCGGCCGACAAGGCGGCCAAGGCGCGGGACATGTCGCAGGCTCAGTCGGCGGCCAGGGAAATGCAGGAATTCCTGAAGAAGAACGAGGCGGCCCTGCCCCGGGGGAATCAGGGAATGCTGCCGGTGGACGAACGCCGGAAGAACCTGGAAAACCTCATCAAGTCCCAAAAGGAGCAGGCCGCCAAGCTGGCAAACCTTAAGGAAAAGCTCGAGAAGCCTGCGGCCGGCAAACCCCAGATGGATTTGGCCAGGATGCAATTGGAGAGCCTGTCCAAGGACCTGGAGCGGAACATCCAGAACCAGGCGGATTTGGAAAAGCTCCTGCAGGATCAAGCGGCCCAGGCGAAGGCCAAGAGCGATATGATGGATCAGGCCATCCAGGAGCAGATGCGGATGGCCGAGGATATGAAGGGCGCGAACGATGATCTGAAGAAAGCCATGGACCAGGGCGCCAAGAACGGGTTGCTTTCCCCCGAACTTATGGAGAAGATGAAGAAGGTCCAGGAACTGCTCCGCGAGGTGCTTCCGGACAGCCTGCAGAAAATGATGGAAAGCAAATTGCAGGGCCAGGAAGTGAACGAGCAGGAGTTGAAGGAAAAGCTCAAGGAGATGCTCGAGAAGCAGGCGGAATTGGCGGAGAACCTGAACCGCGCCCTGGCCATGCTTGAGCAACTCAAGGATCGGAAGCGGATGCAGGAATTGAAATCCGTGCTCGGCGAATTGCAGGCGCGGGAACAGGCCTTGGAGAAGCAATTGCAGTCCGGCCAGGCGGGCTCCTCCCAGGATGCGGAGCAGAAGGCCATCCAGCAAGAGGCGCAGAAGGCCCTGACGGATTTCTCGGCCCAAGCGGCCGGGAAGAAGGAACTCCAGGAGATGGAAAAGCGATTGAAGCCGGGACCGGTGCAGAAGGACATGCAGGACGTGCGCCAATCCCTTGCCGCTGCGTCCAAAGGCAAGTCCAGGCAGGAACAGTCGGCGGCTACCGCATCCGCTTCGAAATCGGCCTCCTCGGCGGCGGCAAAGCTCGGCGAGATGGGGGAGATGCTGGGCGAGGCGATGGCCGGCATGGAGAGTTCCGTGGATCTGGCGGAGGCGCAGGAATTGCTGCAGGAATCCCTTGCCCTGTCGCGCCTGCAAATCCTCATCCGCAGCGGTGCTGCCCGGCGCCAGGCGGAAGGATGGGAATCGGACGAGGCCGCCCTGTACGGTAGCGTGGCTCAGACGGCCCAATGGCTGAACGAACGGGTCAAGGCCCTTGCCGCCAAGGTGCCTTTCATGGGCCAGGCCCTGACCGCGGAGTCCCGTAACCTTGCCGCGGCCTCCCGCGAAGCCGCGAGCCAATATGCCTGGGAGATTTCCGAGAAATCCCTTCGGCATAACCAGAATCTTTCCCGCGAGTTGCTCAAGCTGCTGAAGATGGCGCAGAATTCGGGACAGGGCAGCGGCTCCGGATCAGGCTCCGGCAGTCCCGGCGCTTCCGGCCAGGGACAAGGGCAAGGCCAGGGGGGCGGGGATTTGTCCGGCCAGCTCCAAGGCATGAGCGGAAAGCAGATGGCCATCAACCAGGCGACTTTCCAATTGCTCAAGGCGATGATGGAAGGCCGCCAACCCGGCCCGGGGGGGAAGGGAAAGCAGGGTGGCAAGGGCGGGGAACAAGGCGAAGGAAGCGATGGCCAGTCCGGAGAAGGCGGGCCAGGCGGAAGGCAGGGCCAGGGCGGCCAAGGTAGCGAAGGCGGCGAGGGCTCGTTAGGCGGCATGGCCAATAAGCAGGGTGAACTGGGCGAAAGCCTTGAATCCCTGGCGGAAGGGCTTGGCGAAGAGGGCGGCTCCGCGCAGAAGATCCGCAGCCTGGCCGATGAAGCCCGCCGGCTGGAAGAGGAGCTGCGCGGGGGAAGGTTGACTCCGGAGGAGTTGAAGCGGCGCCAGGAACGTTTCCAATCCCGGCTTCTCGAGGCATCGAACGCCATGCAGGAACGGGGGCAGAGCGAATCGCGCCAGGCGGAAACCAGCCGCGGCGGTTCCGCCGAGGTATCCGGGCCTTCAAAGGCCGCGGAGGAGGCCCGTCTCCTGCAGCTTCTCCGTGAGGCCCGTAGGAATGCCAAGGGCCTGCGTTTGTCCGAGGGGCAGCGTAAGTACCTTGAGGAGTATTATGAGAGCCTGTTGACCCGGTAGAGTGGCGTCAGCCCTTACGAGTGCCTGAAGCACTCGACGGGCTGCCGCTTCTTGAAGACTGGTGGCGTCAGCCCTTACGAGTGCCTGAAGCACTCGACGGGCCGCCTTCATGGACCTTGGAGGGATAGTTGAGACTTTGGATGTGGGTGGATGCGAAGGTGGTGAAGCTGGGGGAGGCGTTCCTCCGGATGTGCGTCGACATCGTCGCCTTCCTGCGCTTTTGCGTGGATATGTTCGTGGCTATCCCCTCCGTATTCAAGAACTTCCACTTCACCATCGACCAGATGTACCTCATCGGCATCACCTCCATCCCCTTGGTCGGTCTCACGTCCATCTTCACCGGGGCGGTTGCGGCCTGGCAGGCGGCCTACAATTTCGCCGATTACGTCCCTCTTCGGTACGTGGGAACCGCCGTCGGCAAGTCGGTCATGCTGGAGGTGGGCCCGGTCCTGACCGCCCTCGTCGTCTCGGGACGGGTAGGCGCGGCCATGACCGCCGAGTTGGGAACCATGGCCGTCACCGAACAGTTGGACGCCATGAAGGTCCTGGATCTCAATCCATTCCGTTTCCTCATGGCGCCGCGCCTCCTGGCCGCCATGATCATGCTCCCCATGCTGACCATCTTCTCCTCCTTCATCGCAATCCTGGGGGCCTTGGCCGTCGTCACCCTATTCAAGGACCTCTCCCCTGAATCCTTCTTCTACGGTGTCCGGCTTTTCTATACGAACTGGGACATGTTCGTCGGCATCCTGAAATCCTTCGTTTTCGGCATCATCATCTCCCTCTTCGGCTGCTATTACGGGTACACCAGCACCCATGGGGCGGAGGGAGTGGGACGGGCCACCATGGCCTCCGTGGTCGCATCCAATGTCTCCGTCCTCATTTCCGGCTTTCTGATCAGCAATTTCCTGCTCCGATAGCCCGGTTCCCGTCCCACCCCCCATAATGGGACGGCCCTTCGCTTTTTAACCGGTTTTCCGTTTTTCATTTTGCATTTTTCTTTGTGACTACTACCGATCCCCAGGGGACTGCCATGATCCAACGCTATCTGACCAATCTCGGCATGCAGGGCGATTTCGTCGACTCATTGCGCGAATGCTATAACCGCCGGGAACCGGTAGACCGCATCGCCTCCATCAAGGCGGTCCTGGCCCGCCATCGGGATCGCATCCGGGCCATCAACCGAAGCGGCGCCTCGGGCACGGATACCGTGAGATTCATCAGCGAGATGGTGGACACCCTCCTGCGGGTCATGTGGGACCACGTGGAGATGTCCGTGCCCAACGAGGCCAACCTGGTCGCCGTGGTCGCCGTGGGCGGCTATGGGCGTCTGGAGCTGTGCCCGCAATCGGACATCGATCTCCTCATCCTCACCTCCGAAAAGCCGACCAAGCACGAACGCGAACAGGCTGAAGTCATCGTCCGGAACCTGTGGGACTACGGGTTCATCCTTGGCCACTCCGTACGCAGCCTGTCCCAATGCGAGGAAGCCTCGACCAAGGACCCGGAAACCTGGACGTCCTTCCTCAACGAGCGATTCGTGGCCGGCGACCATGAACTCTACCGAAAATTCGTCCGCATGATGTCGAAACGCCTCTTTCCCTGGCGCACCACGGCCCTGATCGAGGCCAAGATCAAGGAACGGGAACAGCGGAAGAGCCAGGTCGGCGTCCTGGTGCAGATGCTGGAGCCCAATCTGAAGGAAGGCCTGGGATGCCTCCGGGACGTCCATTCCATGATGTGGATCGCCAAGGTGAAGCACGACTGCACCAATTTCGGGGATTTGGTTCGGGAGGGGCTGATTACGCCCCAGGAGCTGGAGGACATCCGGGTGGGATACGATTTCCTGCTCCAGGTGCGTTGCTGCCTCCACTTCATGACCAACAAGAAGGACGACCACCTGGGCTTCGCCATCCAACCCGAGGTCGCCGCGGAACTGGGTTTCAATGACGACGAGAACCAGAAGGCCGTGGAGGTCTTCCTGAAGATCTTCTATCACCACACCAAGACCATCCTGCGCGTCACCGAGGGGGTGATATCCCGATGGGTCAAGAACAAGGAGAAGAGTTCCAAACCGGCGGTGCTCAAGGATCATCCCCATTTCCAGACCGTGGACGGGGCGCTGGACCTGAAGGCGCGCGTAGGGAACCCGTTCCTGGACAATGTCGGGCTGATGTTGGAGTATTTTGAGATCGCCAACCGCCGCGAACTGGGCCATTCGCATCATGCCATCCTCCGAATCAAGCAGGCGGTGAGCATCCTTTCCAGCAATCCGGAACTGGACGTCAAGGCCAACCTGCCGGATTTCCTCCGCCTATGCCAGAGCCGAGAGCGCGTGGGCCGGATGCTACGCACCATGAACGACGTGCGCCTGATCGGGCTCCTCATCCCCGACTTCAACTACATCTACTGCCATAGCCAGCACGATATCTACCATATCTACACGACGGACGAGCACACGATCACGGTCATCCGCCAGCTTGCCTATTTGTCAAAGCAGACGGACAAGGATCTGGAATCCCTGCAGACCGCGCTCTCCCAGGTCAGCGATATGGAACTCCTCATCCTTTCCTGCTTCTACCACGACATAGGAAAGGGGGTCGGACCCCAGCATAGCGTCAGCGGAGCCAGGATGGTCTTCGAATACATGCAGAAGATGGGGATGTCGGCCTCGCGGTGCAAGGAGGCCTCGAACCTCGTCCTCTACCATCTCCTGATGAACGAGATCATCCAAAGGCGGGATTTGGACGACCCGAAGACGATCCGGGATTTCATCACCAAGGTCGAGACCCCGGCAACGCTCCATAAGTTGTATGTCCTGACCTATTGCGACGTCTCCTCGGTCCATCCGGACGCCTGGTCGAGCTGGAAGGCCTCGCTGCTCAGAAGGCTCTACGAGCTCGCCCTGACGGAAATGCAGAGCCCCTTCCAAGCGGTCCTGGAATCCCGCAGCCTGGAGGATCAGCTCATCGAAAACGTATCCAAGCGGGTATCCGAGGCCGAAGTCCGGCGCCACCTCGAGATGCTGCCGCGCCAATACGCCTCCTCGACCACGGCCGAGGATATCGTCAACCATATCAACCTGCTGGCCTCCCTGTCGCCCCGCTCACCGGTTCCCATTGGTAGTAATCCCGCGGGTGGCTCACAGCCCTTGCTGGGCCGTTCGCTCCCTTCAGGGGATGTCCGCTCCCTGGAGACGCGGAAATTCAATGCCCGCATACTCGAAAGGCAGACCCACTGGGAGATCACCGTGGTCGCCAACGACGACGACGCCCTCTTGTGCGCCATCGCCGGCACCCTGGCCCATTTGGAGATCTCCATCCTCAGCGCGCGGATCTTCACGCGCGTGGACGGCAAGGCCATCGATAAGTTCTGGGTCTCCATACCCGCCGATGGTAAGACCGGCAGCGCCGCCTTCGAACAGCGTCTTATCCGCGAGTTGGACAAGAATTTCAAGCTGACGAAGGAGGAATTGCAGGAATTGCGCTCGCGCATCAAGCCCAAGAACGCCTTCGGGAAGGTGCGAGACCTGCCCATGAAGCCGACGGTGGCCTTCTCGAATGCCATCTCGGACAATTTCAGCACCGTGGATCTCACCTGCAGCGATCGCATCGGCCTCCTTTTCCAGGTGACCAAGGTCTTCAGCGATCTGAAATTGGATGTCCACGGCGCAATCCTCACCACCGAGGCCGACAAGGCGATGGACGCGTTTTACATCACCGACGGCGCGAACAAAAAGATCGAGGACGCGCAACTCATTGATCTCATTGTCACTACGCTGATAAAAGATCTCAGCGACACCTGAGTTACCCCTCGCGCCGACGATCATCGGCGCGCATCGATCGAAATTTTTTTTCCATTTCGGAAAAGAATTGCTTGACTATCTGAGTCAACAACTTTATCATTTAGTTATCAGTCGAGCAGATGTAGGATAAAGATTGAATCGCAAGCAACAACAGCAAAACGAACACGGGAGGCACTCCGCCACCCGGAACGTTTCCCGGCCAATAACCATCGGCCCGAAACGCTATCCTACGACAACCCGTCTTTATCGTAACGAGAAGTTCTAAACAAATTTTTAAATGCATGAAGGGAGGTGATTCAATGGCCGCCAAGAAGAAGGCAACGAAGAAAGCAGCTAAGAAGGTAACGAAGAAGGCTGCTAAGAAAGTTTCCAAGAAGAAGAAGTAGTTCTTCTCTTGGAGTCACCCTAAACAGGTGACCAAACTTAAGGGAGGTCAGGGTTTCCTTGACCTCCTTTTTTATTTCCCCTAATCCCAACCACTTACGGGCTTCCGATCCCGCGCGAACCACCGGAACCATCCCTCCCGATCCGCCTTCTTCCCGACCTTTCACTCCCCTCGATACAGGGAGTCACCACTAATGCATCTGTTTGTAAGTCGTTGATATGCAATGAGAAGCGCGAACATCGATGCCTCGCATCAAATCCTGATTGCGCCGAGGCATGGCCGCCGTTCCTGGCCTCCAATGGATGCGTGCAGTGGGGAATAAAGGTCCTGGATTCCGCGCGACCTGGCTCCAAGTATCCGTTTTTCAGGAGACGGACCTGTCTCTTTGGGAGGATCCGCCTATACCGGATCCGGAAAAACCGGCAGAAATTTCCTACCTACATTTCCTCGATGGGCGGAACCCCGATAAGATCCAGGGTCTGGCCCAGGGCGATTCGGGCGCAATCGATGAGGAAGAGGCGATCCTTTTCCTCCACGCTGCCAAGAACGCGGCAGCTATGGATGAAGCCATGGGCGCCTTCCGCGATCTCCAGGGCATACTGCGCCATAGGGCATGGGTCGTTCGCCTCTATGGCGGTACCGACCTTGTCCGGGAAGAGGCTGAGCGTCCTGATCAAACTTTGCGCCTGGGGCTCGGGGAACTTCGTGAAGTCGATTCCACCCACGCCCGCTTGGGCGGGATGGTCGGCGCCGGTGCGGCCGGCGCGTTCCGCGCTCTTGCGGAGGATGCTGCAAAGCCGCACGTGGGCGTTCTGGACATACGGGCCGGAATCGCCTTCGAAGCTCAAGGCCTTGTCCCATTCAAACCGGATATCGTTGAGCCGGCGGTTCTTGAGCTCGCTGAAAACCAGGGCCCCAACGCCGATCTGGAGGGCAAGGCCCTCCTTATTCGTCGCTTCGGGGTTCTTTTCCCTGATGATGCCCAGGATCTTCTCCTGCGCCCCTTCGATCACGTCCTTGAGAAGGCTCGACTGGCCGCTGCGGGTCTTGCCCTTCTCCCATCCGCCCTCTTCGCTCTTGATCAATACCAGGCCGAAGGGCACATGCTCGACTCCCTTGTACCAGTCAAAACCCGCCAGCTCCAGAACCTTGATCAACTGCTGGAAGTGCAGACTCTGCCCATTATCGACTACGTATAGGCAGCGGTCGAAGGCGTAGGTCTCCTTGCGGTAGATGGCCGCGGCGATATCGCGCGTTATGTAAAGGGTCGCGCCGTCCGTCTTACGGAGCATTACGGGCGGCAGATTGTGTTCGGTGAGATCCACGATCTCGGCGCCTTGGCTGGCCTTCACCAGGTTCTTGCCAGCCAAGAGCCCCATGGTCGCCGGCATCCGGTCCAGGAAGAAGGCTTCTCCCGTATAGCTGTCGAATTCGACGTCCAGGAATCCGTATATGCGCTGGAGTTCCTTCAAGGTGATGTCCTTGAATGCCTGCCACAGGCCGCGATAGCGCGCGTCCCCCGCCTCGAGGCGTTGGAAGGCCTCGCGAGCCTGGTCTTCAAGGGCCGGATCGTCCTTGGCCGCGTTCGAGAATGCGGTATAGAGGGCGTTGAGCCTCTCGATCGTCATGGCTTCAAGGTCGGATTCCTTGAGACCATCCCTGAGGAACATGACGATGAGCTTGCCGTAGGACGTGCCCCAGTCGCCGAGGTGGTTGATGCGTACGACTCTGTAGCCTGCGCGCTTGTAGAGCTTGCCCAGGGAGTTGCCGATCATGGTGCCGCGAAGGTGGTGGAAGGCCAGTTCCTTACCCATGTTGGGCGAGGAATAGTCGATGACTACGGTCTTGCCGGCGCCGCGCGATGAGGAACCGTAGGCCGCCCCCTGTAGCGCGATGGCGCCGAGGGTCCGCTTGGCGAAATCCGCGGGGTCGATGAAGAAGTTGAGATAGCCGTTGAGAGCCTCCACCTTGGTGATGGCGCCGACGGGTTTGATCAACCCCGCCAAATCGTTCGCGATGGCCGGCGGGGCCTTGCGAAGCTTTTTGGCGAGAGGAAAGCAGGGGAAGGCGAAATCCCCGTGATCCAGGTGCTGGGGCAGGGTGATGGCCCAGACTATTTCCTGGGCCGTGAGACCGGTATGCGGAACCAGCAGTTCCGCGATCTCTTCCTTATAGGTCTTCATCCTCGTCTTCAGCCGTTTCTTCTTCGTGGGTGACGTAATCTTCCGGCTTCAGCTTGGTAGCCTTGGCGTCCGCCCATAGGCGTTCCAGGGAATAATAGCTCCTGGTATCCTTTTCGAAAAGATGGATGATTAGATCGCCATAGTCCAAAACGGCCCAGCGGACGCCGCTATGGTACTCGGAGCGGAGGGCCTTGATGCCATCGCGGCTCAGCATCTTGTAGACGTAATGCAGCACGCCCCGCATCTGCGTTTCGTTCTGGCAGGTGCAGATGAGGTAGAAGTCCGTGAGGGAGCTGAGGCCCCGCAGATCGAGCAGGACGGCGTCCTCGACCTTCTTTGAGAAGAGGATGCCGGCGGCTTTTTCCGCGAGTGCTTGCGCTTCGACTACTGTTTTGCTTTTTGCCATCTCTTGATCAGCTCCTCGTAGTCCTTCCCGATGAAGACCGTGGCATCTACCATGGCCAGCGGATCGAAAAGGTGGACCAGATTGTCCGTGTTCAAAACTTTGGCCAGGTCCCGGGCCACCGGCTCATTGGCTGTCCGCGCGACCACGATGGTATGCGCGTAGTTCCAACTGCCCGCGTTGCCGAATTCGATGATGTCGAATCCCTGGTCCGTCAGGTAATTGCGGAAAGACTCCGCGGCTCCCGGCTTTCCGCATCCGTTCAGGATCTGGATTTGGCCGGTGTTCGGGACGAATACATCCCGCTTCTCTTCCTTGTCGCATCCGACCGCGAGGCATGCGATGAGCACGGCGTACCAGCGGGAAAAGACTTCGGAGCGCATGCTGTCGTTTCGGGGGGGATTCGCGAGGGACGTTTCGAGGCGGCTCAATATGCGCTTAGCGTGACCAAGGGCTCACGAAAGGGTCGAACATGGACCCTCCATACGCCTTGTAGGCGTCCTGGCCGTTGATGAGATGTAAGGAGAATGTCGTATTCTTGGTCGGCCGGTATTCCAGCCCCACGTGGGGAAGGACAAGGGATGAGCCCAACCGGGGATCTTGGATGCCGCGGCGCGAAAGGGAGCCGGTGCTGGAATAGAGCGGGGTGTAGAATCCGACGTCGGCGGAGAGGGTAAGAGGATCCGCCAGTTTATAGCTCAAGGTGTTCAGGTAAAGTCCGGCGGAAGAGCTGCCGTAGGAACCCGAAGCGAAGTTAACGGAATAGCTTTGGCGCATGGAGAAGCGGTTGGGATTGAGGAGGGAAAAACCGGAAACCGAATTCCCGCCTTGGTATTCCGGCGCCATCAAGGTGCCGCGGTCGAACTCCTGCGGCTCGGTCAATACCGTGCGCACCGGGTTCGGTTCAAGGGCGGCGATGGAGGGCTCGTTTGGGTAAACCGCGGATATGAAAAGGGCGCATACCGCCAGCAGGGGGAGGTTAAAACCCGGTCTTTTCATCGATTTTGCTGTATTCGGCATCGGTTTATTCGCCTGCCCTGACTCCATTATAATATAAAACGGCGGTCAATTCGCGGGAATGTTTTTCCCGTCCACCTTGACGATTTTGGGTTGATGGCCCACCAATTCCTTCGGTTCCATGAAGGCAAAGGTCATGATGATGATGACATCACCTACATGAACGAGGCGCGCCGCTGCGCCGTTCACGCAGATTTCGCCCGATTCCGGCTTTCCCAGAATCGCGTACGTCTCGAAACGTTGACCGTTATTGACGTTGACGATGTGGACTTTTTCGAACTCTTGGATATCCGCCAATTTGAGGAGGACCGGGTCGATGGTTATCGACCCGTTGTAGTTCAGATTCGCGTCCGTGATGGTGGCGCGGTGGATCTTGGAT
>JAQBPO010000083.1 GCA_028287465.1 Fibrobacterota bacterium
TCAAGACCAGGGCGGGCGCGACCACCATGCTCCATAAGGGCATCCGTCCCGGAAATCCCTTTCCCCCCAGGGCAGTACGGGCCTGTTCACCCAAGGTCCTGGCCAGGGCGGACCGCGGCCCGGCCGCCTCCTTGGCGTCCTTGGCCGCCTTGGCCTCCGCGCGGGCCTGCGCCACCAGGTCGGCCTGTTGTTCCCGTTTGCCCTTCTCGGCCTGGATGCGGGCCCGGCACTCCTTGACGGCACCGGTTACGGCGGCCCATTCCTCCCGGCGGTCTTCCTGGAAGGGCGCGAGTTCCCTGGCGGCGGCCTCCAATGCTTCCCATTCCTCCAGGCGGGCCAGATGCGCGGTCCATTTCTGCCGCAACCCTATCCGATCTTCGACCGCCGAGTCCGTCTCCAGGGCCGCAGCCTCCGCCGCCGCCGCCGCGCGTAACCCGCGGGTTTCCTTGAGCGCCGCTTCCGCCTCCGCGAGGGATTTTTCCTTCGCGAGAAGATCGCCGCGCTCCCTTTTGCGGGTTTCCAGTTCCTGCCTGGCCCTGACCGCCGCTTCCCGGGATTTCTCCAATTCCTTGGTATGGGTCATGGTGCGCGAATCAGAGCTGCGTTTTTCGAACTCCGCCATCAATTCGGAAGGATCCAATCCGCCATGGAAGAGCCGGGACTTCAACTTGTCCAGCCACTCGGTCCCCTTGTCCAATTCAAGGCGCAGATCCCCTTCGCGGATGGCGTACAGGTTCATGAACTCTTCGTCGGTGATGGCGCTGAAGGGAGCGCCGTCCGTAAGCGTGGCCGAGGCCTGACGCGCCTGGCCGTAGCGGGCCTTCAGCACCTTGCCGGACTTCTTGGTCTCGCTGGGCCGGCAAAGCGCCTGGAATATCCCGTCGAAAAAGGTTGTCTTGCCCGCCTCGTTGGGGCCATGGACCACGGTGACGCCGGAAAGGTCGAACTCGGCCTTGCGGAACTTGCCGAACGAGGTCAAGGTGAGGCGGTTGATCATGCGACCCGCTCCAAGGCGGCCTTGAGGGAGTTGAGAGCCATCTCCCTGGCCCGGATCCAGACCGCATGCTCCTCCCCGCCATCGGAAAGGGTCGCGACCGATGCGGGCATGCGCGCGTTCCACGCCTCCAGGAATTTCCGCACGATGGGCTGGGAGGAAATCCCCGGCAGCGCGGATACGCCGTCCCGATCGATTTCCAGGCAGCGCACCTTGGAGCCGTATCGCGTCCGCAACCGGTCGGCCAACTGGACCACCGACCGCTCGTCCTCGACCAGGCCCGCGCATTCCAACTCGATGTAATCCGAGGGTCCCCAGGACTTGGCCAGGCTATCCAGGTCCGGGGCGTCCCCTTCCAGCGTCAGGGTCAGGGCATAATGGCGGTATTCGCCGGCGGAGGCGAGGGGGATGAAAACCGGTTCAGCGATCGCCTCGCGGTTTCCGGACGCTGGACCGCCATTGGCGGTGGCACGCATGGATGCGGGACCGGAAGCGGGCAGGTCCAACAGAAGAGCCCCTCGCGCACCGCTCTCATTGCGGCGCCAGACGCGGGTGGACCCGGGATAGGCCAACCGGGTGCCGCCCACAGCGTCGGTGCGGCGGCCGTGGATATGCCCCAGGGCGGCGTAATCCACCTGGAAGCGCGCGAAAAGATCCGGATCGATGGCCGCGGCACCGCCTTCATCGTCGGGACCGCGGTAGGACATTCCCGCCACGACCCCGTGGGCCAAGGCCACGCGCCAGGCGGCCTCCTTGGGGGGAACGGGCCAGTTACCGTAACCGGAATATTTTTCCTGATGGGGGACGGCCAGGAACTCGACCGGGACGCCCCCGCGGTCCCGGCGAAGGAGTTCGAAAGGGAGGCCGTGCAGGACCGTGGCCGCGCCCCAGTCCAGGCGGGACAACTCTCCCCCGCCCCGTTGCAGATCCTCGTGGTTCCCGGGCAGGTAGAGGAATTCGAAAGGAGGCGAACCCAGGATGCGGCGGAATTCCGAACGCAGCTTTTCCGCGTCCGCGAAGGTGTTGAACAGGTCCCCGCAGAAGAGCAGGTAGTCGGCCTTTTCGCGGCGGGCGGAGTCAAGGAGTTCCGAAAAGACGGCGAGACTGTAGTCCCGATCGGCTTCGGACAAGTGGAGATCGGCGGCGTGGAGGATGCGTGGCATGGATGGGTTTCCCGCCCGGGTGCCGTCGCCGGCCGGGCTTTCCGGGAATATAGCAAAGGGAGCGGAGCGGACCGGCGTTGGGCGCGTAATGGACGCGACATGAGCGCGTGAAGGCCGCGCGCAGGATGCCCGGGAGAACGGCTTTACCGACCCGGCTTCAGCGGGACAGGTTCCCCAGGGTGGTTTCGAAACGGCCTACCCAATCGGTCAGGGTCCGGTATTTCTCCTCGAGGATCTCGGCCAGGGCCGGATAGGTCGCATAGTCCATGTCCATCATCTCGAAATGCAGGAAGAGGCCCACGAGGCCGGCCTCCTTGGCCACCGCGGCCATGGAACCGCTCAGCCGGGTCAGGTTTTCGTGGAGGAAGACGATGCGCTCGCGTACGGGGGCCTCGGATTCGAATTCCGCGCGGAGCTTATGCGCCAAATCGAGACCCTTGCGGAACGGCTCGCCCAATCCGGACATGGCGCTCATCAGGTGCGCCTGTTTCCTTTCCCATTCAGGGGTCGTGCGCTCGCGCATCCAGACCGATTCCAGGGACGGATCCCTGGCCAGCCCAAGCACCCCTTCCCACAACAACCGGCCCATCAGGCCGGACAGGAAATGCGAGGAGGCCGGCTCCGGCCGGGCGGGCAGGTAGGCCAGGCTTCCATTGGACAGGAAGCGGCTGCGGTACAGGGAGAGGTTGGGATAGGCCTTCGGCGGCCCGGAGGATCCGTCCATCAGCCAGCGGGCCGCTTCCCGCACCGCGTCCGGATCCAGGAATTCCCGGCAGAGCTGGACCGGGCAACGGGAGGAGGTCAGACAGGGGGCGCAGGGGATTTCCACCTGCAGCACCGCATGGTTGCCGCCGTAGGGGGCCGTCTCCGAAAAATACGCGGTCGAGAAATACAGCCCCAAGGTGGCGCACCCCGTGGCCGCGGCCACGTGGATGGTTCCGGTATCATTGCTGATCAGGAGGTCGCAAGCCTGAAGCACCGCCGGGAGCATGGTCAGCGAGGTTCGCCCCGCCAGGTTCATTACCGGCATCCCGATCAGCTCCGCCAGGGTTTCCACGCGCTCGCGTTCCTTCGCATCCCCCATCAGTACGATGTCCGCATAGCCGTTGGCCATCAGCCCCTGGGCCACGGCCGCGAAATTCTCCAAGGACCAGGCGCGATGCAATTCGCTGGCGCCGGTCTGCAAGGCCACCAGTTTCCGGCCGGGCCTGCGGCCCAGGGAAGCCAAAAGGTCGCGGGCTTCCGCACGCCTCTTCTCGGGAACGATCAGGGAGGCGGGTTCGGGACCGGGATCCATCCCCGCGATCCCCATCTGGATGTCGACCAGGTTGAAATGGTTGTCCAAGCGGTGGCTGACCATGGCGAACATGTACTTGGACCAGGGGCCCAGCAGGCGCAGTTCCCCTTCATAGGTATTGATGCGGCCGAGCTTGTTCAAGGCCGGCACCCGTTCGCAGATCACCGAGGAGCCGAGATCATTGGTCAGGTTGACGATCAAATCGTACGGACCGCGGAACTCGGGGTAGGCGTCGAAGGGCGCCAGGTCCGGGAAGGCTTCCTGCCGCTCCGGGGCCCCCAAGGACTCCAGGTCGCTCAGGGCCAGGGTGATGAGCTTGTCGAAATAGGGGCAATCGGCCAGGATGCCGCTGAAGCCCTCCAAGGCCACCAGGGTGATGCGGGCCCCGGGATGTTCGCGCCGCATCCGCCGCATCAAGGGAAGCGTCTGCACCAGATCGCCCAGGCGGTTCAGTTGCAGGAGCAGGATGTTCTTCATGGAAAAAGCAGCGGGCCCGCCGGGCGCGGTCATTTCAGAAGTGGAACCCGGCGATCATGTCGATATGATGGCCGCCATGGTTGCGCTTGCCGTAAAGGTCGATGCGGGCGTTGGAGAACAGGTACTCCATCCCGAGGTTGAAATGCCTGTCCATCTCCCAATAGACCCCGCCGTTGACCCAGACCCCGAGCTTACCCTCGCGGAACGACTCGGTGGTATCGTCGTAGGTCAGGTCCCATTGGGTGGTGATGCGGCTGAATCCGCCCCCGAAGAAAGGCCGTACGGAATAGAGCTTGAAGTCGAAAATCTTGCGCACGCCGAAATTCACCTCATAGGTCACGATGGCCTGCTTGGCGATGACCGTGACGCCGGTCCTGCTCAGCTCCTGAAGGACCTCGGGAGCGAACGCGTAGGACGCGTCCAGGGCGATGTTGATGGGCCATTTGCGCTGGCGCAAATCCGTGGCGACCCGGATTTCGGTCTGGTCCGTGATCCCGGAAATGGTTTCCCATTCCTCCTTGTTCAGGAACTTCAGGCCGCCGCCCACGTTGATATTGCCGGTCCAGCGGGAATCGTCCTTCACCTTCTCTTCTTCGATGGGCACGTAGCCGCTTTGGATGCCCGCCTTGATGCCGCCCTTCACTTCGCTGTAGGCGAACTTGGTCCCGTCCGTGATCGGGGAGATCCAATTGTCCCCCTTGACCACCACCGTATCCTTCATGACCACGGTGTCTTTCTTCTTGGCCGGAGAGTCGGTTTCCACCGCCTTGGCCAGGCGGGTATCGTTTATCCCGCGGTAGTTCCGGCGCACGACGAATTCCTGGCGCACCTTTTCGAAGGTCCGCTCCACCTCTTCGCCCACGTACAGGTCCACCAGATCCGAACCCGGCTCCATCTGGAGCATCTTGTACAGCCAGTATTTCCCCTTCTCGCGGGAATCGGGATTGGAGGCATAGACGACGCCCAGGTACTTGGCGATGAAGACGCTGTCCACGGGGCGGTAATGCTCGTGCCGGGAGCGGTAGTCCTCCAGGATCTGGACCACGGTCTCGAAATTCCCGTCCCCGTATTCCGCATGGACCCTTTTCTGGTCCACGGTATCCGAGGCCGCGGAAGCCGGCGCCGTCGCAGGAGCCGATTTGGCGGCGGGAGCGGCCGAAGGTGCGGAAGCGGCGGCCCCGGCATGCAGGCAGGGAGGGATCGCCAAGGCGAGTAAAAGCGGGAGGGTAAAAACGTTGCAGCGCATTTCCTGATGATTATGACGCTCTCCCCCAATTTTTTCAAGCAGAAGGGAAGGAAATGGCGGAATCCGGTGAAATTCCGGAAGCTATCCGGATTGAAATGGTTGCGAGGCGGGGTCCAAATGGATATTTTCGTGACTCAGATGCATTCGGAAGATCCGCGCCCCAAGGAAATGGAGTCCCCAGGTTCCGTCCTCTCCGAGTCCAGGATGAACCCTGGCCGGAATTCCGGGGTCTTCAACGTTTACCGGATGAGCGCTTCCGCCATCCTGGTCAACCTCAACGCGTCGAGCGCCTTCGACTACCGCGTCCTCTACCGCATGTCATCCCTCGCCATCCGTACAGGCGGTCTGCTGGAGGCATGCAACGAAGACATAGCCATCTTCGCCTTCCCCCAGGGAGGCATCACCACCTTCATGGAAGAAATCGGCTTTGTGATCAAAATCACGAAAACCATGGTTTCGCCGAAGGACAAGGGCATCTCCAAGGTCAATATCCGTTTCCTCGGCCGCTGATCCCCGTCTTTCCATCGCGGTGATGCGAATCGGTCCGGGGAAACGAAAAGGCGCCCCGAGGGGCGCCTTGAATCCGGATCTTGATTGTGCCGGCGGAATCGGCCCGGTATCTAGGCCGCGTCGCGGAGCTTCTGGATGCGGCTGGGATGCCGAAGGCGGCTCAAGGCGCTTTCCTTGATCTGCCGGATGCGCTCCGGGCTCACGTCCAGGCGGTAGCTGATTTCCTCCAAGGTGAGCGAATGCTCGAGATCCAGCCCGAAATACAAGCGAAGCACCTGGCTTTCCAGGTCCTTAAGCCCGTCCAGGACGTCCAGGACGCGTTGGCGACGGCGGGACTGGTCGATCCCGACGTCCGGGCTTTCCGCGGTCTCGTCCGCGAGCATCTCCTCGATGGAACTGTCTTCCGTGCCCGCGCCCGATTCGCTCAAGGACAGAGGAGCCCGCCCGGCCTGCATAAGGTCTAGGGCCTCCCTCTCCTTGATGGCCATGGCCTCCGCGATTTCGAAAGGCATCGGTTGCCTGGAGCTCCGCTGTTCCAATGCCCTGCGCACATGGCTCATCTTGCGGAGCAGGGCGGCCTTCCCCACGGGCAGGCAGATATTGCGCGATTGCTCGGCAAGCGCCTGCAGGACGCGTTGGCGGATCCACCACACCGCGTAACTGATGAAACGGCAGGTGCGGTTCTCGTCGAAACTCTGGGCGGCGCGGATTAGGCCGAGGTTGCCCTCGCTGATCAAATCGGTGAGCGGCAGGCCCTGGTGCTGGTACTTGCGGCATACCGATACGACGAACCGGAGATTGGCGGTGATCAGATCCTTGAAGGCGCGCTTATCGCCCTTCCGCATGCGCAGGAGAAGCTCGCGTTCTTCCGCATGCGAGAGGACGCGGTTGCGGCCGATTTCGCGCATGTAAGCGCTCAGGCCGTCCTCTTCCTGCATGAAGCGCACTTTGGAGACCGGGGTGGAAACGGGGCGTTCCTTCGCGGGTTTGGTCACATCCATGGGAGAAACTCCTTAGTGGTGGATACCGTCAGATTATCCCATGAATCCGGGCATATTCAAACAAGTTACGAGGAAGAATCCTGGGGTCGATCGCAAACATATCCAGAACCTCCTCTTCCTGTCAATCCGGCCTTTTTTGGCGGATTTTCTTCTTGGGATCCTCTCTGAAAAAGTTAGTTACCGAGGAAAGATGAGTCCACCGCCCAAGGGCAAGCGAAAGGAAATTTTTTCGCCTGGAATCCTTTCGCCCTCCAGCATATTTCGACCCCCACTTCCCGCTTTTTTCGCCGGGATCCGGGTCCGCATCCTGGCCCTGGTCCTGCTTGCCCTGCTGCCCGCCCTCGGCCTGATGCTGGGCCTGGCCCGGCAACATCGGAACCATATCACCCGGGAGGTCAACCAGAACGCCCTGCGCATGAGCCGCTTCCTGGCCTCCGGCCTCGATCGCGACGTGCAAAGCGCGCGCATCTTCCTCTCCGCGCTTTCCTCCCAGGCAGCGCGCATCCCGGCTGGTGAATCCGGCGCCTGCCCTGAATTCCTGACCCGCCTGGACATCGAATCGGAAATCTACGACGCCGTGGGCATCGCGGACTCCACCGGCCGCGTGCGCTGCCAGGTCCCGGCCGCCGCGGGCGCCGGGCGACTCGAATCAACCGCCTGGTTCAAGGCCGCGCGCTCTTCGGCCCGCTTCTCGGTAGGGTACGACCTGAATCGGGCCGTCATCGATAAGGTCACCATGGATTTCGGCATGCCGATCCCGGATTCGGCCGGGCGCATGGCTTCGCTGTATTTCTGCGCCCTGGATCTCGAGTGGATGAATCGCCTGGCGGAACGGTTGCAATTGCCCGAAGGCGCCGCGTTGACCGTCACGGACGCGCAAGGCCGCACCCTGGTCCGCTATCCCCATCCCGAATTGTGGGTGGGAAAGAATTTCCCGGATGCGCCCCTGGCGCGCATGATCCAATCCCAGGAAGAAGGCGTGATTGAAAGCCCCGGCATCGACGGCGTGGTCCGCCTTTACGCCTTCAGCCATATCGATAACGGTGGCCTCTCGGTACGGATCGGCATCCCACGGGAAGCCGCCTATGCGGAAGCCGACCTGGCCATGAAGCGCAACCTATTTGCCCTGGGCGCCGTTGGCGCGGTGGCCATGCTGGCCGCTTGGGCCGCCGGCCACCTGATGGTGGTCCGCCCGGCCAAGCGCCTTGTCGAAGCCACGGGGTCCCTGGCGGCCGGGAACCTCGAAGCCCGCACGGGGATGAACCACGGCAAAGGGGAATTCGGCCGGCTGGCGCGCGCCTTCGATGAGATGGCGGAGTCCCTGGAATGGCGCGAGGCGCAATTGCGGGAATCCGAAAGCGAGCGGTCTCAATCGGAAGGGCGTTTTTCCGAGATCGTCGATCGGGCCCCGGACGCCATCCTGGGCGTGGACGGGGACTTCTCGCTTTTCTTCTGCAACCAGGGGGCGGAACGGATGTTCGGGCGTTCCCGCGAGGAAATGGAAGGCATGGAATTGTTCCGGCTGGAGGGATCCCGCAACGGGATGGCCGCCATGCCGGCTTCCGCCTCCGCCTTGATCCCGGCCTTGCGCGAGGGGAAACGCGGGCGGGTCAAGGCCGTCCTGGCCCGCGGGGACGGGACCACCTTCCGCGCGGACGTAACCGTATCCCGGGCCGAGCGTAACGGGAATGCTACCTACACCTTGATCATGCGGGAGTGCGCGGAATGACGGCGTCCGATCCCGGCATCCTCCTCATCGAGGACGACTACGATGACGCCACCCAGATGGCCCGTATCCTGAAGAAATACCGGATCGCGAACCATGTGGAAACGGTCGCGGACGGCCAGGAAGCCCTGCGCCTGTTGGGGAGCGGTTTCGCGGCCCGGGCCGAATTGATCCTGCTTGATTATTCCCTGCCCGGAATGACTTCGATGGAGGCGGCCATCCGCATGCGTTCCCTCCCCGGCCTGGACATGGTCCCCATCATCTTGTGCTGCGGATCGCCGGAAGAGGAGCACCAAGTGAAGCAATGGGCCATGAAGCGCGTGGCCACCATGTCCAAGCCGGCGGGATTCTTCAAGCTCCTGGAATGCATCCAGAAGCTTGAGATGCACTGGCAGGTGTTCGGCTCTAAGCCCGCGTGAAGTCGGCAAGGCCGCTGAAAAGCGGTCAGGCCACTTGGAAGAGATCAGGCGACCGCGCGGGCGGAGTCGAGGACGGCGCGCACCTTCTGGGCCAGGACGCCCGGGGAGAATGGCTTTTGCAGGAACTCCACGCCGTTGCGCGCTTCCCAGCCCTTGGGATAGCAATCCTCGGTATAGCCGGACATGAAAAGGACCTTCATCTCCGGCCTGCACTCGGACAGCTTGGACGCCAGTTCGCGGCCGCCCATATTGGCCATCATCACGTCGGTCAAAAGCAGATGAATGGTGCCTTCGCGGGCCTCCGCGATCTCCATCGCCTGCTTGCCGTCGGAAGCCTCGATGACATTGTACCCCACGTGCTGGAGCACGCTGAGCAGGAACTTGCGGACCGTGGTCTCGTCCTCCACCAGGAGGATGTTCTCGAAACCCTCGGCCCCTTTGGGATTGCGTTCCCCGTCATTCGGTTTCCAGGCCGTGGAACCGATTGCCATGGGCAGGTAGATGCGGAAGGTGGTGCCCTGGTTCGGGATGCTGGCTACCGTGATGTTGCCGCCGCTTTGCTTCACGAATCCGTACACCATGGACAGGCCCAGGCCCGTGCCCCGTCCCACTTCCTTGGTGGTGAAGAAGGGCTCGAAGATGCGGCCGCGGGTCTCCTCGTCCATGCCGGTTCCCGTATCGGAAACGGTCAGCACCACGTAGGTGCCCGGGTTGATGGAGATTTCCTTGTCGATGGGATGCAGGGCCAGGGAGTCGATATCCAGGACTTCCATGCCCGTTTCCACCGAAATGCGCCCGCCGTCCGGCATGGCGTCCTTGGCGTTGACGACCAGGTTCATGATCACCTGCTCCAACTGGCCGGGGTCGGCCTTCACCAGCCCGAGATTGGTATCCGGCACGGCCAGGAGTTCGATATTGTCCCCGATCAGGCGGCGCAGCATGTTGGTCATGTTGTCGACCACGATGTTCAGGTTCAAAAGCTTGGGGACCAGCACCTGCTTGCGGCTGTAGGCGAGCAGCTGATGGGTCAGTTCCGCGGCGCGCTCCCCGGAGCGGCGCACCTCGTGCAGGTAGCCCTTGAGGGGATTCTCGTCCTCCATGGACGCGAGAACCATGTCCGTGTACCCGTTGATGGCCGTGAGCAGATTGTTGAAATCATGGGCCACGCCTCCGGCCAGGCGCCCGATGGACTCCAGCTTCTGGGCCTGGCGCAGCTTCTCTTCGCTGTCCTTCAGGGCGTTCTCCGCCCCGCGGCGCTGGCTGATATCGCGTACGCTGGCCAGGTAGGCCGTGCCTCCCTCCCACTGGGTCTCCGCCAGGCTCACCTCGATGGGCAGGGTCTTGTCGTCCAGGCCCAAGTGATCGATCTCCTGGATGACGCCCACTTCCATCGGGAACGGGAAGGGCCGGCCCATGGCGCCGCCGGAAGGGTCGCCCAGCATGTGAACGAAAGCGGGATTGGCGAAGCGGATGGTGCCGCCCGCGTCCACGACCGCGATTCCTTCCTGGTTCTTCTCGACGATATTGCGGAAGCTTTCCTTGCTGGACTGGAGCTCGCGCGTGCGATGCTCCAACTGGCGGTTGACCAGCTCCAGATCCAGGGTATAGGTGCGCAGGGCGCGCGTCTGCTGGCGGACCTTTCGGTTGATGCGGAACAGCTCGACGAAGACCGCGACCTTGGCCTTCAGGATTTCCGGGACCACGGGGGCGTAGATGTAATCCACCGCGCCCAGCTGATAGCCCTTGCTGAGGTTGCCGTCATTCGGCAAGTTGGCGGTGATGAAGATGATCGGGGTATGCTCGGAACGCTTGCGCTGGCGGATGAGGGCCGCGGTCTCGAACCCGTCCAGGCCCGGCATCTGCACGTCCAGCAGGATCACGGCGAAATCGTCCCGCAATAGGTGCCGCAGGGCGTCGAACCCCGAGGTCGCGGTGACCAGGGTGAGGCTGTCGTTCTCGATTATGGAGGAAAGGGCGGTCAGTTTATGCGGCAGATCGTCGACGAGCAGGACCTTGACCTTCTCCTCTTTGGCGATGGGCGCGGCAGGGGAATCGAGCTCCGGAAGCGGGCCCTCCTTTTCGGCCGTATCATCCATCGGTTTTCCGTTCATGCCCAAGGAGTCCCCATCCATTATGCGATTTTCCGGTAAAGGCGATGTTTGGCGTCTAGTTCCTGGAAGGATCCTTCATATCCTCCCAGGGAAATGCTTTCCTTGGTTCCCAGGCCAAGGTAGCCGAACATCCCCAGACTCTGGTGGATGAGCTCCAACACGCGTTCCTGCAACCGAGAATTAAAGAATATCAGGACGTTGCGGCAAAAGATTACCTGGAATTCGTTGAAACTCCCGTCCGACACCAGGTTATGCTGGCCGAAAACGATGTTTTTCCTCAAGGAACTGTTGATAATGGCGGAGTTGTACTTGGCCGTGTAATAGTCCGAAAAGGCGCGCTTGCCCCCCGCCGCGATGTAGTTCTGGGTGTATTTGCGTATAGCGGTGAGGGAGAAGATCCCGTCCCTGGCCTTGCGTAGGACGGTTTCGTCCATGTCCGTGGCGTAGATTCGGCAACGGTCGATCAGGCCCTCTTCCGCCAGCAGGATGGCCATGGAATAGACCTCCTGCCCGGTGGAACAGCCCGCATGCCAGATGCGGATGAAGGGATAGGTGCGGAGCACGGGGATGATATCCCGCCGGAAGTTGATGTAGAACTCCGGGTCCCGGAACATGGAGGTCACGTTCACGGACATGGTCAGGAGGAAACGCTGCATGCAATCCTGGGCCGTAAGGATGCGCTCCCGGAAGCCGCCCAGGTCCGCGATGTCCTCGGACTTCATGAAGGTCCTGATGCGCCGGTCCAGGGAGGGCCGGGCATAATCCCGGAAGTCGTAGCCGTACCGTTCCAGGATGGCCTCCAGGATCGGTTCCAGCTTCTCCACATGGACCTCGCGGAATTCGGCGTCTACGGCGTCTTCGGTGATGCGTTTGGCCATTAACGGTACACCCAGACGCGCAGGAGGGACAGGAGTTGATCCGTATCGACCGGCTTGGAGATGTAATCGGAAGCGCCGGCCTCGATGCACTTCTCGCGATCGCCCTTCATGGCCTTGGCCGTGAGCGCGATGATGGGCAGGGCCTGGAACTGCGGCATCTGCCGGATGGCCCGCATGGTATCGTACCCGTCCATTTCCGGCATCATGATGTCCATCAGCACCGCGTCGATGCGGTGGCCCTTGCCCATCATCTCTACGGCGTCCCGGCCGTTCTCGGCCGTGATGACCTCCATCCCATGGCGCTCCAGAAGGCTCGTCATGGCGAAGATGTTCCGGATATCGTCATCCACCACCAGCACCTTCTTGCCTTGCAGCAAGGCGTCCGACTGGTGCAATTGCTCCAGCATGCGGCGCTTGTGCTCCGGCAGACGCTTCTGGACCCGGTGCAGGAACAGGGCGGTTTCGTCGAGCAGTCGCTCCGGGGACCGCACGTCCTTGATGATGATGGTCTGAGCCACTTCGCGAAGCTGCGCCTCCTGCTTGGTGCTCAGGTCCTTGCCCGTGTACACCACGATGGGGACCTCGCGCATGGAGGGAGTCTTCTTGATCTCCTCGATCATGGCGAACCCGTCCATGTCCGGCAGGCCCAGATCCATGACCATGCAATCGAAATGCTTGGTGCGCAGCAGCTCCAGTGCCTCGGCCCCGGTGCCCACCGCGTCCACCTCCACGTCCGGGTCCGCGATCAGTTCCAGGATGGCGGTGCGCTGGTCGGCATTGTCTTCCACGACCAGGAGGTTGCGGACCCCCTTGGCGATGAACTCATGCATGGAGTCGAATGCATTATCCAAGGACTCCTTCGTGGCCGGCTTGTTGATGAAGGATAGGGCTCCCTGGCGCAGGCCACGGTCCTTCTCCTCGTCCACGGAGATGATATGCACGGGGATATGGCGCGTGGCCGCATCCTCCTTCAGGCGGGCCAGCACGGACCAGCCGTCCATGTCCGGCAGGTGGAGATCCAGGGTGATGGCGTCCGGTTGGAATTCCCGGGCCAGGGTCATCACGGAATTGCCCCAGGGAACCACGATGCCCTTGAAGCCCTTCTCCCGCGCCACGTCCAGCAGCAGGTAGGAGAAGTTCGGATCGTCTTCCACGATCATGACGATCTGGTCGCCTTCCTTGATGCTGTCCCGGTCATCCGTGACCGGAGCCGGCTTGGGCGGCGCACTGCGCTGCGTGTCCCGATCCGCGAGCCGCGTGGCCCATTCGTCGCGGGGAATTGTTTCCGTCCCGGAGCCGTCCCGGTTGGGCTGGCGGCCTTCCGGGGATGGCAGCAGGGCCTGGATGCTCTCCTCGTACTTCTTGGTCTGGGGCAGGGGCTTGTAATCCAGGGGCAGGTACAGGGTGAAGGAGGACCCTTCGCCCGGGGTGGACGTGAGCCGGATTTCGCCGCCCAGCAGGCGCGCGATTTCGCGGGAGATGGAAAGGCCCAGGCCCGTTCCGCCGTACTTGCGGCTGGTGGTTCCGTCGGCCTGCTGGAAGGCCTCGAAGATGAGCTGCTGCTTGTCCGGATGGATCCCGATGCCGGTATCCGTGACCGTGAACGCGATCACGTGGCGGCTGCGGTTGAGCATGTTCTGGCTCGCGCTCCATCCGCTCTTGGCGAGGGAGATCTTCATGTCGACGCGGCCGCGCTCGGTGAACTTGAAGGCGTTCGACAGCAGGTTCTTCACCACCTGTTGCAGGCGCTTCACGTCCGTATTCATGTAGCTCGGCAGCTCGTCCTCCACCGTTACGTGGAAGTCCAGGTTCTTGTTGTCCGCCATATGGCGGAAGGTGCGCTCCACGTACTGGCGCATTTCGTTGAAGGACACGTCCGTCGGATCCACGGTAACGGTACCGGATTCGATCTTGGACAGATCCAGGATGTCGTTGATGAGGGTGAGCAGATCCGAACCGGCCGAGTAGATGGTCTGGGCGAACTGCACCTGCTTGTTGTGCAGATTTCCCTCGACATTGTCGGAGAGCTGCTGCGCCAGGATGAGCAGGGAGTTGAGCGGCGTTCTCAATTCGTGGGACATATTCGCGAGGAACTCGGACTTGTACTTGGACGTCAGGGCCAACTGCGAGGCCTTTTCCTCCAGGGCCTGCTTGGCCTGTTCCACTTCGCGGTTCTTGCGCTCCACTTCGGCGTTCTGCTCCACCAGGAGCTTGGCCTTCTCTTCCAGCTCTTCGTTGGTCTGCTGCAATTCCTCTTGCTGGGACTGGAGCTCCTGGGCCAGGGACTGGGACTGCTTCAGCAGATCCTCGGTACGCATATTGGCCTCGATGGTGTTCAGCACGATACCGATGGACTCGGTCAGCTGCTCCAGGAAGGTCTGATGGGTGGCGTTGAATCGTTCGAACGAGGCCAATTCGATGACGGCCTTCACCTGGCCTTCGAAGATAACCGGCAGCACGATGATGGAAAGCGGCGGCGCCTCCCCCAATCCGCTGTTGATCATGATGTAATCGGTTGGGACGTTGGAAAGGAGGATGCGCTCCTTTTCCAGGGCGCACTGGCCGACCAGGCCCTCCCCCATCTTGAACTGGGTCGCCACCAGGCGGCGTTCCTTATAGGCGTAAGACGCCATCAGCTTCAGCACGGGCTCGTCGTCCTGCTGTTGCACCAGGTAGAACACGCCGTGCTGGGCGGCCACCACCGGCGCCAATTCGGCCAGGATGCGCTTGGTCACCGTGAGCAGGTCCTTCTGGCCCTGCAACATCTGGGTGAACTTGGCCAGGTTGGTCTTCAGCCAATCCTGCTCGGCGTTCTTCAAGGTCGTTTCGCGCAGGTTCACGATCATCTGATTGATGGTATCCTTCAAGGCTTCCACTTCGCCCTGGGCATCCACCTGGATGGAACGGGTCAAATCGCCCTTGGTCACGGCGGTCGCCACTTCGGCGATGGCGCGCACCTGGGTCGTCAGGTTCGCGGCCAGCTGGTTCACGTTATCCGTCAGGCCCTTCCAGGTGCCGGCGGCGCCGGGCACCGAAGCCTGGCCGCCCAGCTTGCCCTCCACGCCCACTTCGCGGGCCACCGACGTCACCTGGTCGGCGAACGTCGCAAGCGTATCGATCATTCCGTTAATCGTATCGGCCAGAGCCGCGATTTCGCCCTTGGCCTCGAAGGCCAGCTTCTGCTTCAAGTCGCCGTTGGCCACCGAGGTCACCACCTTGGCGATACCGCGCACCTGATTGGTAAGGTTACCGGCCATGAAATTCACGTTATCGGTCAAATCCTTCCAGGTGCCGCCCACGCCGCGCACCTGGGCCTGGCCTCCCAGCTTGCCTTCCGTACCCACCTCACGCGCCACGCGCGACACTTCCGAGGCGAAGGAGGACAGCTGATCCACCATGGTATTGATCGTGTTCTTCAATTCCAGGATCTCACCCTTCACGTCCACGGTGATCTTCTTCGACAAATCGCCGTTGGCCACGGCCGTCGTCACCTGCGCGATATTACGCACCTGGCCCGTCAAGTTGGAGGCCATGAAATTCACGTTATCGGTCAAATCCTTCCACACACCGGCCACGCCCTGCACATACGCCTGACCGCCCAGCTTGCCTACCGTACCCACCTCGCTCGCCACTCGAGTCACTTCCGAGGCGAAGGCGCGCAGCTGATCCACCATTGTGTTAATCGTGTCCTTAAGCTGGAGGAACTCACCGCGGACGTCCACGGTGATCTTCTTGGACAAATCGCCGTTGGCCACCGAAATGGTCACTTCGGCGATATTACGCACCTGGCCCGTAAGGTTCGAGGCCATCGAGTTCACGTTATCGGTCAAATCCTTCCACGTTCCGGACACGCCCTTCACCTGGGCCTGACCGCCCAGCTTGCCTTCCGAGCCCACTTCACGGGCCACGCGCGACACTTCCGATGCGAACGAATTCAGCTGATCCACCATGGTATTAATGGTGTTCTTCAGCTCCAGGATCTCGCCCTTCACGTCGACGGTGATCTTCTTCGACAAATCGCCGTTGGCCACGGCCGTGGTCACCTGGGCGATATTACGCACCTGGCCCGTCAAATTGGAGGCCATGAAGTTCACGGAATCCGTCAAATCCTTCCAGGTACCGCCCACATCGCGCACTTCGGCCTGACCGCCGAGCTTGCCTTCCGAGCCCACTTCGCGCGCCACGCGCGTCACTTCCGACGCGAACGAGTTGAGCTGATCCACCATTGTGTTAATCGTACGCTTCAACTCGAGAATCTCGCCTTTAACGTCCACGGTGATCTTCTTGGACAAATCCCCGTTGGCCACGGCGGTCGTCACTTCGGCGATATTACGCACCTGCGAGGTAAGGTTACCCGCCATGTAATTCACCGAATCCGTCAAATCCTTCCAGGTGCCGCCCACGCCCTTCACTTCGGCCTGGCCTCCCAGCTTGCCGTCCGTGCCCACTTCGCGCGCCACGCGCGTCACTTCCGAGGCGAACGAAGACAGCTGATCCACCATGATGTTAATCGTATTCTTCAGCTCCAGGATTTCTCCCTTGGCTTCCGCGGTAATCTTCTTGGAAAGGTTTCCGTTCGCGATGGCGGTCGCCACTTCGGCGATATTACGCACCTGGCCCGTCAAGTTACCGGCCATGAAGTTCACCGAATCCGTCAAATCCTTCCACGTGCCGGCAACGCCTCGCACTTCCGCTTGGCCTCCCAGACGCCCTTCCGTGCCCACTTCGCGGGCCACGCGCGTCACTTCCGACGCGAAGGAGTTCAGCTGATCCACCATGGTATTAATCGTGTTCTTGAGTTCGAGGATTTCGCCCTTCACGTCCACGGTGATCTTACGGGACAAATCCCCGTTGGCCACGGCCGTGGTCACCTGGGCGATATTACGCACCTGGCCGGTCAAGTTGGCGGCCATGGAGTTCACGTTTTCCGTCAAATCCTTCCACGTACCGCCTACGCCCTTCACTTCCGCCTGGCCGCCCAGCTTGCCTTCCGTACCCACCTCGCGCGCCACGCGGGACACTTCCGAAGCGAAGGAGGACAGCTGGTCCACCATGGTATTAATAGTCTCCTTAAGCTCCAGGATCTCGCCCTTGGCTTCGGCGGTAATCTTTTTCGATAGATCCCCATTGGCCACGGCCGTGGTCACCTGGGCGATGTTTCGGACCTGCCCGGTCAAGTTACCGGCCATGGAATTCACGTTATCGGTCAAATCCTTCCAGGTGCCGCCCACGCCCTTCACTTCGGCCTGACCGCCCAGCTTGCCTTCCGAGCCCACCTCACGCGCCACGCGCGACACTTCCGAGGCGAAGGAGTTCAGCTGATCCACCATGGTATTAATCGTGTTCTTGAGTTCGAGGATTTCGCCCTTCACGTCCACGGTGATCTTGCGGGACAAATCGCCCTTGGCCACGGCCGTCGTCACGTTGGCGATATTACGCACCTGACCCGTAAGGTTCGAGGCCATCAGGTTCACGTTATCGGTCAAATCCTTCCAGGTGCCGGCGACGCCCCGCACTTCGGCCTGCACGCCCAACTTGCCGTCCGTGCCCACTTCGCGGGCCACGCGCGTCACTTCCGAGGCGAACGAGTTCAGCTGATCCACCATGATATTGATGGTTTCCTTGAGCTCCAGGATCTCGCCCTTGGCTTCGGCGGTAATCTTTTTCGATAGATCCCCATTGGCCACAGCCGTGGTCACCTGGGCGATATTACGCACCTGGCCCGTCAGATTACCGGCCATGAAATTCACGTTATCGGTCAAATCCTTCCACGTGCCGGAAACGCCCTTCACCTGTGCCTGGCCGCCCAGCTTGCCTTCCGAACCCACCTCGCGGGCCACGCGCGTCACTTCCGACGCGAAGGAGTTCAGCTGATCCACCATGGTATTCACGGTATTCTTCAACTCGAGGATTTCGCCCTTGGCTTCCGCCGTGATCTTCTTCGACAAATCGCCATTCGCGATAGCCGTCGCCACTTCGGCGATATTACGCACTTGGCCCGTAAGGTTCGAGGCCATCAGATTCACGTTATCGGTCAAATCCTTCCAGGTGCCGGACACGCCCTTCACCTCGGCCTGGCCGCCCAGCTTGCCTTCCGAGCCCACTTCGCGGGCCACGCGGGTCGCTTCCGAAGCGAACGAGCTGAGGCGGCTCACCATGGTATTCACCGTCTTTGCGGAGCGCAGGAATTCGCCCTTCAGGGGGCGGCCTTCCGCTTCCACGGCCACCGTCTGGGACAAATCGCCGCTCGACACGGCGCCGATCACGCGGGACATTTCCGTGGTGGGCCAGACCAGATCATCGATAAGGCCGTTGATGGACTCCACCGCATCGGCCCAGCCGCCTTCGACGGGGCCCATGGCGATACGCTGGTTGATCTTGCCTTCCTTGCCCACGCCCTTGTTCACCTTGTCCAGCTCCCGGACCAGGCGCCGGTTCATGTCCAATACTTCATTGAATACGGAACAGATCTTGCCGTCGATGCCGCTGAACTCGTCGTCCAGCTTGGCGTTGAAATTGCCTTCCTTGAAAGCCTCCAGGGCCGCAAGCAACTTCCGCTTGTCGATGCCGGGCGCTCCGCCATTCCCATTATGACCATTGCCATTGGCATGGCCATTCGCGTGTCCGTTCGCTTGGCCATTCGACTTACCATTGGCTTTTCCGTTGGCCGTGCCATTCGCCTTGGAAGAAGCGGGCGCGGCGGGGTTTTTACGAACGGATTGGGAGGGGCTTTTCGGCAGGGAGGCGGTCTTGGCGGGCATGCAATCTCCTAGTGGCAGACGTCCACATTCAGGGCCTAGCTAAATTCCTTTGGAATCGGTCGCAAGAAATTTATTTTGCGACATAGCGACTTTACCATTACTTGACCGAATCCTTTTTTCGGATTTTGTCGTAATACCTGAATTAACAAAGAGTTAGTCCATCCGCACACCCAACCGCGGCAAGAACCAAAAACAGCAAGATTGGTCGACATTCCGCCCCGATTTCGGGCCCTTCCCACCTTTCTTTTCCGCCGGAATCGGGCATTTCTTTGTTTAGAATCATGGCCATCCATATCGGTACTTCCGGCTGGCATTACCTGCATTGGCGCGGCCCTTTCTACCCCCCCGGAACCCACCCGGACCAATTCCTCAAACTCTACCTGACCCATTTCAAAACCGTGGAGCTCAACAATTCCTTCTACCGGCTGCCCTCGGAAGAAACCCTGACCGCCTGGCGGGACGCCGTGCCGCCGTCCTTCCGCTTCGCCGTGAAGGCCAGCCGCTTCATCACCCACAACAAAAAACTCAAGGATAGCGGGGATTCCTTCCGGCTCTTCTTCGATCGGGTCAGGATCCTGGGTAACCGCCTGGGTCCGGTCCTTTTCCAGTTACCCCCCAACTGGAGATACAATGGCGATCGCCTTGAGGATTTCCTCTCCTCCCTGCCCCGCGGCCCCGCCTACGTGTTCGAGTTCCGGAACCCGGATTGGATGCGGGATGAGGCCTTCACTATGCTGGACCGGTTCGGGGCAGGCTTCTGCATCCATGATATGCCGGATTCGCGAACACCGGAAATCGTGGTAGGTAAGGTGGTCTATGTTCGCTTCCACGGGCCGGAGGGGAAATACCAGGGAAGCTATCCGGACGGGATCCTATCGGAATGGGCGGATAAGATGCGGGAATGGTCGCGGAAGCGGAAGCAGGTGTACTGCTATTTCAACAATGATATCGGGGGATACGCGCCGCACAATGCGCTGACCCTGATGGGGATGGTCAAAAACCTGGAGAAGGAAAGCCGATTGGAGTTGGTTTGAACCGGCCTATGCCGCCCTAAGCCGCCTTAAGCCTTCGGCCCGCATGGAAAAGGTCAGTCCTCTATTTTTCATAGAAGACATGCACGCCCTCCCAGCGTTCGATCTTCTGCCAGGCCCCGGTCGCGTCCTCGTTCCAGGCTTCGCAATGGGCTAGGTAGTAGTTCAGGATATTGTCCATCAGGTCCGAAGCGGCATGGCGATGGGGCGGTACCTGCTCCAGCATGGCGCGGAAGAGCCGGGTGGCGTCCTTGAATCCCTTCCGGAAATAGATGGCCAGGGCCTTCTCCAACATCTCCCGGGTCGCGTCCTTGTAGCCGCGCACCTCGTCCGGCTGGTGGCCGTAGATCTCGTACAGCTTCAGATGGCGGCTGGAGCCTTTGACCTGTACCATGTCTATCCACCGGTAATGCGGAGCGCCCACTTCCAGGTCGGCGATGATGCCTTCCGTGACCACCACTTCCAGGTTGTACATCTTGGTCTTGGATTCCAGGCGGGAGGCGATATTCACCGCTTCGCCGATCACGGTGCGATCCAGCTTCTCGAAGGATCCGAAGTTGCCCATCATAACGGGCCCCTTGGCGATGCCTATGCCGTTCCGGATCTTGGGCTTGCCCTGGGCGTACATCTCCCGGTTGAAGTCCTGCAGGCGCAGGCGCATCTCCACCGCGGCCTTCACGGCCTTACGCCCGTCCGGGAACAGGCCCATGACGCAATCCCCCATGATCTTGTCCACCTCTCCCCCGTTGGCGATGATGGGGCCGGTCATGAGGGAGAAATACTGGTTCAGGAAGGCGGACTTCTCCTCGGCGCTGAGCACTTCCGTCAGATGGGTGAAGTCGCGGATATCGCAGAACATCACCGCCAGCTCCCGCTGCACGGGCTTGAACTCGATCGGATTGAGGCCCGCCTTCAATTCCTCGAACAGGGAGGGGCGGACAAAACGCTTGATGACTTCTTCGCGGCGCTGGAGTTCGGCGTAAGCGGCGCCGATTTCCGCTTCGCGGGATTCGGCTTCCAAGGCGCGGGCCGTGACGCCGGCCAGTGCCAGGCCCCGGCGATGGAAGATTTCCAAGGCGATTTTGATGCCGAGGCCGCCAAAGGCGGAGAAACAGATGCTTGGCTGTTGATCCATCAGCACATGCAATTTTTCCGGGCTCAGGCCCCCCTGGATCCATAGGCAGAGCAGGTAACCTCCGTATTGCCCCAGGACAAGATGGAAGGGCAGCCATAAGCCTTTGCTCGCGAAGCCCAGGAAAAAGGCCCAGAAGATGTTGGATGAATTCCAATAGGGGTCGATGGGATTGATCAGGAACAGCAGGGTTTGGGAAACGGGAAGCATGAAGCCGACGGACAACTCCCAGTGGACCAGCCGCAACCGGCGCCACCGCCCATCCCGCGGCCAAGCCAGAATCGCAAGTCCAAGGGCGATGCAAGCCAATCGGCTGGGCAGATGATCCGTAAAACCCATCATTTTTTCCGTGAAATGGAACACGATGAATGCAAAAGTTCCCAGGGTGCCGAATACAGGCATGAGGCTGTGGGTCAATTCATAGTCAAGGTTGAAGACGGTTCCCGCGGCCGCCTTCAGGGAGCGGAGGGAGAAATTATGAAGGAATGCCATTACTTGTTTTCGCATAGATGCAGCGCCGATTGATGGGCACCGCGAGGTAATCATACGGGTTGGTAACTCGTAATAAGAAGACCTCCCGACTTTATCCGTTCGGTTTCTGCGTGTGGGAACCGACCACTTCCGGCCACCCCCCGGTCCGCCCAGGGCCCTGACGGGAGCGGGTGTGCCGGTTTCTGCCTCAAATTTGACCGGTTTCGGCCCAGGCCGGGAGGACATCCCGATTCTGGGAATGATAATATTGCGGTGAAGGAGCCGAGCGTTTCTTCGGCCATAGAAAACGGATTGGAAACAGAAATCATTCGGTGATAATGGGTTCCGCGGATTGACCTCTTTCCATGGTCCTCCAAGAAACCCCAAATCGTCATAGCGGATACGGAAAAAGTGTAACCGCATTCCATTCCGATTGAGTAGTTTTACCACCAGCCGTCCGTTTCGATAGGAAATTCTGTGCAACAAGATCGCGTCCTCGCCATACTGCGAGAGGTGTTTTCCAGGCTATCCCGTGAGAATCCCTCCTTCTCGCCCACACCCGACCATTTGGACGAAAATACCACCCTGGAAACCCTCAAGGTCACCGATGCCAATATCGGGGAGCTGGCCAAGGAGCTGCGCCACCGCCTGGGAGGCGTCGCCCTGAACGTGGAACTCATGTTCCGCATGCAAAAGGCCTTCGGAGGCACCTCGGCAGGCAAGAACCAGTATTCCACGGTCGGCGACATGGTCCGCCATATCCAATCCAGCCTGCACCACGGCATCCAGAACCCCGTGGTGGTCTACGTGGACGACGAGGAGGAGAACCTTTTCGTATTCCGCCGCCGCTACGCCAAGCGCATCAACTTGCGCACCTTCTCCAATCCCGAAGAGGCCCTGGCCTTCATCAAGGACAGCCCGGACGTGGTGCTGGTGCTGACCGATGAATCCATGCCCGGCATGAGCGGCAACCAGCTCTGCGACCAGGTCCACCTCACCAAGCCCTTCCTGAAGTTCGTTCTCATCACCGGCAATCCCGGCGGGGACGAGAACCTGATGCACCGTTCCCTGCGCCATGGGCGCTTCTACGATTTCATCAACAAGCCGTTGGATTTCGACAAGAAGGGCGAGGAGTATTTCGAGTCGATGAGCAAGGTGCTCTCGGGCGACTTCTTCTAGTTCACTTTTCCGTGAAGATATGCACGCCATCCCACCGTTGGATCTCCTCCCAAGTCCCGTTGGGATTGTTGATCCAGGCATCGCAGTGGGCGATGTAGTAGTGGAGGATCTCGTCCATGAGGATACCCGTCTTGAGCGTATGGGGCGGGACCCGCTCCAGCATGGCCCGGAACAGGCGGGCCGCGTCCTTGAACCCCTTCTGGAAATAGATCGTCAGCGCCTTTTCCAGGATTTCCCTGGTATCGTCCTTGTACTGGCGTACCTCCGGGGGCTGATGACCGTAGATTTCGTAGAGCTTGAGATGGCGCGTGGAGCCCTTGACCTGGACCACGTCGATCCAACGGTAATGCTTCGTACCGGGCTCCATATCGTTGATCACGTCCTCGGTGACCACCACTTCAAGGTTGTACATCTTGGTCTTGGATTCCAGGCGCGAAGCGATGTTCACGGCTTCGCCGATGACCGTACGATCCAGCTTCTCGAAGGATCCGAAGTTGCCTTGCATGACCTCGCCCTTGGCGATGCCGATGCCGTTCCGGACCATGGGGCTTTGCGCCGCGAACATGGTCTCGTTGAACCTGTGCAGCTCAAGGCGCATGGCGATGGCCGCCTTTACGGCCTTGTCGCCGTCCGGGAAGATGCTCATGACGCAGTCGCCCATGATCTTGTCGACCTCGCCGCCATTGTCCACGATGGGGCGCGTCATCATGGAGAAGTACTGGTTGAGGAACATCTGGCGTTCGTAGGGCGTCAGGGTCTCGGTGAGCTTGGTGAATTCGCGGATGTCGCAGAACATGATGGAAAGGTTCTTGATGACGGGCTCGGCCTTGGAAGGGTCGATGCCGGCGCGGATCTCTTCGACCAGAGAGGGGCGGACGTAGAGGCGAATGAGTTCCTCGCGGATCTTAAGCTCCTCGTAAGCCTTGGCCATTTCTATGGCCTTCAATTTTTCCTCTACCGCCTTGGCAAGAGCGACCGTCGCTTCCGTAATGCGCCTATTGTAGCCTTCGAGCAAAAGCATGATGCTTGCGGAAGCGATTCCGGAAAAGCCGGCGTTCACGAGTGCGCCGATGCTGTCCGCGACGATTTTTTTATCGGCTCCGTTCGCAAGGACGAACCCGAAAATGGTACCGCCGACCCCCAGGAAAAGATGGATCGGAATCATCCAGGCTTTGGTGACCATGCCCATTATGAAAAACATCAGGCACAGGCCGGTCGTGTAATAACTTACGACTCCGTTTTGCATCATAGCAAATGTTGATTGCAACGGAAAAACCAGGAAGAGTACGAGTTCCCAGTATAGGTTGGGAAGCCAGCCCTTTTTCGATTTCCAATCAATCATGGCCAATGAAGCGAGCGCCAAGGCGAGGAAAATCCGGAGCGGAAGATAATCCCAGTATTTATTGGAGGTTTCGTACCAGTAGAAAAGCAGCTCGGCGGGCACTCCGATCCAACCTAAGGCGGTGGCGAATCGGGTCAGATAGGAATAATCCGTGTTGAATATGACTTTCCGACCCGCCCGGAATTTCTCCGAGAGAACCTTCCATAAACGGGAAGGCGAATACCCAAAAGCCGGATTTTCCTCCATAGCCCAAATATTCTACGGGCTGGATTCCCGAACACCCATAATCAATCTTGGTCAAAATAGGATTCAATACTGAAAAACCTCAAATCGGGATTTTTCCCATATATATCGAAGCGGGCAGAGAAATGGAATTGAACAGCTCCATGGCCATCGGCTATGTCATGAAAAAATTGATTCAGGAAGGCGTGACCGACTTTGACAAGATCGCCGACGCCCTTCAAGAGCTAAAGGATTTACAGAACAAAGAGGAACTGTTCTCCTATGACCGGTTTACCGAGTCGGGTAGCGATTCCAAGGCGACCGTCATCACCCAATTCAGCAACCAGAAAAAGGAATGCATCCTTTGGTGCCTGAACCACTACCTCGGCCTCAATCGCAATCCGAATGTAATCGCCAAAACGAAAGCCGTGATCGAAAAATTCGGCACGGGATGCGGCACGTCAGCGATGTCGGGGGGCATGTCCAGCCTCCACAAGGAAATCGAAACCCGGGTTAAGACCATGCTTGGAAAGGAAAGGGTAATCCTTTTCCCAACAGGCTATAGCGCGAACCTGGGCGCTCTGTCCGCGATTCCGGGAAAAAACGATCTTATCCTTTTCGATCACGAGTCCCATGCCAGTATAATCGATGGATGCAGGCTGTCAGGCAAACAGTGGCTCGCTTTCCACCACAATGACGTGGAAAACCTCGAAGCCAAACTGAAACGGGCGCAGGGTAAGTATGAGAATATCCTTGTGGTCGTGGAATCTGCCTATTCAATGAGCGGGGACCTTTGCCCCATCAAAGAGATTGTCGCGCTAAAGAAGAAATACCCATTCTACCTTTATGTGGATGAGGCGCATACGTTCGGGTTTTACGGCGAAAATGGAAGGGGATATTGTCAGGAAAACGGGGTTGCCGAGGACGTGGATTTCATCATGTCGACCCTATCGAAATCCACCGCATCGATCGGCGGATTCATCGCCACCAAGGAAAAATACTGCACCTTGCTCCAGTGTTACGCGGGCTCTTATCTTTTCCAGGCCTGCATTTCCCCCGGTGATGCGGCTGCAGTCCTGGCCAGCCTTGATGAGATCGAAACCAATCCGGGATTGATACGGGATCTGCACGCGAAATCAGCCTATTTCCGGAAAAACCTTCTGGAATCCGGATTCGATTTGGGAAGGAGCCAAAGCCCCATCGTGCCCATTTACGTGCCTGAATTGAAATCACTCTATGCCTTCGGTCGGGAAATCTTCGATAACGGTATTTTTTCCGTTTCAGTCGCCTATCCTGCCGTGAAGCTGACTGAAGGTAGGCTTCGATTCATCGTAAATACTTCGCACACCTATCAGCAAATAGACAGAACGCTTGAAGTCCTGAAAAAAGTCGGGTCCAAATACGGAATCATTTCCCAGAAAGATGGGGCATAAGGCAATGGATCATAGCTCGCTCTACGTAATCGTAAAAGAAATCATTTCCGGACTTTCCGCGAAGGATCAATACTTCAAATCCCTGCCGGATCAATTGGATGAGACCGTGCTACTTAACGAATTGGGCCTGGACATCATCACTCTTCCGGATTTGGCGGAGGAGCTGAAAACCCGCCTCGGCGGGCGCGATTTGGGGATTGAAAGACTGTTGAATCCGACCGATGTGAATAGCATGACCTTGGGCCAATTCCTGGCGCATATCCAATCGGCCCTGGCGCCTAAAAAAGGCACGCAAACCGTGGTTTATGTGGACGATGAAGAGGAAAATCTTTTCATCTTCACGCGCAAATACGGGAAGAGATTGAGCCTTAAGACCTTTACGGATCCATTGAAGGCCCTTGAGTACATCCGGAATGAGGAAAGCGTCGGCTTGGTGATTACGGATGAAGTGATGCCGAACCTAACCGGCAACCAGCTTTGCGATGAGGTCCATAAATCCAAGCCGAAACTACGCTTCATATTGATTACCGGAAATCCGAACAGCGATGAAGACCTGATGTACCGAACCTTGAAGAAGAATCGTTTCTATGATTTCATAAACAAGCCATTGGACTTCGAAAGGAAGGGTGAGGAGTATTTCAACCTGATCCAGGGCATCCTATCCTTCGATTGGTAACCATTCCCCGGTTTCCGTCAATTCACTTTGCGAATTGTCTCCGTATGCCCTCGATGATTGGCATGGGCGACCAGCCCAAAAGCGACGCTGCTTTCGCGCAATCCATATCATGGCTTTGAGTGATGAATTTGACTTGAACCGATGAAAGGATGGGGGGAGACTTCGTTATCGTATCCGCAATCAAGTCCATCACGAAAGCTGAAAAACGCACAAGACCTGCCGGCAGCTCGAAGGGTTGGTATGATTCCTTATGAACGTTCTTTGCCGCCTTCGCAAGCTCCTTTAGGGAAACGAACGCATCCGAAACATTGAATGCGTTTCCGAATTGGCTTCCCCGCAATGCCTTGATGACCGCGGAGGCCAAAGAATCCACATGGACGATCGGGAAATGCCCCGGAAGAATCGAGGGCGTGCCCAAATACCGCCTCTCCTTAATATTCATCAGATAGTTTGTTATTCCGAGGCCCGTATTCAGCCCACCGTAAACGGCCGCTGGATGGAATGTTGTAATCGAGGCTCGATATTTGGATTCATGTTCTTTTACCAGGTTGAAAGCGTCGATCATTGATTGGTAATAGGGCGTAGTGCCTTTCGACTCTACTCCTGCAGACTCACGGATGATGCCATCGATTGGCTTGAATACTTCGAAAGTCGAAAAGTAGGTCAGGGAAACCTTTGGATGATCCCGTAGCCCTTCAAGGAAGACCTTTAACAGATCGACATTGATTCTTCTGAAGAAATCCGGATCATTTACCCATTTTTCCGGGCTTCCGATTGCGTAAATCGCATGATCGGCACCCTCCAGAATCCGGGAAAAAGAGTCGCGTTCCAGGCGTTCGACCTCTATTGTTTCCACGTTGTTGGGAAACCCCACCCGGCTTCCCTTCCGCTTTACGGCCGCAATCGAAAATTCATCTCCACTCTGGTCGGAGAGGTTTTTGATCAAGGCATGGCCGATTTGGCCCGTCGATCCGAATACGATGGTTTTCAATCAGACCCCATGGAGTGACTTGGTTGAATATTGGCCGAGGATTGCATTAAGGTATGCTACCAATCTAAATCCTTACCCTACGGTCGTCATCGTAGTCCCCAACCTGAGACTTGAGCATTGAACCTACCGATGTTAGTTTGGGATCCACTCCAAAGTAATGGAAAACGATGCGGCTCTTGCAACGGAACCGGAAAATCTGATGGATTAAGCGAGCGGCTCCATGACAAAAATCGAACTTTATGAAATCCTGAAAGATACCGTCAAGGAATTGAACCGGGAAAGCGATCTATTTTCACCCTTGCCTCCCGCTTTTACCCAAGGTGCGTCACTCGATTCACTAGGGCTGGACCCGCTCCTGCTCCCGGATATCCTTCAGAGAATGAAATCACGTTTCGGCGGAAGGGATCTTAGCGGTTGCCTTGATGCCCTCGCATCCCTGAAGACAATCGATGATCTCCTGGGCGCTCTTTCCAGGACCTTGGGCCACGGAATATCCGTTCCGACTCTGGTCTACGTGGATGATGAGGAAGCGAATCTGTTCGTCTTCAAACGCCGTTTTGACAAGCATTTCAAGGTGAAATACTTCGACGACCCGGCCATTGCGCTCGAATTCATATTAAACGATCCGACCGTTGCTTTGGTGCTAACGGATGAGGTAATGCCACTCATCACCGGGAACCAACTTTGCGATCGGGTACACGCCTTGAAACCCGCTTTGAAATTCATCCTTTTAACCGGGAACCCGAACAACCAAGATGACCTGCTATACCAGACCATGCGTCAGAACAGGTTTTTTGATTTCCTCCAAAAGCCGTTGGATTTTGAGAACAAGTTCGAAGAATTAAAGCGGTTATTCGCGTCCATCCTGGAGACGGAAGGAAAACCAAAGTGACCTCCGCATTCCCAACCGAGCCGGTATCCCAACTGGCCAGACAGTTCATCCAAGATTTGAATTCGAGGAATCTGGAACGACTGATGAGTTGGTTCCTTGAAGATACCCAACTGTGGATCCCCCCGGCGCCCCTTGTCCAGGGCTCCAAACGCATAACCCTTCTGCTTAAGCTGATTTTCAGGCGCTATACGGACATCCAGTGGGAAATCGTCGAACTCTACCAGGCTTCGGAAAACATCATCTTGGTGGAAATGCGGTCGACCGGGACGTTTACGTCCGGGAAGAAATACGAAAACAATCTCATATCCCTTATCAAATACGATTCTGCCGGGAAGATCTTTTACATTTCCGATTTTTTCAAAAACACAGCCGTCTTTTTATAAAAACTTCGGGATTCGGAAACCCGCCCCGTTAGACTCCATCCCACGCCAAACATTATCCCCGACTCATTAGGGTTCCAGTATTGAATAGGACGGGACTCAGTCGGCGATTTGCTGTTTCTTGGTTCGATTCCCGTCTGGCATTGGATCGGCAGCAACTGACTCCGCGTCGCGGCAATCACGGTGTTCCAATCGGCCTTGGGGCTCGCCTGGGTGATCGCCACCACCCCATCCCCTATCCGCGCATTCAGGTTCACCGGGCCGTCCCAGGTGGCATCGTGGCCCGTGGAGGCTCCGGCCACCCCATAGCCGTCGTCGGCGATGATGGGCTTCCTGGTCAGCTCATGGACCTCCTTCCAGGTCATGGTGTTCTCCTTGCGGATGCGCGCGTCATCGGCGTCCGTGCGTCCGCCGGAGGTATTGATATAGGTGAACGCGTCCATTTTGAAGGCCGCGAACCAGGTGGAAGGGTTGGAGACCCAGGGCGAGATGTCCATGGAGAATACCGCGTTGGGCAGGTTCTTCTTCACGGTCGCGATGATTTCGTCCATCAGGGCGCCGGCTTCCGCATAGGTGAGGGGACCGCCCGCCTGGGATTTATCGGAGAAGTATTGGTAATAGTCCGGCTCCATGAGCCAGACGATGGGATCCCGGGTACCCCATACCTTGGCGGTTTCCGAAGCGTATTTGGCGTATTGGGAAAGGATACGATCCCTTTTCTGGCGGATGAAATCCGCTCCCTGCTGGCACAGGTTGGGCGTGCCTACGTCGCAATCCTTGAGGCCCAGGTCCCGGCGCGCGGTGAAGGCGATGATGTAGCTGTAGTAGACGGGCGTGCGGCCTTCGAGCTTACCGCCCGGCTTGCAGGCGTTGAGCATGGCGCCGTCCCAGTAGGTATTGAAGTTCTCCTCGGCCCCGGTCCAGAGGGTCACATAGTCGATTTGGGCGGGATAGGCATAGGTGGGGCCTTGCCAGGACATGCCGAAGTTGAATTTGCAGGGGTTGAGGCCGGCATGGGCAGGGCTTGGGCAGGTAAATGCGAAGAAAAAGACGAATGAGAGAATCGCGATTGCCTTCATCATTCCCTTTCCGGGACTTCCCCTGATTATGCAAGTATACCGCAACTTCCCATTAGTGGCAGGGATGATGCGTCCGGTTTATCGGGAGGCAGGTGGCCGCTTCCCCTTGGGAAGGAATCCGGAGGGGATTTACGGTGAGGCGTTGGCCGCGACGACCGGAACGTTGGGGAAATGGATGATGAAAAACATCCCGGTAGCCCCCTCCACTTTCGCATTCTTCGAAAGGCCGACTATGGTTCCCCCGTGCCCTTCGATGATGGCCTTGACCAGGAAAAGGCCGAGTCCGGACCCGCCCTTGCCCCGTTTAAAGGAGTGGTAGGCGTCGAACATCTTCTCGATCTCGGCGGTGGTGCAGCCCTTCCCGTTGTCCTCGATCATCACGCTGATCCGATCCTGCTGGGTATGGATGGAGATCGCGATATGGGACGCGCCCGCCTCCAGGGAATTCTTGAACAGGTTCAGGAACACTTGCTCCAACTTCCTGGCTTCACCCTGGATGGGGAGGATTGCCTTATCCGAAGAGAAGGAAAAGGCGATGCCAAGTCCCTTGAAATAGCTTTCCGCGCAGGTCCTGAGCAGGGCTTGCAAATCGAGCGGTTGGACCTCGCTGGGCCTGCCCAGGAGGGAAAGGTCGAGCACCTCCTTGGCCAGGCGTTCGATCTGTTCCGTGGCCCTTTCCAAGCGCTCCAGGGAGACCGTGGACGTCCCGGAGGGAAGATCCCTCCTGAGCAATACGGTATTGCCTTTCATGGTGGACGCGAAGTTCTTGATCTCATGGAAGATGATCGGGAAGGTCTGCCCCATCTGGGAGAAGGCATCGCCTGCGCTTCCCGCGGATTCGGGTTCCGTGACCGCACCCGGGGCTTTGGAGGAACTCCGCGAAAAGGGAAAGGTCATCAGGACTCCGGCAGCTATTGCCAAAATCGTCAGGACCACCAGGAAAAAGAAGTCCGTATCCGGATCCGGCGGCCCGGATTTCCGGAGGATCAATTCCGCGAGCAAGCCGGCGGCCACGCTCCAGGTTAGCGCGAGGGCGATACGGCCCACGATGCCTTCAGGCAGTCCTTTACGCATTCTTCAAGGTGAGGATGAAAAGGGCGCCCTTCCCTGGAGCGGGGACGGTTTCGAGGGTCAGGTCCCCTTCGGAGTTGCGGACATGGTTCCGCGCCACGGCCAGGCCCATCCCCATTCCCTGTCCCGGGGGTTTGGTGGTGAAGAAAGGTTCGAAGACCCTGGATTGGAACTCCTTGGGGATTCCCGGTCCATGATCCCGGAACATCAGGCGGACCAATCCATCGCTTTGGGTCCCGGTGATTTCCAATCTACCCCGGCCGCCCATCGCTTCCGCCGCATTAAGGGCCAGGGCCTTGCATGCCTGTATCAATCCGGCTTCGGATCCGGAAGCGGTAAGCCCCAGGGATACCTCCACGGTAACATCCATGGAACCCGACTCCGCCCGGGACAAGGAATCGATCGCCCTGCGGACCGTCTGCCCGACATCGATGCGCCCACGCCCATCGGTGCCGAGGGATCCGGCCAGGACCTGCAATCCGGTGATGAGCGCTTCGCACTTCGCCAAGGCCGCTCCGGCCTTCACCACGTCGTGGCCGATGCCTTCCATAGCAGCCTCGATGCCGTACTCCCTTTCGATCTTTTTCAACGACCCGAGGGCTTCCGTGCTCGTGGCCTCCCGGTAGGCCGCGATGCGGAATTTCCCCATGCCTTCCAGGTTCCTGCTGAACCCGGACAGTACCGTCCGGATCGATTGCATCGGGCCTTCCATGGCATTGGCGACGTTTTCCGCCACATGTGCGGAGCCGTCCGCGAAGGGCGCGGGCGCGCTACCGGCTGCGGGAGAGGCCGAAAGGCCGGCGATGGGCTTCCCGGCCGTAGTCCGCATCAGGATGCTCGTCATCACCAGGGACAGGGACTGGAAAATCATCTGGTCATGGATCTCTATCTTCTCTCCCTTATGGTATTCGCCGGCCAGGATGCCCAAAGGCCGGTTATCATGGATGAGCGGCGTCATGATGAAGGAGGAAAGGTTCAAGGCCTCGAGGAAATTCCTGGATTGCTCGGCCAGGCGGGGGAGCACCTCGGCCATATCATTGGCGATGATGGTCTTGCCCTGGAGCATGGTCTGGACCAGGAGCCCATGCGAATTGTCCAGGTTGTCCTTGTACAGGAAGCGCGCGTCCATGATGAGGCGCCGGATTTCCTCCGGGTATCCTTCCGCGCCGGCGCAATGGATGTATTCCCTCCGGCCGTCCAGGAGCCAAATCTGGCCGGACCCGAAACGCAAATCCTTGACCAAACCCTCGGCGACGATCGCGCATGCCTCGTCGGCGGTCCGGCATTCCACCAGGGTCGACGTCAGCTTCTGGAGAGCGGTCAATTTCGTATTCAGGACATCGAGAACCAGGTTCTGGTTGACCAGGGTTTCGTTGTTGAACAGGGACCATTCCAGGGATTTCTTGGCGCTGAGGTGCTTGTACCAGGAAAAACTCGCCAGCGCCCCCAGCAGGAGCGCCCCGGGCACCGCGCGGAACCACGGCCCCACGTGGATGGTCAAGGCGGCCACGACGGACGCCAAAGCCGCGATGAAAAAGACCTGCGCGGCCCGGTTGAAAACCAGGAAACCGTATTCGGGGAATTGGACGTAGTAGACGCAATTGCCTTCATTGCGGTGGACGCATTGGGGATGCTCAACCTTCGCGTAAGGCAAGCCGAAGAACAACGGGGCCGACTCATAGCAGCCAATGCGGTTGTCGCATACGTAATCCCGGGCCATGAACCCGTCCTTGTATGTGATTTCCACCCGGAACCGGTTCTTGCCGACCTGGGTCGTCTTGTTCACGGTCTTCAAGGCCAATCGGCCTTCAATCCCCCCGATGCCCTTCATGAAGAATGCTGGCGAGGTGACCCCGGCGATGAACCCGCCGATGCGCCCGATGCTGTTCGGCAGGTTGCGGCCGACCAAGTAGGAGAGCCTTTTCTCCCCGGTCAATTCCGTGGCCGCCATGGTGACTGCCTGGGAAACCTCGTCGGAAGAATACCCGTTCAAATCGCCCAGGGTCAATCGGTCCAGGTTCATGCGGCCGAGGACCTGGTCGGTCATCACCTTGCCCAGCTTCTGGTCCATGAATTCGATGTAGCCGGCGAACAACTTGTTCGAGAAGACCTTGTCCCCCGGCTTGTAACCCGTGACTGGAGCTTCGGCGTTCTCCGGAAGCGCTTCGTCGGTCTTGGGGTGCGCCATCACGTCTTCCGGAACCGGATATTGAAGGTGGTCCCCTTCCCCGGAACCGACTGGACCGCCAGGGCGCCGCCGTATTTTTTCACGATTTCCATGGCGATGGTGAGGCCCAGGCCCGTGCCCTTGCCTGGAGGCTTGGTGGTAAAGAAGGGGTCGAAGATGCGCTTGATCGCCTCCTCGGGAATGCCCGGCCCCTCATCCCGGAAGGAAAGGGTGATATCCGAGGGCGTCGAGACCGCCCTTATCTCCAAGGTGCCCTTCTGCTCCATGGCATCGATGGCGTTGTTGATGATGGCCAGGAAAGCCTGCTCCATCTCGTTCTTGTTCACGTTCCATTCCAGGTCGGGAGGGATGTCCACCTGGATCCGGGTGTCCCCCACCACCTTGCGGGGTACGAGCTCGATGACTTCCCGGATCATGTCCGCGAAGGTTTCCTTGGCGATGGCTTCCTTCGAGGAGGATCGCGAGAACACCTTGAGGCTGTTGGCTATGCGCGTGCTCTTGTCCAGGGCCTTCTGGATCTTCTCGAACACGAAGTTCTTCTCGGAGAGGTGGGTTTCCAGATCGTATTCATCGTCCACTTCCTTGATCCGTTTCGCCAGGTCCCCATTCAGGCCCGCTTTGGCCGCAAGCTCCCGGATCTTTTCGAGGCCTTCCACGTCCCTGCGCACGTCCGGAATGATATTGACCAGGAAGTTCAGGGGATTGTTTATTTCGTGGGCGACTCCCGCGGCCATCTGGCCCAGGGAGGAAAGCTTCTCGCTCTGGATGGCGATTTCCTGGGCGGCCAGCAATTGCCTCGAGGCGGTTTCCAATTGCTCCGTACGTTGCTTTACCTTCAATTCCATGCCTTCGAACAGGCCGGCCTTCACGAGGGATCCCGCCACGATATTGGAAATGGACTGGAACAACAGGCGATCGTTGTTGTTGAGCTTTTTCCCGCCATGGTGTTCGGCGGTCAAGAGCCCGATGGGCTCCTTTTCATGGAAGAGCGGCGTCATGATGAAGGAAGAGGCGTTCAGGGCCTTGATGAATTCCCGGGTGCGCGGGGAAAGCTTCGCCATGGCTTCCTCAACGTCGTTGACAAGCAGGGTCTTGCCCTGTTCCAGGGTCTGGGTCAATAGGCCATAGGGATTGTCCCAATTCTGGCCCATCTCGAACCGGGTGGCGCGGATGAAGGAATCCAGTTCCGCGGGATAGCCGTTGGCGGCCTTGTTGGCCAGGTATTTCCCGTCCTCGTCCAGCAGCCAGATTTGGCTGGAGCCGTATCCGAACGCCCGGACCAAGGTGGTGACCATCATATCGCAGGTTTCCTGGACATGGGAGGTCTGGCCCAGGGCCAGGGTCAGGTTCTGCAGGGAGGTGATTTGACTGTTGTTCTTTTCCAGTTCGGAGTTCTGCTTGGCCAGGCTTTCATTGGATACCAGGGTCCAGTCCAAGGCATGGCGCGCTTGCCGATGCTTGTAATAGGAAAAGGCCAACAGGCACGATACCAGACTGGATACGCCCAGGTAAGGGAGGCTTGGCCCGCCGATCCCCAGGAGGGAAAGTACGGCGAGGACAAAGGCCGCCAGGAAAAATCCCAAGGCGACCTTCTTGAATACGATGAACCCGTATTCCGGGACCGTGACCAGGTATTCGCATTGGGGATCGCCCTTGAAAGCGCACCGCGGGTGATCGACCTTGGCATACGGGAGGGAAAAGAACCTCGGCATGGATTCATAGCTGCCGATGCGGTTCTGGCAGCCGTATACCGATTCCTTGAATCCGTCCTTCCCGGATATCCGGACGCGATATTGGTTTTTTGAGATCTGCTCCGTTTCATTGATGGTCTTGGTGGCCATCTTGCCTTCGATTTGTCCCATCAGTTTCATCGCCAGAGCGGGCGAGGTCAGGCCGATTACCGTGCCCCCCACCACGCCCAGGCTTTCGGACAGGGCCCGGCCCGCCAGATAGGAGAGATCCTCCTTGCCTGTGATCCGGATGGCGTTTTCCGTGATTTTCATGGCGAAATCCATGGTCTGGAAGCCATTGGCATCTTCCAATGCCAGCCGGTCGATATTGGATTCCGAGAGGACCCGGTTCGCCACGTCCTTCCCGAAATGCTTCTCGATGAAGTGGATCATGGACATCCAGATTTTGTTCGAATAGATCTTTTCCATCTACCGTAAAATCTAGGAAATAGCCCCCGCACCCAGCGGAATTTGACTTTTTTCGCCGCCGGCCCCTACAATTCGGTGGGTTTTGTCATGAATGATCTTAAAAACACCATAGCGGCCCCGCAGGGTTCCAAGCCTTCCTTGGATCCCCTTAAATTGCCGCGCGATGCCTGGCGCCCTTCCGAGTCCTCGAGCCAGCGTATCGCCCCGAGGACCATGGAACGGGAGATCGAACGGATACCGGTCTGGATCCGATCGGCGCGGCATCCGGAATGGGTCCGCGTCCGGCTTTGGGATTATTCCATCCACGGTTTCGGAATCCTCTACCAGGCCCATTCGGGCTCCTCGGATTTCTCAGCCGAAGGCGAAGCCATCGAATTGAAAATGCAATGGTTCGGCGCTGGCTCCGGTACGGTTCCGGGATCCTATCTCCTTCCTTGCCGGATCGAGAATTCCACCCGGGTCGAAAAAGGCCTGCGGATCGGATTGAGCCGGCTCGACCTCGTTCCACCAAGGGATGGGGACGACCCGCCTGTGCCGGCGGACTGTCTACTGGACGATATCCGTCCGCTCAGCGTCAAAATCCTGAATCCGTTCCTGTACAAGGAATGGGCCGAAGCGAAACTGATCGGGATAGGCCCCAAGGCGAGCTTCGTTTTCGAGTCCTACGATCCCTCCCTTCTGCTGTTCGATGGGGCGGCGCTCACCGTCGACATCGAGGTGCCCTTGGATACCCGGGGAATCTGCTCCGGGACCATCGATTGGATCCAGGCGGGACGGGAAGGCCGCATCATTTTCGCGATCAGGGATACGGATATCACCTTCGATCTTTCCAACGCCATCGGCGAGCATTTCGTCCAGGCCGAGATCTGCAAGCCGAGCCGCCTAGCGGAATTCGGGCTCCGGCTGAAGCGCTTCAAGGACCAGTTCCGGTTCCGTTTCATAACGACCCAGGAGGAATACGAGGCCATCCTGAACCTGAGGCGGGTCGCCTACGTCAATGCCGGAAAGGCGGCTCCGGACGCCCCTCCGGACCCCGTGGCCATGGATTTCGATTCGAGGAGCCGGCTCCTCACCGCCTTCCACGGGGATATCCTGGTGGCCTCGGTGGCCCTGAGTTTCGGCGGCGTCCAGGGAGCGCCGCTTCGCGCCCAGATTTGCTTTCCGGATTCGACCTTTCCCGTGCCGGTGCCGGACAAACATACCGTGGTCGAGGTCCATTCCCTGTGCACGGACTTCGATTATCGCGGCGGGGATCTTATCCAGGCGATGTTCGAGCATATAGGCCGTTCCGTCCTGTTTTCCGATCGGAAGTGGCTTTTGACCTTTACGACATCGAAGCTTTGGCCGCTTTACCGGCGGATAGGGTTCAGGAAAATCGGCGCTTCCGTCCATATGAAGGACATGGGCGGCCTGGAACATCACCTGATCCTGATGGATAGGAACACCCTCGTTTCCGGTTTGGGGATGACGCCGTTCGCGTGGAATTACTTCTTCGGGAGCATGGTCAGGGATCTCCTCGAAAAGGGCCAGCTCCGCCTGGGTTCGGCCCGCAAGGCCCGGGTCGCCTTGTATTCCCTCTTCGCCGGGATCACCCGCAAATGGATGCAGGCCAGGATGGAAAAGGACTTCAGGGTCCTGTTGCAAAGAACCGGTTCGAACGGCGGGATTACCGGCGTAGGCCGGAAGGATGGGGAGAAATGATCGATAGGATCAGGAACGAATGGGGGAAATCCCTCAATGATTTGCTGCGTGGGGAATTCTTCCGGCGGCTATCGGAAGGCAAGCTGACCCTGGAGCATTATAAAATCCTGCTCCGGGAAATCTATTACAACACCCGGGAGAACCCGCAATCCTTCGCACTCATGGCCGGCCACCTCAAGGGGAACAAGCGCGACTTGTCCCCGAAGATCTTCCGGCATTGCCTTGCGGAATACGGCCACCATAACATGGCCCTGGACGACCTCCGGGCCTTGGGAGACGACGTTTCCGGGATACCGAACGCTCGGCCCCTGCCGACCACGGAAGCCATGATCGCCTTCGCGGTCTACCAAGTGCAACATTCCAATCCCATCGGATACCTGGGCTACCTCTACCACCTGGAAATGCTGCCCGCGGGGAAAGGCGAAGGGATCGTGAAAGGCCTTTCCGCCATCGGCGTCCCGCATTCGGCCATGACCTTCATAGAAGAGCACGCCAAGATCGACGTCACCCATACGAAATGGCTGGAGGGCTACCTCCTCGAGACCCTCGAATCCGAAGAGGATATCCAGGCGGTCATCCATTGCGCGAAGGGCACGGCACGGCTTCACGGACTCATGTTGCAAGGCATCCTGGACGCGGTCGATGGCGTTACGGGTTCCGTAGGGGACTGGACTTCGGGCGCGCCGGGCGCCGAAACGGCCGCCTCGCCCGCGCAATCCGGAAAGGCGTTGCGACCTTGAAAAAGCGGCATGGTTCCAGAATGGAAAAGGAAGCCAGGCAAGGCGGGTCGATCTCGGACGAATCGGAGCTGGATCACGATGGCTCAACCACCGAAAACGATTGGTCACCGATCCCGGTACAGGATCGGAAGCACGGCTCCAAGAAACACGTCCGTCCGTCCGTCAAGGAAGATAAACGCGTCCAGAACCGGTTCTCCCAGCGCGAACTCGGTTCGGTTTCCGTAGCCATCCGCCTCTCCGAGGACGCCTGGCAACCGGTCAGGCTTTGGGACTTCACGTCCATCGGCTTCGGGATCCTCTATCCCGACGAAGGCCGTGACAAGCCCCAGGAAGCGCCCTATCGGGAGGGCGATGAGATAGGACTCCGCATCAAGATCGAAGCGAACCAGGAATTCGAGGTGCAGTGCGAGGTCAAGAACGTCCGACGGTGGAAGAACGGCTTCAAGCTCGGACTGCGCCGGATGGATCTCAATTTCCCGCGCCCCGTAAACCTGGAAAGGCGCGAAGGCTTCCGTCTTCCCATCGGCCCCTCCCTTTCCCTGAAGGCCCGGGTGAGGCATCCCTTCATCTACGGCCATTGGTGCGCCATGCAGGCCTCGGATTTGAACAAGAACATGGGCTTCTCCTTCGTGTCCCATGACGAGTCGATCCTGCTCTTCGAAGGCATGGAATTCCCCATCTATTTCGATCTCGCCTCCTATCGCCAATTCCCCATGCGCGTGCGCGTGGCGTGGATCAATGCCACCAGCGCCCAGGAGGTCCGCTTCGGCGTCGAATGCGTGGACCTGGATTTCCGCCTCCACAATGGCATCTGCGATTTCCTTCTCTATTCCCGCCAATGGACCCCGGCGCGGTTGTTCGAAGCCGGGTTCCGCGTCCAGCAGGTCAAGGGCCATCTCCGCTTCCGCTCGGTCAAGACAATGGAGGATTACGCCGAAGTCCTCTATCTGCGGCGGGACGCCTACGTGGGCGCGGGTAAACGTTCCCGGGAGACGACCCCGGAACAGATGGCCACGGCCTTGGACGGCAAGAGCCGCATCCTGATGGCGCACCACCATGGCCGCCTGGTCGGGACGATTACCTTCACCTTCCCCACTTCCGAGGAGACGGTGCTGGACAGCCAGGCCGGATTCCAAGGCGGGAAGTATCCCGTGCAGCTTCCGCCAAAGGCCAATCTCATCGAGGTCTCGCGCCTCTGCGTCCACCAGGAATACCGTGGCACGGACGTCCTGCAAGGCATGTTCGAGCATGGCCTGAAGCATTTCCTGATGTCCGATCGGCATTGGCTGCTGACCTCCGCCATGGACGAACTGATGCCGATCTACGAACGCATCGGGTTCAAGAAGCTGAAGGCCAGTTACAAGCACCCGCAGCTGAACAACAAGGAGCATCATCTCATCATCGCCACGCGGACCTCCTTCCTGGGCGGTTTCGGCATCAACCTGTTCGTATGGAATTCGCTCTTCGGGGAATTGATCCAGCACCTTATTTCCCACAACCTCGTCGCCATTTCCACGTTGGAGAAGGCCTTCATCCGCGCTAAGCTCCTGTTGCAGCCCCTTTCCAGGCGGTTCCTGGCCGCCCGTTCGGAAAAGGCCTTCCGGCAGCACCTGGAGACCTTGCGCCTCGCCTCCTACAAGGAACGCCCGGCCGAGGCCCCTATCCCGGACTTCGGGTTCGAAGAGGGGTGATTGGGCCGCGTGCCCAGGGACCCCCATTCCCGCGCCTTTGACTAGGCCAGGCTATCCCGGACCGCTTGAAAGCGGTTTTCATTCCGCGAATTCATGGAAGCCGTCCCATTGTTCGAGCATTTTCCCGTAACCGTTCGGATCCGATCGTTTGGCATCGCACCTGCGCAGGTAAAAAAGGTAGATGCGGTCCATGGGTTGATTCATGAGATGGCGATGAGGCGGCGATTGCGCCAATAGCTCTTTGAACATGCGTTCCGCCTCCCCGAATCCCCTTTGGAAATAGGTCCGGAGTGCCTTGTCGAGCAGATCCTTGGTCGAATCCTTGTATTTGACGACGTCCTCCGCCTGGTGGCCGTAAAGCTCGTAGATCCGCAAGCCTTGCCTGGATCCCCTGACCTTGACCTGATCGATCCATCGGGAATGCGGATAGCCGCCCATCGATTCGATGATTTCCTCGGTAACGAGGATATCCACGTTGTATTTCTTGGTCAGCGCTTCGAGCCGGGCGGAAATGTTGGCGGCATTACCGATTACGGTGAGATCGAACTTCTTGACGCTGCCTATGTTGCCGTGGGTGACCATGCCTCGGGCGATGCCCATCCCGTTCTGGATGGGTTGGAAATCCCGGTTTCCCTTCATCATGAGCTCATTGTATTTCTGGAGGGCTCGGCGGCAATCCATGGCGGCCATGCCGGCCCTTTCGGGATTTTCGAAAAGCGCCATGAAGGCGTCGCCGATGAATTTATCCATCTCGCCGCCATGTTCCTCGACGGCATCGGTCATCATGGAGAAATACGAATTGAGAAGCTTGATCTGCTCCTGGGGATGCATCCGCTCGGTCAACGCGGTGAATTCGCGCATGTCGCAATTCAGGACCGTGAAATCCTTTTCGGTCGGCAAGAGGGTCCTCGGGTCCATCCCCTTTTCTATAAAGGCTACCAGGGAAGGGCGGGTGTAGGATTGCAAGGTTTCGATGATGGCGCCTAGCTCCCTGGCGTGCACCAGGCTTTCCTCGGCCACCTTGCGCGCCTGATCCGCTTCCTGTTCGGAAAGGTGCAAGGCCATCCGGGTCTGCAGCCCCCTCTCCCTTTCTTCCAGGATCTTATAATGGGAATTCTCCAATGCCGTTTTGATGGCGTTCGCGAAGAACCCGCTGAAGTATCCCACGATTTGGGCTTTCAGGCATTCCCCGATCCAGTGCGACGATCCCGGCTGGAAATGGAGGTACAATAAGCTCGCCGCGGCTCCGGAAAGCGGAAACAGGAACGGGAAAAAATACGGTTTGGCGATCAAGCCATAGAGCATGCCGGCGAATGCCAGCGACGCGCTCCAATAGATGTTCCCGTCATTCAGAAACCAGAAGTAAGTGAACGCGAAGGGCAATTCAATCGCGATGATGGTTTCGAAATAGACTTTGTGGCCGAAACCCAGCGGCGACTGCCGCGGGTAGAATAGGAACGGGAGCACGCCCAACGGAAGAAGGATACGGAGAACCAATGACTCCTGGTATCCGAATCCGTATTTGAGGAGCAAGTAGAACGGAATATGGCTTACGATTCCGATCAACCCGATCAACGGAATGGCTTTTTGCAGAAAGCCGTAGTCGGTATTCAACCTGGGTATTTTGAAGAGCGCCATTCGGTACCTTGAAATCCAAATGGATTCTACAACCTGGCCCCGCAAAACATCAAAATCGTGCCGGAAAACCAAAAAGCTCCAATTACGCGCACATATTATGCCACCATCGACCTGAAACCCCACGATCTGAGCCATAGCCAACCCCTAAGATCATGCCGGGACCGGTTAAACTTCAAAAGCTCTCCCAGAGATCATTGCAAGATGCGAATCCAGCCATTTACACGGGCATGCCGATGAAAACCCTGGATCCCAATTTCCTTCCAGCCGAGGTATGGAGGCCCTTGGAACCGATTTCCGGGCGATCGTCGAACCGTATCAGCGAGCGCGAACTGGAACGGATACCCGCTTGGATAAGGGTCCGCGATCGGGCCACCGGATCCGAAAAGGACATTCCCGTGGCCCTATGGGATTGCTCCGCCTTCGGATTCGCGATATTGATGGCGGCGGGAAAGAACGGAAACGATCCGTTAATGGCAGGCGACGGCATCCGGCTCAAGCTTGGTTTGGCAGGAGCCGACCTTACCGCGGATTGCATCGTCCAGAACACTTCATTCTTCAGGAACAGCCATCGGATCGGCCTCAGCAGGACGGATATGCAGGTTCAACCGGTCCGGAGGGATCCGGACGGCCCTCAAATCGGTGTCCCAAAGGGTGGGTATCTACGGCTTCCCGAGACATCGGATATCAAGGCCGAAATCCGGAACGCCATCCTGTTCGGCGAATGGAGCACCATCCGCCTCAGCGGCATCCGATCGGGTTTGGCACTGGACTTCACTTCCAAGGACGGTTGCCTGCCATTGTTCACGGGCCAGGAACTGGAAATCCGGCTTTCCCTGCCTACGTCGAACGCGAACTCTTACACCGCGAGGATTTCCCGCCTGGAAAGGTTGGATGAGGAATCGCTCCGGGTCCGGATGGAACCGGTTGCCCTTTCCGCTTCGCTGGCCAATGACCTGGCCGAATTGTTGGCTACCGAATGCCGCATTTCCCCCGATACCTTGAAGGACCTGGGTTTCCCCATTCGGTTCTTCAGGAACAGGGTCGCCGCCGGATTCGTCGAGTCCATGGAAGATTATGAAAAGGTGGTCCAGCTTCGCCGTAACGCCTATGTCGAAGCCGGTAAGAAGGAACCCGATACCACCCCGGAAAAAATGTCGTCCCAATGGGACAAGCTCAGCCGGATCCTGTGCATATTCCACGAGGATACCCTGGTAGCCTGCGCTACCATGACCTTTCCCTCTTCCGATACGCCGACCCTGCGATCGCAGTCGGCCTTCCCGGGCGGCGAATACCCCTGCCCCGTTCCCGCCAAGACCGACTTTATCGAAATCAACGGGCTATGCACCCATAAGGATTACCGGAAGGGGGATCTCCTCCACGCCGTTTTCGAACACGTCGCCCGGGCTTTTCTCTTTTCGGATCGCAATTACATCCTGACCTTGGCCGACGATACCCTGCTTCCCCTGTACGGGAAAATCGGTTTTGTGGACCTGGGCCAGGAATGCACCTTCCTGGATCGCAGGCATCATCTCATCCTGGGGCACAAACGGACGCTCCAATCCGGGTGGAGAATGCCGGTCCTCGCTTGGAACCGCGTCTATGGAGACCTGGTTGCGGACCTCCTGGAGCGGAAGGCCCTTAAAATAGGCTTGAGAGAACGGTTACTGGTGCGAGCCAAGCTCGCATTACGGCCCTTGGCCGACAAATTGGCCGGCGACAGGATTGAATCGATATTCCGGAAAAACCTGAGGACCGGAGCTGACCGGATCGTTTCAATCGATAGCTACCCGGTCCCGAAAGGAGACACGACATGAATATCATCGGCGAAATGGAATCGGAATGGGAACGGTGCTTCCGAACGCTTTTGACAGGGGATTTTTTCCGGAAATTGGAGAACGGCCAACTGACCCGTGAGCACTACTTTTCCTTCTTGGCGGAAGAGTATTTCAACACGACCGAAAACCCCAGGATCATGGCGTTGTTCATCGCCCATCTGGACACGGATGCCCACAAGACTGCCGGAAAACTCCTGAAACATGCGGCCATGGAAATGGGCCATAACGATATGGCGCTCCAAGACCTTGCGGTCCTGGGCGGAGATCCGGAAAAGATCCGCAGGGGCAGGGCCCTACCCACCACAGAAGCCTTGGCCGGGTTCATATCCTTCGAGATCCAGCATCGGAATCCGAAAGCCTTCCTGGGATACCTCTATCATATGGAGAGCATCTCGCCGCGGCTGGTCGGTAAAGCGGGAAATACCTTCAACCGTTTGCAGATTCCCGAAACGGCCTTCACCTTCCTGCGCGAGCACGTCGAAGCGGACCCGACCCATCTTCGATGGAACCGGGATTACCTTGAGGAGTTCGTGCTTTCGCGTGAAGACCTTGACTCGGTGCTTTATGGATTACGCGGGACATGCATGCTGCATGGCATGATGTTCCAGGGGATTCTGGACAGCGTCGAAAAACTGGGGTACTTCTCGGAAAGACCGGCAGCGGCCAAGGTACCGGGATGAAGGCGCCTGGCCTGGAATAACGGAATGTCATCCCGATCAAAATCCAAATCGAAAAACCGCCCGAAGCTCCCACCTCCTCAGGGTGCATCGGTAGCGGTATCAGCTGATTGGGCAGCCGTGCCTGGAATCGATCGCTCGAAGCTGGAAACCGGTGAATACAAATTTCCCGGACTCGCCGAAAATCGCGGCCAGGAAAGGATACCCCAGCGGGAACTGGGGCTTGTAGTAATGGCAATCCGATTGCCGGGCCCGGGAAATTGGCTGCCGGTCGAACTCTGGGACTTCACCTCCATCTCTTTCGGGGTCACCTACGCGCCTGAGGCGCCAGTTTTGGATCCGGCCGGGTCGTCTCCATTGGATGATGGCCCGCTCGATATCGAATCCTTGCCTCTTTCTGTGCACGCGGGAGATGAAGTCGAAGTCCGGATCCAGGTCACCCACCACCAGGATTTCCGGATCTGGTGCCAGGTCAAGAACATCGTCCCCTGGAAGGACGGTGTTAAAATCGGATTGCGCCGCCTCGACATGGGTTTTCCGCAATCCGTCGACATCGATCGACGCGAGGCTTATCGCCTGGCGCTGACTCCCGGCGTGGATCTCAATGTCAGGATCAAGCATCCCTTCGTGTACGGCCATTGGTGCCGTCTCAAGGTTTCCGACATGAACCGGAACATGGGGCTATCCTTGGAATGCCATGATCCATCCATCCTGGTTTTCGAGGGAATGGAGCTGCGCCTGCAATTCGAACTCGCCGCTCATCGCGAGTCCGAAATGGAGGTGAGGGTCGCGTGGGTCCATGCAACCGAAGCCAATCATGTCAAATTCGGCGTCGAGTGCCTGGATATGGAGTGGAGCCTGCACAACGCCATCTGCGGGTACCTGATGCTGTCCCGGCAATGGACCCCTGAGCGGTTGAAAGGCGCCGGATTCCGGGCGCAACACGTGAAGAGCCGGCTCCGTTTCCGTACGGTCAAGACGATGACCGATTACGCCGAAGTACTGCATCTGCGCAAAGACGCATTCGTCGGCGTAGGCAAGGAATCGGAAACCACCCGCCCCGAAGACATGGCCCATCGTCTGGACGGCGTGAGCCGGATCCTCATGGCCCACCACCTGGAAAAGCTGGTCGGTTCCCTCACCTTCACTTTTCCCACTTCCGAGGAAATGATCCTCGACAGCCAAACCGGATTTCCCGGGGGGAAATACCCCGTCGCGCTTCCACCCAAGGCCAATGTCATAGAGGTTTCCCGCCTATGCATCGATGGAGAATACCGCAGCACGGATGTGTTGCAGGGCCTGTTCGAACATGGCATCAAGCATTTCCTGATGTCGGATCGCCATTGGTTGCTGACATCGGCCGTTTCGGAACTCCTGCCATCCTATCAGCGCATCGGATTCAAAACATTGGGCGCCAGCTACAGGCATCCCGCCTTGAACAATAAGGAACACCACTTGATCATGGCGCATCGCGATGCGTTCCTGATGGGAAAAGGGATGAACCTGTTCGTGTGGAACACCCTTTTCGGCGACGTAGTGCGCCATCTTCTCGAAGGAAATCTCATTACCTTGGGGAGGTTCAAGCGGACCTACATCCTGGCCAAACTGCGTCTGCGATCCCTTTCCGGAAGAGTCCTGGAAAACGAGGCGAAGCGCTCCTTCCGTCGGCACCTCGATACCCTTCGCCGGGTAGCCGTTTCAGCCCGGGCCGAAAGGCCGGAAAAAAGCGTTCCGGTCACGGACCCCTTGGATTGAGGCCCTGTCGGGCCTGAAAGCGGGCATAGGCCTGCATCGGACCCGCCCCGGAATTTCCTCCTGCCGCCCCGTTTTCTACCTTTACCCCCTCCCTGACCTCATCCCGCCTTTTTCCGGAGATTCCCCTCGTGGCCGACAATGTCCTTACCGCCCAGAACCTGAAAAAAGCCTGGGGCGAAAAAACCCTTTTCAACGGCCTCTCCTTCGGCGTCGACCGCGGCCAGAAGGTCGCGCTCCTCGGCCTCAACGGCTCCGGCAAATCCACCCTGCTCCGCATCCTGGCGGGCCGGGAAACGGACTTCGAGGGCTCAATCACCCGCCGCTCCAACTTCATCCACCGGTACCTGGACCAGGCCGCCAAGGTCGTCAATCCCGGGGACCCGGACGCCGCTCCCGGCGATCTGACCGCGGGCCGCTCCATCGCGGAAGAGGTCTTCGCGCCCCAGGGAGCCATCGGCGCCCTGCTCGCCCGCTACGTCATGGTCCTGCATGAAATGGGCCAGCCGGAGCACCTTAACCTGAGCGAAGCCGCCACGGACAAGGCCCATGAGGAACTGTCCCATCTCAATGAGGCCATCGAACGCGATCATGGCTGGGACCTGTATGGGCAGGTGCAGGCGCTCGCCGGTCAGCTGGACATGGATCTGGCCTGGACCATAGTGCCAAACCTGTCCGGCGGCCAGCTCAAGAAGATCCAGCTGATCCGCGCCCTGGCCGGAACGCCGGACCTGCTGCTCCTGGATGAGCCCACCAATCATCTCGACGAAAGCGCGATCCGCTGGCTGGAAGCCAAGCTGGCGAACTATCCAGGCACCATGATCGTGGTGACCCATGATCGCTACTTCCTCGAGAACGCCGTGGATCATATCCTGGAACTCTGGAACGGCGAGATGCGTTCCTTCCCCGGCAATTACGGGCGCTTCCTGGAGAAGAAGGCCGAGTTGGAGGAGAACCTGACCGTTACCGAAGGCAAGCGCATGGCCTTCCTCAAGGAGGAGATCAACTGGATCCGCCGCGGCCCCAAGGCGCGCGGCACCAAGGCCAAGTCCCGCATCCAGCGCTTCGAATCCATCCGGGACCAGAAGGGCTTCGCCGCGGACAAGATCATGGACCTGGACCTGGATTCGGCGGCCCGGCTGGGCAAGACCATCCTCGAGATCACCAACCTGGCCAAGTCCTACGGGGACCGCAAGCTGTTCGAGGGATTGGACCTGAGCCTCCTGCCGGGCGATCGCATCGGCATCCTGGGTCCCAACGGATCCGGCAAGACCACCTTCCTGAAAATCCTGCTCGGCAAGATCAAGGCCGATTCCGGCGAGCTCAAGTTGGGCGTGAACACCTTGACGGCCTATTTCGATCAGAAGCGCGAGAGCCTGGATCCGGAGAAGACCGTGTGGCAGACCCTGAACGGGGACGCCGAGTACGTGGAGTTCGGCGGGACCAAGGTCGGCAAGCGCGGCTTCCTGGAGAACTTCCTCTTCCCCGCCCGAATGCATTATTCCAAGGCCGGGCGCCTGAGCGGCGGCGAGCAGAACCGCCTGCAGTTGGCCATGGCCCTGGTTTCCAATCCCGCCAACCTTCTCATCCTGGACGAGCCCACCAACGATCTGGACATCGCCACCTTGCAGGTCCTGGAACGGGCCCTGTCGGAATTCCCCGGCTGCGCCATCGTCGTGAGCCATGATCGCTTCTTCCTCGATCAGGTGGCCACCTCCATGCTCATCTTCAGCAAGAGCGGCAAGGTGCGCCAGATCCAGGGCAATTACAGCGATTACCTGGAATCCGAGGCCGAGGACGAGAAGGCGGCGGCGGACGCGGCCGCGGCGGCCAAGACCGTGGTGGAGCAGACCAAGCGCAAGCCGGGACTCTCCCACCAGGAGAAGAAGGACCTGGAGACCATCGAGGCGCGCATCGCCGCCACCGAGAAGGAACAGGAGAAGGCCGAACAGGCCATGCTTGCCGCTTCGGCCTCAGGCAGGTTCGAGGCGGTCAAGGAGGCCAACCAGGCCTTCGCCACCAAGCAGAAGGAAGTGGCGGCCCTGTACGCCCGCTGGGAGTCCCTGGAAGCAAAGCTTCGGGGGGATTAAAACGAGCGGGCGCTGAGCGCCTTCCCGATGAGCTCGGCGAGCGCCTCCCGTCGACCGCGCGGGATCGGCCGGCGACTGGATGTAAATAGGATGGAAACGGAAAGACCCGGCAGGACCGGGTCTTTTTGCGTTCAAGCGGAAGGGGAATCGAAAGCGCGGGAAAGGCTACATGACCCGATCGGCGGCCACGGGATTGACCGGAGCCGGAATGGCGGTCGGGGCGGTCTTCACGGGCTTGGGCACCACGGCATTGACCTTCATGTCCACCAGTTCGGTATTGCAGGCTTCCGGATCCGGCGAGAGGGACAGCACCGAGGTATTGCCCGAGGGCTCCACCATAACGGTCAGCTTGTTCTTCACCTTCATGTTGAGCAGCTCGAGCTTCAGCTCCAGGCGCTCCTTGGTCCGGTTCTCCACAACGAACATCACGCTCGCTCCGTCGGACACGCAGCTCTCGGGCTTCTTGCCGTAGACGCTGACCTTCTCATCCTGCTTCACGAGCTGGAAGGAGGCGTCCGCGGCGAAAGCGGAAGCCGAGAAGACGAACAGGCCGGTGACGAACAGTTTGGGGGACATTTGATCCTCTGCTGGGGTTTATGGGTATTTTAAGATTCTCAAACTTCAATAACAATACTTTTGACGCGGCGAACAAGAATATAGTAACGCGCTCCCGACCCCGTCCCTTTTGGCCTCGAGCCGAAATCCATAACTTCCAAACAGTGTAAAAATTGCCAACCCGGAAAGGAGGAATCTTACAACTCCCGTACCCCGCGCCTCCAATACCCCGAATCCACGGATCGCATTTTGCTCGGTAGAAGACTTCTGCGTCCTCACATCGGAAAGGTTGGAGCATGCGACCCTCTATTCCGCTCGGCGTTTTGCTTTGTTCCGTGAGTTTTGCGGTATCGGCGACCTCACCGCCGGCCAAACCGGGCGCGGGCGACGCGCCGGATTCCAAGCGTACGGAAAACTCGGTTCCCGCCAAGAAAAAGGCGCCCGGTCATAAGAAACCGGTAAAGGAGCCGACACCCCTCGCCAAACCGGAGGTTCCTGACGAAGAAGAACCTGCTGAAGATCCCGCCGACTCTGAAGAACTATCGGAATGCGACGATTGCGTCCTGGCTTCCGTGGGCCAAGAGGCGGTCATTCCGGCCGTTGCGATTGCGGCCGGAGTTACGGCTTCAAGCCACCCCCGCGCCGTCAAGACCGCGGTCGCCGGCATGCCCGCGGCCCCTAGGGCCCCTGCCGGAAACGCCCAGGACCGAAAAAGCTGGCCCATGGCCCTGGCCAGAACTCTATGGGGATTGTTTTTCGTGGGCCGCCCGCGCGCCATACCCAAGACCCGCATCCGGGGTGTAACGGTCCGGTAACCCTTCGGAAACGGGCCGGCTCCCCTCCGGCCCCTTCCGCCATTCCTCCATTTTGATGGCTGACATGGTCCGCCTGGGCGTCGGACCTTATCCCCTGCATCTACAATGCATCTACAATCGATGTATATGCATCGCCGCTACGGCCTCCGCTCCCCCATCGTTGACCGAGCGCTTGGATTTACCTTCATTCTAACCACACGAATCACCCCCACCCTCACGCCCTCCACCCAGGCCAACCACCCTAAACCCATTCCCCTACCCGGAGCCCCCATGGAATACGCGCAACTCGGCCGCACCGGCCTCAAAGTCAGCCGCCTCACCCTCGGCACCATGAATTTCGGCCCTTATGCCACCGAAGCGGAAAGCTTCGCGATCCTGGACAAGGCCCTGGACCTGGGCTTCAACGTCATCGACACCGCCAATGTCTACGGGGCCAAAAAGGGCGAAGGCATCACGGAATCCATCCTCGGGCGTTGGCTGGCCCTGGGCGGGCGCCGGGAACGGATCGTCCTGACCACCAAGGTCTTCGGCCGCATGGGGGATGCCCCCAACGAAAGCCGCCTCTCCGCCTACCATATCCGCCGGGCCTGCGAGGAAAGCCTCCGCCGGCTCCAGACCGATCATATCGACCTGTACCTGATGCATCATATCGACCGCCTGACCCCCTGGGACGAGATCTGGCAGGCCATGGAAACCCTGGTGCAACAGGGCAAGGTCATCTACGTGGGGAGCAGCAATTTCGCGGCCTGGCACATCGCCCAGGCGAACGGCGCGGCCGCGGCCCGGCATTTCCTGGGCCTGGTCGCGGAACAGGGCCTCTACAACCTCCGCACCCGCATGGCCGAACTCGAGGTCCTGCCCGCCTGCAAGTCCATGGGCCTGGGCTTTTTCCCCTGGAGCCCCCTGTCCGCGGGACTCCTGGGCGGCATCGTAGGCAAGATGGCGGCGGGAACGGGTAGCCGGCGCGTCACCCCGGCGGTCCAGAAGGAACTGGAGGCGAATCGGCCGCAAGTGGAAGAATATGAAGGGATCTGTCGCGAATTGGGCGAGCAACCCGCGGACGTGGGCCTGGCCTGGTTGCTCCAGAACCCCGCCGTGACCTCCCCCATCATCGGTCCGCGCACCCTGGATCAGTTGACGGGCAGCCTTCGGGCCTTCGAGATCAAGCTGAGCCCGGAAGTGAAGGCGGGCCTGGAGAAGATCTGGCCGGGGCCGGGGGGCGAGGCGCCGGAAGCGTATGCGTGGTAACGGGTAGCCGGGTAAGGGAAAGAGAGGGAGGGGCGGCCGGGTCCCGCGGCGGGGCGCTCCAATGCCGCCTCGCCGGTTTCGGCAAGGTGCGCTTCCGGGGGTCCTTGACCGCCTCGGCCACGGGCGGTCCAGCGGTTCTACGACAGCGGTCTTAGTCCGAGGTCGGTCTCGTCGGGGGCTTCAGCTGTTCCTTCCGGCCATGATAGACTTCCTTGCCCACCAGCTTATCGATCTCGCGGCGGAGCTTGGCTTCGTAGACGGCGCGGCCGTCGCCCAGCACGTCCTGGAACGGGTCCATGATATCGCCGCCCCGGATCACGGAACGCACGAACAGGTTGAGGCGGGACAGGGCGGGCAAGCGCTCGCGATCGGGAATGTTCGCCTTGCGGTTGCGTTCGCGGCGCAGGTTCTTGATCGCGGTCCTGGTCTCGTAGAGGCTGGCCTCCCGGACCGTGAGCCAGGCCATCGCCGCCAGGCCCAAAAGGAAAATCGCCAGCATCCAGAGGCCGGTCTGGCTTTCCAGGGTGCTCGCCTTCATGGTTATCTCCGCCGCGTACATGGCATGGTCCTCCGTCGCTGGGCTGCAAAATCGATCGTACCACCGGGCAACCCAACCGGGTACAACATTGTGATATGGAACGAAATAGGAAAGCGGGCGCGGCCTTCCCGGGCCTGTCCCGCCTGGGCCATAACCGGTCCGGAGTGGTGGGAAACCTGGGTTACCTAGGGGGGAATCCGGACTTTCAATTCGGTCCAGAATCGGTATCCGGAAGGATGGGTTTTAAAGGGGGTTGTCCTTTCAGGAGATCCCGGCCGGACTCACGCAAACCCTTCACTCCATCCATTAATCCATTGATTTGAAAAGACTTACAGCAATTATCCAAGGCTAATGTCGGTAATCCGGTTCGTCCCCGGATCCGGTTTGGGTGGGGTACCCGGCTTCGGTCCAACCCCGGAATCCCCCGTCCATGGAAAGGACCTTGGTATACCCCATTTTCTGGAGATTGTCCGCAGCCAGGGCGGACCGGAAGCCCCCGCCGCAATAGAGCACGATTTCCGTCCCCGGGTCCGGGATGGCTTTTTCCACGTCCCGCTCCAGGATGCCCTTCCCCAGGTGCCTGGCACCCGGAAGGCGTCCCTTGGCCCATTCGCTTTCTTCGCGCACGTCCACCAGTTGGAACCGTTCCCCCGCGTCCAGTTTCCGTTTCACCTCCGCAAGGCCTATTTCCCTGATGCGCGACTTCGCGTCCCGCACGATGCGGAGGAACTTTTCACTATGCTCCATAAGACTCCCTGATGGCCGATTAAACCCGGTTTCATGGTATTCCCAGGACCGGCGGTTACTGCGAAATTATACTCCCGGCCCATCCCAATCCATCACTTTTTTCCTAATTTCAGACCGCCGTAAAACAATGGGCCGGTACCGGCCAATCATCTCTGGCCGGATCAACATCCAGGAGTCTCACAATGAATACATGGAAACGCGCATCGGCCATGGGCTTGGCGGTTCTCGCCTTCTCCTTCCTCGCCTGCGACAAAATCGACACCAAGGGATCCCGCGAGCTCAAGACCCAGAAGGATAAGGTCAGCTACGGCATCGGTCTGGATATCGGCCGCAGCTTCAAGCAGCAGAACCTGGCCGTCGGCGACGTGGACCTGGACAAGCTCCGCTTCGGCATCAACGACGCCCTCACCGGCGCCAAGCCCGCCATGTCGGACTCCCAGCTCACCGAGACCATGATGGCCTTCCAGAAGGACATGATGGCCCGCCTGGATTCGACCAACAAGGTCAAGGCCGCCGAGAATGAAAAGGCCGCCAAGGCCTTCCTCGAGAAGAACGGCAAGGAACCCGGCGTGATCACCACCCCGAGCGGACTCCAGTACAAGGTCCTGACCGAAGGCAAGGGTCCCAAGCCGGACTCCTCCTCCACCGTCACGGTCCATTACGTCGGCACCTTGCTCGACGGCACGGAGTTCGACAGCTCCATCAAGCGCGGCCAGCCGGTCTCCTTCCCCGTCGGCAACGTCATCAAGGGCTGGACCGAAGCCCTGCAGCTGATGCCCGTGGGTTCGAAGTATAAGCTTTGGATCCCGCCGGCCATCGGCTACGGCGAGCGCGGTGCGGGCAAGCAGATCGGCCCGAACTCCCTGTTGATCTTCGAGGTGGAACTCATCTCCCTCGGCGATGCGACCAAGCCCGCCGGCGCCCCGGCCCCGGATGCCCCCAAGGCCGGCAAGCCCGCCCTCAAACCGGCGCATTGATTCCGACCTCAGCCTGATGGAACCATGATGGCCGTGATCCCGATCAAGCCCTTCAAGAAAATCATGGTTGCGAATCGCGGCGAAATCGCGATTCGCATCTTCCGCGCCGCCGCCGAAATGGGCATCCAGACGGTGGCCATCTACTCGACGGAAGATCGCCTTCACCTTCATCGTTACAAGGCCGATGAGGCCTATCTCATCGGCGTCGGCAAGACCCCGGTCGGGGCCTACCTGGCCATCGATGAGATCGTGGAACTTGCCGTGGATAAGGGCGTGGACGCCATCCATCCCGGCTACGGCTTCCTCTCCGAAAACGCCGACTTCGCGCGCGCCTGCCGCAAGGCCGGCATCGCCTTCATCGGCCCGCCCCCGGAGGTCCTGGACGCCATGGGCGACAAGGTCGCGGCCCGCCTCATCGCGGAACGCGCCAAGGTGCCTACGGTCCCCGGTACTCGGGAAGCGGTCGAAAGCGAGCAGGACGCTCTCCTTTTCGCCAAAGAGTACGGCTACCCACTGATCATCAAGGCCGCCATGGGCGGCGGCGGCCGGGGCATGAGCATCGTCAACGATCGCGGCGAGCTCCTCAATGCCATCGCCCGCTCCCGCGCGGAGGCCGAGGCCTCCTTCGGGAATCCCAAGGTCTTCATCGAACGCTACCTGGACGGTCCCAAGCATATCGAAGTGCAGGTGCTTGCCGATCAACACGGCAACATGGTGCACCTGTTCGAACGGGACTGTTCCATCCAGCGCCGCCACCAGAAGGTGGTGGAAATCGCCCCCGCCCTCAACCTCACCGCCGAACAGAAGGCGGCCCTGTACGCGGACGCCCTGGCCATCGCCCGGGAAGTGGACTACGTCAATGCGGGCACGGTGGAGTTCCTGGTCGATAGCAAAGGCCAGCATTATTTCATCGAGGTGAACCCGCGCATCCAGGTGGAGCATACGGTCACCGAGGTCATCACCGGCCGGGACATCGTGCAATGCCAGATCCGCATCGCCGAGGGCTACCCCCTTTCCCACGATACCATCCGCATCCCGGACCAGGCCCATATCAAGAAGAGCGGCTACTGCATCCAGCTGCGCCTGACCACCGAGGATCCGGCCAACAACTTCGCGCCGGACCATGGCAAGATCACGGCCTTCCGCGCGGGCGAAGGCATGGGCATCCGCCTGGACGCCGGCTCCGGTTTCGACGGCGCCGTCATCACCCCGCATTACGACTCCCTGCTCATCAAGGTCTGCTCCTGGGGACTCCAGTTCGATCAGGCGGCCAATAAGGCCCTGCGCGCCATCCGCGAGTTCCGCATCCGCGGGGTCAAGACCAATATCCCCTTCCTGGAAAACGTGCTCAAGCACCCGGATTTCCTCGCTGGCGTATGCACCACAAAGTTCATCGAAACCCATCCGGAGCTGTTCGACTTCAAGCCCAAGCTGGACCGCGCCAACAAGGTCCTGGACTACCTGTCCCAGGTGGCCGTGAACGGCTTCCCGGACATCGATGCCAAGTTGAAGCCGGCCCGGATCCAGGTCCCGCAGATCCCGGCCGTGCCCAAGGCCGCCCCGCCGGTCTCCCCCGCCTTCGCGGTCTTCAAGGCCCAGGGCGCCGCCGGCCTGGCCAAATGGCTCACCGGGCAGAAGGCCTTGCTCCTCACGGATACGACCTTCCGGGACGCGCACCAGAGCCTCATCGCCACCCGCATGCGCGGGGACGACCTCTTCAAGATCTCCCATGCCACCGCGCATCTGGCCTCCCCCCTCTTCTCCAACGAGATGTGGGGCGGCGCCACCTTCGACGTGGCCCTGCGCTTCCTCCACGAGGATCCCTGGGAACGCCTGCGCCGCATCCGGCGCCTCATGCCCGGCACCCTGTTGCAGATGCTGCTCCGGTCCGGCAATGCGGTAGGCTATACCAACTATCCGGACAACGTGGTCAACCGCTTCATCGATGCCTCGGCCCGGAACGGCATCGATATCTTCCGCATCTTCGACTGCCTCAACTGGGTCGAGGGCCTCAAGCCTTGCATCGAGGCCGTGGTCAAGACCGGCAAGATCGCGGAAGCGGCCATCTGCTATTCCGGCGATATCACGGACGGCAAGCGGGTCAAATACACCTTGTCCTATTACGTGAAGCTGGCCAAGGAACTCGAGAAGGCCGGCACCCATATCCTGGGCATCAAGGACATGGCGGGCCTGCTCAAGCCGGACGCCGCGCGCATCCTGGTCACCGAGCTCAAGAACGCCGTCTCCCTGCCCATCCACCTGCATACCCACGATACCAGCGGCAACCAGGTGGCGGCCCTCCTGGAGGCCTCCAAGGCCGGCGTGGACGTGGTGGACGCGGCCCTGTCCTCCATGTCCGGCATCACCTCCCAGCCCTCCCTGAACGCCCTGGTCTACGCCCTCAAGGGTTCCGGGCGCGATACGGGCATGGACGAAGAGAAGCTGCAGAAACTGGCGGACTTCTGGGAAGTGGCCCGCGAACCTTACGCGCCCTTCGAATGCGGCCTAAAGGCCGGCACCGCGGACGTCTATCGGCACGAGATGCCGGGCGGCCAGTATTCCAACTTCCGCGCCCAGGCCATCTCCCTGGGTCTCGGCGAACGCTGGGAAGAAGTCAAGACCATGTACCGCACGGTCAACGACATGAGCGGGGACATCATCAAGGTCACGCCTTCGAGCAAGGCCGTCGGCGACATGGCCCTGTTCATGACCCAGAACGACCTCACGCCTCAGGATGTGGTCACGCGCGCCAAGGACCTGGCCTTCCCGGATTCCTACGTGAGCATGATGAAGGGCATGATGGGCCAGCCCCCGGGCGGCTTCCCGCCGGACGTGCAGAAGGCCGTCCTCAAGGGCGAAGAACCCATCACCTGCCGTCCCGGCGAGCTCCTCGAGGACTTCGACTTCGAAGCCGCCCAGAACACATTGAAGTCCAAGTTCGGCCGCTACTTCACGGAAGAGGATCTCCTCAGCTACGCCCAGTATCCCAAGGTCTTCGTGGATTACCTCCGCTTCGGGGATCATTTCGGCGACGTCTCCGTGCTGGACACGCCCACCTTCTTCTACGGCGTCAAGATCGGCGAGGAGAAGGCCATCACCATCCAGGAAGGCAAGACCCTGATCGTCAAGCTGCTCGCCATCGGCGATCTGCAGGCGGACGGGACCCGCACCATCTTCTGGGAACTGAACGGCCGCCGGCGCAATACCGTGGTCACGGACGCGAACTCCGGGGTCAAGGTGAAGAAGCGCGACAAGGCCGACCCGGACAATCCCAACCATATCCCCGCCCCCATGGCCGGCAAGGTCGTCGAACTGGCCGCCGCCGCAGGGGACAAGGTGGAAGAGGGCCAGAAGCTCCTGACCACGGAAGCGATGAAGATGTTGAATGTGGTCAAGTCCCCCTGCGCGGGCACGGTGGCACGGGTCCTGGTCGCCAAGGGCGAGGACGTGGCCCCGGGGGATCTGGTCTTCGAGATCAAGCCCATCTAAAGACCGGGTCGATAAAGTCCGTTACATCCTCGCTGGATCCGACGCATGAAAAAAGGACCGGGATACCCTCCAGGTCCTTTTTCATTTTGCCGCTTCCATCAAGCCCAACCGGAAGATCCACCTCCCCGAAAGAGAAGCTCAAGCCCTATTCCCGGTCCGAGTCTGAACCCTGAAAACGTGAGGAGCGCAGCGACGCAGCCTATTTAGACGCGGTCATGTCCCCGAGAACGTTGACCGCTTCCCTCAGGTAGAAGTCCTTCGCCAAGCCGTCGCGCCACTTCTTTTCCTTCTCCTCGTCCAGGGAATCCACCGCGGGTCGGGCCAGGGCCAAAGGCGACACCTTCAGGTTGACGTTCTCCTTCTGAACCGCTTCGAACTTCTCCGTCTCCTTTTTGGCCGTTTCCTGCTCTTGGAAGTACTTGGCCTTCTGGACGCTCACGAAGGAGCGGTCCCGCTGCTTCTGGAGGCGTTCGGCCAGATCCTGGAGCTTCTGGGCGAAGGGATCCGCCTTGAGCCTGGCCGCGCTCTTCTTGCGCAAGGTACCCAGCTCCACCTTGTTCTTGGAATACTTGGCGAAGGAGAGGGAGGAGACCGTGTCCCAGGGCATGGGGTATTCCAGGTTCTTCTCGCCCACTTCCAGGTTGCTGTAGGCGTCCGGGATGAGGATGTCCGGGACCACGCCCTTGTATTGGGTGGTGCCGCCGTTGATGCGGTAGAACTTCTGGATGGTCAGCTTCAGGGAGCCCATGGGCCGCATGGAGGCGAAGGCGGGAGGCAGGTAGGCGTCCAGGTCGAGCATGGACTGGACCGTGCCCTTGCCGAAGGTGGTGTCCGTGCCCAGGACCACGGCGCGGCCATAGTCCTGCAGGGCGGCGGCAACGATTTCCGAGGCCGAAGCGCTGAAGGTGTTGATCATGATGACCAGGGGACCGTCATAGGTGATGTCCGAGTCCACGTCGTTGAGGACCGTGGTGTTCCCCTTCTGATCCTTGATCTGGACCACGGGACCGTTCTTGAAGAACAGGCCGGCCATCTTGACGGCGTCATCCAGGGCGCCGCCTCCGTTATTGCGCAGATCCAGCACCACGCCGTCCACGTTCTCGGCCTTCAGCTTTTCGAGCTCGTCCCGGATGTCCGAGGAGGAGGTGCGGCCGCGGCTGTTGTTGAAGTCGTGGTAGAAGGCCGGGAGCAGGATATAACCGATCTTCTTCTTACCCGCCGCCGGGGTCATGATGGCGGACTTGGCATAGGTCTCCTCCACGACGACGACGTCCCGTATGATGGGGATGATTTTGGTGCCGCCGTTGGGCTTCTGCACGGTGAGGCGCACCTCCGTGCCTTTGCGGCCTCGGATGAGCCGCACGGCCTCGTTCACGCTGGCTTCCACCAGATCCACGGGCTCGTCGGTGCCCTGGGCCACCTTGATGATCTTGTCCTCGGCCTTGAGCTCCTTCTGCCGCCAGGAGGCGCTGCCGGGAACGATGCTGACCACCTTGATGTACCCGTCATCCTCGCGGAGCACGGCGCCGATGCCTTCCAGGGTGCCGGTCATGCTGAGGTCGAAGTCCTCCTTGGCTTCGGGCTTGAAATACTCCGTATGCGGATCATGGGAGTTGCTGATGATGTTGAGATAGGAGGACACCCGCTCCAGCTTGTCCTCTTTGAGCATGCGCTCGAAGAGGCGATGGCTGCTGCGCTTTACGTACTCGCGGGCCTCTTTCTCCTGGTCTTCCGGGGATTTGGCGATGGCGGCCTTGGCCTTATCCTTGTCGGCTGCGGACTTGGCGGAGTCCTTCACTTTGTCGGGGGACTTGCCGGCCTTCACCTTGGCCTCGTCCTTGTCCTTATTCTTTTCCTTGGTCTCCTTGGTCTCGTCCTTCGCCTTTTCCCGGGTCTCCTGCATATGCGTCAGGATCTGGTATTTGAGCAGGCGGGTCCAGCGCTGGCGCAGATCGTCCTTGGTCTTGGCCCAGGGTTGCTTATCCGGATCCAAAGGGATGGAATCGTCGGCGTTCAAATCCATGGGCGCTTCCAGGATATTCGCGGTCATGGCCTGGGCCTCGAGCATCCGGCGGCGCAGGAGGGCCGTGGAAGCCTCGAAGAAGGTCGTAGTGCCCTGGGAAAGCTCGTTATCGACGTCGGTCTCGAAGCGGGCCAGGGTGTCCACATCCTCCTGGATCAAGAAGCGTTTCTGCGGATCCATGCGTTTGAGCTGCAGGGCGTAGACCTTCCGCGAGAAGGAATCATCGATCTTGGGCGGGCTGTAATGCCAGGAACCCAGGCTCTTGATCACGATTTTGGTCAGGAATTCTTCTTTGGTAGGTTGGGGCGCGCCGGCGCAGGCCCAACCGCTAAGCATCAAGACAACACCGAAGGTCCGCAAGCCCTTAGTCATCCAAGCCTTTCATCTTTGCGATCCTAAGCGCCGGGATGGAAGGTCCGGCGCAGCGCAATATCGCCTTATTATAGCAATTTAAAGGGTCCGAAGCATCCTTGAATCCTCCATGGCCATCAATCCCACCGCGTACCGGCCGTGGTGGAACGGTATCCCGGAGGTGGGTTTCCTACGGGAGGGTCCAAGGTTGGATTCCAGCCGTCGGTATTTCACATGCGGATACGTGCCCGAACCGGGAAA
>JAQBPO010000061.1 GCA_028287465.1 Fibrobacterota bacterium
AAGGGCAGTCCCAGGACCTGGCTGCCGGCGAAAGCGGTCTGGACGAATCCCATGACGCGTCCCCGGACCTGCATGGGGAAGATGTCGGCGATGATGGCCATGCTGATGGAACCGATGACGCCGCCGAACAGGCCGGTGACGATGCGCGCGCCCATCAGGAACCAATAGGTGGGGGCGATGCCGCACAGGAAGGTCCCGATGACGAAGCCGGCGTAGAAGAACAGGAGCAGCTTTTTACGGTCGAACTTGTCCGCGAAGCCCGCCGCCAGGATTCCCGCGATGCCGGCGCTGAAGGCGTAGGCCGAGACCGCCAAGCCGAACTGGCGCGTGCTGATTTGCAGGGCCGGCATCATCAGGGCCCCGAGCGGGCTCATGATCATGAAGTCCAGGATGACCGTGAACTGGAGGAAGGCCAGCATCGCGATCACGAATTTCTGGTAGGGCGTAAAGATGTGGGCTTGCGGGGAGGGTGCGTTCATCGGTTTTCCTCAGGGTTTCAAGGCCTTGGTGACTAGTTCGAGGGTGAGCATCATGGTCTTCTCGTCGAGTTCGAATTTCTCGGTGCCGGGCATGCCTTTGCCGTGCTTGTGGAACTTAAGCAGCTGGTAGAGGGGCGCGAAGGCCACGGACCAGTAGACCTCCAAGGGTACGCGGATGATCTCGTTCCGCTTGATGGCGCCTTTGACGAAGGTGCGCATGGTCTCGATGAAGGCCGGATCCATCAGTTTTACCGCCCGCTCATGCATGGGCGAGAACCGGATCTGCTCCATGAAATGGGCCTCGTCCGGGTGCTTGAGGCAGTATCGGGCCCGGTTGATCCATTGCACCTTCAAGCCTTCCTTGAAGGACGCCCCGGGGTCGAAGCCGTCCAGGGTGTGTTTGGTCATGTTCCGGGAGTTTTCCGCGTAGATTTTGAGGATGAGGTCCTCGCGGTCCTTGAAATAGATATAGATGGTGGCGGGGGAGACGCCGGCGGCCTTGGCGAGCTTCTGCATGCTAAGGCCGTCGAAGCCCTCCTTCACGATCATGGCCAGGGCCTTGTCGCGGATGGCCTTTTCCTTCTTGGGATCCCGGGTGCGCATTCCGATCTATAATAAATGAATGTTCACTTATGATCAAGGCTTGGATGGGGAGGCCTGGGGGCGGGATTGGAGGAATTAAAGGCGGCAGGCGCGGATGGCGGGCACATCCAGGATGCGCACGCTGGCGGGCGGCTTTTCGGCCGCGGAAACCAGGGCGGCGAGCATCTGGTTCAGGGAGACCAGGCCCAATCGGAGCGCGCTCTCCCGGGTGGCGGGCAGGCTCTCCAAGGTCTTATACAAGGGCACGATGGCCAGAGGCCACCAATGGCCCGGGCCGACCACGTACCAGGGCCTGAGGAAGGTGACGGGTACATCCTTTTGGCGCAGGAGGGTTTCCGCTTCCTGGCGGACCTGGACGTAGGAGCGCATGACGGGAGCGGGTTGGGCCACGCTCAAGTAGACGTAATGGCGGATGCGCGACCCGTCCAAGGCTTCCACCGAAGCGCTGACCGCGCGGTAATCGACGGCCCTGAATCGCCGGCCCTTCCATGGGGCGGGACGGGGCGTTCCGATCAATTGGATCCAGGTTTCGCAATCGCTCAGGGATTCCCTCAGGGATTCCGGGTCCAGGGCGTTTCCGGCCACGATGCGGGCGCCGGGGGGAAGCTTCGCTTCGGATCCCGGCCGGGCCAGGGCGGTGACTTCATGGCCGCGCATGAGGAGCAGGGGGATGAGGCGGCGACCCATGTAGCCGGTGCCTCCCGTCAGGAAAATCTTGCGTCCCAACATGGTCGGCTGAATATAGGTTCTCCGCCGGTCGGGAATACTTTTATCTTTCCATACCCTTGCCGAAAAGGCGCCTCCCGGTCCATGCGGGCGCGGGTGCGCGGGATCGGGAGGCGCGGGAGGTCGTTTGAATACCAAGCCGGATGCCAAAGCCAAATTCATGCCCGGACAACGCTGGATCAGCGACTCGGAGCCCGAACTGGGCCTGGGGATCATCGTCGAGATCGGTTTCCGGGAGGTGAAGATCAACTTCCGGGCCTCCAACGTCGTGCGCGTCTACATGCATCGCAACGCGCCCCTGCGGCGGGTGCGCCTCAAGGCGGGCGACAGGGCCCGTTCCAACGACGGCAAGGTCTTCGTCGTCAAGACGGTAAAGGAATTCAGCGGCCTGCTGGTCTACCACGGGGACGGCCTGACGCTCAAGGAGCAGGACCTGCTTGATCAGATGACCTTTTCCGATCCGGACAAGCGCCTGCTGGCGGGCCAGGTGGGGAAGCCCCGCGCGTTCGCGCTCCGGTACAATACCCACCGGTTCCGCAGGGACATGCTGGGCTCGCGGGTGCGGGGCCTGGTCGGCGCGCGCATGAACCTACTCGAGCACCAGATCTCCATCGCTTATGAAGTCGCTTCGCGCCATGTCCCCAAGGTCCTGCTCGCCGACGAGGTGGGCCTGGGCAAGACCATCGAAGCCGGCATGATTTTCCACCGCCTGTTCGTGACCGGCCAGATCGGCCGGGTGCTGGTGGTCGCTCCCTCGCAGCTGGTGCACCAATGGCTGGTGGAGCTCTATCGCCGCTTCAACCACATGTTCACGGTGGTGGACGAGGACCTCTTCCGTTCCGAGGAAAAGGGCGATCAGACCGTCAATCCCTTCATCAACCGCCAGACCATGATCTGCTCCGTGGACTTCCTGTCCACCTCGGGGAGGCGCCTCAAGCAGGCGGTCGAGTCCGGCATCGATCTGCTCATCGTGGACGAGGCCCATCATCTGGCCTGGTCCCCGGTATCCAAGTCGCCGGAATACGCGGCCGTGGAAGCCTTGGCCGCCGTGAGCCGGGGCTTGCTGCTGCTGACCGCCACGCCCATCCAGCTCGGCCAGACCGGCCACTTCGGGCGCCTGCGCCTCCTCGATCCCAAGCGTTTCACCAACCTCGACTCCTACCTGCGCGAGGCCGATCAATACCAGGAGCTCGCGGGAACCGTGGATCGGATCCTCTCGAACGATCGGCCTTCGCCCGAAGCCCTCGACGCCATCCGCGCGGCCTTCCCCGGGGATGCGGCCGTGCAGGCCAAGGTCGAAGCCTATGCCCGGGGAGAGCAGGGTTCCAAGCGCGCCTTGATCGAGGACCTGGTGGACCGCCATGGCACCGGCCGATTGATGTTCCGCAACCGCCGATCCGCCTTGGGCGGATTCCCCGTCCGCATCGTCCATCCCGTGCCGCTCCAGAACGCGCCCGAACATCGGGAATGGGCCGCGGCCGTGGTCGGCTCCGATCCCAAGCCGGGAACGGGCCCCTTCGCCAGCGAAGTCGAATTCTCCCGCTTCCTCAACGGGCCCGCGGCATACACTTCCGGAGAGCTCAAGGGCTACCAAGGGGACGCCACCGAGTTCCTCAAGCGGGCCTGGCGCAAGGACCCGCGCCTCGACTGGCTGGTCTACCTGCTCAAGGAGCTCGGCGAGGAAAAGGTCCTTCTGATCTGTTCCCATAAGGGCGTCGTATTCGCGCTCCAGGAAATCCTCCCCACCTTGACCGCCGCCCCCTTCACGCTCTTCCATGAAAACCTGACCATGGCCACCCGCGACAAGAACGCGGCCTTCTTCGCCCAACCGGACGGGGCGCGCATGCTCATCTCCTCCGAGATCGGCAGCGAAGGCCGCAACTTCCAATTCGCCCACCACCTGGTGCTTTTCGATCTGCCTCTGGATCCCAGCGTGCTTGAGCAGCGCATCGGCCGGCTGGATCGCATCGGGCAGACGGATGACATCCACATCCACGTGCCCTTCGTGGAAGGCACCGCGCATGAGGTGCTCTATCGCTGGTACCAGGAGGGGATGGACGCGTTCCGCAATCCCGTGCTCGGTTCCGATTATTTCCACGAAGAGCAGATCGGCGAGGTCATGGAGACCTGCCGCCTGTCCGTCGCGGCGGAAGCCAATCCCGGCACCCCTGAGGCCGCGGCCATGCCCGGCCAGGTGGAAACCCTGCTCGAGCATACCCGCGCCCTGGCCGCGCGGGTGCGCGAGACCCTGGAGAAGGGCCGCGATCGCCTGCTGGAGATCAATTCCAACCGCCCGGAGCTGGCGCGCGCCCTGATCGCCGAGATCGAAGCCGTGGACGCGGACAGCGGACTCGAGGAATATCTCGAGGAGCTGTTCGACTATTTCGGCGTGGACACGGAGAACACGGAGGCCAAGCGCGGGTATTTCCTGTATCCGGGCGACCGCATGGAAGTGGATACCTTCCCCAACCTGCCCGCCACCGGCATGGCCGTAACCTACGATCGCGCCACCGCCCTGGCGCGCGAGGACCTGGCCTTCCTGACCCCGGATCATCCCATGGTGCGCGGCTCAGTGGACATGGTGTTGAGCGGCAATGACGGCACGGTGGGGTTCGTGGAATGGCACGAGTCTCCCCTCAAGGGCTTCGCCCTGGATGCCGTGTTCATTCTGGAGTCCACCGCGCCCGGTCATCTGCATATCGATCGCTTCCTGGCGCCCACGCCCATCCGCGTCATGGTGGATCAGGCCGGCGAGGATATCTCGCATCTCCTGCCGCGCATGGATCTTTCCGACCTGGAGCAGGCGCCCACGGGACTGCTGGAGGATCACCACGATCTGTTCGACAAGCTGGTGCCCAAGCTTTTGGATGCGGCGGTGCAGAAGGTCGAATTCAAGCAGACCGCGGTGAAGAAGGATGCCCACAAGGAAGCGGAGAAGCGCCTGGGGGCGGAGCGCGATCGATTGAGGAACCTGATGAGCATCAATCCCTCGGTGACCCAGGCGGACGTGGAAGGGGCGGATCGTCTCTTGCAGGATTCGCTGAAACATATCCTGGGAGCGGAGGTCCGGTTGGATGCGGTGCGGCTCGTGATCCTGGGGAAGATGACGGTTTGAAGGGCGCCGCCTCAGCGCGGTGAATCCGGGACTAGATCCCGTTCAGGTTCCAATCGTACCGGTATTCGATCTTGCCCGCGTAGGCCCTGAGGCGTTCGGCCGTTTCCGGGGTCGCGAACCGGCTTATCGACTCCAGGACCTCCTTGTCGGTCTTCCCGAAATCCCCCTTGTACCAATCGAACAGGCTCGAGAGCCGCAACGTCCCGCCTTCGAAGGCGGCCGCGCGCGGCGACCGCAGGAAATCCCTCGCGCCTTTTTCGAGTTGGGCTTCGAGGGTTGCCGCGGTGAAGGCGCGCGGTGAGAGATTGGGGCAGCCGATGCTCGCGCAGTTGAGGGCGAAGTGGATGCGGCCGTCCTTCCATTGGGCGCGCAGGATGTTGTTCTCGATGTCATTCAAGGATAGCGGGACGCCGTCCACCTTCATCGTCTTGGCATCCCAGGGGCCGGCCGAAGCCGCTCCGGGGGCCTTGATGTCCCGGATGCTCTTAATGGGATAGGCGTCCAGGATCGCATCGACGGTCCGCGCATTGTAAAGGTCGATCCAGAAGGCGCGGCGGACCTTTCCGTCCATGGCCACGGCCTTTTGCGACTGCAGGTACCGGAGATAGCCTTTAAGGGCCGCCTTGTCCGCCGGGGTGACCGCGGAGTAACGGACCCGGTTCACGCCGTCGGAGGCCGTCGTGTCCAGGTAGCGGGAGAGGAATCCCTGCCAGGGCGCATGATCGGGTTCCGGGGCCTTGGCGGCGTCGGCGCGCGTCGCGCCGGGAACCGTCAGGGCGATTGCGGCCAGTAAAACCGGGAGGGACCAGAGAACGAGGGCGGCAATGCGGGCGATCCGTTTCATGGGTTGCCTTTCGGGAAGGGTTCCTCCGGCGCGTCGTCTTCGGGTCCGGTAACGCCTTCCTTTTCCAGGAACCCCAGGGTACTGGCCAGCAAGGCGTCCGGTGCGGGATGCTCCTTGCGGAACTCCTTGGCGTTGGCCGCCTTCTTATAGAGGAACAGGTATTCGCGGCATTGCGCGCACCCGTTGAGATGCAGGTGGAACCTGATGGCGGTGACCGTGGGAAGGTTTCCGTCCAGGTAGTCATACATGAAGTCCCGGACTTTGTCGCAAGGGTAGGTCACCTTATAGAACAAGCCGCTCATGTTTCGCTTCCCCGTCCGCCCGCCTGCGGTTCCTTGGCATTCCGGACTCCCGCCATCTTCTCCTGGACCCAGTCGACGATCTGCCGGCGCGCCCGGTGCAGTTGGACGCGCACGTTCTCGGGCGTTATCCCGAGGATTTCCGCGGCCTCCTCCCCGGAAAGGCCTTCCAGGTCGCGGAGCCGGTACACTTCCCTTGCGGGCCCGGGAAGGGCCTCGACGGCCTTGCCGATAAGGCCTTCCACCGCGTTGCGCGCCATAAGCCTGTCCGGAGGGGCGTCCCAGGAGGTGATCCCGGACCAGCGATCGGTACCGGCGTTCTCCGTGGACCTGGATCCTTCCCGGCTCTCGGTCAGTTCCTTATGGCCCCGATCCCGATCCGCGATGCGATCGCAAATCTTGTGGTGCGCCAGGCTGTAGATCCAGGTGGTGAGCTTGGACTTGCCCGCGAAACCGGGCAGGCCCTTATGCACCGCCAGGTAGACCTCCTGGAGCACCTCGAGGCATTCCTCCTGGGACGGCAATTGCCTGCGGATGAATCCCAGGAACCGATCATGCGTCCCCTGGACCATGCGCGCGAAAGCGCGCTGTCCCGTCGGGCCCTTGGCCAATAGCATTTCCAGGAATTCCGGGGAGTTGATCTCCTCGAAATCCGGGATGGATTGCGATGGCTTCATGCCGCTCATACCGTTAGTCCGGGAAAAGGGGGATTCGTTACCAGGCCCCCCTGGAAAAGCCAAAAAGGTACAAAAGCGGGGGGCAACGGGGGTCCTGTCCCGCGGGATCCGTTTCAGCGCGCGGGCAGGCGGAAACCGCCGGGCACTCCCAGACGCTCGAACCAGGCCAAGCCCAGGCGGGCCGCCTCTTCAAGGGCGCCGCCTTCTTCGAAACGGGCGTCGGCCCCATGGACGATTTCCATGGCCTTTTCGCAAGCCATCACTTCCAGGGCGGAGCGGTTGAGTCCCAACAGGGTTTCATCCAGACTGCCGACGATAAGCAGGGTGGGCGCCTTCACCTGGAGGAGGGCATGACCCGCGAGGTCCGGCCGTCCCGCGCGGGAGACCACGGCTTCCACGTGGGATGGCAATCCCGCCGCCGCGATCAGGGCCGCGGCGCTCCCGGTTCCGGCCCCGTAATACGCCATCCGGAGGGATTCGGTATCATGGTTCCATGCCAGCCATTCGGTCGCGTCGATGAGGCGGCGCGCCAGCAGCGGGATATCGTACCGGAATCCGGTAGTGGTCTCGTCCACGGATTCCTCGTGCGCGGTCAGCAGGTCCATCAACATGGTCGCGTACCCCGCCTCGTTGAAGAATTCCGCGATGGCGCGGTTCCTGGGGTTGCGCCGGCCCGTGCCCGTCCCATGGGCGAAGACGATCAGGGTCTTGGCGTCCTCGGGGATGGCCAGGTCCCCGTCGACCCAGGCGCGTCCGGCGGGGATGCGCAGGGAAATTTCCGTAATGTGTCCATGGATGGCGGGCATGTTTCCTCCCGGGAAGAGGCCTCATCCCATAAACAACGGATTTGCGGGGGCGGGGGGAAAGGAATGGATCGCGGATGGCGATCCGGACCCGATTCAGGCGCTTTTTTCGGGGGGAACGGCCTGGTCCACGAGCGGCGCCTGCACCCGGAGCGGGCTGGAGGCCGTCGCGGAATCGGCCATCGCCATGGCGCCGGCCAAGACCTTGATCGCCGCGTCCAATTGGTCGCGGCTTCCCACCAGCAGGAGCTGGTCGCCGGGAAGCAGGATTTCATCCGCCTCCGGATTCACGATCTGCAAGGCCTCCCGCTCGATGCCGACTATGAACGCGCCGGTGCGCGTCTTGAGCTCGAGGGTCCGCGGGGTCCGGCCGGCGCCGGGCATGCCTTCGGCCAGCGCCAGGGTCTCGAGGCGCGCTTCACGTAACAAGTGCGATACGGGCGCGGCGGGCGCCGCCGGCTCGTCCGCGGGGAGGGATTTGCTGAAGGTCTCGGCCAGGGCCGCCTTGCCCTGGAAATAGATCTTGTTCAACGGGGCGCGCAGCCAATACATCAACAGGGCCGAGATCGCGATCAACAGATAAAGCACCTGGCGGGGCGGGAGCACGGCGTAGCTCAAGCCGAAGGTATACGCCGCCAGGGCAAGCAGGCCGAAGGCGAGGATGGTGTTCGCCACCACCGCGCGCACTTCGGCCTTGCGTTCCCCGCCCATGGCGTCCGTGATCCCCAATTCCGCCAGGATCATCCCCAGGGCCTTCATTTTCCGGTAGGCGGAGAGGTAGACGGGCATGGCCGTCAGCATTGCGGCGAGCCAAAGCACGGAATGGAGAACCCCTTTCCATTCGTGCGCGGCCGGGAAGTACCGCAGCAGGATGCGCGAGAGGAAGACGGCGGAAAGGATGGAGCCGCCGATGAGGCCTAGGAAAATCGCGAGCTGCCCGAAGATGCGGCGCAGGATGGCGCGCACCTGGTTGTCCTGACGGCCCCGCTCGAACTGCCCGAGCCAGCGGCTGTAGAGGTTCAGGTAGGAAAGCACGGTGGGGGGCAGGCGGCGCTGCAGCCATGCGGTAAAGGGATCGGAGCCTCGGATGAGGTAGGGCGTGACGAAGGTCGTGACCGCCGAAACGCACACGGCGATGGGGTAGAGGAAGCCGCTGGTGACCTTGAGGCTGAGGCCCAGGGCCGCGATGATGAAGGAGAATTCCCCGATCTGGCTCATGCTCATGCCCACGCGCGTGGATGTGCGCAGGTCATGTCCAGCCAGGTAGGTGCCCAGGAACACGGTGACCACCTGACCGATGATGACCGCCAGGGTGATCACGCCGATGGGCCAGGCATAGGTCACGAGCAGCCGCGGGTCGATGAGGAGGCCCACGGAAACGAAGAACACCGCGCTGAACATGTCCCGGATCGGGCTCATGAGGTCCTCGATCTTGCCGATTTCCTTGGACTCGGCCAGGATGGCCCCGATGAGGAAGGCGCCCAGGGCCAGGCTGAAGCCCAGCCTGACCGTGAGCAGGCAGAACCCGAAGCAGAGGCCGAGCACGGTGACCAGGAGCATCTCGTGGCTGCGGAAGCGGGCGACGAATCCCACCAGGCGCGGCACGGCGATGAGGCCCAGGACCAGGGAGACGACCAGGAAGACGGCGAGCTGCCCCACCGTGAGCACGGCGTCCCAGGATTGGAGGGTGCCGGTGCGGGCGATGCCGGAGAGCATGGCGATGAGCACGATGCCCATGATGTCCTCCACGATGAGGATCCCGAACACCATCCCCGCGAATTTCTCCCCCCGCAACCCCAGTTCATCGAGCGCCTTCATGATGATGGTGGTGGAGGAGATGGAGATGATGGCGCCCAGGAACAGGCTGTCCATGCTGCTCCAATGGAACAGCCGCCCGATCCCGTACCCTATTCCCATCATCACGAGGATTTCCAGGGTGGCGGCGATGAGGGCCGTCGAACCCACCTGCCGCAATTTCCGGAGGCTGAATTCCAGCCCCAGGCTGAACATGAGGAAGATGACGCCAAGTTCCGACAAGGTCTGGATGGTGCCGTCGTTCTTGATCAAGGGGAAAGGCGGCGTATGCGGGCCGATGATGACCCCGGCGAGGATGTATCCCAGCACCACCGGTTGCTTGAAGCGATGGCATAGGATGGTGACCAGGCCTGCCACGATCATGACGATGGCCAGGTCCTGCAGGAATGTCAGGTGGGACATGGATCCAACCTTATTAATCCTGGATCGCTTTTTCAACCCGAAGGCATGGGCGGGAGAGCCGTTCCCGCCGTTCCCCGGCGGTTGCATCCGGACCCGGCAACTCTTTATTTGAAGAAAGGGGAGGGCGATGGACATTTTCCAATTGCTCCGTAAGGATCATGGCGAGGCCCTGATGGCGTTGACCGAGTGGGTGCGCCGTCCCGAGGGACCGCATGGTCTGGAAGCCTGGGCCCGCTGGAGCGAGCGTTGGGAGGTGCATGTCCGTATCGAGGAGAACTTCCTTTTCCCGTTCCTGAAGGATGATCCCCTGCTGCGCGGCAGGCTCGCGGAAGCCGTCGGGGCGCATGCCCGCATCCGGAAATGCCTGCAGGAGATGCCTCCATACGCCGGCGATGCCGACGCTTGGGTCGAGGCCGTGTCCGATCTCCTGGAGTCCCTGGAAAGCCTGTTGGAAATGGAAGAACGCGTTCTGTTCCCCATGGCCCGCGCCTTCCTGCCCCGCGAAGAGGCCGAGGATCTGGGCCGGGAGGTCCAGGACTTCCTGCGCGGCCTTCAAACCGCCTTGGCCGCCGGCCGCTAGCCTCCTTTCGGGATCCGATCTCCATCGGGCCCGTCCGATGCCGCTTTGACGCCGGGCATGGGCCTTATAGGTACAATCCGAAATGGAATCCGGCGGATACGCGGCGCGAGGCGCAGGATCCGAAGTCCTCTTCGCCGCACCTGGTGAAAGGTAAAGCCACTTGACCTCCGGCTGGAAGCGCAACCGGCCTGGCGTCCGACCGCGCGCAGTCGCGTACGCAAGTAAAATCGCGGCGATGAGGATTCCTGGAAATTTCCCGGGAGGGCTCATGGCCCATAGGTAGGGAGCAGGCGGATAACGTTACGGATCCGAAGGAAGTTTTCCGCCGCCATGGCGGCGGAGGCGGTCAAAAGCAATATTATCCCCCGCTGGCGGACCCGTTGGAACGGAAAATCCCGCGGTCCGCCCTGAGGTACCCCCAATGAAACAGAAACTCCTCATCATCGACGACGACAGGAACAACGTGGACGCGCTCTCCCGCGCCCTCCATGGCCAGGATCTCGACGTGTCCGCCGCCGGCGAGCCCGCCAAGGCCCTGGAGCTGGCCAGGGAACGCATGCCGCAAGTCGTAATCACCGGCATGTCCACCTTGCCCGGAACGAACGGCGAGGGTCTTGTCACTGAGCTTCGTTACGTCAATCCCAACATGCAGGCCATCCTCACGGGGAGCCGCGCCGCGTTCGATCAGGTCATGGACGCGCTCAAGAACGCCGGTTGCGATTACCTCCCCAAACCTTTCGAGAGGTGCGAAGTCCTGGCGGCGGTCCACCGGGCCTTCGAGAAATCCGCATTGTTGCAGGAGAACCGCTTCCTCAAGGAAAAGCTCAAGCTGAACCAGGCGCCCAGTTTCGAGTGGGGGAAGAGCCGCGCCTTCAAATCCCTCCTGGATCGGGCGGCGCAAGCCGCCAACAGCGAAGCGACCATCCTGATCATGGGCGAATCCGGCAACGGCAAGGAGGTCCTGGCCCAGCATATCTGGTCCAATTCCCTGCGCGCCCATCGCCCGTTCATCGCCGTGAATTGCGCCGCCATCCCGGAAAACCTGTTGGAAGCCGAGCTTTTCGGGTACCGTAAGGGCGCGTTTACCGGGGCCTGGCAGGACAAGAAGGGGAAGGTGCATGAAGCGAACGGCGGTACCTTGTTCCTCGACGAGATCGGCGAGCTCTCCATGGGATTGCAATCCAAACTCCTCCGCATCCTCCAGGAAGGCGAGGCGAATCCCGTGGGCGGGGTGATGGGGCGGGTCGACGTGCGCATCATCGCGGCCACGGCCAAGAACCTGCGCAGGCAGGTGGAAGGCGGGATGTTCCGCGAGGATCTCTTTTACCGCCTGAACGTGATACCTCTGCATATCCCGCCCCTGCGCCAGCGGCCCGAGGATCTCCATTCCCTGATTTCCTTCTTCATTTCCAAGTATTGCAAGAAGAACAAGAAGACGAATCTTTCGGTGAACGCCGGTGCCCTGAGGCTGATGGAGGCCTACCCCTGGCCCGGAAATGTCAGGGAGCTCGAGAATGCCATCGAACGGGCGGTCATCCTGTGCCTGGGACACCAGATTACGCCGGAGGATCTCCCCGACGAGCTCACCAGCGTCGCGGAAAACGCCACGCCCTTGTTCATCGGCCAGGGAATGAAACTCGGGGAAATCGAGATCGCCGTCATCCAGAGCGCGATGAAACGGAACCACGGGGACAAGGCGAAGACCGCGGAAGATCTCGGCATCAGCCTCCGCACCGTCTATCGCAAACTGGATTCGGTTTCGGGCCGGACCTTCCCGCCTCCGAAGCCCGCCTCCGGCATGGTTTCCGATCCGCTCCGCATTCCCTGAATCCCCCCTTCAAATCCCCCGGGAACCCGATGGGGATGGGTGTCGGCAGGACCGACACCCATCCTGCCATTTGCCACCCGGGGGCCCTGAAAACTTTATCTTATAGTTATCGCCAAGGCGGTGGCCGCCAAATATCCTGGCCCCGTGACCCGGGGAAAGGGCGAAGAAAGGTGGATACGATGCGTTACTTGAAATATGCGGCAATGGGGGTTCTTGCTTTGGGCATGTCCTCCTACGCAGCGACCAGAACCATGAATGCCGGAGTCGCTTACCAAAGCGCCGTGCTGGATAACGGAGATTACCGGCCAGGCATGGGGGTGAACGGTTCCTTGGGTTCCGAAATGACCATGCTGGGCGCGGCAGGCTCCGGAGGCTTGGGTCTGCGGGGCAATTACGAACATTACCGGCGGGAAGGCGTCGATGGCCTGGATCAAGCCAACCTGAACGAAGGCGGCATCGCCTTGACTGGGATGGTGGGTCCGAATACCGTTTTCCTGCAGCCGCGGGTAGGCGGACATGTCGGCTATACCCGTTTGGAGGATAACAACTTCCTGGAGGTCGGGCCTGACGTGACCGCGGCGTATAAATTCACGCCGACCCTGGGCATCCAGGCCATGGTCACCCCGACCTGGCTGATCAACCAGGATAACACGAATTTCCATGGCACGAAAATGGGCCTGGGAATCACCTGGTCCGCTCCCGGGGTATAAAAGCCCGCGCGGTTCCTGATAGGGCGCCTCCCGGCGCCTCATGAAGCGAGGCCACTCCGCAAGGGGTGGCCTTTTCCGTTCATCCCCGCGCCGGGATGGAAGTCGGGCCCAATTGCCCCGTTTTTTTCGGGCGATCCGAATACCTGAAACGGGTTCCCGGGTTCCGGAATCGATCGAATGGGAACGCTTGTGCGGGGGGAGGCGCGCGGTCGCCGGGCTTGCCGGCGACCGCGCTCCGTTGCGCGAGTGGTATGCTGGTAAAATATGTTTTCCGTTCGCGTGGGCAAAGGAAATCTTCATCCCGGGTGGCACGACGGAAAGGGTGCCATGCAGGTTACTGTGCCCTGAAAACGCCGTTTCGCGGGGCCTGCAGGTCATCGCCAATGCGCATTACGGCGGATAATAAACCGCCTCCGGCCCGGATAGAAGTTTTTTTTTAATGAGACGGGCAGAGGGAATGCTCCCGCGCATCCCTCATTCCAATGGATTTCATTCGGCAATCAAGGAGTTTCCCATGAAAAACAGGATGAGTCAGCTTGGCCGTGCAGCCGCGATTTCGGCGGCGATGGGTCTTTTCATCCATGGCTGCGCTTCCCACCAGAACCGGGAGGCCGGCAAAGACAGCGACTCCCCGCAATACGGTTCCGGTCCGGCGGATACTTCGTCCACGGGCGGGGGCGCCGGCGTGGGAGGAAGCGGCGCCTCGGACCCGAATATGGGCGGTACCGGTACATCGGGAGGAACCGGGACCTCGGGCGGCAGCGGCACCGCCGACCCGAATATGGGCGGCAGCGGCACCTCGGACCCGGGCATGGGCGGTACGGGTACATCGGGTCAAGGGATGGGCGGAACCGGGATCCCGGATACCGCATGGAACACCTATGATACCTTGGGCGGTTCTTCCGGGACCCCGGGTACCGGCATGCCCGGCACCCAGGGACGCGGCGGCTCCGGGATGGACAACCAGCGCGGTCCGGATTCCATGAGCCGCGACAGCAGCCTCTTATATGATGGATCGGATACGGGGTCCGGCTTTCCGGGAACGGGAGCGCCCGGGTCGAGCGGCAACGGCGGTTCCGGGACCGGGGGATCGAGCGGCCCCGGGACCAGCGACCGGGTTCCCATCGATACGACCCGCTACAACGATTCCATCGGCGTATCGGACTGGAACGATCGGGGCTGAGCCCAGGCCTTCAATCCGGACATCCCGCGCCCGAACCGGCGCCGGATGTCCGCTCCCGCGGAATCGAGCAGTTCCATGGGAGCGCGCTTCACCAACCCGCGCAAAACCAATCCCACTCCGGCTACGGTAAGGGCGGATCCCATCAATCCGCCTTTGCCGATTCCCGTGAAAGCCACGGAGGATCCCAACGCGATGGCGGAGAACCGGGCGGCCGGAGGCCAACGGCGTCCCAGGAAATCGGGATGACCGTGGCGCCGATGCCCATTGCGCTCGCCGGCCCGGAGGATCTCCGGCCCATGGGTTTCCAGCCTGTCCTCGACTTCTTTGACTCCGGGAACGCGTCGCACCACGGAAACCAGGGAACCGGCCTCTTCCGGCAACGCACGGCCGCTCAGGGTCACCGTACCGTCCCTGGATTCCACGTGGATGGAATGGGTGCGGGCGAACCTATGACCGAGCATGGCGCGGATCCTCGCTTTCAGGACCGGGTCCGCGACCCTTTCGTTCCCGATCCAGTGGCGGAAGCGGGGAACCACCCCCTGCGCCCGGCCCGCGAAATCCGCGGCCACGCGATCGAAATCGCCGCCGACCGCGCGCACCATGCGGAAAATCCGGCCCAGGGTCTGCGCCCTGCGCCTGTGCCCGAGCCGCGGATCCATGAAATACATCAGACCGGCTCCCAGCATGACGGCCGCGGCCGCCCTTTCCAGGATAGGGCCTTCCGCATCGCGTGCGGGTCTTATCGTGAACGAGAACATTCTGGGCTCCTTGATTGTCTTTTCCGCGGCCCGGCCGTCCGTAAGCCCGTAAGCCTTTAAAGTCAGCCGTTCGCGGCGCCGGCATGATGCAGCAATGCATCTTCCTGGATCAGGGACCGGAATTCCTGCTCCGAAAGGGTCTCTTTTTCGAGCAGCCGCCTGGCCGCCCGTTCCAGGAGGTCCTTTTTCTCCTTGAGCAGGCGGATCGCGCCCGTATATCGATCCTTCATGATGGATGCGATGCGTTCGTCCACGTATTGCTGGGTGCTCTCGGAATATTCCCTCGGACCCAGGGATTCCTGGGGCACTCCTGAAAGCGCGCCGGATTTGGGGCTGCGCAGCACCACGTTCCGGAACCGATCGTTCATGCCGTGGTCCATGACCATCTGCCTCGCGATTTCCGTGGCCCTGCCCAGATCGTTGGCCGCTCCCGTCGATACGTCCCCGAACATGACCTCCTCAGCGGCGCGCCCGCCTATCAGCACGTCGATCCTGCCGAGCATTTCCTTTTCGGTCATCAGGAAGCGTTCCTCCGTGGGCAGTTGCCACGTGAAGCCCAGGGCGCCAAGGCCGCGCGGGATGATGGACACCTTTTCCACGGGATCGGAACCCGGGGTGAACGTCGCCATCAAGGCATGGCCGATCTCGTGATGCGCCACCCTTTCCTTTTCCTTCGCGGTGATGATGCGGTTCCGTTTCTTGAGTCCCGCCATCACCTTTTCGATGGCTTCGTCGAGGTCCTCCTGGAGAACCCTTTCGCGCCCGGATTTCACCGCCAGCAGCGCGGCCTCATTGATGAGGTTGGCGAGATCCGCGCCCGCGAACCCCGGGGTCTTGCGCGCGATGGCGGAAAGCTCCACGCTGGGATCCATCTTCACCCCGCGGGAATGGGTTCGCAGGATGGCTTCCCGGCCGGGGAGGTCCGGCTTGTCCACCACCACGTGGCGATCGAAGCGGCCCGGCCGCAGCAAGGCCGAATCCAGGGTTTCCGGGCGGTTGGTCGCGGCCAGGATGATCACGCCGACGCGCGGATCGAACCCGTCCATCTCCACCAGCAATTGGTTCAGCGTCTGTTCCCGTTCATCATGACCGCCCAGGAGGTTGGTGCGGCTCTTGCCGATGGCGTCCAATTCGTCGATGAATACGATGCAAGGGGCCTTTTCCCTCGCCTGCTTGAACAGATCGCGCACGCGGGCCGCGCCCACGCCCACTATCATCTCCACGAAATCGGAACCGCTGATGCGGAAGAAGGGGACCTTGGCCTCGCCTGCGGTGGCCCGGGCCAAAAGCGTCTTTCCCGTCCCCGGCGGCCCTACCAGGAGTACGCCCTTGGGAACCCTGCCGCCGATGGCCAGGTACTTGGCCGGCGACTTCAGGAAATCGATGAGCTCCTTCAATTCGTCCTTGGCCTCGTCCACTCCCGCCACGTCATCGAAGGTGACCCTCACTTCGCCTTCTTCCACGATATGGGCGCGGGATTTGCCCAGGGCGAAGAGGCCCGCGCCTCCGCCTCCGCCGCCCAGGCGCGGGAGGAGCAACATCCAAAGCCCCATGAAGAAGACCGCCGGCAGGATCCAGTTGAAGAAGACCCGGGTAAAGGCATTGCCGCCTTGCGCCCGGGAATAATATTCCACGCCCATGGAATCCAGCAGGCCGACCAGACCGCCGTCCGTGACCGGGATGGCCTGGAAAGAGGGTTTCTTCCCGTCCGGATCGATGTTGGGCGCGGATTTGCCGGGTCCAGGCTGGCCATTGACCGGCCCCGCGGCCCGCTTGGCGGAATCGGCCGAGGACCGGGGAAAGCCCACGATCAGATCCGGCCCTATCTCGACGCGTTTTATTTCGCGGTCCCGCACCTTCTGCTTGAAAGCGCTGTATTCGATGAACCCGGCCTGGGTTTTTGGGATCAGGAAGTTGAAGACGAGCAGGATTCCGCCGAGAAAGAGGAAATACCCGATCGGAAAGCTCGGCTTGGGTGTCGAGTGGGGAGCCGTTTTTTTCGGGGCGGGAGCGTCCGGCTCCACCTTGGATTTATCCTTGACCGGAAGCCAATCCTGGAGGGCGGACATGAGTGATTTCCTCGAAAATTCCATATAAGGGATCCTCAGGACCGGAGACGTGGCCGCGACGGCCCCAGTATCAAAGAAAATGTTTCGTAAGGGGTTTACCAGGGCTTTACCGGATGCCGGGATATCCGGAAGTCGCGATAGCGGTGGTTTGCCTCGGGTATTCAATTGATATACAATGCTATGCATATGAACCCTTCCAAGCCCTCCGCCCAGAAATCCCCGGCCACGTCCGGCCGCATCGAAACCGATCCATCCGTATTGGGCGGCAAGCCCTACATCCGCGACACCCGTCTTTCCGTCGAGTTCCTGCAAGGGTTGCTGGCGACCGGGTGGTCCGCATCCCGGATCCTCGAGGTCTACCAATACCTGGCCGATGAAGATCTGCAGGCGATGGGGTTCCCGGCCCAGGCTACCACGGGCCACTCGGCCGCCGCCCACGGTGCCGCCTCCCAGGCCACCGGTCTTCCCGGGGCTTCCGTAAAGGACCCCGTCCCCTGAGAAGGCGTTAAGCCCAATCCGCTCGGGACCCGCGAGGGAAATTATTTTCAGGGAATGGGGACTCCGCTTCGACGGGAACCCCTTCCGCGAATCCCGCAGTCCATATGGAGGGTCCCATGGCCGGTAAAACCCGGACGGATGCCCGGATCCTGGAACACGGCGACATATTCTTCTTCTACCGACCCAAAACCGGACTGGATGGCGCGCGCAAATTGGAGGACGTGGCCAGCTTCCACCTGGTCCTGCACCCGATCAAAAGGAACCTGTACCGTTACGCGGCCGTTTCCCTGAAAGGCCTGCTCGCTTCCGGCCGCCCTTCCGGCGATGCCGGAATTTCCGGATGGTCCGCCAAGTTGGAAACGGTAGGGTCAAGCGCCGCCATGGTGGCCCGGAAACTCAGGGAAGCCCCGCCCGTTCCGGCGGCGAGGGCATGCGGCGAAGGCGTTTACGCCATCGCCGCCCACGGCGCCCATACGCACCTGGCATATGTTCTCGAACTTCCGGAGGAGCCGGGAGAAGTCCAGGAAGCCCTGGCCATTTCCAAACGCGCCAACCCTTTGATCTCCGTCATCAACCCCATTCTGGAAATCCCGGCCAACCAGGTCTCCCCCCAAGTGGTCCTTCCCGAATATCCTCCCAAGCTGATGGCCAAATTCGGGGATAAACGCTCGATCCCGGCGAATCCGGCGGAACTAATCGATTATGAGGGGGCGGAAATTCTCGTGGCCGGATTGGAAACGTTTGACACATCCTTGACCGGTCTCGATTTGAAAGCCGAGCATGAGGATGCCAATACTGCCGAGGTCTTCGAACTTCTAAAGATTCGGAGGTCCGGAACGCCGTTGGAACCGCTCTTCGAAGGCCATTGGGCATAGTCGTGAACACATGGGCCCGGATGGGCCGTCTTACGGTGGGGCGATCCCTATCTCGCTTCGACATGCATTAATACGGGTCAGAAGGCCCGTCTTTATGTATGTTGCTTTTTGTAAAACCGCCGGGACAATACTAATTATTCCGCATCGCTCCAAGGAAAGCAAAACATGTCTTATCCCACTCATGACGTTTCCCTCAAGCGCTATATGGAAGACATCCGCAAGACGAGCCCGATCTCGCGCGAAGAGGAACTGCGCCTGTTCGAGCGCTGCCGCCGCGGGGACAACGATGCGCGCAACCGCCTCATCAAGGCGAATATGCGATTCGTTCTCAAAGTCGCGCTGCAATATCGCGGATGCCCGATCCCCCTTCCCGACCTTGTCAACGAAGGATGCATGGGCCTGATCCGCGCCGTGGAGAGTTTCGATTCTTCGCGCGGCATCAAGTTCATCTCCTACGCCGTCTGGTGGATGAAGGCCTACATCACCAAGTCCATCAACGAGACCGGCTCCATGATCCGCCTCCCCGCCAACCAGTGCCTGCGCGTGCGCAAGGCCCTCAAGGAGCAGGGGCACGGCAAGGATCTGGACGAGGACGTCCGCAGCCTGCTGCAGACCGCCGGCCGCGGCATGTCCTTCGAAGCGCCCCTGGGCCCGGAGTCCAAGACTTCCTACCAGGAAATCCTGCGCGACGATCGCGCCGCGAATCCCGAAGACGAACTCGAGAAGTCCGCCACGGGCGAACTGGTCCGGGAAATCCTGTCCGAGCTCCCCGAGCGCGAAGCGCAGGTCATCACGGGACTGTTCGGCATGGACCAGAACGCCCCGCAGACCCTCCGCGAAGTGGGCCTGGGACTGAACATCTCCCACGAGCGCGTCCGTCAATTGCGCGACCAGGCCTTGCGCCGGATGCGCACGAGCGGCACCTTCGACAAGCTCCAGCGCAAGTACCAGGGCTACCTGCAGGCCATGGGCGCCTGAGCCCTTCCGGTATCCTCCTTAAAGGGCGGCCTTCACGGGCCGCCCTTTTCATTTCCAGCCGTTCCACATGCCGACCGCGCCCAAGGATACGCTCAGAGAAGGTTCGTTTTCCGCGTTACGGTTCCTGAGGCCAAGTCCAGCTTCAGGATGTAGAGGCCGGTCCGGAGCCTGGCGGTAAAAACGGCTTTCCGACCGCCCTCGAAGAGCGAAGCCCGGCTTAGGACCTTTCCATCCAATCCCAGAAGTGTCGCGCCAAGGACCGTTTGGATATCGAAATCGAGAGCCACGGCCGCCGATCCCTGTCGCACTACGGTGTAGGCCAAGGTTCCTTTTTCCGCTCGGATTCCACGTGCGCCGGTTGAGACCGGACAAACCGATCCGTCCTCCTTGATGGGGCCGAAGCAGGGAGTCTCCGTCACCTTCAAATCCTTGATCAACCACTTGCCGCCATGATCGCCTTGCAGGCCCAGATAGCCTTCCGTTATATAACCCGTGCCCACATCCTCCCTGCCCGCGATCGCATTGGTCAGCGTTTTGTCCGTCTTCCAGGTTCCATAGGCATTATAGTTCGACCAGAAATCGGGACTATGATATCGGTACCCCACCACCTTGGAGCCATTGAGCCAATGCTCCACGCTATCTTCCTTTACGATGATCCGGCCCTCGTTCCAAAGTCCGGTTCCACTAGTACGATAGTTGCTTATGTCGTGAATACCATAAAGATTGTATGCCGCTCCGGATAAATCCTGTGTAAGGCTGGATACCTCGTTGATGGAATATTCCACGCCCGAACTCCCGATATGATCGTAGTGCAGGGTGGCGCGGTAGAAGACCCCTTGGTTGCCGTTGATCCGGAATTTGAAGCGCAACTCGAAATCCTTATACTTCCTGACGGAGCGGATATCCGGAGCGACGCCCGACCGCAGGCGGATGCAAACGCCGAGCGGTTCGAGTGAATCCGCCGTCCAAGCGGTATCCAATCCGGTGTGGGCCGAATCGCCCTTGGCATAGTCGACCCAGTTCGATCGGAAGCTCCCGAGGGTGCCGTCGAAAAGCAGCCGGTAGCCCTCCCGGGATTCCGCTTCGGACAGGGCATTGTCTCCGGCCCGGACCGGGCGTTGGGCGCAAATCGAAAAGAGGCAGAGAATCATCAACCTTTTCATCATGGATGCCCCGTTCCATTTCTCGCCAAGCGCGGTGACCCTCGAAATCGGCAACCTCCTTTTAAGGTAACGCTAAGGGCTCATGAAAACATCGGAATTGACGTGTCATTGAAGTGGGAGGGAGAAGGATAGACGAGGCTCCCTGGCCGCGGATGTCCCTCACTCCGGTCTTGTGGCCCCCATCACGTTACCGGAAGGCGGCCGAAACTATCTTTAAGGGACGGCTCTTCCTTTCTCCTTTTCCAGGGGGCTTTCGCGGCATGAATCTGGATCCCTTCGCCAATAGCGGCTTGAGCGGTAAGACCAAATCCTCCGCGGACGAGATTTTCGTAAAAAGCAAAACCGGCAGCGCGGGACGGCGCGCCGCCCCGGCGGAAGCCCCCGAGCCGATGGAAATCCCGGTGGCCGAGGCCGCGCCCGAACCGGAAAAGAAGAAGAACCTCGCCAAGCTCAGCAATCCCGCTTGGGACGCGGAGAAGGTGGGCTTCAACGAAGAGACGCCCATTTCGGTCAATCTGGAATTGCCGGAAGACCTGGCCCATAAGACCAAGGTCACCTTCGAGCTCTTCGCCAAAACGCCCAAAGGACCCGAACGCATTTCCCAGGGCGAAGGCGCGGCCGATGCGGGCAAGGCCACCTGCAAAATCCCGGTATATATCCCCGCCTATAAGGACGAGGACGGGAACTCGATGCAGAAGGTGGAATACTATTTCCTCGCGAAGCATTCCGAGGCCGATCCTTTGGACGGATCCAAGTCCCCGAAGGTGGTCGACGAAAAAGCCGATCGGGTCATCGAATCCCACATAGTGGAAGGCATCACCTTCGAATTCGATTCCAGCTTCCTGCATCCCAAGCATGCGGCCAAGCTCAAGGACATGTGCGCGCTGATAGGGGAGTGGCGCAAGAAGGATCCGGAAGGCAAGCTGGCGTCCTTCGGCCACGCGGATCTCGTGGGCGATGAAACCTACAACAAGGGACTCTCGGAACGGCGCGCCCGTTCCGTCCAGGCCCTGCTGGTCAAGGATCCCCAAGGCTGGGAAGATCTCCACAAGGAAGAGAAATGGGATCTGTCCCCGGTCCAATCCCTGCTCCTGCATGCGGGCGAGGATCCCGGGACCGTGGACGGCAAGGACGGCCCCAAGACCCAGGCGGCGGTGAAAGCCTTCCAGGGCAAGAACGGCTTGGGCGAGACCGGCACGGCGGACGCGGAGACGCGCAAGGCGCTGTACAAGAAATTCATGTCCGACTCCAACGCTTTGGATTTGAAGGTGAAGGATTTCGACTCCATCGACGGCGCGCCGCATTGCGGCTGCAGCGAGTTCAATCCCCTCGAGAAAACGGAAGGTAAAAGCGAGACCAACCGGCGCGTGACCGTGTTGTTCCTGAAATCGAACAAGAACTTCCCCATCAATTACCCGTGCAAGAAAGGGAGCATCGCGCCATGCCAGGCCCAGGTCAAGAAGAAGCCGGGAGTACGCCGGCGGGATTCCTACAAGTGCTTCTTCTATGATGATCTGGTCAAGGAGGAGAAGAAGGGCGGAACCGTTACGCCGCCTGCGGGCAAGATAAAGCTGGTGGGCGTCAAGGAAGGCGAGGATGCCAAGCAATACGTGAATATGAAGGCGGACAAGGCGAAGCCTGATCAGGGAACCGAGCGCCACATCGAGGCCGAGGTGGAAGGCGCCGCGGACGGGACCAAGGTGTTCTGGAAGATTACGGCGGCCAAGGAAAACAGTAAGCGGAACGATCCCAAGGCCGGGGCGAAGCCCGACGATAAGGGCAAGCTGACGGAGTTCAAGGCCGAAGTGGCGGAGATCGAGACCTCGGTGAAGGGCGGCAAGGCTTCCTTCGTGTTGGCCTGCGGGTTGGCGGGCGGGGACAGCTTCACCGTGGAGGCGGGCCTTGAAAAGGGCAAGGCGGACGGGACATTGAAGGTGGTGACCTGGCGGAAGGCGTGGCATCAGGTTACCCGGGAGAAGGGATTGGAACTGCCTGCCTTGACGAACTTCATCAAGGCAT
>JAQBPO010000003.1 GCA_028287465.1 Fibrobacterota bacterium
ATTCCAGGATGATTTCCGGAGCGTTGCCCGTCGGATTCCTGGCCATGACGTTGAACCGGAATAGCCGGGCCCGATCCGGACGCGCCATGGATCGAGCGGACCAGAAGCAGGCTGCCAGGTAGAGGCAAAGCAGCACGGCCCAATGGACCGGCGCCAGAAAGAGGAACCCGGAAAAGGCCGCGAAACCGAGGAGCAGGCCGAGATTGCGCCGGGCGGGATGCGCAAGGAGATTGCGACGGCGCATTTTCGCGAACAGCATGAACCACAAGGCGAAAGGCCCCAACAGCAAGGAAACAAGGCCGAACCAGACGGCCTTCAATCCAGATGCGAAATCCGGTTTTCGGAGCAATTGTGTCCTTTTTTCAAACCAAGCATACGTTCGAGGTACCAAATTTTTAAAGAGGAAAGTATAAAACCCCTAATCCGGAACCATGGTAAAGCGCAATGGCGGGCATCATAAAGCTTTGGCGCGTAAGAGACTATAAAACCTTAATTCCGATCGGGTTACGCTGCTGCCGGAATTCAACTATTTGTTGACGTTGGTTACCGGAAGCGCCTATCTTTCAAGGAATCTGGGAAGACCCGTATTCGGCTTTACCAGGACAGACGTTTGAACGATTCCTTCGAGGCGCAAGCGAAGGGATTCAAGGCTGAAATGCCGGCAAAACCGACCTGGAGCGATCCGGACGGCGTTCAGGGGGACATTATTGCGCCTGGTTCACCCCGCAGCCGCCGATATCCGGCAGGTTGGGAGGATGCCAACCATGTCATCGCCCGCCCCCATCATGGACCCCTCCCCATCGGGAGCCGTACTTAGGAGTTTGAAATGAAGCCATCCCTGGCCGTGCTCGTCGCGAAAAGGCTTGCGGATTTGTTTGTCGGATGGGTCGGCACCCTGTTCTTCGTCCTAACCTATCCCGTTATCGCCCTGCTGATCAAAATCGAATCCAAAGGTCCGGTGCTCTACTCGCAGCAACGCATCGGAATCAACCGCCGTTCCAGCCCTTACCAGATATTCAAGCCCAAGGTCGATGATAAGGTCGCGGCCGGCGGCACCAGCGCGTTCATCCTCTCCAATCGCCAGGTCGACTACGGAGGCGAAGTCTTCACCATCCTGAAATACCGCACCATGCGCGTCGACGCCGAAAGCCTGGGGCCCCAATTGGCCAAGAAGGGCCTCGACCCGCGCGTCACAAAAATCGGGAAATGGCTCCGCGCCCTGCATATCGATGAGTTGCCCCAGTTCGTGAACATCCTCCGGGGCGACATGAGCCTTATCGGACCGCGGCCCGAGCGTCCCTATTTCACCATGCAGTATTCCAAATCGATCCCGCATTACCTGGACCGGACGCTTTGGATAAAACCCGGCCTTACCGGCCTCGCGCAGATCATCCTCGGTTACGATGACTCCCATGAAAGCGTCGTCCGTAAGGTGCACTTCGATTATTCCTACCGTTCCGCCACCTGCAATTTCCTCTCCTGGGTGAAAATGGAAGTCTGGGTCGCCGTGAACACGGTCCTATACCTCCTCATCAAGCCCCAGTTCGAGGGCGGTGAGAACCGGGATCTGGTCGGACTCAAGCGGGCAAAGGTCGTGGACTTCCGCGCCAACACCCCTTCCAAAAAGGATCTGCCGGAGATCAAAAGCCTGGTCCATCAGCACCAGACCAAGAAATCCATCATCCTGGTCGGGAGCAGCCCCTATGAGCTGAGCCGCACCTTGAAGGATATGGTTTTCGACCCCAAGAGGACCCTCGACGTCCAGGTCAGCCCGGACGAGAATTGGGACCTGGAGGATCTCGGCTTCCTGATCAACCTGGTCCAGCGCGTAAAGCAGAACGGCGGCCGGGTGGCCATCAAGAACTCGAGTCCGCGCGTTCAGAAGATGCTGAAGGAGATCCACATGGACAAGGTGGTGGATCTCCACCGCCCCCAGGATACAGTGAAGAATTTCATGACCGTGGACGTGGAGTGCTGGTTCCATGCCTATAATCTCAAGGAACAGGTCCCGCCTTCCACCTGGCACCTGCAGCCCACGCGCGTGGTGGCGAACGTCAGGAAAATCCTGGATTTGTTCCGGACCCACGACACCAAGGCCACGTTCTTCATCCTGGGTTGGGTCGCCGATCATTTTCCGGACGTCGTTAAGATGATTGACGACGAAGGGCATGAGATCGGGACCCATGGCTATTACCACAACCTGCTGACCAATATGACCCCGCCCCAGTTCGAGGAGGATCTGGAGAAATCCCTGATCGCCATCGGCAAGCGGGCGAAGCAGAAGGTCATAGGGCATCGGGCTTCGAATTTCACCATCGTGGAGTCGACCCTGTGGGCCTTGGAAATCCTGGCCAAATACGGGATCGAATACGACTCGAGCGTCTTCCCCATCAAGAGGGAACGCTATGGCATCGCCCGCTATCCGAATCGCTTGCCGCACCAGATGCTTTTCCAGGGCGGGGGCCAATTGACGGAAATCCCCATGTCCACCTTGGGACTTGGCAATAACCTCATCCCGATTTCCGGCGGCGGATACCTGCGCCTGTATCCCTACCGCGTTACGGACAGGTACATCGAGCAGAAGAACCAGAACGGCCTGCCGGCCATGGTGTATTTCCATCCGTGGGAACTGGATACCGAACAGAAGCGCCTTAATGTAGGCGGCATGAAGGGGTTCCAGCACTATGTGAACCTTGACAGCACCGAATGGAAGCTGAGTCGCTTGATGGAACGGTTCTTCTTCACTTCCGTGAAGGAGAATCTCCAGTCGAAACGGGTGCAATCCCTGCTGCGCAAGAACCCTGTCCGCGTGGAACGGGTCCTAGGCATGGCTCAAGGCGAAGAAGGCTCATTCCGCCTGGCTTCCGCCGGCAGTTCCGATGGCCTGGAAGCCGTTGGCTCCAAGACCGTCGCCTGATTTATCGGGCTTGCTGGACCAAGTCCAGGCGGACTAGGTCCAAAGGGACAGCAGGTAAATCGTCAACAGATACATCCAGAAGAACGCCAGGAACCGGGCGTACTTGGTCTGCATGAATGGATTGCGGTGCGGATACAGCCTGTTCATCCAATTCCCCCTATACGAAGGCGCCGATTCGGTCGGCATTTGTAACATACTTTTCCGCGGTTCGCGGTCAAATAAAAAAGCGGCCGCGGCACCCTTTTTTGGACGGTTATCCGAGCCGAATAAGTAACCGGATAGTAGGTGGGTGTCATGTCTAGGATATCGGGTTGGCGCCGGTATACTTGAGTCGGGAGCCCACCCGGCCGAATTCCCGTTTTTACCGATAGTACCGTTTCCAAGTTTCGAAAAATGCAGCAACCGATTTGGGGAACAACCGCGCTTTGGGTTTCCCGTCCCGCACGCAAGAATGGGGACGGGCGGCCTTAGCGGACCGGGTTGGCTGAGCCCTGATTGATGTGGAAAATGAGGCCGGAAATGTCCGCGGGGGTAACTCCTGAGATACGCTGGGCCAGTCCCACCGTAAGAGGCCGTTTCGATGCCAACTTCTGCCGCGCTTCCGTGGAAAGCGCATGGGCGGCCGGATAATCGAAATCGGCGGGGATGCGCAAGCCTTCCAAGCGCTTGTTGCGTTCGATTTCCTTCAGTTGGCGATCCCAGAAACCGCGGTAACGCTCGGACGCTTCGAGGACCAGCATTTCCCGGGCGGTGAGGTCGCTTTCCAGGCCCAGGCAAGCGAAAAGTCCGGGAAGGCCCACATCGGGACGGCGCAGCAGGCTCAAGGCGGCCGCGGATTCGTCCAGGGCGGCGGAACCGCAGGAAGCCAGGTACGCGTCCACCTTCGGCCCGAAGGCCCGCGTGGAGGCCAGGGTTTCCTTGGCATGCGCGAGCTTGGCCTTCCACCCAAGGTATTTGGCGAAGATCCCATCGTCCACCATGCCCAGGGCATGGCCTTTCTCGAGAAGCCGCTCCTCCGCATTGTCCTGGCGGAGATGGAGCCTGTATTCGGCCCGCGATGTGAACATGCGGTACGGTTCTTCCAATTCCAAGGAGACGAGGTCGTCCGTGAGGACGCCGATATAGGATTCGCTGCGGCCGAGCAGGAAGGGCGGACGGCCTTGGATGGTCAGGGCGGCATTTATTCCCGCCATCAATCCTTGGGCGGCGGCTTCCTCATATCCCGATGTGCCATTGACCTGGCCCGCGAAATAGAGGCCCGGGATGCCCTTGACGGCATAGGTCGGATCCAATTGCGTCGACTCCACGGAATCGTATTCCACCGCATATCCGTAACGCAGGACGCGGCAGTCCTTGAGACCGGGAATGGTCCGCAGGGCCTTGTCCTGGATGTCGGCCGGAAGGCTGGAGGAAAAACCGTTCACGTAGATGCGACCGTTGTTCAGCCCTTCCGGTTCAAGGAAGAGATGGTGGGAGTCCTTGTCCGCGAACCTGCAGATCTTGTCTTCGATGGAGGGGCAATAGCGCGGTCCAATCCCCTTGATGACCCCGGTGAACATGGGGCTCTTGTCGAATCCCTCGCGGAGAAGCTCGTGGGTCCGCAGATTGGTATGGGTTATCCAGCATACCGCATGGTTCTTCAGGGGCTTTTCGGTCCGGAAGGAGAAGGGGTACGGTTCCGGATCCCCATGTTGGACCTCGACGGCGCCGTAGTCGATGGATTCCGCGGCCAGACGCGCGGGAGTTCCCGTCTTGAGGCGGCGCGTGCGCACCCCCATCCCGCGGATGGAGGCGGAAAGCCTGTTGGAGGGCGCTTCGCCGATGCGGCCGCCGGGAGTCTGGTCGAGACCGGTATGCATGACCGCGCCCAGGAAGGTTCCGGAGGTGATGATGAGCGCGCGGCAGGACATGCGGCCGGCGCCGCCGAAATCCAGATCGAAGGTACCGTCCGGCATCCGGCGGAAATCCGCGAGTTCGCCGTCCAGCAGGGAGAGCCCGGGAGTGGCCTTAAGGATGCCCTGCATGGTATCGGCGTACAGCTCCATGTCCATCTGGCCCCGCGGGCCCCAGACGGCGGGACCCTTGGACAGGTTCAGCATGCGGAATTGGATGCCGGCCGTATCCGCGGCCACGCCCATCAGGCCGCCCAAAGCGTCGATATCGCGAACGAGTTGCCCCTTGGCGACGCCGCCGATGGCCGGATTGCAGGACATGCGTCCGATGGCGGCGGTTTCCATGGAGACCATGGCCGTGCGCATTCCCAGGCGGGCGGAGGCGTATGCGGCCTCGATGCCCGCGTGTCCCCCGCCTATGACGACGACGTCGAACCGGTTATCCATGCCCTTAATGTACTCTAGCCGTGAGGCGCGCTCAAATCAGGGGCGGAAAAGCTCCATGAAGGCCGGCACGGGCATGGCGGCCAGGCGGGCATGGTCCTGGAACAGGCCGGAAAGGGCTTTGACGCGGGGGCCCGGGAACCGGGTGCCCAGGTTCGCCTCAAGTTTCGCCAACAGGTGCGGTATGGACTCCTTGCGGCGCCTCTTATGCCCCAACGGATATTCCACCGCGACCTTTTCCGTGGAAGTGTCGTCCCGGAAGAAAACCTGCAGGGCGTTCGCGATGGAGCGCTTATCCGGATCGAGATAATCCTTGCTGTACGCCTTGTCCTCGCGCATCGTCATCTTGGCGCGCAAGGCGTCTATCCGGGGATCCTTGGCGGAAGCGTCGGAATAATGATCGGCCGTCAAAGCCCCGTGGATGAGGCCGATCGCGGCCATGTATTGGATGCAATGATCCCGATCCGCCGGATTGTGCAAGGGCCCCGATTTGTCGATGATGCGCAGGGCCGGCTCCTGGGTGGTGATTTCCACCCGATCGATTTCACCCAGGCGATCCTTGACCAACGGATGGATCTGGATGGCCGCTTCCACCGCGGTCTGGGCATGGAACTCGGCCGGGAAGGAAACCTTGAAGAGGACGTTCTCCATGACATAGGTCCCCAAGGGCCGCGCCAGTATGAGTGGTTTGCCTTTGAGCAGGACGTCCTGGAAACCCCATTGGGGCGCCCCGAGTACCGCCGGGTAACCCATTTCCCCGCGAAGAACCATGAAGGAAAGCCAGGCGGCCCGGGCAGTGGCGTCCCCGGCCGCCCAGGATTTCCGCGAACCGGTATTGGGGGCATGGCGATAGGCCCGCAAGGCGCCCCCATCCACGAAGGCATGGGAGACGGCATCGATGATTTGCTCCCGGCTCCCGCCCAGCAGGCCCGTAATCACGGCGGAGGATGCGACGCGGACGGATAGTACGTGATCCAGTCCGACCCGGTTGAAGCTGTTCTCGAGGGCTATGACCCCTTGTATCTCATGCGCTTTGACCATGGCGTGCAGGACATCGCCGATGGTCAGGGGAGGTTTTCCGGCCGCGTTCCGCGTGCGGCCTTGCCAATCGGCTACCGCCAGGATGCCGCCCAAATTGTCGGAGGGGTGCCCCCATTCCTGGGCCAGCCAGGTATCGTTGAAATCGAGCCAGCGGATCAAGGTGCCCAGGTTGAATGCTCCGGCGACCGGGTCCAATTCGAAATCGGTGCCGGGAACGCGCGCACCGTTCTCGACGCGGATTCCCGGAACGACGGGTCCGAGCATGCGGACGCATTCGGGGAAGTTCAGTGCCAGCATGGCGCATCCCAGGCTATCCCCGAGGCAAAGGGCGGCGGTCTCCAGGGCCTCCCCCTCCCCTATCGTGAACGCCGAAACGTATTCGGCAATGGCCACAAGGGCGGGATCGGGAGGGCGTTTCACGTTGCTGATAGCGGAGGACATAAAGGATTTTCCCCTTTTCTTTTGGTCGGGAACGGCCAGCGCCTATCGCTGGGCGATCGGCACGTAAGCGCGCGTTTCCGGCCCGATGTAATTGCTGGAGGGCCGGATCAATTTGTTGTGCGCCCGCTGTTCGATGATATGCGCGGACCATCCGGAGGTGCGGGACAGAACGAACAACGGGGTGAAGAGGGGCGTTGGGATCCCGCAGTAACGGTATGCCAAGGCGCTGTAGAAATCGAGATTCGGGAACAATTTGCGTTCGTCCCACATGATCTGCTCCACTTTTTCCGCGACCGGGTACAGGTATGCTTCGGCTCCCGGCCGTTGCGAAAGCTTCTTGGCCCAGGGTTTGACGATATCCGAGCGCGGATCGGAAATGGAGTACACGCGATGTCCGAACCCCATGATAAGCTTCTTTTCTGCCAGCATACTGCGCACTCCCGCATCGGCGGAGATGGGATCCGGGAATTTCTCCATCAATTCCATGGCGGCTTCGTTCGCGCCGCCGTGAAGCGGGCCCCTCAGCGCCCCTATGGCGCCGGTGATGGCCGAATGGATATCCGAAAGCGTGCTCGCAATGGTCCGGGCGGTGAAGGTGGAGGCGTTGAATTCATGTTCGGCGTACAGTATCAGGGAGACGTCCAGGCAGCGCCGATCGGTTTCGTCCGGCGCCTTGCCTCCGAGCAATCGGAGGAAGTGCCCAGCAACGGTGGCCTCCTCGGTCCTCAGATCCAACCGCGTCCCGTCCCGGTGGAAGACCCACCAGTAGGCGAGCATGGATCCCAGGGAGGCCAGGAGGCGATCCGCGATGGACAATGCACCGCGCCCCGGACCTTCCGGTTCCAGGTTTCCCAGCATGGAGACGGCCGTCCTCAGGAGATCCATGGGATGGGAATCCTTCGGGATCCGTTCCAAAGTCTCCTTGAGCGCCACCGGGAGATCCCTTTGAGCGGCGAGGGCGGAACGATACCCTTCAAGCTCCCTGGCCTTGGGCAGTTCGCCGCGGGTCAGCAGCCAGGCGACCTCTTCGAAGGTGCTGTTGGCTGCCAGGTCTTCGATGGAGTACCCGCGATAGTTCAGGCCCTTGCCCTCCAAACCGCAGGTGCAGATGGCGGAATCCCCCGCTACGATGCCCGCCAATCCGCCGGTCTTGCCTTTTGCGCCTTCAGCCATGGATCACCTTCCCTTACGGGGTTTGCCTTTGCCTTTTACCGTTTTCGGCAGCGCCTTTTTCCGGGCGCGTACCGCTTTTGCCTTCGGACCAGCCTTCGATCCGACCTTGGTATCGGCGCCGGCCTGGCCGAACAGCTCGTCCAGCTTCCGCTCATAGGCATGGTAGCCCAGCACCCGATAGAGCTCCTCGCGCGTCTGCATGCGCGCCACCAACCCCATCTGGTGCCCATCCTCCCGGAGGGTGGCCAAGGCCAGGACCGCGGCCTGGTTCATGATGCGGTTCAAGGTCAGCGGATAGAGCACGATGTCCACCCCCGCCTTGGCGAGTTCAGGCAGGTCGAACAACGGGGTCTTGCCGAATTCGGTCATGTTGGCGAGGATGGGGATGTCCACGGTCTGGCGGAAGGCCTTGTATTGGCCCAGTTCGGTCAGGGCCTCGGGAAAAAGCATGTCGGCCCCCGCGGCGCGATAGGCCTCGGCGCGGTCGAGCGCTGCTTCCAGGCCTTCCACGGCCAATGCGTCCGTGCGCGCCATGATGACGAATTCCGGATCGGTCCTCGCATCGACCGCCGCCTTGATGCGATCGACCATCTCCCCTTTGGAAACGATTGCCTTGCCGGGACGATGGCCGCATCGCTTGGCCGCCACCTGGTCCTCGATATGGATCCCCGCGGCGCCAGCCTTGATGAATTCCCTGACCGACCTAGCGATCATGAAGGCCGGGCCGAATCCGGTATCCGCATCCGCGAGCAGAGGCAGGCCGCTGGCCCCGGTGATGCGGCGCACGTCCTCCAGGACATTATCCAAGGTCGTCATGCCGAGATCGGGCAGGCCGTAGGAGGAATTGGCCACTCCCGCGCCGCTAAGGTACAGGGCGCGGAAACCGGCCTGTTCCGCCAACATGGCCACGTACGCGTTTATCGTGCCCACCAGCTGCAAAGGACGCTCTGCCTTCAGCGCTTCGCGGAACCTGGCGCCCGCCGATGACCTGGCCGTTACGGATCCATTAACGTTCATGCGATATCACCCCGCCTGAAAATAGGTAATTACCCGTCCAGATTGTAGGAATTCGGGACATGCCCCGGCAATCCCAAGGGCCTTTTTGCTAAGTTGCAGCCAAAGCGGAGGCGCTCCATGGCGAAGAAATATTGGCTGATGAAAACCGAACCGGACGTGTTCTCGATCAAGGACCTCCGGAGCCGGCCCGGGAAGAAGGAGCATTGGGACGGGGTGCGCAATTACCAGGCGCGCAACCATATGCGCGACGGGATGTCCATCGGCGACAGGATCCTCTTCTACCATTCGAGCGTACCGCCGGTCGGGGTGGCCGGGGTCGCCGAAGTCGCCGCCGCGGCATACCCGGATCCCACCGCCCTCGATCCGAAATCCAAATACTTCGATCCCAAGGCCACTCCGGACAAGAACCCCTGGGTCATGGTGGACGTGAGATTCGTGAAGGAGTTCCCCCGCCTCGTGACCCTCGATGAATTGAAGACGGTTCCGGGATTGGAATCCATGCTGGTCATCAAACGCGGGATGCGCCTTTCCATCCAGCCCGTGAAGCCCGAGGAGTTTGAGATAGTGTTGAAGTTGGCGGAGGCCTGAACCTTCAACTTTTCCGCAAAGTCCCCCATTCCGCGGGCATGCGCGGGTAAAATCCGGTTACCCCGGCCCTTCGCATGATTTACCTTAGGATCATGAGACCAGACCTCGAAAGACCCATAGCAGCCGTAACGCCCATGGTGGGCAATGTCGAAAGGCTGGAGTCGACCCCCGACGGCGCCAACCAGGAAAGGGATGAGGAAATCATCAGCCTCCTGAGGCGGAAGCTCAGGGACCGCACCTCGGGTAACGGCAAAGATACCCTGGGCGGAGCTCCCTTCCGCAAAGGCCCGGCGGGCGAAGAAGACAAATACGAGCCCCAGCGCCTGAGCCGCAAAATCTGCTGGCAATACGATATCAATGCGAAAAAGGTGCCATTGCTCCGCCGCCATTATATCTGACATCGGATCCGTCTCCGCCGCGGTTCCCCTTCCCCGGGGGAGATTCCCGTTTACCTCCCCTTGACATAATTTTGGTGTTCACCTAAGGTTTCGCGAAATCCGCCAATTCCCCGCGCTAAACTTCGCCAATCGCTTGAAGTTTTGTCGAAGTTAAAAATGGAATGGTCGCCTGCTCCCCCCTATAATGGATTCACGGCTCAACGGGTTTTTCGGGTGCCCGTTCACCGGGGGAAGCAACATGGCGAACAATTACAAAGACCAGGGAATCGCGCTTTTGCAGAAGAATCCCTCGCGGGAACTCCTCCTGGAGAAAATGCGGCTCAAGCTGGCCACCACCCCTCCTCCCGCGATGGAAAAGGAAGTGCGGAAGCGCGATGTCCGTAAGAAGAAGACCCTCTCCTGGACGGTTCGCGGAGCGATCCTCCTGGCGATCATCGGCTCGAATTATTTCCTGATCGGTCACAAGGACACCATCGTCGCGAAGCTGGGATTCGAAGCGGTATCTTCCCTTCCAGCGCCCAAGGAGTCCCTGGGTCCCGATGAGAAGGCGCTCTATTGGACCTACGCCATGTACGATATCGGCAAATTACGCGCACGCTTCGGGGTGAGCGGATACTATGCCATCAATCCCATCATCGCGCGGCGCGGCCTGGAAGCGGTGCTTCCCATGGTCACTTCCGAAACCCTCAACGAGATTTCGGCCTATCTCCCGGTCGCGTACAAAACCATCAAGGCGGGGAACCCGGAATGAACATGCCCTCACGTCCAACCGGAAGCCAGGCCGGATTCGGCCTCCTGGAAATCATCATCTCCATCGTGCTCCTGGGCCTGGTAGGCTCCTCGACCTTCTATTTCCTTCAAAGCCAAAACAGCAATTCGAACATCGGGACGGATTTGAGCAAGGGGATGTTCATCGGGAAACGCAAACTCGACTCCTTGCGGGTGGTCTCCTACGGAACGGTTTCGGCGGGTTGCGACACGGTGAACAACCGGTACATCCGGCGCTGGTACATCTCCACCGATCTGATTTCGGACCATAAGACGGTGGAACTTCTGGTATCATGGCCGTTGTCCGCCCAGCATACCATCACCTTCAACACCGTGGTCGGCGACGATCAATACAAGGTGTACTGATGAGAGCCGCATTGCAGAACGGATCGAAATCCGGAAACGGAGGATTCACCCTGGTCGAGACCATGGTGTCCCTCGTGATTGGATCCCTCCTGATCACGGCGCTCTTCCAGGTATGGAACAACAACCGCCAGCAAACGGACCGGATCCAGAACAAATCCGATTTCCGCGATCGCGCCACCCTGGCCACCACCGCCTTGAACCGTTCGATAACCATGGCCGGTTTCGGATTGACCAAGATCGACGTCCTGGCGCGCGGGGCCGGCAGCCTGAACGACACCCTGAAGATATTCTCCAATCCGGATGAATTGAGGACCACGTTGCGTGATACGGCCAGGGTAGGCGCGCATCAAATCCTGGTCTTCAAGGACACCGGACTGGTGATAGGCAATCTGATCGGCATCACCGATAGCATCCGCCAGGAATACGTGCGCATCGACGGCATTACCGGCGATACCGCTTCGGGATTCCTGCTGACCATCTCCCCCGCATTGAGCAACGGTTACCTGCCCGGCGTTCCGGACATCTTCCCGGTCCAGAAGGAAACCTACTTCATCGACAACGAAGCTCATGCCCTCGTCCGCCTGGTGGATGACCGGCGGATCGTACTCGCGTCCGGGATGACGGAATTCAAGATCGATCTCCGCGACGGCGCGGGGAACCCGGCCACGATAAACCGGAAAATCCGCGTGGTCACCTTCTCCCTTACCGGCGCCTATAAGGCGCCGACGGGGGTTCCCAATCAGATGCGTTTTTCTTCCACCGTGATACCGAGGAACATCCTATGAAAAATCCGAACATACGCGGGATCAAGGGATCGGAATCGACGAAAACAAATCGGGCGGGCAGGGAGTCCGGCGCCGCGGTGCTTCCCATCATCATCACCGTGGCCGTGGCCATCACCCTGCTCCAGGTGCCGCTCCTCTTCAAGACCAAATCGGGCAATAAATTCTCCGGCGCCCAGAAATCCAATATCACGGCCAAGAGCCTGGCGGAAGCGGGCATCGACGGGGTCATCGCCGATATCGGCCGCAAGGCCATCCGGGTCTCCCTGGCGACCGATACGACCCCCTACTACAACGTTGGTTTGGGACGCGGCAATTACACCACCTCGATCAAGGGATACCAGTTGAACCCCGATCGGGTGAAGGTCGTTTCCACGGGCAAGGTGGGCACTACCGCCCAATCCATCGAAGCGAAAATGGAACTGGTGAAGACCCTGACCACCATTCCTTACGATACCCCGAAGATTTCCCTGTGGGGCATCCAAGGTACCCCGCCCGTATTGTATTACCGTTCCGTCCAGGAGCGTGATTCCGGTTGGGCATGGATCCATCCGGAGGGACAAGTCATCCTTTCCGACGGCGGCACGGTCAATATCGATGATTTCACCGTTGCCCCGAACGGGTCGATGTATTTCATCAACAACCTGACGACGGGAAGCAAGCTGTACAAGATCAGGCCCATGGATCTGGACAACAATCCCAGTACCTCCGTTACCGCTTATCTGGTTGGACCTACCGGTTTGGGAGGGGCTTCGGATGTCGATAGGCAGATTCGAGGCCTCACCTTCGTATCCAGAACCGCTTCAGCCCTGGACGGGGTGCTTTACGCCGTCACTAAGAATTCCAGGCAGGTATTCGAGCTCAGCTTAAGGGATGGAATGGCTTCAGTAGTTTCCAATATCATCCCGAAACCCTCTATCGGATCCGGAACCCCTTTCCAGATAGACGCCATGACCCAGGATCTCGGCGGAGTCATTTATTTCGTCCGGAATAACTCGTCGTCTTCCGAACTCTGGCGATTCAATGAATTCGAATCCAGCCCGACGAGCTCCCGTCAGGATACTGCGGAGAAAATCGCCGATATCAGCCTTTCCAAAGGCAAGGTTCGAGCCATCGCCGGTCACCCGAACGGATACATCTACGCCAGCGATGACGCCAATTGGTACAGGATAAACCCTGCCGGTACTCCAATCGCAAGCCGCTCCCAGATCATGTTCGCGGACAGCTCCAATTTCAAGGGGATGGGCTTCTATTGGGAACGGGAGGACCTGAAATTCACGGGGACGCCGCTTAAACATAAGATCAACCTTTGCCACTATCCCCCGGGACAGTGCGCGAACGTCCAAACGATCCAGATCGACAGCAACTCCCTTGGCGGCCATTCGACCCATACCAGCGCATGTCCGCCGGATTACGCGGGCTATTGCGGCGGTATCCTGGGAGAGATCGTGGACGTGCCGGACACGACCATCCAGCTGAAGATCATTTCCTGGGAGGAAAAGTCCGGGGACCTCGCGCACGCCCCATAGGCCCTTTCCACATTTTTCCTTCCTGATAGGACAAGCGGCAAACGCTTGCCCTTTCCCCGTTCCCGCTCCGGCCAATCCCCCATTCCCAGGGTAACCTCCAGGTTAACAAAGGACCCAAATACCCTTGGGTTTGCCCTGAATAATCCACCGATTGTATTTGCATCCACCGAACCTGCCCCCTATAATCGGAAAGCCGACTGTACCGATTGGTACACCCGCAGGATGGTCCGATGCCCACACCCAATAACCGCAACGAATACGACATTTCCCTGGTCCAGCAACGGGAAAACCGCCAGGCCATGGTCGAAAAGATGCGCGGGAAGCTGGCGGCGCCTTCCCAGGCGGGGCTGCGGGTTGTCGAAGGAAAGCGCCGCGCCGCCCGCAAATCCGCCTTCAACAAGGGTTGGAAGGTCGTGCTGGCGGGCCTGTTCCTGTGCGGCAACTATATGGTCTTTTCCGGCAGGGCCCCGATCGCGGCGAAATCGCGTTCGGAGGTTTCGCCCCTCCTTCCGGAGCCCTCGGCCAAATTGGACGCGAACAACCAGGCTTTGTACTGGACCTTCGCCCTGTACGATTACGACCGCCTCAAGGCCAGCTATCCCGTTCCCGAGAACGCCATCATCAATGCCGGCCTGGCCGCGCAGAACCTCCGCACCCTGCTTCCCAAGGTCGACGCGAGAACGCGTTTCATCATCGACGGATACAGGACCAATGACAGGAGAAAGTCTTGAAAGAACAGGGACAGGAATCGAAAGCCCCGCTCGCGAAGGGACAGGCCGGTTTCGGCCTGGTGGAAATCCTGGTTTCCGCCGTCGTGACCGGATTCCTGACCACGGCGGCCTTCTATTTCCTGAGCGCGCAGAACGGCATGGGCGCCAGGGGAAACGATCAGATGAAAAGCGTGAACCTCGGGAAGTTGAAAATGGATTCCCTGAAGGTCTCCACCTACGACGAACTGGTATCGGGTTCCGATACCGTCTCCGAACGCTACATCCGCTCCTGGCACGTCACCCCCATGCGCAACGGGGCGGGCGTCCTGAACGGAAGGAAGAAGATCGAACTCAAGGTGTTCTGGCCCCTTTCCGGCGAGCAGAACGTCTCACTTGTCTCGTTGCGCAGCGACGATCGTTATAAGGACGGCTGGCCATGAACAAAACGGGATTACCATTCGTGGGCATACCGATCCCCGGAAAGTCTGACACCTTCGACCGGAGCGTCGGATTCACCTTGGTCGAGTTGATGGTGGGCCTTGTCGTAGGAGCCATCGTCCTGGCCGGGGCTTACGGCCTGCTGAAGACGCATAACGAGGAAGGCTACCGCATCGAGAGGAAGATCGAATTGCGGAGCGAAATGACCCTGACCGCAAAGCGCATCCAGCGCGCCGTGACCCTGGCGGGGTTGGGTCTCAAAGGTTCGGCCACCCTCAAGAAGGAGGATGCGGTGGGGAGCGATACCCTCATCATCTTTACCAATGAGAAGGAATCGAATTCGCCGATTACGGCCGACGCTTCCGCGGGCATCCCCGTCCTCCAAGTCGCCCAACCTTCGCTCTTCGAGAATGCATCCTACGTCGCGGTGGTTTCGGACGGCATCGGGGAAATCCGGATGATCCTCGAACAGGAAGGCTCCACCTTACGGTTGGATTCCGGGTTTTCACGCACCTATGCCATGGCGGCGTCCATGGCCTTTCCGGCTTCCCGGGAACGTTATTATTCCGACCAGGACAGCAGCCATCTGATCCTGGAGGCCGATGGCGATGCGAGGGTAATCGGCAAGAACCTGAGGAATTTCCAGGTTTCCTTCCACGACAAGCACGGCGGCTCTACGGAAGCCTCCATCGACGTTCGTACCGTGCTCTTTTCGTACGTAGGCGTTTATCCCGCCAAGGAAGGCGCCCTGAACAGCATGGTCTTCTCCTCCACCGCCATTCCCAGGAACGCCTTATGATCGACCGTTTACACCCTACCGGCCAGGCCGGAGGCGGAATGCTGAGCGTAGTCGCCGTAATCGGCGTGGTCCTATTGCTTGTCCAGGGCACCATGTACCACCGGGCCAAGGGGAGCGCGGCCTTCCTGGGATCCGAAAAGACCAAGGTCCTGGCCCTGCAAATGGCCGAGGCCGGGGTCGAGGACAATATCGCCGATATCGGGGCGAGGACCCTCCGGATCAGGAGCGGCCTGATCGACACCGTGACCTATGACCACAAGTCCCTGGAAGGGGGATTCTACACGTCCAGGCTGACGACCGTGGCAACGGGAGCGGCGGCCGATACCATCGATCTGGTTTCCGCCGGAACGGTCGGCAAGGCCACCCAAACCGTTCGGGCGCGTCTCAAATTGAAAAAGCACCTCGACACGACCCGGACGCCCATCCTTACGGTCACTCCCGTCAGCGTATCCACCTTGGTGACCCATGCGGTCCCGGAAACGACCGTGACGGTTTTGAAACCTGAATCCGTGCCGCCATTGAATTCGACCTCCGCCTATACCGCCTGCATGTCCTCCGCATCCAATAAGTGCGATGTCTGCCACCTGCCTTCCGGGGACGTGACCAAGGCAGTTGTCATCGAGGTTTCGAAACCATCGATCGGAACCCATGTTAGCCATCATGGGGATTACGTGACCACGGACAAGAGCTGCGATTTGTACAAGCCCAAGGCGAACATCACCATCCATACCATCACGGAGATGGTTACCACCCTGGTCGACAAAACCACCTACGATACCACCGTCTCCATCGATACGACGGTCAAGGTGCAGATCCTTTCCTGGAAATGATCCCCGCTTACCGACGCTTACCGCCGGCGCTCCGTTTCGATATTGCTTACCGTGCTTACCGTCGCGCAACACGGATCACTTGCAAGACGTATCGGCCCTTATTTCCGGGGCCGGAAACGCATGGCTTCAATCAACGTCAACTCCGCCAATAATCCCCCCGTACGCAAAAGGTAAAGTGGTTGAAAGCGGATCCTTGCCCCGCTATACTCATCCTGCCCTCGTACCCATCGCGATTCGAAACCCGGAGCTTATGGCAAAATCACAAGACAATCGGAACACCGGTCTGAACCTTATCCAAGGCGGCGGGAACGGACGCGAGTTCCTGCTCGAGAAAATGCGCGGCAAGCTCGCCGGTTCGCCGCTGCCGGATTTCCATGCCGTGGAGAAACGCCGCTACGCGACTTCCCGTTCCTTCCAGGGTTGGGGCTGGAAGGCAGGCCTGGCGGCCGTATTGTTCCTAAGCAACGCCGTCTACCTCGCCGGGAAGCCTTCGTCGGCTGCCGCGGTCACGGCCGCGAAAAGGGCTCCGACCCTGGTACGCGCGCCCGCCGCCTTGGGCGTCAACGAACAGGCCTTGTTCTGGGCGTATTCCTTGTATGATTTCAACCGGCTCAAGGCCGACTTCGGGGTTCCCAAAACCGCGATCGTGGACGCGCGCCTGGCCGACATGCGTTTGCGCGAATTGCTGCCCAAGGCCGATGCGCCGACCCGCGCACGCATCGAACGCTATCGTACCCCTGGCGGCGGGAGGACCCGATGAACAAGCCCATCGATCGCCAAACCGGCTTCAGCCTCCTCGAAATCCTGGTTTCCTCCGTCGTCGTGCTTTTGCTGGCCACCTCGGTCTTCTACTTCATCCACTCCCAGAACGGCATCGGGATGCGTAACGGCGATACGCTCAAGAGCGTCAATGCCGGGAAGCTGAAAATGGATTCCCTGAAGGTCGCGGCCTACGGGGAACTCACCTCCGGAGCGGATACCGTTTCGGACCGATACATCCGGGCCTGGCATGTGAGCCGATTGGTGGATGGAGCGGGCCTCCCCACCGGGATCAAGCAGATCGACATGAACGTCATGTGGCCGCTTAGCGCGGAGCATTCCATATCCTTCGCATCCCTGAGGAGCGACGACAGATTCAAGGAGGGCCGATGATCAGGACTTACGGCAACGGCGACCAATCGGGTCTGACCTTGATCGAATTGATGGTGGGACTGGTGGTAGGCTCCATCGTGATGGGTGGCGCCTACAAGCTGTGGATCACCCATTCCCGCGAGAGCATCACCATCGAAAAGAAGATCTGGGTCAGGAACGGCATGGCCCTTTCCTCGAAGCGGATCCAGCGATCGGTCACCCTCGCCGGGATCGGATTGAAGGGGGCGGCGAACCTGTCCAAGGACGACGCGGTGGGAAGCGATACCCTGACCATTTACACCAATTCCCAGGAAAGGGAATCCCGCCTGCTCAATGATATTTTCGCGGGAGGGGGCCTGGAAATCCAGGTTGAAAATCCCTCCGCTTTCGTGGGAGCAGCCTACGTCGCCCTCAGCTCGGGAACCGGCGGCGAGATCAGGAAAATCCTGTCGCAGGAAGGGTCCACCCTCCTGTTGGACTCGGTGTTCGCCTCCGATCATCCGGCCTCCGCCAGCATGGCCTATCCCGCCGTGCGCGAGCGGTTTTATACGGACCAGATCCAGAAGCAACTGATCCGGGAAGCCAATGGCTCGTCCAATACCATCGCCCGCGAAGTGAAAAACTTCCAGGTCTCCTTCCGGGACAACCACGGGGCTTCCACGGAATCCCCGGAAGAGGTCTATACCGTCCTGTTCTCCTTCACCGGCGTCTACCCCGCCAGGGACGGGGCCTTGAACAGCATCCCCTTCTCCTCAATCGCCATTCCGAGGAACACATTATGAGCGCAACCGCATGCGATGGGAATGGGATGGCAAGCCAGGCAGGCAGCAGAAACCAGGCGGGCAGCAGAAACCAGGCGGGCGGTGGCATGCTGGGCGTGGTCGCGGCCATCGGAGTCATCCTGGCCCTCGTCCAGGGGACCGTCTTCTACCAATCCAGAGGGAGCTCCGCCTTCCTGGGTTCCGAAAAGAACAAGATCCTGGCCATGCAGATGGCCGAAGCCGGCGTGGAGGAGAATATCGCCGACATAGGGACCCGCAGGACCCTGGCCAACCCGGGCATGTCCGATTTCCCCACCCATGTGGACAAAATCCTGGAAGGCGGGAAATACAGCTCCAGCCTAACGGCCCTGAACTTCGGAGCCAACGGCGACACCATCGATCTCGTTTCCACCGGATTCGTCGGGAAGGCTTCCCATACCGTCAAGGCGCGCCTGCGGCTGAGGAAACACCTGGACACGGCCATGTCGGCCACACCCCTGATCGAGCCTGAAACCACCTATACCGTTTCCCCCGTTACCGTACCCGATACCATCAGGACGGTTACGCCTCCCCCGAGCCCGGCTTCCATGCCCGCTCTGACCTCGACCCCGGCCTATACGGCCTGCATGGGCGGAGCGGCGCCCAAGTGCAATGTCTGCCATCTTCCGTCCTCGCCTAGCCCGGCCGGAAGGATGGTCCTGAACATGGCCAAATTCCTCATTGCCGCCCATAACGGGCATATCGGGGATTACGTTTCGACCGACGGGACATGCGATTTGTACGATACGACCTACGCCAATGCCATCACCTTCCACACCAAACTGGATTCCGTCATGAGCATAGCCTCGGTGACGTCGTACGATTCGAGCGTCGTGGTCGACACCCTGATCAAGGTCCAGATTTTAAGTTGGAAGTGACCCCTCGGCGGGGTTCACGGACGGATTGCGGGGATGGTCTCGAAGTTCGGGGTCCAGAGGGTGCGATTGCCGTCGGTAGTGAGGATGAGGGCGTATCTCCCGTCCTTCGCGAAGACGGCGCGAAGCCATTCGAGCCCGCCTGAGTTCTCGTCCCGCATCGGCACACGGTTTCCCGCCTTGTCCTCATAGCCGAGTTTCCAGGTTCCTGCGGGGACCTTGAGGAATACGGTCGCTCCGGTATCCACGGTTCCAAGGCGGATGCCGTTGGAGGTATTGGTGAACTCCAGGGCATTGGGAGGGAACAGGAATACGGTGATGGTTTGGGGATCCTGGGTGATATTGTTGGTGACGCTGACTTCGGCGCTGTCCTTGATGACTTGGGTCGTATCCGTGGCATCTCCCAGGTCGATGGACTTGCACCCCGAGAGGACGGAAAGGGCCGCGAATCCGGAACAGGCAATCGCGACGGATACGATCCGCAGGGCCGAAAGGGAGCGACGGAAAACGAAAGGACGGAGTGGCTTTTTCATGATGAGGTTCCTTCCCCCCATGATACCACCTAGCGGTAGGCCCGTTCCACCCGGTTGCCCAGGGAGCAGATGATTTCATATGGATGGGTCTGCTTGATGCGGGCCCAATCCTCGATGGTGATTTCCTTCTTCCCGGATTTCCCCACCAGGATCACGGGATCGCCGACCTTCGACGCCGGACATCCGTTCAAATCGACCGTGAGGTAGTCCATGGATACCCTGCCGATGATGTTGCAGGCCTTTCCGCGGATCAGGACCTGGCCGGAATTGCTCGCGGCCAAAGGCACCCCATCCGCATAACCGGCCGGGACCGTTCCCACCCAGGTATCCCGGAACAGGGTATGCGTGCATCCGTAGCCGATGGTATAGCCCGCCGGAAGCCGCCTCTTGGCGATCAGGCTGGTCTTCAGGGTCAAGGAAGGGGATAACTTGTAACTGCGGAGTCCGGACAAGTCGAAAACGCCATACAGGTTGATGCCGGTCCGGACCATGTTGAAATAGGATTCCGGAAAATTGTTGATGCCATCCGAGTTGGCCATATGGACGAGGGGAAACCCGATCCCTACCCCTTCGAGCTCCCCAAGCAAGGATCGGAACAAATCCAACTGCTCCCGAGTCTTGCCATGCATGGGGTTGTTTGCATTGGGGAAATGGGAATAGATGCCCTCCAAAACCAACCCGGATAGCTTCCGGATCTCCCGGATTTCCCGGAATGCCTGGAAGTAGGGGATCCCGAGCCTGCCCATCCCCGTATCCACCTTGATATGGATTTTGGCCTGCTTGCCCTGCTTGCGTGCCTCCCTGGAAACGATCTTGGCCATGGCGAGGTCAGAGACGGGACAGACCACCCCCAACCGGACGCATTCAGGAACCTCGGAGGCCAGGACCCCGCCGATGATTTGAACCGGCCGGCGGAAACGCTTCACCAATTGAGAGGCCTCCTTGAGTTCGGCCACGCCGAACCGGTCGGTTCCGGCTTCCAACAGGGCCTCCGCGACGGGAATCGCGCCCAAACCGTAGGCGTTGGCCTTGAGTACGGTCATGACCTGGGCCGGTTTGACCGACTTACGGATTTGGGCGAAATTGCGCCGGATGGATTGGAGGTCGACCTCCAAACGGACCCGGGAAGGGTCGGGTGGACGGCTTTTGGACCTAAGGGTCTTGGCGGCCATGCTGCCCCCATTCTTCAAGGTTACGGGGGCCAAAACGGGATTTAACGCAAAAATGAGTCCGGGTCTTCATGGCGAAATCGGAATTTAGCATTAAATTTAGCCTGGGCCTCAGCCTCGGACATCGGCCGGGGCCCATCTTGTCCCACACTTTTGAAAGTAGGAATATGCGCAGCTTGAACTCCCTGTGTTTGCTGGTTGGGATAGCCTCCTTTTCGGCTTCCGTCATGGCCGCCGAAGCCCATAAGGGGGAAGACCTCGCCAACCGCTCCTTCAGCGGCAGGGACCTCACGGATGCGGAGTTCAAGGGCTGCAACCTCGAGAACGCGCGCTTCTCCCAGACCATCGGCGCCAAAGCCAGCTTCGAAGGCTCGAACGGCAAGAGCGTCAACTTTTCCTCCATGCAGATATCCGACGCCGACTTCCGGAATTCCCAGTTCCCCCAGGCGGACTTCCGCAATTCCGATCTGCGCAACAGCAACTTCAAACGCGCCGGCCTGGAGGGTGCGAATTTCTCCAATACCGTGCTCTTGGACGCCATCTTCGAGGGCGCCATCCTGACCAAGGCGAATTTCCTGGAAGCCAAGTTCAATGAGAACGCGGTATTCGCGAAAGCCAACCTCGCCGGGGCCAATTTCAAGAACAACAGCCTGGAAGGATCCGACTTCTCCAAGGCCGACCTGACCAATGCGGTCTTCAACGCGGTCAAGTTCGAAGGGGCGGATTTCAGCGGCGCGACGGTCGCGAATATCAACCTCGCTGAATCCAACCTGACCGGCGCGGACCTTTCCAAGCTGAATTTCAGCAATGCGAACCTTTCGTCCACCGCCTTGGTCGAAGCCAACCTCAAGGGAGCGCGCTTCGCGGACTCCAAGTTCGATAAGGCGGAATTCCAATTCACCAAGGTGGGCGGCGCCTCCTTCGAACGTTGTTCCTTCAACAATACCTCCTTCTATCGCACGGACCTGGGCGGCGTGAATTTCTCGGGCTCTTCGATGAACGCTTCGGTGTTCGACAATAAGACCCTGGACAAGGCGAACTTCCACGGCGCCCAGCTGGAACGGGCCAAGTTCACGGTGAACAAGATCAGCAAGGTGGATTTCACCGGCGCCAACCTGAAGTTCGCGGACTTCTCCGGCGCGCAGTTGTTCAATTGCGATTTCTCCGGGGCGGACCTGTCCAACGCGCGTTTCGACAATGCCTTCATCACCGGATGCGACTTCTCCGGCGCGAACCTGTCGACGGTGTTCTGGGATGCGGACAACCTGAAGAAGAACCTCTTCAACCAGGAAACGCGCTTTCCGCGGTCGTACACCCCGATTCCTTCGCAGATGCGTACGCATTGAACCTTGGCGGCGCTCGGCCCCGGCCCGGCAAGGTCCTGGGGCCTGGTGCACGCTGCGCCTGGGTCTTTCGGCTCCCCTCTCCGCGGCCTTTTGGCCGAACCCCCTTCCTACATCCTGGTCCCATGCTCGCGGCCGCGCAATGGCGGGTCCCGCGGGCTTTGCCGGTCAAGAGCGCGGCCGGTCGCTTCCGGGTCCGGCCGTTCCGCTTGCTGCGCGGGATCCGGCCCCAGGTCCCAGCCGGTCCTTGGCCCGGAGCCTCCGGTCCCCAGGGAGGACTCGGTCCCGGACGTGTGGCGTGTTTGACCTCGGGGAGGCCGGGTGGTCCTGGGGGCCGTATCAGGCGCAGCTTGCGAACAGGCTTTTCCGGAGCACCCGGACCCCCAGGGCCTTCTTCCCTAAGCATTGGGGGTGGTAAAATTCTATAATTGGGGGATATGAGACGTACCGTACTGCATGCCGGCGCAGGTGAGCTGGTCTATGAGATCCGCGAAATCGTGAAGAAGGCCCAGCTGTTCCAGAAGCTCGGTATCGAGATTTTCTGGGAGAATATCGGTGACCCAGTCGCCAAGGGCACACCCATCCCGGCCTGGATGAAGAAGATCGTGGCGGATCTGGCCCAGGACAATCATTCCTACGGCTATTGCCCCACCAAGGGAGTTCTCGAGACGCGGCAATTCCTGGCCAAGAAGAACAATGCCTTGGGCGGAACCCAGATCACCTCCGAGGACATCCTGTTCTGCAATGGCCTTGGCGATGCCATTTCCAAGGTGTACCAATATCTGGATCCGGGCGCGCGGGTCATCGGCCCCTCCCCAGGCTATTCAACGCATTCGTCCGCGGAGGGCGGGCATGCGAGCCAGCCCCCCATCACCTACAAGCTCTTGCCGGAGAACCATTGGTATCCGGACATGGACGAACTGCGGAACAAGATCAGGTACAATCCGAACATCGTCGGCATCCTCATCATCAATCCGGACAATCCCACGGGAATGGTCTATCCGGAATCGTATCTGAGGGACATCGTGGCCTTGTGCGCGGAGAATGATTTGTTCATCATCGCGGATGAGATCTATACGCATATCACCTACAACGGCAGCAAGGCGATTCCCCTGGCCCAGGTCATCGGAAACGTATGCGGCATTTCCATGAAAGGCATTTCCAAGGAATTGCCGTGGCCGGGTTCGCGTTGCGGCTGGCTGGAATTCTACAATACCCAGCGGGACGCGGAGTTCGGACGCCTTGTCAAGGCGATCGAAGACGCGAAGATGCTGGAGGTCTGCTCCACCACCCTGCCCCAGATGGCCATCCCGCCCATCCTGTCCCATCCCGAATTCCCGGCCCACCGGGAAGCGCTCAACCTGGACATCCAGAAGCGCGGGGACGTCGTCTACGAGACCCTCAAGGATCTGCCCGGAATGATCGTCAATAAGACCTTCGGGGCCTTCTATACCTCCATCATCTTCAAGAAGGGCGTTCTCAAGCCCACCCAGCGTCTTACGGTTCCGAATGCGGAGGCCAAGGCCCTGGTCGAGAAGATGGTGGAAGGGGTTCCGCTGGACAAGCGCTTCGTCTATTACGTGCTCGCCGCGACCGGGATATGCGTGGTGCCCATTTCATCCTTCTGCTCGGATCTGCATGGGTTCCGCGTGACCTTGCTCGAAGAGGATGCGGATAAGATGAGATGGATGTACCAGAGGCTCAAGGCCGCGATCCAGGAATACCTGGCCAGCTGACTCCTCGGCGCTTCGGCGCCCTTCCCATGGATGGAGCGGTCCAGGCGCGATCCTCGCGCCCGTCCGGACCTAGGTGGCCGGGGACCAGTCGTCGGAGACGAACATCTCCCCGAATAGCGACATCACGTTCCGTACCGCCTCCTGGGAAACGTGGCGTTGATCCTCTTCCCAGGGATTCTTGGTTCCGTACAGGACGGTTTCATAGGCGGGGAAGTAGAATACGTCCTTGTTCCGTTCCGCGAATTCCTGGGCGGCCAGGCGCAATGTCGATTTGGAATGCGCATTGGCGGTGATCACGTGGTAATCGGAACCCCGGAAGGTCGCGTGCAAGGGCACCGGGGAGGTGGTCACGATCAATTTGATTTCCGGATTGTAGGAACGCCACAGGTCGAGCATCCTCTGCAATTCGTAAACGTTCTCCTCCACCGTCAAGACCCGGCTTTCCACCAGGGACGAAGCGATGCCCCAGGGCGCGCGCGCCAGAGCCGCGTTCTCGGACTTCAGGTACCAGACTTCGTTCATTCCCAAGGTCATCACGAAGACCTTTGACTTCATGAACGCCTCACGGGCCCCCGCGGTATGGATCTCGATGTCGCGCTCGTATTCCTCAACGGAGTCGAAGGAGATATCCTCCCGGAAGGGATCCATGAGGATGCGCTTACCGTTCGACTCATTGACCCAGAGGAGCCGGGGAATCTTGCGCATCCCGAAAGCCCGCTCCACAAGCTGCCGGAAGCTGGGGACGTTGAAAATGATGCCCCAGCGGGCGCATGAATTGTGGGTTTTCCCGTCATTGGACAGATTGGGCTCGGTGACCACGTAATTGAAATTCTGTTTCTGGAGCATTTCCGCGATGCGGGAAGCGAAGCAGCTCCCGGCGGAGCCCACGGGCACGCCGCGATTGATGAACTTGTGGCGCCTGGCGAAGGCTTTTTCGCCGTGCAGGGTGCGGGGGTGCTTGGGATGGGTCGGGTCCGGCCAGAAGACCGTATCGGGATTCTCCTTGGTGGACGGGGCGAAGGCGGTACGGTTGCGGGTGGTGTTCAACTCATGCTCGGAAAGCTTGATGAGGATCTCAAGCCCGCGTTCGAAATAAGAGGTGTCCTTCATCCGCTCGGCGATCACGTTGCGCAGGGCCGTCGCCACGTCGTCATGGGAATCCAGCCGGTTGCCGGACTGGGATACGGCCTGGATTAGCGATTCCACTTCGGGATCGTTCCGGTTGTTCCTGAGGATGCATTGGACCACCAGGCGCAGGCTGTCCCGATCCTGGACCGGGAGCCCTTCATTCATGATCAGGGTCCTGACCGGATTAATCGGCGACGCGGAGGGAACCGCGGCTTCGGCCTGGTTGCCGGATCCGGAGGCTTGCGCTTGGGATTGGATTCGCATGGGGAGGACTCCTGCCTGACGCTCGGAAGCTCCACCGGAGCGCTCTGAGGATCGGACAGGATGATCGTATCACGCGCTGGGTGGCCTGTCAACGCTCAGGGGGAGGGCCGCCAGGGAGGCGCAAGGGCCCGCGGGGTAACCTTGAAGTAAACCCTCAGAAAGTCCTCGAACCCCCGCCTTGCCTGCGTGGGTTGGCGATCTCCGTGGTCGCGGGCACGGTACCCTCGTCGCTACCCGAACTCTCGCCGGGCGCCTCGAAAAGCGGGCGGGTGCGCAGGCCTTTCCAACGGTCCTCGGATAATTGTTCGGCAAGGTGCGAAAAGACCGAATCCTGCCAGCCGGGGGAGGTGGAATCGACACCCTGCCTGATACCCTTGTAGAGGGCGTAATTCTTGACGACCAGGCGCTTATGCTGCAGGAAGGCATTGTTGGGTTTCTTGGGGTTCCACTTGGTGGGGCTCGGGAGGAGGCACACCAGGTTCAGGGCCTCTTCCTGGGTCAGGTCCTTGACCTCCTTTTTCATCCAGTGCCGGGCGGCTTCCCGGATCCCAAAAACGCCCTCGTCGAACTGGGCGATATTCAGGTAGACTTCAAGGATCCTGTCCTTGGAAACGTAGTGCTCCATGATCAGGGTGATGACGGCCTCGCGAACCTTCCGGCTCATCTCTTTTTCCTTGGACAGGTAAAGATTCTTCGCCACCTGTTGGCTGATGGTGCTCGCGCCCCGCGCTTTCTTTCCCGCCTGGTGGTTGGCGACCACGGCGTATTCGATCTGCTCCAGGTCGAAACCCTGATGCTCGTAGAATTTGGCGTCCTCGGCCACCAAGGCGACTTCCTGGATGATTTTCGGGATGGAATCCAGGGGAATCCAGGACCACCGGATAAGGGTATCCGGAGGAGGCCAGATTCCGGCAGTGCGGAGGCTGTCGGTCAGCCGGGCCCGCTCGGAATCGATGAAGGTGGTGGATTTGGGATTCTCATGGCGCAGGTTCCGGATGTCCCAGACCGAGAAATACTCCCCTACCCTCAGGACGCCCCAGACCAGGCCCACCAGGACGGCGCCGAGGGCGATCTGGTACAGGGTCCAAATGGTAAGCCAGATGGTCTTTACCGTAAGGTAACCGATCCGCAAGGTCTGCTTCAGGATTTTGACCCACATCGGTATTCCGGTCGCTTTTTCGGTTGCTGCTTCGGTCGCTCTAATGCCCATGCCCGGCCATTCTCCGCCCCGATACTATAGCCTTCGAATCGGGTTTGGAACTTAGAAAGTTCGAACTAAGTTTCAAGAAAGAGGAATCCACCAGCCCCATGACCGCCTTCCGCCCCTGCATCGACCTCCATCAAGGAAAAGTAAAGCAAATCGTGGGCGGCACGCTCTCCGATTCCGGAGAGGGCTTGCGCACCAATTTCGTATCCGAGCACGATGCGGCCTGGTTCGCGGATCTGTACCGTCGGGACGGCCTCAAGGGCGGCCACATCATCATGCTGGGCTCCGGGAACGGGACCGAGGCCCTTTCCGCCCTGCGCGCGTGGCCCGGCGGCATGCAGGTGGGAGGAGGCTTAGACGAGGCTACCTTCCGGCCATACCTGGACGCCGGCGCCAGCCACGTCATCGTTACCTCCTGGCTGTTCCCGGGCGGTTCCCTGAGCCTGGATCGGCTGAAGCGCATATCCTCCCTGACCGGCAAGGAAAGGCTGGTCGTGGACCTGAGCTGCCGGCGTTCGGCCACCGGGGGCGGCAAGGCCGGCGGCGCGGAACCCGGGTGGTACGTGGCCACCAACCGCTGGCAGACGGTTACGGATGTCCGCATCGAGGCGGGCCTTCTGGAAACCCTTTCCCGGTTCTGCGATGAATTCCTGATCCACGCCGCGGACGTGGAAGGGCGCCAGCAGGGCATGGACTGGGACCTTGTCGACCTGCTCGCGCGCATCTCCCCCATCCCCACCACCTATGCCGGAGGCGCCAGGGATCTTTCGGACCTGGGCCGGTTGGAAAAGGAGAGCGGGGGCCGATTGGATCTTTCCATCGGAAGCGCGCTGGACATTTTCGGGGGCAAGCTCGTGCGTTACGAGGACTGCGCGGCATGGAACCGGAAACATGGCGATCCCGCTCCAGACGCCGGCGCTCCGGCCGATCAGGGCTGACCCCGGTTTTCGGAACGGCGAACCCGGCAAGGATCCCCATGGACGACTCTCCCCTACCGATCGACGACTCCGCTCCCACCGCGCCCCCGAGGCATGCCCTCGAGCACAGCGCCCGCAAGGACGAGATCATGGATTACTCCCTGGTGCTCGCCTCCCAAGGCATCAAGCATTGGATGGAATTCGACGGCGCGGAATGGAGCCTAACGGTCGATGACGCGGAAGCGCCCCTGGCGAAAGACCTCATCGAGACCTATCGCGCCGAGAACCGGGGATTCCAGGACGCGCCTCCGGAGGAAAGGAACCTGGATCTTCTCCTCTCCCCGCTGCTTTTCCTGGCCGTTCCCGTAGCCTGTTATTTCCTGGTCGGCCTCAGTCCCTGGGCCAACTGGTGGCATTCACGGGGCAGCGCGGACGCGAAATTGATTTTGGAAGGCCAATGGTGGCGGTGCATCACGGCCGCCACCCTCCATGCGGATGAAGAGCATTTCCTGAGCAACCTGGTTTCGGGGTATTTCATCCTGAACCTCCTGAACCACCGTTTGGGGGTCGGCACCGTCATGCTGCTGGCGACCTTGGGAGCGGGCTTGGCGAATTGGCTGGTGGCGCTGGCATCCGGGGTAAACCACGTATCCATCGGGTTTTCCTCGGTTGTGTTCTGCGCCTTGGGGATGCTGGCCGCGGTGGAAACCCTGAACCGGCCCCATTCAAGGGCAAAGGGGACGAGCGGTTGGATCGCGGGCCTGAGGCGCGTGACGCCTATCCTCGCCGCGTTCTTCGTGGCCGTCTACGTCGGGTTGGGGGAGAACGCCGACGTGAAGGCGCATTTCTACGGTTTCGGAATCGGGGCCGTGCTGGGCCTGCTGACCCGCTTCGCGCCCGGATCCCTCAAGAGGCCGGCATGGCAGGGAACCCTGGTCCTGTCGACCTGGATCCTCTATTCGCTGACCTGGTGGCTCGCCTTGAGGACCTGATGCCCCATGCCGCAGGCTGGCATTGGCCTAAATGGCGACCCGCTTCACCGCCTGGAAACCGGCCACCTTGATTTTCATCAGGTAGACGCCGGTACGCACGAGGGAGGCGTCTATATCGATGCTCCCCGATACGGAGCGCGGATTCCAACGGCCTGCGCGTTTACCCGCCAGGTCGAAGAGTTCGACTTCCGCCGGCATCCCCGGATTCAGTCCCGGAATCCTCACCGTCACCATTCCGTTGCGCGTCCGTTCGATGCGCCAGGAGGCGGGGTCGGAAAGGCCCGCCACCTTGGCCGCGATGGAAGACGGATCGGGTTTGTAACCGCCATCGTAATTCGGGATCACATCGGTCAGGCGGGCATTGGAGATTCTTGGCACCCCGGAGTCGCTGAAGGAACCGCCCAGGGTATCCTTTTGCAGGGAGAGCAGGCTTGCCCAGCGATCCACGAATCCGAATACCGGACCCAGGGGCAGTTCCTTCTTCTCCGAAAAGGCGGAACCGGAGCCGGCCCATAGGAGCGCGATGGCCGTATCCCGCGCGTGCTCGATGATGGTGGGCTTGGTCTTGACGGAGCCGACGGCTTTGCCATCCCCATCGTAGGCTTCCCATTCCAGGGAGTCGAGCCATGGGGAATCGGACTTCCCGTGGAAGGTCAGGTTACCGCAATTGTAGGCCATGCCCCCGTCGCAAGCGATGCTGAAATCGTAGGACTTCGAGGCATTGCGAACGACGACGTTCAGGTTCACCCGGGGAAGTATGGGCAACTCGCCCCAAGGGGTAAAGCTCGTCGCCCCCTCGTAATGATGATCCCGATGCGCCTGCCAAAGGTTGAAACCCGCCTGGGAGAACGGCCAATCCCCGAAAGCGGCCACGGAAACGGGATCCTTGGCGAAGACGGAATCGAAAGCCGCATTCATATCCGTCTCGGCGGAGGCGTAATCGGACCCCGCAGTCAGCATGACCAGGTAGCGAGTCGTCCCGCTCTCGGCCGAGTACAATGATTTCACGATATGGAGGTCGGAAACGAACCGGTTCTTGCCCGTCTTTATGGCCGTGCTCACGTTTCCGGGTTTGGAACCTTTCGGCGGGATCATATTGCGCGCGAATTCGGCGGGGTAGGCTCCTTGCACGCTACGAAGGTATTCCACCGCGGCGGTATATTCCGGCTGTCCCCGGGTGGAGGCCTTGAATACATGCGGTTCCGATTTCGAATCGTCGTGCAGCAATCCGAGCTTGGTGCCCGCTCCTCCGACGGCATTGTACATTTCCAGGATCGAAGCGGCTTGGGATTGCGCCTGGTAAACGGTTTCCATATCCACGCCGTAATTCCCTTCATGGATCCACGCGCCGGGATTCTGCCACTTCCAGAATACGACCACCTCGGTTTTCCGGTTCAATCCCTGGAGGACATCATCGGTCACGCTGGTATAGAGATTGAGGTAATTGCCGGCCATCTGGCCGTCCGGGAAGGTGGTCTTAAGCATCACCTGGCGCAGGGGGTCGACGGGCAGGATTCGAACGCCCGGATTATAGACCCAGCCCATCCAGGGATCGTACCCGGCGGTCAGGGAAAAGTCGGCAGGCAACATCAAGCGGGTGCGCGGGAGGGTCATCTGGGTCTTTACGCCCTGGCTCGTGACCAGGATGGCCTTGCCGATATCGGTTCCGCTCCGGAAGGTCACGGAAACCTGGGCCGGGGACGAAGGAAAAAGGGGAGCGATGGCGGCCCGCAAGGACATCTCGATACCGTCCGCGCCTATGACCGGAGGCAACTGGTAGCGAAGGCGGATGCGGCGGGAATGGCCCAGGTCCACCGGGTAAATCTTGAATCGGTAGGTATCCTTCGCGATGAGTTCCAGGATGAGCGGATCCCTGGGCCGGGCGGGGGGCGTGGGATTCCTGTCCACGATTTCCTCATAAAGGCTGTCCGCGATCCGGCGGTCCAACAGCTTGCCTTGCAGGATCCTGTCCCCGTCCCATAGAAGCGCGCCTACGATGGCCGTGCCCGCGGGCATGGAAAAAGTGCCGGTGATTTCCAGGGTTTTCGGATCCGCACCGGCTTCGACGGCGCCCAGGACCGAGATTTCCGCATCCTCCTCCACTTCCAGGTATGCCGGAAAGATGCTGACGCGCATCGCGCTGCTTTCCAGGCCGCAAGTCCCGGAGCCGGAACCGGTTCCCGACCCGAGGGCATGGGTGGTCTGCCAGGAAACCTGGGCGTTAACCCCTGTCGCGGACAATATCGCGGCCAGGATGGCGGCTTTCGTTCTCAACCCGTTCTTACCCATCATCGACTCCTTCTACCGTTTTCGCGCATAACCAATCTAGGCATAATATGGACGAATGAGCGGAACCGGGATGATACCCCGGGTATCCGGAAAATACGCGGGCGGCCCCCCGAACCGGGAACCGCCAAGGGCATCCAGACCGGTTTTCAAACCGGAAAGTTCAAAGGATGACGCGTTTTACAGTCGATTTTCCGGCGATCCGGATTTTCACGAGGTAAATGCCTGGGCGCACAGCGGCAGAGGAAAGAGTGAGGGCTCCTCCCTCCGACCGCGGCGCCCAGTTCCCGGCGAGTTTCCCCGCCAGGTCATATAATTCCACCACCGCGGTTATGCCCTGGCCCAAGCCCGGGATCCGGACGATGAATCCGCCCTGCATGCGCTCCACCCGCCAGGAGGACGGATCTCCCAGGGAACCGAATCCCACGGCTGCGATGGCGGTATTGCCGGTGTTACCGGGATTCCCCGGATTGTTCGGGACCTGGCCTTCCTCATAGTTGGGGATCACGTCCTGGATGCTGTTGTTGGCGATGCGGGGCACCCCGTTCTCGTTGTAGAAGGCCAACATGGCGTTGCCCACGGAATCCTGCGGCAGGGACAACAGGCTGGCCCATTGGTCCACGAATCCGAACACGGGTCCCAGGGGCAGCTCTTTCTTCTCGGAGTAATTCGATTCCGCTGCGGCCCAGAGGACCGCGGTCCCGGTATCCTGGGGCGTTTCATAAACCATGGATTTGACTCGCGCACGGGCCAGCAATTTCCCTGCGGCATTGAACGCCTCCCAATCAAGGGTATCGTTCCAGACCGCATCGGACTTGCCTTGGAAGACCAGGCTTCCGCAACCCACGGCCAATCCGCCCTCGCAGGTTACGGGGATATCGTACGAGCGCTTGGCATTGCGCACCACAACGGCCAGGCTGGAGGCGCTGGCGATATTGAGGCCCTTCAACACCTCCTGGGAAACCGTTGCGTACAGGTTCAGGTAATTCCCCGCCATCTGGCCCGCGCTGAAGGCGGTTTTGACCGCGGCCTGGCGGACAGGGATGATCGGCAGGATGCCGATTCCGGGACTCGTCGAAAGGTGCCCCCATACGTCCCAACCGTTGCCGGAATCGCCCAGTTCGGATGCCGTCAGCAGCCGGGTGCGCGGCAGGGTCATTTCCATGCGCGTCCCGCTGACCATGGAGAATATCGCCTTGGGAACTTTGCCCCCGTTTTCGAAGGTGACGGGAATCTGGAGAGGCGAACCCGGGAACAGGGAAGCGATCGCGGCCTTCAAAGGCATCTGCAAACCTTCGGGACCGGAGGATGGGGGCAGTTGGTAACGAAGGCGCAGGTGCCGCGTGTACCCCAGGGTTACCGGATAGATTTTGAAACGATACGCGCCTGGTCCGGTACGCTCCAGGATCAACGGATCCCGCGGACGCGGCGGCGGCGTGGAATTGCGGTCCACGAGGGATTCGTAAAGGCTGTCCGCAATCCCCCGATCCAGGAGCTTGCCCTGTAGGATGGTTCCCCCGTCCCAAAGCAAAGCGCCCGTGATGGCCGATCCCGCCGGCAGCCCGATGGTGCCGACGATTTCCAGGCTCTTCCCATCGTTCCCAGCCCCCACGGTTCCCACCACCCCGATCTCCACGTCTTCTTCGATATCCAGAAAGGCCGGATTCACCCGGACCCGGATGGACGCGCTGGCCAGGTTGCACATGCCCGAATTGTAGCCGCCTCCTTCGTTCTTGGTATGGGTGGTCTGCCACATGATCTGGCTATGGGCGCAGGCCGCAAGGCCCAACATGAGCGCCCCCAGGCGCGCCATCCGGATATTGAATATGCCTGTTCCCATGCTCTCTCCCTTTTCCTTGAAGCTCCCCTGCCGAAGAGCCGTTCCATCCCCCTGCCGGGGACATGCGTGCGTTACCCCTGCCCGGATATGGGAAGGATACGGGATTGGAACGCAAAAGCCATGCCCGGACGGGAAAGGTGGGTCCGATCGAAGCGGATCCCGGGAATCCGGTTTATTCGGGGAAATTCGCCTTGGCGGCCGCGGACCTGGAAGTCCGGGATACGTTCAAAATTTGGGGGATGCCGCTCAGACTTTGATCACCGGACGGCGGTCGCGACCCGGGGAAAAGGAAAGGGAACCATGGGTATGGCGGTCAGACGGAAACGGCGGAAGACCCGGGCATCCTCAGGGAAGGCCCGGGCAGCCGTCGGAAAACCGGATCAATCCAGGAGATGCCCGTGCATCACCAGGTGGTCGACCTTGAACAGCTTCACGAAAATGGCGACGCGCATCCACATCCCGTTACGCTCCTGGCGCCAGTATTTCGCGCGGGGATCCGAATCCACGTCCGGATGGATTTCGTCCCGCCTGGGAAGGGGATGCATGATGACCGCATGGGGCTTCATGTGCTTCAGATGGGGTACCCCGAGCTTGTAGGCGGAAATGTCCACCTTCTTGGATTCGCCGTTCTTATCGTGCTCGTCCTGGATGCGCGTGATGTAGATGGCGTCCAATTGGGGCAGAACGGACTGCAGGTCCTTGGTCTCCTGGTACTGCACACCGTGGGCCTGGAGGCTCTTCTTGATGTCCTCGCCCATGGCGAAATCGTCCGGGGCGATGAAGATGAGCTTCACGTTGCGGTAGTTCTTCATCAGGTAGCAGAGGGAGCGGACGGTACGGCCGCGCTTCAGGTCCCCCATCATGCCTATGGTCTTCCCGTCGATGCCGCCGATTTCCTTGAAGCTGCGCTCCAGGGTGTAGATGTCCAGCAAGGCCTGGGTCGGATGCTGATCCTTGCCGCTGCCGGCGTTGATGATGGGCACGCGCCGTTGGATGGTGTCGAAAAGCGCCGCCGCGTTCTCGGCCAGGCCTTCCTCGTTGGTGCGCATGACCACGACGTCCACGTAGGAACTGAAGGTGCGCAAGCTGTCCAGAAGGCTCTCGCCCTTGACCTCCGAGGAGGTGGTGGAATCGCGGATTTCGCTGGTCTGGATGCCCAGGATCTGGCAGGCGTTATTGAAGGAAAGGAAGGTGCGCGTGGAGGGTTGGGTGAAGTACAGCATGGCCCGCTTATGGGCCAACAGGCCCCGCAGGTAAAGCAACCCCTCCTTGGTCTTGGCGAATTTCCGGATGGCCGTGGTCAGCTCGCAGAGTTCGTCCAGGATGGCTCGGTCGAATTGCTGGGTCCTGAGGATGTGGAAGAACTCGGGTTTGGGCTGTCTTTCCATGATTCTCCGGGAGCCCGGGGCCGGAGCCCCAGGGTTGGTTCGGGGGGGAAAGATAATAAAAGGAAGGGGCTATTTCCTGCCGCCGGAACCTGGTCCCGGATCCTACTCCTGGACGTAGGTCCCAAGGTTGATTTTGGAGAATCCCTTGCCATCGTAGGTGAGTTGGATGCGGGTTTCCGAATTCCCTTCGACTTCGACGGTTTCCAGGTGGACCGGCCTATCCCAAAGGGAAAACACGTGCCTCAAGGTCTGGCGGGCGTATTCCTCTTCCAGGGTCAGGCCGTCGTAGAAATGCCTCAGGTAGAGCTCGCGCTTTCCGCCGTAATCGCCGTCCGTCACCTTGATCAGGGGTACGCCGGAATGGGCGAAGGAACGGACGACCAGGTCCTTGATCGTCGACCAATTGGTCTCTTCGACCGTGAATTCCTCGACGTTCCCCTGTTGCTTGGAACCGAAGATGTAGAGTTCGGACTCCTCCACCACCTGGCGGTTCATGAATTCGTCGAGGAAGAACCAGTCCATATGGGTGCGGCGCACCTCGAAGATCTTCTCCATCCCCTTGCCTACGTTCAGGTCGATATTCCATTTGTCCGGGGACTCGCTCCGCTCCCATTCCGGGCCGAACTGGCCGGCATTGTAGCGCTTCTCGATGTTCAGGAAGGTCTTGATGCCCAGGAGGTAGGGATTGAGGCCGAAGGGGTTGCTGGCCAGCACGCGGGCATTGTACAGATTGTAATAGCCGTGCTCTTCGGGCGACAGGAAGCCGTCCTGGAAAAGGCGGGACATGATGCGCATATGCCAGAAGGAGGCCCAGCCCTCGTTCATGACCTTGGTCTTCCGCTGGGGCATGAAATAGATGGACTGATCGCGGACCACGCTGAGAACGTCCAGCTCCCATTCCTCGAATCCCCGCGGGGCATGGCGCATGATGAATCCCATCATGTCCGCGTCCGGCTCGGCCGGGATCTTCTTCTTGGCCTTGCGGGCCTCCTCGCGTTTCTCCTCGAAGCTCTTGCTCGTCAATTGCCCGTCGAAATCGAACAGATCGCCGAACGGGCTCCCCACCCTGGGAATGCGCTTCTTCGGGTCCGGGCTCTCGGGCTGGATGGCGCTTTCCTGGAACAGGTCGGCCTCGATATGCATCTGGATGGCCTGGGCCGCGTCGATGAGGCGCTCCACCTCGTCTATGCCGTAGTCCTCTTCGTACTTGCGAAGCCGCCCGGCGGCCTCGCTGGCGGAAGTGAGCATGTCCCGGCGGGTGCGGCCGAAATAGATGTTGTTCTTCATGAAATCGTTGTGGCCGTAGACGTGGGCCATCACCAGCACCTGGATGGGGTACGGATTGGTCTTCATCAGGAAGGCCCGGGAGGGGTTGGAGTTGAGAACCACCTCGTAAGGGATGCCTCCGCTGTATTCGTACTGGGTGCGCTGCTTCTCGTAATCGCGCCCGAAGGACCAATGGGAATAATTGACGGGAAGGTTATAGGACATGATCTCCAGCATCTTCTGCGCCGGGATCACGTCGAACTCCTGCGGGAAGCAGTCCAGGCCGTATTCGGCGACCACCTTCTGGATGTGGTTGTCGGCCCGGACGAGCCGCTTGACGTCGTCTTTTTCCCTGCTGTCGCTCATATCCGCTTTTCCTTGGAGAAGAAGACCTTGAGGGCCGGATAGACATGGCCCTTGTTCTTCAGGATGACGCCCGCCAACGGCAATTCCGCCCGCTGGGCCAGGTAATATTCGAAGTCCGAGTCCCGATAGGAGGTATAACGCTCGAGGCTGAAGGACTCCTCGAAATTGCGCATCAGCTGCTGGCCGTACGCCACCTCCGTGCGGATTTCCCCGTAGCCCACCATGTTCGGGCTCTTTTCCATCAGGCGCTTCACGCTCAGCATGGTCTTGGCCGGATCCCAGTCCTCGCCGTCCGAGAAGTGGAACGCGTAGATGTTCCATTTGGACGGGGGGTAGTCCGTATCGACGAGCTGGCAGGCCAGGTCGTACGCGGACGCGCAGATGGTCCCGCCCGATTCGCCCTTGTGGAAGAACTCGTCCTCGTCCACGAGCTTGGCCTCGGAGGTATGCGCGATGAAGCGGATCTCGACGTTGCGGTACTTGTGCTTGAGGAACTCGACCATCCAGAAGAAGAAGCTGCGGGCCAGGTATTTCTTGGTGGTAGACATGGATCCCGAAACGTCCATCATCGCCAGGATGACGGCATTGCTGTGGGATTCCACGTTCTCCTTGGGAACGCGGTAGCGCAAGTCGCCATGCTGGATGAATGGCTTGAGCTTGTCCTCCTGATCTTCCAGCTCCGCCCCCGGGTCCTCCTTCTGCAGGAGCTCCAAGGCCTTCTGGTAATCGCCCTTGAACTTGTTCAGGGCCTTCTGGCACATCTCCATGGGCCTGCCGGTCTTCTCGGCCAGCCTGGACACGGAATCGGCCGCGCGCTTGATGGCGTTCTTGAAGCTGCGCTTCTTGTCCAGGTTGGGCTTGAGTCCGTGCTTCTCCACGTCCTCGAAGCTCCAGCCCGAAGGCACCACGGTCTCGGCTATCTCCTTCTTCCGCAGGTCCGGGAGCTGGAGATCGTCCATCATCATCTGGATCAGCTCCTCGATGTCGACTTCCGTCTCCATGTAATCCTCGCCCGCCGCGTCCGCGGGCTTTCCGCCTTTCCCCGGACCGTCGCCCTCGCCATTAGGGGCGGGACGCCGCCCTATCACGTCGCCCTTGTCCTTCTTGCCGTGGCCGAGGCCGTAGCCTCCCCCGCCCTCTCCGCCCTTGCGCTTTCCGTAGATGAACTGGTAGCTCTTGATGCCCCGGATGGGGATCTTGACCGTCTGCCCCTTCTTCCGGGAAATGATGCTCTCTTCCGATATCACGTCGGCGATATTCTCGCGGATGCTGTCCTTGATCTTCTTCTGGTGGCGCGCGACGTCTTCCTGGCCGCGCTTGGAGAAGTCCCAATCGACTTGATTGACGGTCATAGGAGAACTCCTCTGGACGGAAGGTGGTTGCCGGTAGCCGGGGGCCAGGGGCAAAAGGAAAAGAAAAAGCCCACCCGATCTGGAATCGGCTGGGCCTCGGAACCGCGCTGTTTGCCTTTATCCTGCTCCCGGCCCCCGGCTACCGGCTCCCGGCAAAATCCGAGCGGCCTCACCGGATCACTCTTCTTTCCGAAGGACTTCTCCGACGAACTGCAGGAGCCTTTCGGCGTTGCGTTCGGAATACCCCTTCGATTTCAGGGATTCGATGGCATCGTCGCGGCGTTTCATGGTCTTGGGATCCTTCTTGTTGGGATCCGCGATGGTCAGGCTGACCACGTTCTTCAAATCGGACATCAGCTTCTTCTCGATGGCCTCGTTGAGCGGCTGATAGGATTTGAAGTCGAAGGGCTTGCCCTGGTCCATGGCATCCGACTTGAAGACGAAGATGCCCTGGCGGAACTCGCGCTTCGCGTTCTCGGAGACGCCGATCATCTCCTCGATGCTTCGCATGAGCTTTTCGTCCGGTTCCAGCGGTTCGCCCGTGACCGGGTCGGTCATCTTCTTCTTGAGGCAGAAGGACGTGGTGTTCTTGATGTAGTTGTCGAACAGGGACTGGGCCTGATCCTCGTAGGCGAACAGGAAGGCGCGATTGACCTCCTTCTTGGCCACTTCGCGGTACTCGCCGTTCACGCTGCCCTTGTCCGCCATCAGCAGGCGCAGGTAGCGCTCTGCTTCCTCTTCCGAGAAGCCGATGTGGTGGCCGAAGTTGTTGCGCAGGGAACGGATGACGTCGAGAGGCATGATGCTGCCTTCCTTCTCCTTTTCGGAGAGGGCGACATTGATGGCGTTCACGACGAAGCGGGGCGAGATGCCGAACATGCCCTCGCCTTTCTTCTTGCCTTCCTGGCGCAGGGCCTTCAGATCGACGGGATCCTTCTCCTGCTCCATCACCGCCTCGCCGTTGTAATACCGCATCTTCTTGATCAGGTCCGGGCACAAGGAGGATTCCGTCAGACGGGTCAGCACGGCGAACATCGCGGCCACCTCGAGGGAATAGGGAGCGATGTCGATATGCGAGAACTGCGAGCTGGCGATCATCTTCTTGTAGATCTTCACCTCATCGTCCACGCGCAGATTATACGGCACGTAGATGGGATACATGCGATCGTGTAGTGCTTCGTTCTCCTTGTTCGACTTGAATTTGTCGAACTCGGTCTGATTGGTATGCGAGAGGATGACGAGGTCCGTGTAGATCTGGGGGAAGCCCGGGACCTTGATCAGCTGCTCCTGCGCGACGGTGATGAGCACATAATGGAACTTGATATCGCACTTCAGGATTTCGATGTACTCGATGAGGCCGCGATTCGAGATTTCCAATTCACCGTCCAGGCTGTAGGCCCGCGGATCCGTCTCGCCGTATTCGGTTATCTTGCTGAAGTCGACATGGCCGATCAGTTCGGAGATGTCCTGGTTCTTGGGATCGCTCGGCTGGAAGGTGCCGATGCCGCGGCGCGCGCGTTCGGAAAGGGTGACCTGCTTGACCTTGACCTTTTCCCACAGGACATTGCCCTTATCGTCTTTGAACTCGGGATTATTGAGCAGGCGATGCCGGCAGATGGGGCACAGATCCCCTTCGATCTTGATGCCGGGAAGTATCTCCTCCCACTTGGTGCGATCGTGGCGGGGCACGAGATGCAGGGGATCCTCGGACATGGGGCAGCCATCGATGGCGTAGAGCGGCGCATTGGTCGAGTACTCCTCGAGACGTTTCTTGAGGAGGCTGGAAATGGAGGACTTGCCGGAAGACACGGGTCCCACCAGCATGAGGATGCGCTTTCCCGTCTCGGTTCGCCTGGCCCCGGCGTGCAGGAACTTCACGATGTCGTGGATCGATTCATCCACGCCGAAGATCTGCTCGTCGAAGAAATTGTAGCGGACCAGATCCTCGTAGCCCGGGGCCAGCACCTTTTCGGTGGTGGGACTTGTCCCCTTGCCGATGATCATATTGTAAAGACGGCTTGGAGCGGACATGGCGATGGTCGGATCGGCCTTCACCAGTTCCATGTATTCAAGGCAGGTGCCTTGCCAACTTGTCGCGCTCTTCTTGGCGCGGTTTTCATTGATAATCGATTGGAAATCCTTATTATCGCTGGCCATGGGTGGGTTCCCCTTCCCCTATATATTACGTTTTCCGGATTCGAAAAACATCAATTTTCTCAATATTTCTCGATCGATTTTGTCGTTCTTCCCAAAGCATTTCACAAGATCGGATGAGGGTTCGGCACGGGCGCCGGAAGCGATCGAAATTGCGACGTTCGGCATCGGGCGTATCCATGGGTTTGACAAGGGCTTGACTTGATTCGGCGGATGCGTTCCCCATTCCCGGTCTGCATCCGCTCCCGGACGGCCGACCCTTCCGGAGCCGCTCCGGCCGGTGTGCGGATTTTTATTAATTTTCACACCCGGATACACAAAATTTTACCCACTGGGGACCTGAAACGCCATGGCAAAGATCAACTCCAACTACCAAAAGCTCCAAGCCGGTTACCTATTCCCCGAAATCGGAAAACGGGTAAGGGCATTCGCCTCCGAAAACCCAACCGCGAAGATCATCCGTCTGGGAATCGGCGACGTGGTCCTGCCCCTCCCCGACCCCATCCTCGATGCGATGCACAAGGCCGTGGATGAAATGGGCAAGGTCGAATCCTTCAAGGGATACGGCCCCGAGCAGGGTTACGATTTCCTGCTTCAGGCGATCGCGTCGCATTTCAAATCCCAAGGCGCGGAAGTCGCCCCGGATGAAATCTTCGTTTCCGACGGATCGAAATGCGATACCGCCAACATCCAGGAGATTTTCGACATCGACAACGTGATCGCCGTAACCGATCCCGTATATCCCGTCTACGTGGACACCAACGTGATGGCGGGACGCACGGGCGAGGCCGAGAACGGACGTTACGGCAAACTCGTCTACATGCCCACCACTTCCGGGAACGGTTTCGATCCCGAACTCCCGAAGGGCAAGGTAGACCTGATCTATCTTTGCTCGCCCAACAATCCGACCGGTGCGGTGATGCCCCGCTCCTCCCTCGAGAAGTGGGTCGCATACGCGAAGGCCAACGAGGCCGTCATCCTTTTCGATGCGGCCTACGAGGCGTTCATCACGGAACCGGGGCTACTGCATTCAATTTACGAAATTCCGGGCGCGCGGGAAGTCGCCATCGAATTCCGGTCCCTCTCCAAGACCGCCGGATTCACGGGCACGCGCTGCGCGTATACGGTTGTGCCCAAGGACATCAAGGCCCGCAATGCGAAAGGCGAAGAGGTGTCCCTCCATTCCTTGTGGAACCGCCGGCAGACCACCAAGTTCAACGGCGTGAGCTATCCCATCCAGAAAGCCGCGGCCGCCATTTTCACCCCTGCCGGTGAAAAGGCCGTAAAGGCGAATATCGCGTATTACATGGAGAACGCGCGCATCATCCGGGAAGGCCTCAAGGGGGCCGGGTTCACGGTCTACGGCGGGGTGAATGCGCCCTATATCTGGCTCAAGGTGCCGGGAAACCTCACCTCCTGGGACTTCTTCGACAAACTGCTGCGCGAATCACATGTCGTAGGCACCCCCGGCTCCGGATTCGGAACCCATGGCGAAGGCTATTTCCGCCTGAGCGCATTCGGTATCCGGGAAAACGTATTGGAAGCGGTGGCGCGCATCAAGAGCCGGTTGAAACCCTGATTGGGCTGGGGCGGGTTTCTCCGCCGTCCTGCCGCCGATCTCCGGGTCACATATGAAACGCGGACGGCCGTTTTTTTACCGAAATCTTCCCTGTCCTTTTGGCATTTAACCGGAATTCCGGGATTTTTTAAGATAAATTTGGGATTCCCCATCAGACGGCCTGGACTACCGGGTCAGGAGCATAGACATGAAACACTTTATCAGAATCCTCTTTCTCGCCATCGCGCTGTTCGGCTCGGTCCAGGCGGCGGGAGGACGCAATTTCGGTCTTGGTTTCGCCCTTGGGGATCCCACCGGGTTTTCCGCCAAATATTGGACCAGTTCCAATACCGCCTTGGATTTCAATCTGGGTTGGGCAGGCTACTGGCGCCGGGACGGATACTACGATCCGGAATGCTATAACAACAATTTCTACCGCAACCATGCGGGCTATTGCGATGACCGGGGCTATAACTACCGGGACAAATACGGATACGGCTGGGACATCTTCCATATCCATGCGGATTATCTGTTCCATAATTTCGACGCCATCCGGTCCACCGAGCGCTTCCCGCTCTATTACGGCCCCGGCATTTCGGTCAATTATCTGGATTACGATTTCCTGCAGCTGGGCGTGCGTGGCAATTTCGGAATCGCTTGGATGCCCCGCCGGGCCCCGATCGACGTCTTTCTGGAAATCTCCCCGACCATGGAATTATTCCCCGGTCCCCAGTTCGACGTGAACGCAGGGCTCGGGATGCGTTTCTACTTCTGATTCAAGGCGTGATGAGGTTGGTGCGCCGGTAACGGGAAACGACCTCATCGAATATCCCTCCTTTGCCGGCTTCGGTGATGAATGCCGTCACCGAGGCCCTTCCCCTCTCCCCAATTTCCCTCCGCAATTCAGGAGACCCGTCCAACCGGATCATCCATTTCACCGCCTCCGGGATCGAAGGCTCCGCCCAGACCTGGTCGATTCCCTGGGACATGCCCAGGTATTGATCCCCTGATTCCAAGGGAACCAATGTATACGGGACCAGGCACGAGTTCGCCGGATCCATGAAGTCCAGGTTGCCCGACCAACCCGTCGCGATGACGGGTTTGCCCAGCGCCATGCATTCCATAAGGCTTAGTCCAAGGCCTTCGCCGCGATGCAGGGAAATCAGGACGTCGATGCTGGCGTAAAGCGAGAGGACGTCCTTGTAGGCCAAGGATTCGTCGAGAATGCGTATTCCCGGCACCAGGCGGACGACCTCCTTTAGCCGATCCACGATCCGGCCGGCGACCGGGCTCAAATCCCGATTGTTGATCTTCAGGATCAGCTCAGCCCTCCCGGGCGGGAAGGCATTGTGGAAGGCTTCGACCACCGCCATGGGATTCTTCCGCTGCATCCCGCTGGACACGTCGAAACTGAAAATGAATACGGTCTTGTCCCGCGGCAGTCCCCACCGCTCCCGATCCGGAACGGCGGCGGGAATCGGGATGAATTGCGGATAATAAAGGATCGGCGTGCTCCTGACCGACGCCTGGAGGGCTTCCCGGATAAAGCGGCTCGGCGCCAGGATCAGGTCGAGGGTCTCCAGAACCGGCCCCCAGGAGAGCGGCAGCCTGGGCAGCTCCCAGAAGGCCACGCAGGCATTGAAGCGTCCGCGGGTCTGCACCAGGCCGGGCAAATCGCGGAATAACGATTCCAGCGAAGGCGGGTTCAGGTGGAACAGGTTGATGGGATGCGGCAACGGCTGTCCGGCGGAAATGAAATTGGAACGCAGGGTAAGATCATGTCCGGTACGGTTGTCGCCGGGGTCTATATCCAGGACCCGGAACGGGTGCCCGGATCGTTCCAGAACGGCTGCGGTATTGCGAAGGGCGATGCCATGACCGAGATTGGCGCTGGCGAATCCGATCAGGTTGAAACCGGGCCGCATGGAGGAGTGCGGACTTGACGGGGTCGCCGCGATAGGCTCCCCTCTCACCGGACTCCGGCGGTATCCGGCTGGGGATATCGCGATCGCACGCGCTCAAGGTGGGCCGCGGTGTGCTTGTTATGGATGTCCAGGATCTCCTGCATCGAAGACCCCTGCCCGGAAAGGGATTCCTTGGTGATCCATGCCAAGCCCGTGAATACGGGGATATGCACCAGAGGGCGCTTGAGGGCCAGCCGCAACCAGAAATCCTGATCGCCGATGGCCTTGTATCGGCCATCGAAGTAGCCGACCTCGGCGTGGACGGATTTACGCCAGATGGGATGGGGGCCGACGCGGCAATTCATCAGGAGATCCTCGTAACTGTAGGGCGGCCATTGGAATACCCCTCCGTAATCCGGGGATCGGGTATGGTTCGCGAAGGTCTGGTGTGGAATATTGGTCAGATAGGAATCGCCGTAGGAAAGGCCGGCCCGGGGGTTCTCTTCCAGCGCCTTCAACAAGCGCTCATAGGCGTCCGGGGCCAAGCGATCGTTAGTGCTCATCGGTGTCAAGAACTCGCCTGAAGAGGCGCGTATCGCCAGGTTCCAGGCCGGATAGATTCCGATCCGTTCCGGTGTCCGGATATACCGGATGTTGGAATGGCGCCGTTGGAACTCCTCGACGATTGCGCTTTCCCCCTCCGGCGAAGCCGCGTCGACAACGACGATTTCCAAATCCTTCGCCACGGTCTGGGCCAGCAGATCCTCCAGGCATTCGCGCATGAAGGCGGCGGATTTGTAGGTGGAGACGAGGGCCGTGACCAGGTAGGGCCGTTTCCTGTAGTTCAAATCCCGGACCAGGGATTTCGCGAGAAGCTTATCGGCCCAATCCTCTTCCGCCGAGGCCGCGGCCGCGAGGATCGCCTCATCATCGGGCCTGGTATCCAGGAACCGGTAGCAAAGCCCCATGGCTTCCTGGTGCAGGCCGACCTCGACCAGGGATTCCCCCAGATTGGCTATCGCGCCGGAATAGGCCGGGTCCGCCTTGACCGCCTCCAGGAAGCTCCGGCGGGCCAAATCCTTCCGCCCGCTCGAATGCTGGACGACCCCGAGGTTGTTCCAAGCGCGCGCATGCGCCGGATTGGCGGCCAGGAAATCCCTCAGGATCCGTTCCGCGTTCTCCCCTCGCCCCGCCAGGAATTCCGTTTCCGCCCTCAGGACCTCGGATAAGGCGGGCTCCGGCGGATCCGTCTGCTTGGGCGTGGAGACCCTGCTCCCTTGTCCCGGTCCGGTCGTCCAATCCGGCCTTGAGGGACCGGATGGAGGCCGGGTCGTCGAAGCTCCACCGCGTTCGGCATCCTCCAATTCCGTCCGGTATCGGGGATGGCGCGCTTCCAATTGGGATCGCACCGTATCCGCGAGATCGGCCCTGCCGACGGCTTGCGAAGCGCGCATCAGGCGCCATTGGGCCCGCCAATGCGGAAACCCCGTCTTGATGGCCTCGACGAATTCCAACGCCGCTTCCGCATGGCTCCCCAATTTCCCGAATACCAATCCCGACCAATAGCGGAGCCAGGGATCCGCGGGATACCTGGATCGGTAAGCGAGGATCCCGCTGACGAAGTTCACCCGTGTGGATGCGGCGATGCGATCATCCGCGGCGAGGGCGGCGCCGAGATCGGCGGAATCGCGGCTGAGCCGATAATCGCCGCCGGCATCGCCTATCGAATCCAGGTAGACGCCGGCGCCGGTAGGCTGGGCGCCGGGAGATTGGGAGCCATGCGGGGAAGCGGCGGATGCGCCGCCCCACTCCCTGAGGCGCTTCGGGCGTTCGAGCAGGCGGGCGTAGATCGAATTGATCTTCCGGGCGGCGTTCTCCGCGCCGAAAATCTGCTCCGCGTACGCCCTCGCGTTACGGCCCATCCGCCTGCGTTCCGCGGGATGATGGTAGAGGAACTCGATCGCCTCCTGGTATTCCCTGGATGAATGCACGATGTATCCCGTGAAATCATTGACCACCAGACGCTTGACCCCTCCGTACGGGAAAACCACGGGGGCCAGGCCCGAATACATCACCTCCTGGAGATTCAATTCGGAACCTGCGTATGTCTCCTCGCACAGAGGGTACCCATACACATCGAACTCCTCGATGGTGGATCGAACGTCCTCCACGTAGCCTCGGATGTCGAAACGATCCAGGGTCCCGAGCCCGGAGGCCTGGCGCTTGAGGACCTCCAGGGAGCCGTCCCCGCAGACCACGAACTTCACGTCGGGAATCCGGATGGACGAGGACATTTTGACGTAGTCGGGATGCATCTTGATGAAGTCTATGGTGCCGATGTACCCCACGTTGAAGCCCCGATGCGGCCTGGGCCGCAAATCGTCCAGCCGGCCGAGATCCGCCGCGCCGTAGACGAGGTCCACGTCGGCCAGCTTCCTGGCAGGTTCCATATCCCGGAACACGGGATTGTCGTAATAGGTATATGGGTTGCAAGGAACGCTCATGTCGACGTAATCGATCAGGGTAGGAGTGATGATATGCGGAAGGCTGTCCCCGGCAACATGGTAAAAGCCGATCAAGCGCATGGCGGGATGGGCCGCGCGGAGGAAATCCGTCATTTCAGGAACGTTCCACCAATGCATCTGGACGATGTCCGCGGCCTCCAATTCCGATCGCATCGTTTCAGCGGATGGGGCCGAGACCACCCGGAGCCCGGATTCAAGGGCGAGCCGGACCGCTTTCTCCTCCGGTGGCAGGATCGAAACGACGGAATGGGAGAATTCGCCTTGCCTGGAAGAGGACTTGGCCGTGGCGAGGAGCGCGCGCGCGCCTCCTCCCAAGGTCAGGATTTGGATGACATGCAGGATTTTTACCATTGGGTTAGCTGAGCTCCTGGCCGATTATCCCAATTTGGGGATTCATTACGCCACATGAACCAGGCCTTCCAGGACCGAAAACCATTCCCCAAGCTTTGATTCCGGTCGATTTTGCTAGGTTTATCCCTCCCCGAAACGGAAAACCCATGGCCTCAATCTTCCCAATCCAAATCAAGTCCGACCGTCTCAAAAGCATTCTGGCCGGGCATCCCTGGATCTTTTCGGGCGCCTTGGCACGCCGCCCCGATGTCCAGGACGGCAGCCTCGTCAAAGTCCTCTGCGGCTCCCAACTCCTGGGAATCGGCTACTACAATAGCCGCACGGATATCGCCGTACGCATGCTCACCCCGAGGGATGAGGCCATCGACGCAAACTTCTTCGCAGAGCGCTTCCGCCTCTTGCGCCGCCGCAAAGAAGAATGGCTGCCATCCCGCACCAACGCTTATCGCGCCGTCTTCGCGGAAAGCGACGGCCTTCCGGGTCTTATCGTGGACAAGTACGACCGCACCCTGGTGTGCCAGTTCCACACCCTGGGAATGAACAACCTGAAACCCCTGGTGGTGGAAGGTCTGGTCAAAGCCTTCGGCCCCAATTCGGTGGTGGAACGCAGCGATGTGGCGATACGCGTCATGGAAGGCATGGACGACAAGCCGGTAGGCATCCTGTCGGGCGCCGACGTGAAAGAGGTCGAAATCGAGGAGAACGGTTTCAAGTTCCTCGTGCACGTGATCGAAGGGCAGAAGACCGGGTTCTTCCTGGATCAACGGGAGAACCGCCAAGCCCTCGTGCGCTATGCGAAGGGCCGGACGCTCGCGAATTGCTTCAGCTATACGGGCGGATTCTCGGTATATGCGGCTTCGGTCGCCAAACGCGTCGTGAGCGTCGACATTTCCAAGCCGGCCACGGAATACTGCCGCCGCAACTTCCGCCTGAACGGGCACGCCGTCAATGAAGAGGATTTCCTGGCGCAGGACGTATTCGATTTCCTGAAGGAGATGCAACCCGGCGCGTTCGACATGATTATCCTGGACCCGCCGTCCTTCGCCAAGAACAAAAAGCAGCTGACCAACGCGATCAAGGCCTATACGACCATCAATTCGAAGGCGCTGGAGAAGCTGCCCGATGGGGGGATATTGGTTTCCTCATCGTGCACGTCCCATGTGGACCAGAGCATCTTCATCAAGATCCTGCACCAAAGCAGCGTGAACACTCGCTGCACCCTCAAGGTCCTGGAAAGCAGGGAGCAGCCCTACGACCACCCCTACCATCTTTCCTTCCCCGAAGGACGTTATCTGAAATTCTTCGTGCTTCAGAAATGGGCCCGATAGCTCAATTCTTTTTCATGAAATAAAGCGTCGGAGTCACCACGTAGGACTCGGTGATGTTGAGGGGCGAGGATCCGTTGTGCCCGCCAACGGCGTAGATGACGCTGTTGGCTATGGCGCAGGCCATGGAGAACCGGGCGGTCCCGAGGGACGTCTTCTTCTTCCAGGAATCCTTCAGGGGATCATATTCCTCCACCGTGGAGACCACGGATTCGCCTGCGTTCATCCCGCCGATCACGTAGACTTTCCCGTTGGCTGACGCCGCGCAAAGTCCCCGTTTGGGTTCCGAGAGGGCCTTTTTGGCCGACCAGGTATTGGTCACCGGATCATAGGCTTCATTGGTGTTCACATTGGAAACCGAATTGTAACCGCCCATGGCGTATATCTTCCCGCCCGCTTCCGCGGCCGTGAAGGCCATGCGTGCCGTGGGCATGGGTGCCAGGGTCTTCCAGGTATTGGCGCCCGGATCATATTCCTCATGGGTATTGAGCGACGATACGTTCTCCCCGCCGAACACGTGGATTTTCCCGTTGTAAACGGCTGCCGCGGCCGCGCCCCGCTTGGTCGGCATCGGGGCCAGGGTCTTCCAGGCGTTGGTGGCGGGATCATAGACCTCGTTGGTGCCCAGGTAACCTGAGCCGTTCATGCCGCCGATGGCATAGAGCTTCCCGTTGAACGACGTTACGGTCAGGTAATTGCGCGCCGTGGGCATAGGCGTTTTGTTGGTCCACAGGTTCGTCGCGGGGTTGAATTCCTGGTTGGTGTTCAAGGATGAGGGATCGGCGCCGCCAATCACGTAGACCTTGCCTCCCGACTCGCCGGCCGCGAGGTAGAACCTGGAGGAAAGCATGTTGGCCTGGCTTTCCCAGGGCGAATCCATGGAAAACTCCATGGAGGTTTTCGTGAATCCCGAAGGTGCGACCGTATTCTCGGAAAGGATGATTCCACCGGCGGGAAGGGATCCACTGCCCGAACCGCCGGCCCCTACGAGCGCCTGATAGTAGCTCTTGGCCTGGTCGGCCGAGGTCGCGCTCGCCGTTGCCGAAGCCTGGGCCGAGTTGGCCAGGGTGGAAATCTGGGCCACGCCCGATTGGACGATTTCGGACGCATGGACGGAACTGGCCGCGGCCGAAGTCGCCGAAGCAGCGGATGCCTGGGACGACGCCAGCGATGAAATCGCGGACGATGCGGAATTCGAAGCGGCCAGTTCCGACGCGGCCTGAGCGGCTTGCGCCGCGGTCGCCGAAGCGGCTGCGGAGACCGCTGATTCCTGCGATGCCACCGCCGAAGTCTGGGACTGGATGGCCCAAGCCTTGGATGAATTCGCGCTTACGGCGGATGCGTCGGCGGAAACGGCGGCATCCTTTGCGGCCTGCGTCGCCTCCGTGGCGGCTTGAGTGGACTGGGTCGAGGTCGCGGTAGCCGTAGTCATGGTTTGCGAGGCCAGGGTGGCGGATGCGGCCGCGGAAGTCGCGGATTGGGTCGCCTGGCCCGCCGCACTGGTGGCCGTATTAGCCGCCGTCATGACCTGTCCCGCCGCAGCGGTAGCCGATGCTGCCGATTGGGACGCCTGGGTCGCCGAACCCGAAGCGGCGGTCGCGGATCCGGCCGCAGCCGTGGCGGATTGGGACGCTTGCGTCGCTGAACCCGCAGCGGCGGTCGCGGATCCGGCGGCCTGGGTCGCGGAAACGGAAGATGCCGATGCGGAGCCGGAAGCCTCGGTCGCGGATTGGGACGCATCCGTGGCTGCGGTAGTGGCTACGGTTGCCGATTGGTCAGCCTTGGTGGCCGAGGCGGAAGCCGCGGTCGCCGATTGGTCGGCCTTGGTGGCCGAGGCGGAGGCGGCGGTAGCCGATTGGCCGGCCTGTGCCGCCGATCCGGCAGCCGCCGTCGCGGATTCGGCGGATTGAACGGCCGAAGCCGAAGAGGAGGTAGCGGATTGGGCCGCTTGCGAAGCCGAACCGGACGCCGCGGTCGCCGATTTCGAGGCATCCGAGGCGGCTGTGGTGGCAACGGTCGCTGATTGGGCGGCAAGGGTTGCGGAGCCCGATGCCGCGGTCGCCGATTGGGCGGCTTGCGTAGCCGACCCGGAAGAGGCCGTGGCTGATTGGCCGGCCAGGACCGCTGAACCCGAAGCCGAGGCGGCTGATTTGGAAGCGTCCGAAGAGGCCGCGGTGGCCGTCGTAGCGGATTGGGCGGACTGGGTAGCCGAGGCGGAAGCGGCTTTGGCGGAAAGGTCCGCATCGGCCGCGGTTTTGGAGGCGGCATTCTTGGCCGCATCGGCCAAGGCGGCGGATTTGGCGGCGTCATCGGCGCTATGCCTGGCGTTGAGGGCCGCCTCAACGGCCAAATCCCCGGCGGCGATGGCCTTATCCACTTGTTCCTGGGTGGCGAAGGGATACAGGATCCGGATTACCGAACCCATGCCGCCTTCTTTCGACTCGAAACGGGCGCTCATTCCATTCTTGGAAACCAGGACCAGACCGTATAAGGGTCCCTTTTTAAGGATGGTCCCGAGATCGAGGCGTATTACCTTTCCCTCCTCGCCTTTACGGACCGCGATTTCGGCCAAGGGAGCCTGGGAGTTATAGGAAATGTCCGTCCAAAGGACATCATCCTCATTCTTAGCAAGCGCCTTGGTCAAGGCGAAAACCTGGAGCGTGCCAGGGTCTTTTATCTTGGTGGGAATGACGACCAGGGATGCGCTTGCGGAACCGGTCAGATCCAACCCATCGGTCTGGAAGGTCATCCAGCCCAGGACCTGGCCCTTTCCGGTCTTGTCGGCCGGGCTCACTTCCATGTCGAAGTTGTGGCCGCCACAGCCGTTTTTGTCCGCCTCTCCATCCATGCTGGAAAAGAGGTAGGTATGGAGCTCCGAGGTGGACCCGCCGTAAATCCTTCCGGCCCCGAACATCAGAGCCGAAAAAACGAAAATGCCTTCCCACTTACGCATGTTGCGTACTTCCCTTCCGGACTTTTGCGAATGAGTCGGCAACCTTGCCGCGAATCCCGGCCCTTCCCGGATTGTTCCGGAAAGGGAATCAGTTCAGTGATAACCCACTCTCATTTTCCGGGGTGGCTGAAGGTAAATGTCCATCCTGATTCCCGATTTTCGTCCCGGATTTTGGTGGACATGGGTAAGACCTCAAGGGCCGGGCGCATCCAGAAACCAAAGACTTCATAATCCGCCGAACAATTCCCAACCGCCGCGAGCGGGTAGGCGCCGCCATCATTCTATTTTTACCCCAGCGAGCCGAAGGAAAGCCATGCCCATACCCGATGCATCCAAGACCCTGATCCTATATGACGGGGTTTGCGGTCTGTGCAACCGCATGATTCGGTTCATCATTCTCAACGATAAGGCGGAAACCTTCCAATTCGCCTCCTTGCAAAGCGGATTGGGCGCCGAGGTACTGTCGCGGTACGGCCGCGATCCGGCCGACGTGGACACGATTTGCGTGGCCCCGGGATTCCCGGAACGGGCCGGAGAACTCTTGATCCGATCCCGCGGAGCCCTATACATCGGCAAGCGTCTGCGGGCGCCATGGAGCCTTGTGGCGCGCCTCCTGGATTCGCTTCCCGATTCCCTACTCGACCTCGGCTATCGGATCATCGCCGCCAACCGATACCGCCTTTTCGGGAAAATGGACGCCTGCCCCATCCCCTCCCCGTCGATCAGGAAACGGTTTCTGGATATCTGATCCTCCGGGTCCGGAGGCCTATCGGAAACGGCGAGGGTAACTACCTTTCCCGTATCATGCTCGACCCGAAAACCTTCCTGTTCCTTTCCCGGCTGAAAAAGAACAATACCCGCGAATGGTTCCAGGCCCATAAGGCGGAATACCTAGAGGCCAAGGAGGGCTTCGAGTCCCTATTGGCCGAGTTGATAACGCGCATCGGCGCCTTCGACCCGGCCGTCAAGGGCCTCGACCCGCGAAAATGCGCGTTCCGGATCAACCGGGACACGCGCTTCTCGAAGGACAAGTCCCCTTACAAGACGAACCTGGGCGCGCATATCGGGGCGGCGGAAAAGAAATTCCAGGAACGGGCCGGATATTACCTGCACGTGGAGCCCGGAAATTGCTTTTTGGGAGGCGGCGCCTACATGCCTTCTTCCGCTTGGCTGAAAGCCATCCGCAATGGCATCGCCGAAGACGGGACATTCTTCCGGCGCCTGATCACGGCGCCGGCCTTCAAGAAGCAATTCGGGGCCATGGAGGGCGAGACGCTGAAAACCTCTCCCCAGGGATTCCCCCCGGATCACCCCCACATCGATCTGCTGCGGCATAAAAGCTTCCTCGCCATGCGCAAGTTCAAGGATGCCGAGATACAGGCCCCGGATTTCGCCAAGCAGGCCGCCCTCGCATTCAAGGCCCTGCTTCCTTTCGAGCGCTTCCTGAACGATGTCCTGGAGGACATGTAGGCCCCTTTTCCACCCCTTTGTTCCGGGTCCGGAGGAAATCGCCCCGGCACGGTCCGTTTCAATCCGATTCCCCTCCCCCCGGAAGCGCCGCCCCGTCGAAAAAATGATAAATTTATGCCCCGCGCCCCGAACCGGCGCGACGCCCGGTGCGGGCGTGGAAAAGGGCTAGGACGAGCATGCGCAAATGGCGGATTGAGGATTCCCGGGAACTGTACAACACCGCCGGCTGGGGCGCGGGCTATTTCGGCATCAACGAAAAGGGCCACTCCACCGTCAGTCCGCAACGCGAGGACGGCGCGGAAATCGACCTCAAGGAACTGGTGGACGAAATCAGGTTCCGCGACGTGGGCCTGCCCGTGCTCCTGCGGTTCCCGGACATCCTCGACGATCGCATCGAGCAGATTTCCCATTGCTTCGAGGCCGCCTCCAAGGAATACGGCTATAAGGGCCAGTACTTCAACGTCTACCCCATCAAGGTGAACCAGCAGCGCCCGGTACTCGAAGAGATCGTCCGCCACGGAAAGAAGTTCAATATCGGCCTGGAAGCGGGATCCAAGCCCGAACTGCACGCCGTGCTCGCCATCATGGACAATCCCGAATCCCTCATCATCTGCAACGGGTACAAGGATGAGGAGTTCATCGAATTGGCGCTCCTGGCGCAGAAGATGGGCAAGAAGATCTTCGTGGTCGTGGAAAAGGTCAATGAGTTGAAGCTCATCAAGACCATGGCCCAGCGCCTGAACGTGACCCCGAACGTGGGCATCCGCATCAAGCTCTCCAGCTCCGGGAGCGGCAAGTGGGAGGATTCGGGCGGCGATCAGAGCAAGTTCGGCCTGAATTCCTCCGAACTCCTGGAAGCGCTGGACTATGCCCGCGAAGAAGGCATCCTCCATTACATCCGCCTCATCCACTTCCATCTGGGCAGCCAGATCACCAACATCCGCAAGATCAAGGCGGGGTTGAAGGAAATCGCGCAGTTCTTCATCCAGATCCAGGCCATGGGCTGTAAGATCGACTTCGTGGACGTGGGCGGCGGCCTGGGCGTGGACTATGACGGGACGCGCTCCACGGGCAACAGCAGCGTGAATTATTCCATCCAGGAATACGCCAACGACGTCATCTACACCATCTGCCAGGTATCCGACAAGCACAATCTCCCCCACCCCAATGTCATCGCCGAATCGGGACGCGCCCTCACCGCGCACCATTCCGTGCTCGTATTCAACGTGCTGGAAGTGGCCCGGCCTCCCTTCTGGGACGAGCAGATCCATACCATCAGCGACCAGGATCACGAGACCCTGCGCGAAATGCACAACATCTACAAGAATTACGGCTCCAACAACATGCTGGAAGCCTGGCATGACGCCCTGCAGACGCGCGAGGACGTCCTTGACCGGTTCAACCTGGGGCTGGTCGATCTCAAGACGCGCGCCATGGCCGAACGCCTGTTCTGGTCCATCGCCCAGAAGGCCGATCGCCTGGCCAAGCAGATGAAGCACCCTCCCGTAGAGCTGCAGTCCATTCCAATGCTGTTGGCGGAAAAGTATTTCTGCAATTTCTCCCTGTTCCAGTCCCTGCCGGATTCCTGGGCCTTCGACCAGATCTTCCCCATCATGCCCATCCAGCGCCTGGACGAAGAGCCGAGCCAATCCGTTACGCTCCAGGACATCACTTGCGATTCGGACGGCAAGATCGACCATTTCATCGGGACGGGGGACTATTCCCGCAGCGTACCCTTACACCAATTGAAGCCCGAGGAAAGCTATTACGTGGCGGTATACCTCGTCGGCGCCTATCAGGAAATCCTCGGCGATCTGCACAACCTGTTCGGGGACACCAATGCCGTGCATATCGTCTGCAAGGGCAAGGACGGCTACGAGATCGAACAGGTGATCGACGGGGAATCGGTCGCGGACGTGCTGGATTACGTCCAGTTCAGCGACAAGAACCTGGTGCGCACCATGGAGTCGTGGGTTTCCGCCTCGGTCAAGGAAGGGAAAATCACCTTGCTGGAAGGCCGGGAGTTCCTCGCCATCTACCGCTCCGGATTGTACGGATATACCTACCTGGAATGAGCGGGCCTTCCCGGATCCTTTTTCCCGTTCTCCTTTGGCTCGCATTCGCGGGCCTTTTTTCAGCCTGCGGAAAAAAGGCCCGCACGCTCGAAGCGGGCTTCGCTCCGGCCGAGGGGATCCATCCCTTGCGTTTGGATGCGAATGCCAGACCCGTCTCCCAGGAGCTGGATTTGGAAATCGATCCGGATTCCGCCGGATATGCGGGCGGAACCTCCATCTCCCTGGAAATCCTGGAGCCATCGGATTCCCTGCGCCTGCACGCCGAAGACATGGAGATCAAGGCCGCCTTCCTGGTCCAGGACGGAAAGGTCACGGGCCTCGAGCCTTCCTTCCGGACCGCTGGATTGCTCACCCTCCGCGCGAAGGAACCGTTCCACGAGGGCAAGGCGGTACTGAAACTCGCCTTCGCCAAGCCTTTCAATACCCATAGTACCAGCCTCTACAAGGTGGTCTCCGGAGGACGAGGGTACGTGTTTTCCCAATTCGAAGCCTGGGACGCGCGCAAGGCGTTCCCTTGTTTCGACGAACCCGCGTTCAAGATTCCCTGGACCATCACGGTGCGCACGCCGATCCGGAATACCGTGATCGGGAATTATCCCATCGGCTCGGAAAGGCCGGACGGCGCCCGGAAGACGGTAACATTCGCCAAATCGGATCCGATGCCTTCCTACCTGGTGGCCTTGGCCGTCGGGGAGTTCGATACCGTCCCCATCCCGGGCCTGACGGTTCCCGGCAGGGTGGTTACGGTGAAAGGACAAGGGCGTCTGGCCGGGTTCGCCGCCGCCATGGCCCCCCCGATTCTCAAGGCCCTGGAAGGGTACTTCTCGGCAGCCTGCCCCTACCCCAAGCTCGATCTCATTTCCGTGCCCGAATTCATGGCCGGGGCCATGGAGAATCCCGGCGCCATCACCTTCCGCGAAGGGCTCATTCTCTTCGACTCGAGCGAGGCTTCCACGGCCCGGAAGCGGAACTTGGCCTCGGTGATGGCCCATGAGATGTCCCATCTCTGGTTCGGCGACCTGGTCACCATGGCCTGGTGGAACGACCTCTGGCTGAACGAATCCTTCGCTTCCTGGATGGCGGATAAGGCCGTGGATCGGGTCTATCCCGGTTTCAAGTCATCGGTGTCGTCGGTCGGCGGACGGCAATGGGCCATGGAAATCGACGCGATGGAATCGTCCCGGGCCATCCGCACGGAAGTCCTGCCTACGGACAATCCATCCCAATCCTTCGATGGCTTGGCCTATGAGAAGGGCCAGGAGGTGATCGGCATGCTGGAATCCTGGATGGGAGCGGACCGGTTCCAGCGGGGCGTACAGGAGTACCTTAAGAACTGGTCCTGGAGGAATGCCCATGCCGCGGACCTTTGGGCGAGCCTTTCCCGCGCCTCCGATTTGCCCGTGGACTCCATCGCCTCCGCGTTCCTGGACCGGCCCGGCGTTCCCCTGGTGGAAATGGAAGTCCATGGCAAGATCCTGCGGTTGAAGCAGAAACGTTTCCTCACCTCGTCGCGGAAGCAACGGGACGGATCGGAAACCGGGCCCTGGAAAATCCCCATGGTCATCCGGTGCGGGGCCGCGGTCCCTGGGTATCAAGCGCGTTACCTGCTGGAAACGTCCGGGGCGGAATTCGCCCCCGGGACGCCCGATCTCTCCTTGTGCCACCCGAACCAGGAAGAACGCGGTTATTACCGATGGAGCATGCCTCCCGCCGCGATGGACAGCCTGGCGGCCCACGCCCGGGATTTCCTGTCGGAACGGGAGCGGGTCGCCCTGGTCGGCGACCAGGACGCTCTGGCCAAGGCCGGGATCATCGGCACCGATGCGATGCTGGAACGTTTGCGCCCGATGGCGAAGGACACCAGCCCGCAGGTTATCCAGTCCCTGGTCGAAATCCTGGAAAGCGTGGACGAAGACCTGATCGACTCCGCTTCCGCACCTGATTTCGCCGCCTACGTAAGCTCCCTCCTAAAGCCGGTTGCCGTCCGGATCGGATGGAGCGCACGACCCGGTGAAGATGAATTGGTCCCGGACCTCAGGGCCGCCCTCGTCCGCATTCTCGCCAGGCAAGGCCGGGATGAAAAGGCGGGCAAGGTCGGCGAAGCGGTGGCCGCAACCTATCTGAAGGATCCCCGGCGCGCGGACCCGTCCCTCGTGCGCGTGGGCCTCAACATCGCCGCAGGGCGCGGGGGTCTCGCCGGGCGAGGGAGCCTCGCCTTGTTCCGCACCTATCGAACGGCTTTCGAAAAGGCGGCAACGCCGGTCGCCCGGACCCAATTCCTTTCCGCCCTCGGGGGTTTCCAGGATCCGGAAACGGTGGACTCCGCCCTGGCCTATTGCCTGCAGGGCCCTATCCGGGCCCATGAGTTGACCTCCATCCCGCGCGGCATCTCCGGCAGGCGCGAGTTCAGGGCCAGAACCCTCGCCTGGGTCATCGCCCATTGCGATACCTTGATCCAGAGACGATCCGTGGAGGACGCCGCCTACCTTCCCTGGTTCGGAGGCCACGGAACGCCGGAGGAATGGGCCCTGACCAAGGCATGGTTCCTGAAGCTGGACGGCCGGGTTCCCGGCATCGCCAAGGAAATGGAAAAGGTGGAAGCGGAAGTGGAGCGCTTGGCGGAAATCCGGGCGCGGGATGGGGAAAGGGTGCGGGCCTACCTGGCCGGACGGAGAAGGGGCTTTGCCGTCATTCGGTAACGCCGCCGCCTTTCTGGTTATTGACGCGATCGGGATCCTGCCGTTGCCGGGATTTCCAGTCGCGCTTATCCAGCTCGTGATCCCAGTCCGCCATTTTCTCGGCGGTCAGGGTCCAACGCAGGGATTGCAGTTCGCGCTCCTGGCTCTCAAGCCGGAACTCCAGGGCTTCAAGGTAACGGAAAAGATCCGGTCCCGCTTTCCGGGCCTTCGTCAGCAATATGGCGAAATGGTGCATCCTGCGGCGCAGCCGGTAGAACCTCCAACTTGCCACCGCCCATCCCAGCATTCTCGTGACCATGATGATCTCCCCTTCCTTGGGATTCAGCGTTCCAAAAGGCGTTTGACCATTTGCAGCACCTGCATTGGCGTGAAAGGCTTGGGGAGGAAATCCACCAATCGCCTTTCCAACAGCCTCAGCAGACTCTTCTCATGGGCCTGGGGATTCCCGGACATGCAAACCACCTTGACCTCGGGACGGGTACGCGACAGGTAATCCGCGACCACGGTGCCGGGTATGCCGGGCATGGCGAGATCGGTCAGGACCAGGTCGATATCCGGATCGTCCTCGAGGATGCGCAGGGCCAGGGTTCCGTCCGCCACCGATTCGATCCGATAGCCTTCGGAGGAAAGCAGGCTGACCAGGAGCCGGCGGATGGAGGTCTCGTCCTCGACTATCAGGATGGATTTCGGGGGCAGCGGCGTCCACCCTTGGGCCGCGTTGGCGGATGCGCGGGCTTCCGCCTCCCGCCCATAGTTCATCAAATTGGATTTCATCTTGAGGGCCTTCCTTCCGGATCGTGCTTATGGAAACTCATCGCTTGTCCCACCCTTTTACCGTCCCTATCGATCCGCCGAACCTCCACGCCATTTCCAGGCCTTCCTGGGAGGTGTAAAGGAACCCTTGCCCCTGTCGATTGACCAGGATGGGCCTCCCGTCCAGGAACACCGCCGGGGCGCGTACCGTGCGTCCCAGGATGACGAGGTCCCCATCAAGCCTTCCCGACAGGGTATTCCCGCCGCCCTCGGACCCGGTAAGGAGCGGGATCCCGTTCCGGGAATCCGGCGACACCGTTTTCAGTCCGATCAAGGGGAAGAGCCCCTGATGCCCATCCAGCCGGCCGTAGAGCCGGGAAGCGATCCCGGTTTCGGATTCCGCCACCAGGCTGTCCCCTTCGACCTTCAGGTAATAGGCATACACGGCGGAATCGCGGTCCCGTCCCGGGGAACCGGAGGTGAGGTATTCCCGCACCAGGGCGCCTCCCGCGCTGTCCGAACGTTCGACGGCCAGGGTATCACCCGTGTAACGCAAATGCCCGGCGGAATCCTCCTCGAACCCCAGATAGGCCGAGGCGCCTCCCGCAAGGGGGAAGCGGGCGGCTTCATCCAGGCCGTTTCGGGACATCCAGGCCTTGAGCCCGGCCATAAATGTCCCCGCTTCATCCCCGGATCCGGAGGTCTTTATGAACCCGCGTTTGCCGGCAAGGACGTACTCCAAGGTACCCGTCAAGGCTGGGATGCCCGTATCGGCGAGGGCCGGCGGATCCTGGGACAGGGGTTCCAACAAGCGGCGCAGGGAATCGAGTTCCGCCTCGGTGAGCCTCAGGGAGATCCGCGCGCCGTCCAAGCGGATCGCGTAGCCGTCGCGGGTCACCGCCAGGGCCTTCACGGCTCCGCGCATGGGCTTGTCCCAGGAATACCCGTCCGCTGCCGATCCGCTGCGATAGAACAGGATGGGGTCCTCCCCCGCCCCGGCGGGCTGGCCGGGCTTGGGGTCCCCCAAGGCCAATTCGCCCGATAGTTCCTCCACGCCGCCCGCGGAATCGACGCGATAGCGCTGCACGATGCGGGATCCGCGATGCCGGTCCAGGATGAGACCGCCCGGCAACAGGGAAGGGACCATGGAATCCGGGAATCCGAAACGGGCCCTTTGCAGGAAGCCGATTTCCGGGATGTCCTCGAGCCGTTCATCCCGGCGCGGGCGGAACAGCCGTCCACCCATGGCCCGATCGGGGAGCAGGAAAAAAGTGAATCGGGATGCGTCGAGCGGGCCCAAGAGGGCCATCTCCGCCTCGTCCGCGCCCAGGTCGATCCATTCCGGAAGGTCGGCCGGCCCGTCCATGCCTGCCAATCCCCCTTGCAATCCCCAGAAAGCCGCGGCGGCCGGGTCCAAGGGACGGCTGGCCGTCACGTGGAAACGCCACATGGTCCGGTTCGCGGGTCCCGGGATCCGGACCGCACCGTCCGCCTGGACCGCGCTCAAGGGCCAGATGCGTTCCGAAGCGTCCAATACCACGCGCCACTCCCGCGTCAGGGTCGTGTCGGGATAATGCAGCGCCAGGCGGAGGCGGCCGGAAGCGGCCCCGGCGAAGGTGGTTGAATCAACCACCACCTTGGTATCCGAAATGCCGTCGGGACCTGTGACGTTCAGGCCCGCAAAGGCCCGGCCGTTCCAGGTCCATTCCACCGAGGACGGCAGAACCTTGCTCTCTTCTCCACGGTGGATCTTCCCGCCGATGGAGACCGGCATCCACGCGGCGCGGATCGTCAGATCCCCGCTGTCCGGAAAGCCGAAGAAATATTCGGGGTACAACTTGAGGGTATCGTCCAGCACCGTCGTCTTTCCCGCCTGGACGCTGACCCGGTAGGCCTCGGTCGGGACCCGGCAGGTGAAGCACTGGGGCACCAGCTCATATTCCCCTTCCGGCAGGGAATCCAGGCGGAAGGCTCCCGCATCGTCCGCCCTGGGGGGAGTCTGGAGGGTGGCCTTGGGCCTGACCCAGACATTGGTCCTGGCTGCCGACCCCACGATCTTGGCGACGCCGCTGATGCCTCCCAGGGGCTTGAGGACCTCGTCGATCAGGGTGGTATCGTTCCCGGCCTGGACGGAAACGGAATCGGCCATGACGCCCCCCGCAGGGTCCACGGCCATCACCCGGTAGGAACCGGGCGCGACGTCCTTGAAGGAGAAGCGTCCATCCTGTCCCGTACGCGTCCGATAGTAGGTTCCGGCCAGATCCCCCTGGCCGATGGCGGCCCCGGTATCGGGCAGGTAGGTCCGGGCCACCAAGGCCACGGATACCCCGGCGGCCGGCGAGCCATCCCGGAGGGACAGCTTGCCGCCCGCATTGCCGGCTTCGGTCGAGCTTCCTGCCACGCGGCCGTCCGGGGAAAGGCAGCCGGCCAGCAGCAGGCTCCCCAGGACGCACATCGCCCAAGCCAGGATGGGAAGGATCCGAGCGACGACGGATACGCGGGACATGTTCATACCGTCCCCTCTTTCTTGGTCACCGGGAAGAATTGCACGTTACATTGGAAAACCTGGTCGGATTTCTGGTCGGCGACGGCGATGGCGGAAAGCCGCTTGCGGAAGGCCTGGATTTCGGATTTCACCTGATCGAAACTTTCCATCGAAAGGGTCAAGGTCATGCAGGAGATGTCGCGCTCGGCCATGGGAAGCTTGTCCAGGGCGGCCTTGGCCAGCTCCATCGTCTCCATTTGGAAGTTGGCGACCTGCAGGGAACGGATCTCGTTGCCCGTGGTCACCGCCGCATCCTTCTGGCGGTAGATGCCTTCCGCATCCTTCTCCACGAAATCCAGGGCTTCCAACTCCTTGACCGAACGCTCCACCTCTTCGGAGGGGATGGGCGGCATCAGCATGCGGGCGGCGGTCTTGAAATCGTCCTTGAGCCGGTGGAAGTAGAGCATCTCCCGGATCACCACATAGTGCCATTTGGAAAAGAGGTTGAGCTGCTTCTTGGAAAGCGAGCGGGTCTCCACCTTCTGGTTCGCGACCATGCGCTTCATTTGGGCGTTCTTGTCTTCCAGGGATCGCGCCTGGGTAAACAGGACCAGGCATTCGAAGTAGCGCGCCTCGGCCGCCTTGAGCTTGAGGATGCCCGCCAGCTTCTGGACCTGTTCCGGCGTCAGGTTCTTCCGTCCGGAAAGGACGTTCGCCAGGAAGCCGGTGGAACTGATCCCCATCTTCTGCAATACGGCGCGATGGGAGAACAGGCGGTTCTCCTTCTTCTTCTCCTCGAGAAGGTTCTTCAGGAATTTCCTGTAGTCGCTGTATTGGTAGATGTCGGGCATGGCTGGACTCACTATGCAAACTTTATTATTACCCGGCCTACCGTACAACAGGTTTTATTAAATACCGCTTACTCCAAGTAAGCGACCTTGAGCGACTTTAACTCATTTTGCCCAATGAAAATAGGGTTCATAGCGCTTCCAAGGAATTCTTTTTTTGAACTTGAGGCGATTTACCGGTAAGCAACCTGGAAGTGCCGGAAACCCCACGGAAACTTCCGGAAGGTGACGCTTTTTCTCCAAAAGATACAGGGTGGTCCGCCTCAAAAAAGTCAAGCCGGACGGGAGGAGGATGCGGAGGGAATCAGGGAGCGCCTGGTTTGCAGCCGGCAGCCTTCAAAAAGCGGAGAACCAGGCGGACTCCTCGGGAGAAAGGGATGACCAGAAGGCATCCAACTTCCGCCTTGCCTCCGCCAAAACCGGGCTACCGGAATCCCGGACGGCTTCGAGGGACGCGGCATTCCGGATCCGGAAGGCGTTCCGGAGGGGAATATAAATGCCTTCCAACTTGTTCCATTGGGCGTACTCCAGCGCCTTGCCCAGATCCAGGCGACGGGATCCCGGCCCCTGGAAGTCCGTAAAGTCCTGGGACCAATCTGAGGACAGGACGAAACGCGCGACTCTTCGATACGCGTTCGGGAATCCCGCCAACTCGCGCATGATTCCCATCCCGGCCTTGAACTGTTGCCCTCCTTCCAGGTACACCGCCAAAGCGTATTCACCGGGATCCCGGGAGATGAGGGCAAAGCCCTTCTTGTCCCGGGAACGGCTCGGGGCTTTGATGGATAGCGACAGGGTATCCGAAACCGCGAGGCTGTCCGGGGTCCGGAGCAGAAGCCGGTAACGTCCCGGTTTCCGGAACACCAATCCTCCTTCCGAAGCGATCAAGCGGGCGAAACGCACCTGGGGAGCCGCCCCCGTTCCGATCGCGGACCGGGAAGTCACGAGTCCGTGCGCGGAATCGGGGAGAGACCCGGTCCCGGCGATCCCGGTCCGGAAATGCAATGGCGGTCGATACGTTTGCGCATCCCCGTCCGGATCCAGGATGGAAAGCAATATGGTGCCTTCCTCCAAGGCGGGCGGGAGACCGTCATGGGATCCGATACGGAGGTAAACGGGTTCACCCAGGAGGAAAGCCGACCGTTCCACGCTCAAAGAGAAACGGCCGGCCCAGGTTGGAAGCGCCAAGGAGAGAACGAGACAAAGACGGACGACCGCCCTTGAAAGGAGGCGGGAGGTGGAACCCACGCGCATCCGCGTTCAGTTGGGAGTGAAGGGAGGCATGGGACCGGAGATCGGCGGGACCCCGAAGCGGCCGGGTTTGACCCATGCTTCCGGAGCCTTGCGATACCAATCGAATTCCGAGAAACCGGAACCGGGAGACGCGCCGCGGTTGAATCCGACGGAGTTATGGTCCACGTCGGTCAGGCTCATGACCGAACCTTCCCGGCACTCTTGCACGCAATTGAAGGCCTGGTAGGCGCATCCTTGCGCCCCGGGAGGGCAGACGGCCCCGCATCTTTTCCCGCCGCACCCGGAAGCGTCCTTCCAGCAATAACCCGCGAAGGAACACGCTCCCCAGGAGGGATCCATGTTGAGGGCGAGTCCGGCCGAGTGCAAGGCGCTCGATCCGGCCTGACGCCGCTGGAAATCGGTTCCCCTGCCCGCCAAGGCCGGCCAGAAGACCGCCGCGCCTTCCCGGGAAATCCCGTTGGCATCGGCGGTGCCGAAATCGAACATCGCCTCCCAAACGCCCGGTTCGCCCTGCAGGGTCCAATCCACCACGTAGAGATCCATACGCCAATCGCGCACGTTTTCCATCGAGCCAGGGGAATAATCGCGGGTGGCCGTCATCAGGTTGTGCAACTGGGCCTCCGTCACGGCCTGGCCCGGGGAAGCATAGCCGTCGAAGGGAAGGTAGCCGATCCCGTTCTCCCCGCTACGGACCACGGTGAGATCCGATGCGCCCGCCAGTTCCCCCATCGCGTTACGGAAGGTCCTGGCTCCGGCACCGGTATAACGCAGGACGGCATCCGGGTCGAACCCGAACCCTCCAAGATAGTCGGGATGGTGCTGATGCACGGTAACGGCCAGGGGACGGCCGTTGCCGCGCTGGAACAGCTTGCCTCCGAACTTATAGGTTCCTCCTCCGGGTGGCGCGCCCAGATCCAGGAAAACCATCTGATCCCGGCCTCCGAAGGCATAGCGCGGAGCCTTTCCGGATTCCCCGGTGAATTGCAGCGGAGTCGTGATATCCGCCCGGGGACTGAGATTCCCGTCGAATCCGGTATAGGCCTTGAACGTCGCCTCCACGGGCGTAACGGCGTCTCCCCAGAGGACCATGCCGAATTGCGGGTTTCCGGCGTTGAGGATCCGGGCGAAACCCGCATTCTCGATTCCCGGCCCGGCCTCCCGGGGCAGGGCGGGATAGGCCACGGAAATCTCATGGGCCGTCGTTGACCAATATCCGCTGGCGGGACGCTTGGAAGGGGAATAGACCAACCTTCCGTCCGCGGCCTCGCTCCTGGGGACCTGGGGGGGGCTGATGGAGCGCCCTTCGCTCGCATCGTTCCAGAGGAATTCGGCGATATTGTTGCTCGCGCCGGCCATGTCGTAATCGATGCGGATCACGATATCCCAGGGTTGGCTTCCGGAGTAACCTGCGCCGGTGAAATAGGCGTTGGCCTCGAACTTTCCGTCGTCCACGAAGAACAGGACCACGACGAGGCTCACGTCCTGGGTTACCTTGAAGCTTCCGTATTTCGTAAGGTACCCATCGCCTTCCATCTCGCCCATGAAATCCTGGCCCAGGAGAGGGTATTGGACCCCGTTCAACCTCACCCCCGCCACGGAGAGGTTGTAAAACGCGGCTTTCGATTCCGGCTGGCCCGCCCCGAGCCATACCCGCTTTTCCGCGCCTTGCACGTAGAATCCCTGACCGGCGGCGAAGCCCCAATCCTGGATGGACCAATGCGAGGTGGTGTCCAGGGCCGGATAGGAAAAGGCTTGTACGCGCAAAGGCGAAAGCAATGCCAGCGCCGCGAGGTAGAATGCCGTCGCCAACCTTGTGGGAAGGGATCCGCCGGACCGTCTCATTTTCCGCCTCCCGACCCGGGGGTTTTCATGCGGACCCGCAAGTCATGGGACAAGGTGCGGACCATGGCGACGGCCCGCTCATCCGCCGAACCGGTCCCGAACTCGCCTGGATGTTGCCGCAGGAAATCGCGCAATTGGGAAACCTTCGCCGGGAAGCGCAACTCCTCGCCGGAAAGCCCATCCTGGAAATACACCTCGAGAAGCGGATTGGAAGCGCCTTCCTGCGAGACCAGGGCGGCGATATCGGTCGCCGAATCGAGGTTGATTGGCCGGGCCTCCACCCCTACCTCAGCCCCCTCCTCGCCTTTGGATTCGGGAACCAAGGTGATCTTGACCAGACCGTCTCCGGTACGGAATTCCTTGGTTGAAGGGAGGGAAGGATCCGCGGGAATGGACTCGACGATCCCGATAAGGGAATAAACCAAAATCGCGCGCGCGGATAACCGCATGAATCCTCCGGTCGGGTAAAACCATGCATAAATTACATGAAACACAATGCCGATGTGAAGGGTTTTAACCTTCTTATATGAAGATTATCGACGGAATACCCCCGATTGATTTCACGAGCCCTGGATGGTATAATCCCCTCCAAGCCATGCCCTGCCTGGTCTGTAGGCTGAGACCACCGTAACACCGCGCTTACCGATGCTTACCGGATCCCGGGTTCCGGCGTGATCTCCGAGTCGATCGCGCCCTGGATCCGGATTTGGATCCGGAGATCCGGGCTCCCCCCATCCCACCTTCGGAATTGAACAATCCGATAGGCGTTTTCCCCCTTTCATCGGCAGTCAGCGATTGGTAAAAACAGCCGGATTCAATGGGTTCCCCCATCGGAAAACCTTGATGCGGCACCGGTTGGAGAACGGTTTTTGGGCCATTTCCATCGGATTGGGAATGGGTTCGGGATTGGGGGGGTAAGTTTTCCTGGGGAATCCGGTCGTCCGGAATGCGGCTTGGGCGTGATCAAGGTGAACACGCTTTGTCTCGGCGGCCATGATCCCGATAGGGGCTTTGGCGATAAGTTGTCTGGGAATCCGAACGGTTGCTCCGGTTCCGGGATTCAAAATCGGGAAGAGGCGGGACAATGCGATTGTTGAAATCAATGAAGACCGGAGCCGTGATTTTCCTGATCGGGCTGGGCGTTCCCCGGTCCGCCATCCCACCGATCGATCCGCTTATCCCGGGCATCCACCCCATTTCCAATACCGAAGTCGTGCTATGCCTTGAGGCTCCCGGAAAGCAGAAGGTCAATGCCGTGGGCGACTTCAATGATTGGACCCCGTCCGCCCAGAATCTCATGGCCAGGGAGGGGGATAAATTCTGGATCACCATCGGGAACCTCGTTCCCGGCAAGGAGTACATCTTCCAGTACTGGGTCGACGACGGAATCAAGATCGGGGATCCCTATTCGGACAAGACCGTGGATTTCAACGGCGACAAGGAAATCATCAAGGAAGGCGTCTATCCCGGATTGATACCGTATACCCGGGAGTTCGACGGCATGGCGTCCGTTTTCCGGGCCGGCCTTCCCGCCCCCGTAACCGCTCCCAAACCGTTCGTCAAGCCGGCGCCGGAAAACCTGCTCGTATACGAGGTGCTTATCCGCGATTTCGCCAAGTCCCATTCATTCCGGGAAATGAAGGACTCCCTCGCCTATTTCCAGCGGCTCGGAGTGAATGCCATCCAGCTCATGCCCGTCATGGAATTCGACGACAATTCCAGTTGGGGGTACAATCCGGCCTACCCCATGGCCGTGGACAAGTATTACGGACCGGCCGAGGATCTCAAAGCCCTGGTCCAGGCCGCCCATGATCGAGGGATAGCCGTCATCCTCGACATCGTTCTCAATCACGCCATGGGGCAGCACCCCCTCATCAAACTGTATTGGGACAAGGCCGCCAACCTGCCTTCCATGGACAGCCCCTTCGCCAACCGCGTGGCCAAGCACGATTACAGCGTGGGCTACGACCTCAATTTCGAGAGCGCTTTCACGCGCGACTATTACAAGGCCGTCTTGCGGCACTGGCTAAAGGAATACAAGGTGGACGGCTATCGCATCGACCTTTCCAAGGGCCTGACCCAGAAGAACACCCTGGGCGACATCGCCGGCTGGGGCCATTACGACCAATCGCGCATCGATATACTCATGGACCTTGCCGCGGCGGCCCGGACGGCCGACCCGGACGTCTACATGATCCTGGAGCATTTCGCGGACAATGACGAGGAGAAGTTCCTGGCCTCCAAGGGATTCATATTGTGGGGCAACAGTTCCTTCGACCACGGGTATGCGGTGGAAGGGAAGGTCAACACCAATTTCGCCTGGGCCTGCTATAAGAACCGCGGCTGGGCGGACAATCGCCTGGTCACTTACATGGAAAGCCATGACGAAGAGCGGATCGTATCCCGGGCGATACAGAACGGGGCCAATAGCGGCTCCTACGACATCAGGAATATGAACGTCGCCCTGGAGCGGGCAAAGATGGCGGCCCTCTTCCTCTTCGGCATACCGGGCGCTAAGCAGATGTGGCAATTCGGGGAATGGGGCGACAGCCGTATCAAAGGCGTTACCCCGGATGAAAGGATGGGCAGGAAGGCGCTTCCCGCCGAATATCCAGCCGACCCGTCCCGCATCAAGGTATGGAACGCCTATTCCAGCCTGCTGCATTTCCGCCAGCAATACGGGGCCGCCTTCAAGGAGGGCGTCTTCACCTGGAAGCCGGACGGCGCGGTAAGGAACTGGAAGGTGGCCCATGGCTCGCTCAACGCCTATGCCGTCGGGAACTTCGGCGTGGCCCCGGCCACCGCTTCCTTCAACATGCCCGGCACCTGGTACGATTTCTTCTCCCGGGAAAAGTTCAGCCTGAACGGGACGGTGGAAGTCCAATTGCAGCCCGGGGAATACCACCTCTTCACTGACAAGCCCGTTTTCGCCAATACGGAAAAGCTTACCGGATTCGCCGTTCCCAAGGCCTGGAAACCTGAATCCGTGCCAGTGGGCCTGATCCGGAAAGAACCGGCGGGTTCCGTTTCCGGGGCGAAGGGATTCTCGCATGATGGGCGTTTCCGCATGTTCCGGATCGACGGGAACGGATTCCCGCAGGATATCCGGGGCCGGACCGGAAGACCCTTGATCAAATAGACCTGACGGTTCCTGGCGCTCCCATGGGAGCGCATTTCCGAAATCATAGAAAGAGAGTCCAGATGGATGCATTCCCATGTATTCTACGCGCCGGGTATTTCCCCCTTTCCATCCTCGTGGCCGCGGTTTCCCTGGGATCCGTTTCCGCCCAGGAAGCCTGCCTGAAAGGATGCGGCTACCCGGGCTATCCGGGAATGGTTTTCACCCTCGGGGACGGTTTCGTTGCCAAGGGCGGCGAGGTGAAGGTGACCCATATGGGTTTCCTGGGCCAAGTCTACAATAACGACGGGATCACCCCGCGCAAGGTGGGCGTTCCCAATTACATCGGCGAGCTTTCCGTTCTCGACCCCGTCACCGGGGAGGAACGTTTCCTGTTCCGGAACCAGAAGGATTGGGTGACCCATGAGAACGATTCGGGCAAGGTGATCAGCCTGGGAACCTTCCCGAAGGGCGCTCCCATCGTTTTCAAATACGTGAACGTGGACGGGAAGGAGAAGTCGTACAAGACCTTCGATCGGTATTCCGGGGACAATGCCGCAGGAACGTATGATTTCAACGCTGATCCCCTCCTCAAGAACCTGGCCATCAACGGGATGCCCAAGCCGGTCAGCGGCGGGACCTGGAACTGGGAAGGCCATGACTACAACCGATGGGCCGTGGCGGCGAGCGTTCCGGGCACGGACGAGAAGCAGTTCCATTTCGAGGACGCGGATGATCGGATCTTCAACGATATCGTCTTCCGCGTTTCCGGCGTGGCCCTCACCTCCGAGACGTTCAGATTGCAGCCTCCGGCGATAGCGGGAGCCGCGAATCCGGGCGGGGGCTACCAGGTGACCCTGACGAACTCCCCCGACGCCACCAACCAGGCCAGCCGGTTGTTCTATACCTTGGATGGATCCTTGCCGTCGGTGGACAGCCTGGGAAGGGCCCTGGGCTCGACCCTGGAATACGCTTCCGCCTTTTACATCGGCACGACCGCAACGGTGAAGGCCATCGCCTGGAAGGCCACGGTGACCAATGCAGGCAATACCGTAAAATACGAACCGAGCGTTCAGGCATCCCGGACTTTCACGGTTGCAATCCTGCAATGGAGCAAGCCCACCGCCACTCCCCCTGGCGGGGAAAGCCGCGCGACGGTGCTCGTCACCCTGCAACAAGCGGAAGGTGCCCGGATCTTCTACCGGATCTGTGATCCCGGCGTCGCTTGCGACGCGCCCACCTCGGGCAATACCTCGTATACCGGCGTCCCCTTGGAGATCAAGGGAAGCAAGATCCTGAAGGCCATCGCCATCCAAAGCCCCAGGGACAACAGCGAGGTGGCGGTCTTCTCCTTTTCCCCTTCCTTCCCGGTCACGGACGCGGTATACCTCGATCGTAACGGAGATGGCAGAATCGATGCCGCCAGGATCACCGTGGACGGGGCGCCGGTAAACATGCCCGTTACGGTTTCCCTGGAGGATCCCTTCGGCCCCGGAAAGAAGCGCGAGGTATCCTCCACGGGAATGGGATGGGAATCCCAAGTCCCGGCCATCCTCCGGGCCGATTTCGCGGCCTCTCCATTCCCCGCCGGGACGGGATTCCCGGCCGGGCCCTACGGTTCCTTCCCGCAAGGGGGCGAAGGTTTCTCTCCTGGATCCTTTACCATCCGGGACGGTGCGGGACCCGTGGCGTTCTCAAGCGAAGCCCGCGTTTCCCTCGATACCGGAAGCCTGAAGCAGCTTACCGTGGTCCTTTCCGAGCCCCTCCGGGATCCTGGCGGACCCTTCCCCTTCCAGATCAAGCGCGGCGAAGCCAGAATCGATGAGGCCCTCAAGGTGTCCAGGGTGGAAGCCCTCGAAGGCAACGCCTACCGCTACACCTTCAGCTCCCAGGTCTTCCCCATTCCCGGGGACAGCCTGAAATCAACCGCCCAGGCCATCGACGCGGCGGGCAATCCCAGCGCCATGCCCGGCTTCATCGCCATCCTCGGCAATCGCCCCGTGGTTTCCGTTGAACTCAAGGTCGCCGGCGGAGGTTGCGTACGGGGCAAGGCCATCGCCAACCCGAAGCCGCTGGCGATCCCGGTCAACCTCATCGTTCCCCACGCCGGCGATGCCCAATCCGGTTGCGCCGAGGTTCCGGGGGAAATCCGCTGCCTGGACTGCATCACAGGCGAATGGGAGCGCACCGGCGGAAATCGCCCGGCCGCATCGGAATTGACCGCCGGCCCCGAAATCAAGGTGACAACGCGTTGGCCTTTCGGATTCGATCTGGCCTTCTTCAATACCCTCGGGGAATTCGTGAACCGGGCGAAGGGGGAAGTCACCGCGGGAATGCTGGATGGCGTCCCTGCGGACGGGGAGGGAAACAAGACCGTGGCCCTGCAATGGTATCCCGTCAGCGAATCCGGCATGCAAGCGGGTACCGGCGCCTATGTGGTCAAGGGTTTCGTCACCATCAAGGCGAGCCAGGCCCGGGATTCCTTCCTGGGGATTCCCGTCGAGGTTCCCGCGGCGTCGGCAAGGGTCCTGGTGAGGTTCGGGTACCTGCGGGATTGAGGAACCGCGGGGTTCCGGAAATTCCGATGGCTATCCGTGGCGTGAATCCTATTTTATCCCGCATCCGGGAGAACCACATGGCCAGCCTTCACGATCCATTCGCCCTGCGCGGCGTCACCCTTCGCAACCGCATCGGCGTTTCACCGATGTGCCAATACTCGTCCGTGGACGGGTTCGCCGACGATTGGCACCTGGTCCACCTGGGATCGCGCGCCGTGGGAGGAGCGGGCTTGGTGATCACCGAAGCAACGGCTGTCAGCGCGGAGGGCCGCATTTCCGCGGCGGACCTGGGCATCTACGACGATCGCCACGTGGAAATGCTCACGCGCATCACCCGCTTCATCGCGGCGCAGGGCGCCGTCCCGGGCATGCAATTGGCGCATGCCGGCCGCAAAGCCTCCACCGCCAGGCCCTGGGACGGTGGGAAGCCGGTGCCGGTTTCGGCGGGTGGCTGGCAGCCGATCGGAGCGAGCGCCATTCCCTTCGACAAGTCCAGTCCCACGCCGCGCGCCATGGACGAAGCCGACATGGCCCGCGTCAAGGATGAATTCAGGATGGCCGCACGACGGGCCGCGCAGGCGGGTTTCGCCTGGATCGAATTGCATGCGGCCCACGGATACCTGCTCCATGGATTCCTCTCCCCCATTTCCAACCAGCGGACCGACCGCTATGGAGGCCCTTTCGAGAACCGGATCCGCTTCCCGCTGGAAACGATCGAGGCGGTGCGGGCGGTCTGGCCCGGCGACAGGCCCTTGGCGGTCCGGTTGTCCTGCACGGATTGGGTGGAAGGCGGCTGGGACATAGAGCAGAGCGTCGCCTTTTCCGGCCTGTTGAAGGAAGCCGGCGTGGATTTGATCGACTGCAGCTCCGGAGGCACGGTATCCCAGGCGCCCATTCCCGTTTCACCCGGATACCAGGTGCCGTTTTCCGCCCGGATCAGACAGGACGCCGGGATCGCGACCTCGGCCGTGGGATTGATCGCCAAAGCGGATCAGGCCCGGGAAATCATAGCCAAGGGCGAAGCGGACCTGGTTTTCCTGGCGAGGGAATTCCTGCGCGATCCCTATTGGCCGTTGCGCAATGCCGACATTGCCGAAGGCAAGCGCAACCCCGCCCCTCCGGTCCAATACGGCCGGGCCTTCGGCTGAAAGGTCATCCTGCGGGCCGGTTCTTTTCCTTGCGATGGATCATCCAGAAATCCGGATTGGGAAGCGGGCCGAAACCGGCCTGGCGGTAGACGGAATGGCCGTCGCGCGTACCCAGCAGCCAGACGTAGACCTCCGCTACCTCGGGATGCCCCATCGCGAACCTGACGAGGTTGGCCGCAATCCCTTTGCGCCGATGGGCCTCATCCACGTAGACATCCATGATATACCCGAAGCGTACCTTATCGCTGATGAGCCTCAGGTATCCGACCTGCTGCCCTCCCAGGTAACATCCGGCCACCAGGGTGGAATGGACGGCGCCCTTCTCGATCTCGTCCGCCTTGATGTTCGGGGACCAATAGGCGGCGGATAGCCATTTTTCCAGCCTGGGGTAATCCAGCCGGCCCAGGGAATCATCGAATTCATATCCGTACAGGTATGCTTGCTTCAGGGGTACCTCTCACGCTGCGGTTCCGTAAAATATAACGTCGCTCGGTCCGGTCATGGATCGCCGATATGACCCAATTCCGGCGATTAGGCCCGCAGCAGGCAATGCTTTCGCCCTCCCGCCGGGAAAATTATGTTGAGCCCTTGATACCGGCCGCGACCCGGCGGACCGGAATACCCAAGGAGTCCCCCATGCCGTCCATGAAAGCGATCCGCATCCATGCCTACGGAGGCCCTGAAGTCCTGATGTACGAAGACGTTGCCCGTCCCGCCCCCGGACCCAAGGAGGTCCTGGTCCGCGTCCATGCGGCTTCTATCAATCCGGTGGACTGGAAGCTCCGTGCGGGGTTCCTCAAGGACTACGTCCCCATAACCTTGCCCGCCATCCTCGGATTGGATATGTCCGGCGTGGTCGAAGGGGTGGGGCTCGACGTCAAGGGATTCAAAGCCGGCGACGAGGTCTACGCCATGACCAGCATGGGCCGGGACGGAACTTATGCCGAGTACGCCGTTATCGAGGAGATGAACCTGGCCCGCAAGCCGAAATCCCAGGATCATATCCGATCCGCCGCCATTCCCCTGGCGGGACTCACCGCTTGGCACGGTCTATTCGAATTCGGGGACCTGAAAGCGGGGCAGAAGGTCCTGATCCATGGAGCGGCCGGAGGTGTCGGCAGTTTCGCCGTGCAGCTCGCCAAATCCCGCGGCGCCACGGTAGCCGGTACGGCCTCGACCAGGAACCAGTCCCTCCTGAGGGAATTGGGCGTGGACCAGCCCATCGACTATACGAAGTCGGCCTTCGAAAAGGCCGTTACGGAGGTGGACCTGGTGATCGATACCATCGGCGGCGAGACCCTGCAACGGTCATGGGGCGTCCTCAAGAAGAACGGCGTATTGGCCTCGACGGTCACGGATCCCAAGTCGCCCAATCCGGCCTTGACCGGGAAGCACATCGCCAACCGGCCGAACGCCCAGGGACTCAAGGAACTGGCGGCCCTGGCGGACGCGGGGAAGATCCATGCGATCGTCGAGTCGATTATGCCTCTGAGCGATGCGCGCAAAGCCCATGAGATAAGCCAGTCCGGTCATGCACGCGGGAAGATCATCCTGACCGCCGCCTGACAGGCATCGTCGGAAAGGGAAATCGGGCATCCATCGGTTCATAAGTCGCAAAAAAACCAGGAGGAAGACATGGCGAAGAACATCCAGATCCAAGTTGCCACGGAAGGCCTTTTCGTTCCCATGAAGATCCTTAAAGGAAAGGAAAAGGCCTTTACCGACCTGATGAAGGGCGCGGCCGAGCTCGTCCGCACCACCGAGCCGAATACCCTGCAATGGTTCGCTCTCCACGAGAAGGAAGATCGTTACGCCATCGCGGACTTTTTCACGGACGCCAAGGGAAGGGAGGACCACTTCGCGGGCCAGGTGGCCATGGCATTGAAGAAGGCGGCTCCCGACACCCTCGAAGGCGGGTGGGAAAGGGGCGTGGTCGCCCATGCGGAACCCTGCCGGATCCTGGCTTCGAGCATCCTGGATGACGATATCCACAGGGCCAGGTTCGCGCAACGCCTGCCCATCCTGGCCAAGCCCGGCAAGGAGGAGGAATTGGCGGCCTTCCTCACCGATGGGGTTGAATCCATCCGCATGGAAGAGCCTGGAACCCTGCTATGGTATGGCCTGCGGGTCAACGGGACCCGGTTCACCCTCTTCGATGTTTTCGCGAGCGAAGAAGGGAAAGCGGCCCATCTGGCCGGGGAATTCGCCGGCACCCTCAAGGACAGGGCCGGGGATTTGATCCAGGGCGGATGGGATAAAGGGGTCCTCGCCAATATCCGGAATTACCAGATCCTGGCCAGCACCTATTGACTGCGTCCGGGAACGGGGCGGGGTTACGATCCGAAGAACGGCAATCCCGCCGCCAACCTGTACCCTTCAGGGTAACGCTCCAGGTACCGCGTATCGGCCCCGTTGGAAAGCATGACGAACCGGCAGGGGATCCGTTTAAGGTAATCGCCGGCCTGGAAGGCTACCGAGTCATCGATGCGGACCCGGGGCTCCTTGCATTCGACCAGCAGCCAGGGGGCCAACTGGCCTTCTCCAGGCCGCCATACCACGATATCCGCCCTCCGGAAGTTCCCGGGTTCAAGGGCCGACAGGGAGAATTCCACGCCTATCAGGTTGGCGGGAACGCGCAAGGTATCCATCAGGTAGCGGAGCACCGCTTGGCGCACGGCCTCCTCCGGCGTCGCGGCGACGTACCGTTTCCGCACCGGGTCGAAAACCGTCGCCGGGACCGGTTCAGGCATGGATCACTGCCCCACCAGCCTGGCCCAGATCATCCGATGATCCGAAGCGAGCAGCCGGACCCCGGCATCGGTGCGGATGGCGGAATCCAGGGCCACCTCGTGCTCGAGGACCGAAACCAGATGCCGCGAGAATATGAAGTCTATCCTCCGGTTAGAAAAGGAGGTGTCCGGGGCCCATAGCGCGCTCGCCGCGACGCAACAACTGTAGCCGGAATCCGCCTTGGGTATGTAAGTGTCCGTGAAACCGCCTTCCTGCATCACCGTATGCGCGTTCGTATTCGGAGCGACATTGAAGTCCCCCATGACGATTTGCGGGATCGAATCCTTCCCCGCCGCGCTCCGCACCTTCAGGCTGTCCACGATGGCCCGCAACTGCAGGGCCTGGCTGCTGCTGAAATCCTCGAAAACCTCCAGATGGGTGTTATAGACCTGCCAGAGGATGCCTTTCGGGCTCTTCAACTTCATGTATCCCAGGCAGCGCTGGGTCTTGGTGCCCTTGTTCGTCGGGATGGGGAGCAGGGAGAAGTAGAGGAACCTGGCGCTGTCCAGGACCTGGAACCCCGGTTTGACCAGCATGGCATTGCCTTCGTGGAAGGCGATGGTGATGGTTTTGCCGTCCTTGGTCCCCGCAAGTACGGTATCATTGAGGGGATTGCCGTAGGCGATATACGCCGGCCCCCCCAAGGCCTTGATGTCCGCGACCAGCTCGGGGAGGAAATCGTTGATGGGCGTTCCGTCCTTGTTGAAGGACATCACCTCCTGCAGGCCCACCACGTCGAGATCGAGGGCGATGATGGCCTTCGCCATTCCCTTGATGCGCTCGCCGGGTTGGGTGCGTTGATATCGCTTGAACAGGGAATCCAGGACCACATAGGCCGTGGGCGGATCGGCCATGTTCGTGAAGAGGAGCTGGCTTACGGGGAACCCGATGCTCATATTCAGGGTGGCGAACCGGAGGGTGTCGGCGGCCTTGGTGGTATCGTGGGTAACCGTATCCTTGTCGACCACGGGGCCGTTGCTGCCGAAATCCGAATCATGCTTGCTGCAGGAGGCGGCCGCGATGAGCGCGGCGGCCGCGGACAGGAGCAAGGCGCCGAGAAACCGCGCATGCCCCCTCGCGGGCCGGAATACTTGGGCGGATGAAATCATAGGTCCCTCCAATACAAATTGAGCTTAAGGGAAACGAACCAGCCGGTGAAGTCGCCGTTGACGAGATGGTACCGCGAGCCGGGCTCATGGTCGGCCTTGGCCTTGGCTTCGGCTTCCGTGCCCACGTAGATCTTGTCGTCGGCGGGATTGGAGCTCACCGAATGGAAATACATGTGCGCGCCGTTCTTCGCGTCGGGGAATACGCTGCTGAAGATGGCGGAGGAATCCTTTTGGTTGCGGAGGGTGAGGTCCTGCACGTCGGAAAAGCGCCAGCCGCTGCGCCATGCGATGCCGACCCATTTCCAGGGGAGGTATTCGACGTCGACGAAGGCCTTCTGAACCAGGTTGACTCCGGGCCAGATCTGGAAATCGATGCTGTCGTTGGGCTTGGCCCCGGTACCGAAATAATCCGCTTTCAGGCCGATATGGGCGGAACCGGCCAGGACGCCTATGCCGTATCCGCCGCCCACACGCAACCGCTTGAAGTATTCGCGGTGGTATGCGGCCTGCAGGGTGATGGGAAGGAAGTTGAAGGTTTCCTCGGCCTGGATGCATCCGAAGAGCTTGGTCGAGGTCCGGGTCGAATCCGGGTGCTGGAGATCCGCGCAGGTGATGCGGTAGTTCCGCTCGGCTTCTTCCAAATCGAAGGGCACTTCGCTTTGACGGAATGTCTCCACCCAGAATTCGGCTTCAAGGCCGAGCGACCAAGGCCCCTGCTGGACGCCCAGCACGAGTGCGTTCTGGGGATGCCCGTCGAAGGTCTGCACATTGTAGGGATTGAAACCCTTTTCCTTGGTGGTCTTCTCCATCAGGGTCAGGACGCGGTTGAAATCCTTGGCATCGTAATGGGTGTAGCCTTCCGAGAGCGAAAGGAACAGGTCCCACGACCAGGAGGGGGCGAAGCAAAGGAGGAGCGGAAGCGCGAGGCGGCGGATGGAAAGATAAGGCAGGGTCGGTCCTCCGGGTGCGACTGCCGCACCCCTGGGACAAATATAACGCCAAGCGGGGCGTCAGCGGTTGCGGGGCCAGTGCAGGTAGCGCCTTCCGCCCGTCAAAACCAGCCAGGCCACGGGAATCAACAGGAAAAGGTCGCGGATCAGGGAAAACCAGGCCTCCCCGGCATCCTGGGCGCCTTCGATGTCGAAACAACCGCAGGCGATGCCCAAGTCCCTTACCAGGGCCTGCCCCAGGGCCACGATGAACATGACGAGGAGGAGGCCTACCAGGGACCCGAATTCCTTTTCCCACAAGGTGATGACGATCCCGATGCCGATGACGATTTCGAATGCGGCCAGCCAAAGGGTGAATCCATTGACGAGGAAGGACGGGAGCAGCTGGTATTGGGCCACCAGGACCGCGAAACCCTTGGGATCGGAGAACTTGGGCCACGCGGCCGTCAGGAACATCGCGCCTAGCCCGATGCGCAGGACCGTGCGGAGCATGGGGCCGATCGGGGCCTTACGGGTGCGGTTCAGCAGGAATAGGATGACGGCGATCGCGGCCAGGCCCCCGAGGATCATCCATTGGTGGGCCAGGAACCCTTTCCAGGCCACCTTGAATCCCGCTTCGATCCCTTGGACGATGCTCATGGAAGGCCAGCCGGACGGCTTTTCCAGGACTTCGGGGGAGCCGATCCAGGCTACCGAGCGGCGATTGAACAGGTTGTTGACCGCGGCCAGCAACACGCTGGCCAGGAAAGCGCCAATGAAAACGGGTTTTTTCATGGCTCAAAAATACTTACTTCTGGAAGGATGGACCTTCAATTGCTAATCTTCCTGGACCAACCATGCCATTCATCGACAAGCTGAAATCCGGTATCCCGACCCTTTCCTTCGAGCTGTTCCCCCCGAAGAACATCAATGGCTGGGCGACGCTTTACACTACCATGGCGGAAATATCCAAGCTGACGCCGGATTACATCTCCGTTACCTATGGTGCGGGCGGTTCCACGCGATCCAAGACCGTTGACCTGGTCGCGCGCATCCAGGATGAGCTCGGCATCGAGACCATGGCGCACCTGACCTGCGTCGGACATTCCCGGGACGAACTCCGAGATATCCTGCAGACCCTGGCCAAGGCCGGGATCCGCAATGTCCTTGCTTTGCGCGGGGATCCGCCCAAGGGCGATTCCTCGTTCAAGCCCCATCCGGACGGATTCGCCCATGCCTCGGACCTGATCGGCTTCATCAAAGGCGGGTTCGGCCTGCAGATCGGATGCGCCTTCTATCCGGAAAAGCATATGGAAGCCGCGTCCATCGAGTCGGATATCGCCTTCCTCAAGCTCAAGCAGGACCAAGGGGCCCAGTTCACCATCAGCCAGTTGTTCTTCGACAATGCGAATTTCTACCGCTTCCGCGATAAATGCCATGCCGCGGGTATCACCATGCCTTTCGTGGCCGGCATCATGCCGGTTCTGAACCTGAACCAGCTGACCCGCTTCAAGGAACTCTCCGGCTGCCTCATCCCCGAATCCATGGTCGCGTTCCTGTCCGACGGCAAACCCGAGGACGTGGCGCGGCGCGGCGTGGACTTCGCGACCGAACAGTGCCAGGATCTCCTGAAGAACGGGATCGCGGGCATCCACCTTTATTCCCTCAACCAATCTCCCTCCTCGGCGCGCATCACGGAAAACCTCCGCGGCCTGGGTCACTTCCCGGTTACTGTGGAAGCGCCCAAACCGTCCAAATCCGCCAAGCCATAGCCGGCCAGGCGGCCCGGATCTCCCAGACCATGTTTTCGGACAAGTTCGCCCGGGAACCGGAAAGGATCAATCCGCAATGGGAGGCGAGGCTGGCGCTGGAAGCCTCCGGGGTCCGGGTCCTGGACCTCGCCGGTTCCAATCCCACCACCGTGGGCATCCCGTACCCGGAAGGCATCCCTTCCCTCCTCGCCAGGCCGGACATCCTGCGTTATCACCCGCATCCAAAGGGTAGCCCCGTAGCGCGACAGGAAATAGCCGATTATTACGCTTCCCGCGGACGCGTCGTCGATCCGGAAGACCTTGTCCTGACGGCCAGCACATCGGAAGCCTATTCCCATCTGTTCAAGCTGCTCTGCGACCCGGGAGATGAAATCCTGATCCCTTCGCCCACCTATCCCCTTTTCGACGCCTTGGCGGAGCTGGAAAACGTGGAACTGGTGCGCTACCCCCTTCGCCTCACGGATCGATGGCGGGCCGATTTCGGATTCCTTCGAAGCATGGTCTCAACGCGCAGCAAGGCCCTCATCCTGGTCAACCCCAACAATCCGACCGGCCATCTGGCGGATGGAGCGGAAATCCGGGCCTACCTGGAATTCGCGACCGAACATGGCCTGGCCTTGATCGTGGACGAGGTCTTTTGCGATTACCTCCTCGGGGACCGCGCTTTCCTGCCCATCGTCTCGGACGGCCCGCTGGTATTCACCCTGAACGGCTTTTCCAAGACGCTGGGATTGCCCCAGGTCAAGCTCGGCTGGATCCATGCAGGGGGCGGGCGATCCGAGGCCGCGGCGGCCCTGGGACACCTGGAGTGGATCGCGGATGCCTACCTTTCCGTCAATACGCCGGTCCAGGCCGCGGCGGGGGATCTGTTGCGGCATCGGCAGGCCATCCAATCCGCCATCCAGGCCCGCTTGGAACGCAACCTGCAGTCGGCGGAAGAGGCTACGGGCGGATCAGGACCGGCGACCGGTCCGGTCAAGGCCCTGCGCCCGGATGCCGGCTGGTCCCTCGTATTGGACGTGGACGTACCCCAGGATGACGAGGCCTTCGCCCTCGGGCTCATGCAACGGCGGCACGTTAACGTGCATCCCGGCCACCTTTTCGGTTTCGAAACGGGATGCCGGATCGTGGTCAGCCTGCTCGGCAACGAGGCGGAATTCCGCGAAGGATTGCAACTTATCGAGGCGCATGCCGCGGAGATCATCGATGGCTGAAACAGCGCAGAAGGAAACCGCCGCGATCCCGGTATCGGAAAAGGAGATAAAAGAGCGGGTCCACCGTTATTACCAGGCCACCACCGAGGATTACCTGAGGTATTACCAGACCGATTGGCATCACCATATGCACTATGGCTTCGACCGCGCCCTCCCCAAAGGAGGCAACCCGACCGAGCATATGGTCCGCTATCTGGCGGGGTTGGCCGGGATCGGGAAAGGCGATCGGATCCTGGACGCCGGTTGCGGGGTCGGCGGTTCCTCCATCTTCCTCGCCAGGGACATGGACGCCCGATGCTACGGGATCACCTTGGTGGAAAGCCAGGCGAAACTGGCGATGGGCTTTTCGGCCGCATCGGCGGCCGGGAATCCCGGTTCTCCGCGGGCCATCTTCGCCGTGAACGATTTCCACGTACCGGCCTTCAAGCCGGGCACTTTCGACGTGGTATGGGCCCTGGAAAGCTTCGATCATGCCGTTGACAAGGAGGCATGGGTCGCATCCATGTTCGAAATCCTGAAGCCGGGCGGCCGCCTTATCATCGCGGACGGTTTCCGCGCCTCCCCGCCGGACGATCCCGCCCAGGCCAGGGAATACCGGGAATTCCTGGCGGGATGGGCCGTCCCCCACCTATGCTCCCAGGCGGAAATGGAAACCTACGGCGCGCGCGCGGGCTTCCATCTGCTGCACGGCGAGGACATAAGCGCGGACGTCATGCCCCATGCGCGGGCCATCTTCCGCTTCGGCCTGCTTTTCATACCCGTCCGGTGGCTGCTCAGGAAACTCAACCTGACCAGCGCCGAAAAGCTGGGTAACGCCTATGCTACCTACTTCCAGTACCGCACCCTGAAGAAGGGCCTCTGGTCCTATTGCGCGTATTGCTTCCGCAAGCCGGCATAACCCGGGGATTAAGTCCCGATCGAACCGGGAGCCGTCCATTTTTTCAGGGCGGCATCCGAGCAATCAGGGTGGTCCCGGTGGAATCGCCGCAAGGCTTCGGCATCATCCAGATCCAGGTAGAATGCCCCGCGGCCGGATCCCTGCCCGTCCCCGCTCCGACCCGAGACGAGGCACATGCGGTTTTCGAAAATGGCCAGCAGATCCGCGATGGCCGCCGAGAACAAACTTTCCTTGTCCAGGCCCGGGGGCAGCCTCCGCTCCGCGGATCCGGACCGCAAGCGGACCCGGGCTCCATCGGTGGTAACCTCCAGCTCGGATCCGTGCTTAAGGTTCAGGATGGAAATGGAAAGGCCCTGATGGCCGCCTCCCACCTTGGTCTTGTCGAAATAGGCGGAAAAATGCTTGCCCAGGAATTCGATCAGATCCAGCATGAATTCGTCGAGTTCCTTCTGGTTCGGTTTCACTGGAACGCTCCCGCCAGGCCCAGGACAACCTGGGCCATCCTGCCGAAATCCAAGGTCCCGATGGTATCCGAATCCCGGTGGTAATTCGGGTTCCTCAGGAAGGCCGTATCGGTTATCATCACCGCGCGGTAGCCGAAGGCCCAGTAGTTGCGATGGTCGGAGAAGTCGACGCCGACGAGGGAGGAAGGCGCCCCCAGGCTCCTACAGGGAATGTTGGCGTTCGCCTTGATCGCCCGGCGGAGGCGGCGGCGCAGGGGACCGGAAGCGAAGTCCGAGATCACGGAGATGAAGTTGCCCCGCGTGGGATAGAACCATTTCAGGATGCCGGAGGGATACTCCTGGGAATGCGCCCGATCCGTGTAGTAGCCGATCATCTCCAGGCAGATCATATGGTCCACATCGATCCCGCCGTCGCGCAAACCCTTCGCATGCACGAAGCTGCCCATGGCCTCGGTCCCGAAATGGGGCGGCTCTTCGTTCGCATACGCCACGAACTGGACCTGGCGGGGGATGCCGGCGCCCCTGCCGGCGAGCAGCCTTGCCAATTCGATGAGTCCGGCCACCCCCGAGGCGTTGTCGTCGGCCCCGGGCTGGTTGCCGCAAACGTCATAATGCGCCCCCACGACGATCACCTTGGGAAGGTGGGGATTCAGGACCCCGATGATATTGGCATGCTCCACCCCGTCCACCTCGAAGGTCTGGCGGCGCGTCTCCAACCCGATCCGGGCGAACTCCCCTGCGATAAAGGCCTGCACCGAAGCTTGCCCTTCCCGGTTCCGATAGCTCCGGAAGCCGGGAGTGGAAACGAGCCGGAGGACATGCGAATACAGGGAGTCGCGGAGGCAAGCCGTGTCTATCGCATGCCCGGGAGCCGGACCTTCGGAGGAAATGGAAGCGAAGGCGGCGATGGGGAGCGCGCCGACCAGGAAAGGCAAGAGACGCGGGAAGATATTCACTGGCGGACGCTTCCGATTCGAGAATTGTTCAAGGCGCGAAGAGGTCCAATTGCGCCTGGTCGACGGCCTTTGGAGCCTTGGGGCCCTTAGAGGCATTAGCGGATTCGGCTTTGCCCCTTCCCATGGAATAGTCCACCCGGGTAGGCAAGGCGGGCCGGCCCGTATCGGATACCCGGTCCACCGGCCGCATCGTCGCCAAGGACGCACCGGCGCTCCCGCGCGCCGCCAGATCCCCCATCCGCTCCCCGGTATCCAACCCCACCTTACGCGCATGGATGCGGAACAGCTTGTCCACCATATCCGCCATGGTCCCGGTTCCGGACATCCGGTCCCCGAAACCGGTCCGGTACAGCTCGCCGCCGCGCACCTCGCGGATATGGTGTTCGATCTTCCCGGCCTTTTCCGGCAGATGCTTCTTGATGCGCTCCAGGAACACCTCGCGTACGCTGCCGGGCAGGCGCAGCATGACGTAGAAGGCGAAGCTCGCCCCGCATTCCTTGGCCCGGGAAAGCAAGGCGGGGATATCGCTGTCATTGAGGCCGGGAATGACCGGACCGAGGGAGATCCCCGTGCGCAGACCGGCCCGGCTGAGCCTTTCCAAGGCGCGGAAGCGCAATTCCGGCGGGGCGGCGAACGGTTCTATCAAACGGGCGGTGGCGTCATCGGCGAAAGGGATGGATAGGACAACTCCCACCCCGGCCTCCCGATCCAATTGAGTCAGGAGGTCCAGATCGCGCAGGACCAGGGTGGATTTGGTGATCAGGGAAACCGGATTCTTGAATTCAAGGCACGCTTCCAGGCAAGCGCGCGTCAGCTTGAGCCGGCTTTCGGCCGGCTGGTAGCAATCGGTGACTCCGGAAAAGGTGATGGGCTCCCTGATCCAGTTCCGGGAGGACAGCTTCTTGCGCAGCAATTCGGCCGCGTTCATCTTGGCGTAAATCTGGGTTTCGAAATCCGTTCCGGCCCCCAGGCCCAGGTACTCGTGGCTGGGACGGGCATAACAGTATGCGCAAGCATGGGCGCAGCCCCGGTAGGGATTCACGCTGTAGCGGAAGGGGATGTCCGGACTGTCATTCTCGGAAACGATGCTGCGCGCGATTTCCTTATGGACCTTGATGGCCTGGGGGAGCTCTACCCCGTCCTCCCACTCCACCTTGACGGAGTCGAACCGGTTGCCCGGATTCTCCTCCTGGCGGACGCGGTAGGAATGCCCCTTTTTCTTGCCGTCCATGCGCCGCTCCGCCGCCGGGGCCTAGGCCCGGCTGGTCGACTCCCGGTGATGGAGGTAATCCAGATCGCAGGCTTCCTTCGGCATCCAGTGCTTTTCGCGATCCCACCATTTGATGTTGCAGCCGATGGCGTCCGTGCGGGGGAGCTTGGCGGGCCGTCCGGCGAACATGTCCGCGATGGCGTCCTGGAGCTCATGGGTCTCCGCCTTCGAGGCGTCCCGCGGGCTATTGTCCATGCGCCCGGAATAGACCAGGAGGCCGTCCGTGCCGAACAGGAAATAATGGGGGGTGCGCTCGGCGCCGTATTGGCGGGCGATGAGCTGTTGGTCATCGCGCAGGGAAAGCCAGCGGAACCCCTTCTCCTTCACGCGCGCCTTGACGGCCTCGAAATCATCCTCGGGATGATCCTTGGTCTCATTGGAATGGATCGCGGTCATGGTGATGCCCAGCTTCTCGCACGTGTCGAACAGGGCCTTCATCCGGTCCTCGCTTCCCACGACGTAGGGGCAATGGTTGCAGGTGAAGAAGATCAGGGTGCCATTGGCGCCCTTGACGTCCGTAAAGGTATGGGTACGGCCGTAGACGTCCGGAAGTTCGAATTCGGGCGCCTGGGCGCCGGTTGCCAATGTGAAGCTCATGAAGTTCTCCTTGGTCTGGAATTCCCGGTCCGTACCGGGATGGCGGGCGAAGGCCCTGCCCTTGGGATTCAACGTATACCGATGGTGCTCCGCACCTTGCCCAGAAAGACGGACGCCCGGTCCCGGGCCTTGTCCCGGCCCCTGGCGAGGACGGTCTGCAAAGCCCCGGGGTCGGCCATCAAGCGCCGGTATTCCTGGCGCGGCCCCTGCAATACGGCGTTCAGGGCTTCGAAGTAATCCTTCTTGGCCTGGCCCCACCCCATTCCCCCGGCCTGGTAGCGTCCGCGCAACATAGCCTCTTCGCCCGCCGGGAGCAACAGTTTATGGAGCTGGAACACCGGGCTTTGTTCCGGGTCCTTGGGCTCCTCCGGCGTTTGCGAATTGGTGACGATCTGGTTGATGCGCTTGAGCAGCGGCTTCTCCTCCAGGAAGAGCGGGATGGTATTGTCGTAGCTCTTGCTCATTTTGCGGCCGTCCAACCCGACTATGGTCTTGACCTGATCGTCGATCCTGGGTTCCGGAAGGGTGAACAAAGCGCTCTTGTAGTTATGGTTGATCCGCTCCGCGATATCGCGCGCGATTTCCACGTGCTGTTTCTGATCGGCCCCCACGGGAACCACGTCGGCGGAGAAGATCAGGATGTCCGCAGCCATCAGGATGGGATACGAATACAGCCCCATGTTGATGTTCTGATCCGGGTCCCGGCCCGCCTCCTGGTTCTTGGCCACGGCATCCTTGTACGAGTGGGCCCGGTTCATCAGTCCCTTGGGGGTGAAACAGGCCAGGATCCAGGCGAGTTCGAACACTTCCGGGATATCGCTCTGGCGGTAGAAGACGGAACGTTCCGGATCCAGGCCGAAGGCCAGATAGGTAGCGGCGATGGAAAGGGTATTCTTGCGCAAGGCCTCCGCATCGTAGATGATGTTCAAGGCATGGTAATCAGCGATGAAATAGTAGGTCTCGTAGGCGGAAGCCAAGGCGAGGGCGGGCTTGATAGCCCCCAACCAGTTACCCACATGGGGTTCTCCCGTAGGTTTGATGCCCGTCAAAGCCCGCAATGCCATCCGCTTTTCCCTTTCGATCCGTTATCGGCCCGTCCGTCTTCGGTCGAGTCCAAGGTAAGCCGACGAATCCCGGCCGTGTACCCCCAAATCTAGAATTCTGGACTGCCCGGGATCCCGGACCGTGCCCCGTCGCTTCGCTCCTATAAGCCGCTTATCCAGCCATCGAGGCCGGGCCCATCCGCCTTTCCGGATCCGGTTTCAGAAATATCCCTTAACAAATTCGAATTTTTGTACTTTTGACCAAGGAGGCGCCCCTGGTTAAAGGGCCCTTTTCGCATTCCATAACCCTATTAAATTCAAAGTCTTATAAAATAGAGATAAAAACCGCCTGATGACGAACTCGACCTGGTGAGCATGATTCAACCCTCCCAACCATCCTATCCCATCGACTATGTCGACAGCGCTGATGGCATGGCCAAGCTGGTCAAAGCCATGGAGGGGACCGATACCGTCTTCCTCGATCTGGAAGCGGACAGCATGCATCACTACTATGCCAAGATCTGCCTCATCCAGATCCTGGTCCGGGACCGCTGCTATCTGGTCGATCCCCTCAGCGAAATCTCCCTGGACCCCTTCCTGGAAAAGCTCGCCGGCAAGCTGCTGGTCCTCCACGGGGCGGACTATGATCTGCGCATGCTCTACCAGGCGTCCGGGTTCCGTCCCCACAGGGTCTACGACACCATGCTGGCGGCGCAGTTGTTGGGCAAACCCGCTTTCGGGCTGGCCGCCCTCGTGCATGCCTATTTCGGAGTGACCCTGAAGAAGGACCAGCAGAAGGCGGACTGGTCCCTGCGGCCGCTTCCCCCCTTGATGTTGCAATACGGCGCCCAGGACACCTTCTTCCTGCCCGGCCTTTACGAGGCCCTGACCCGGGAACTCGAGGAAAAGAACCGCCTGGAATGGCACGAGGAAACCTGCGAGGAACTGGTCAAGGCGACGGCCAACTCCAAGGTGATCGATTTGGAGAACACCTGGCGCATCGACGGCTCCTCCAAACTGTATCCGCGCCAACTCGCCGCGCTCCAGGCCCTGTGGAAGTTCCGCGATCAGACCGCAAGGGATCTCGATCTTCCCAGTTACAAGGTCCTGCCTTCCGATATCATCCTGCGATTCGCCTTGGCCGTCCCGGAGGAGGGCGATCCCGAGCATGTCCCTTCCCTGCCCTCGCGCCTGAATCCCGCCATCAAAAACGGATTTCTGGATGCCTACGAGGATGCTTTGGACATGCCCAAGGCCGAGTGGCCGCAGCCGCTCCGGCTTCCGCGCAAAGTAGCCCCCAGCCCCAGCTCAGTCGTTCTCAACCACCTGAAGGCCGTGCGCGACAAGATTGCCGAAGATCTCAAGATGGATCCGTCCCTGCTCGCGACCAAGTCGACCTTGACGGCGGTCGCCCTCACCGGAGCCAATTCGCGGCAGAAGATGACCGAGGCCGCCAAATGGATGAAATGGCAGGAGGGCCTGCTTCTCGACGCCTGGCTGAAACCGCCGGAACGTTCCTCCGCCGCCGAATAATCGCCCGTTCTGCTTCGGCCAGGCGCATCAAAGAACGTTACCGGATACTCAGGCAGACCCGAATCCCTTCCGGAAACGGCCCCTGAACGGTCCTGCCAAGCGGGATTCCACGGTTTTTGCTATACTTGCACCAGTCACGCAAGGAGGTCGATATGCTCGGAAGTCTTGGACCCATGGAACTCATCATCATCCTGCTGATAGTGATCCTGCTTTTCGGCGGCAAGAAAATCCCGGAAATCGCGAAAGGCCTGGGCAAGGGCATCCGTGATTTCAAGTCATCCATGGCCGGTAACGATGCCGAAGCGAATGATGACGCGAAATCCATCGCCAAGACGGACGTCAAGGAAACCCCGAAGTCCTGAGTCGACCCGGCACCGCGGCAAATCCATTGCCGGGGCCGGACCCTCCCCTTCCTCCCGCTTCCTGCACTCCCTTGGACTCCGAACTCACCTTCTGGGACCATATCTCAGAACTCCGCTCCCGGCTGATACGCATCATGATCGGCCTGGTGGCCGCGTCTTGCCTGGCCTACGGGTTCTGGGAGAAGATCTGGTTCGTAATCGCCTACCCGCTCACCAAGCAGCATCTGCACGTGGACCTCATCGCCACCTCGCCGATGGAAACCCTGATGACGAGCTTCAAGATGTCCCTGATTTCCGGGGCCATCATCTCCTTCCCATGGATCATGTGGAACGTCTGGCGCTTCCTGGCTCCGGGCCTTTTCGCCAATGAAAAACGGGTCTTCGGCGTCGCCTTCTTCTCGTCCATCATCATGTTCGCCGTCGGCGCCTGCTTCGCGTATTTCGCCGTGCTGCCCGCTGGCCTGGCCTTCCTGGCCACCTACACCAAGGGGGCCATCACCCAGAATTGGCGGCAGGGGGATTTCGCCTCCTTCATCAGCCAGTTCATGCTCGCCTTCGGAGTCATCTTCGAACTGCCCGTGGTGGCCTACGTATTGGCCAATATGGGCCTGATCACCGCGGGCGGCATGTGGCGCTTCTTCCGCTACGCCATCATCGTCATTTTCGCCGTGGCGGCGATCCTGACGCCGGGTCCGGATCCGGTTTCGCAAATCATGATGGCGGTGCCGCTGGTAATCCTGTACGTGATCTCGATCGGGATTTGCGCCATGGCCCAGAAGAAGCAGGCCAGGCAGGAAACCGAGGCCACGGCATGATCTTCGATTCCCTGGGCATAGGCGAACTCGGCGTCGTCGTGGCCCTCGTCGTCGTCCTGGTCAAGCCCAAGGAATTGGGCAAGGTGATGCGGGAGTTCGGGAAGTTCAAGCGCAAGGTCTCCCAGATCCAGTCGGACGTGAAGTCGCAATTGGAATCCATCACCCTTGAGGCGGAGGCCAGCGAGAAACGGGACAAGGTCCAGGAAGACAAGACCGGCATGCGCAAATGGGCCAAGGAACAGATCCAGGCCGTACCCTCCGCGGCGCGTGCGGAGGCCGCCTCGGCCCTGGCCCTAAAGGTGGCGGAATGGCCTACCTATAAGAACGCCAAGGTGGTGGCCTGTTTCTCCGGGACCCTCGAGGAAATCGACACGGAGCCCCTGCTCCGGCGGATCCTGGCGGACGGCAAGACCCTGCTGATGCCGTACGTAAAGGATGGGGACGGTGAGCCCAAGATCCGGATCCTGGGAATGGCGCCGGTTTCGGACCTGGAAAAGGACCTGGAGGAAGGCGCATTCGGGATCCTCGAACCCAGGGCCGGACTGCGGACCGGAACGGCTCCCGAGCCCGATCTGGCGCTGATTCCCGGTCTGTGCTTCGACAACCGGGGTGGTCGATTGGGCAAGGGATTGGGATTTTATGACCGGTACTTGACCGGCAACCGCGCGATGCGGGCGGGGCTGGGTTTCGACGTGCAAATCACGCAGAAAAACTTAACTTTGGACCCGCACGATCAGCTTATGGACGCCGTCCTCTCGGAAAAGCGGATCCTGGTTTTCTCGGCCCCTGCGCTAACGGCAGGCCTTGCCCCCGCGACAAGCCCGGAACCCCTTTAACCTATCGCGGACGGCGCGGAGATTTCGAATGAAAGCCATACTTGCCCTGGAAGACGGAAACTATTTCGAAGGGGAATCCTTCGGAGCCGAGCGCAACGGCGCCGAGCCCAACTCGGGCGGCGAGGTCTGTTTCAACACCTCCATGACCGGCTACCAGGAGATCCTCACCGACCCATCCTACTCCGGGCAGATCGTAACCCTCACCTATCCGGAAATCGGCAACTACGGCATCAATCCGGAGGACGTGGAATCGAAGAAGATCCAGGTGGCCGGGCTCGTGGTCAAGAACTGCTGCGAATATCCTTCCAATTGGCGCGCCGACGACGGCAAGGCCGTGCATCCCTGGTCCCTTTCGGAATACCTGAAGAAGAACAATATCCCCGGCATCCAAGGCGTGGACACCCGACGCCTGACCCGGATCCTGCGCGAAACCGGCGCCAAGAACGGCATCATCGTCACGGGCGAGTACGATCTGAAGGCCGTATTGGCCAAGGCGAAAGCCGTCCCTTCCTTCACCCATATCGACTTCGTGAAAAAGGTGACCATCTCCGGCAAGGAAGGTTGGAACGAGCCCGAGCATGCGCTGAGCTTCCGCCCCATCCCCAACAACAAGCCGCGCTTCAAGATCGCCGCGCTCGACTACGGCATCAAATACAATATCCTGCGCAAGCTTCAGACCCAAGGCGCGGAGGTGGTGCGCTTCCCCGCGGACGCGAAGGCCGAGGACATCCTCGCCATCAATCCGGACGGGATCTTCCTTTCGAACGGTCCCGGCGACCCGGCCCTGCTGGACTATGCCGTGGACACGATCAAGGGCCTTCTCGGCAAGAAGCCCATCTTCGGCATCTGCCTGGGGCACCAGCTGCTGGCGCGCTCCCTGGGCGGATCCACCTTCAAGCTCAAGTTCGGCCATCGCGGCGCGAACCATCCGGTCAAGGACCTGCGTACGGGAAAGGTTGAAATCACCTCCCAGAACCATGGCTTCGCGGTCGATCCCAAGAGCCTGGATCAGGATAAGGTGGAAGTGACCCATATCAACCTCAATGATCAGACCGTCGCGGGCCTGCGCCATCGCACCTTGCCGGCCTATTCGGTCCAGTACCACCCCGAAGCCTCCCCGGGCCCCAAGGATTCCCATTACCTGTTCGAGGAATTCTTCGACCAGATCCGCAAGCACGCCTCCGAGGTCGAGGCGACCGCGGCATCCGGACCGGCCGGCTCCACGCGCCGGGCCGGCTGAGCCTTCCGCTTGCCCATGATCCAGGCCGAGCGGGAACCGGTCCCGGTCCTTAAGGGCCTGGACCCGCAATTCCCGATAATAACCGCTTCTACGTCCTTAGCGTCCTTCACGTCCATCGATCGGTCCCCATGCCCAAGCAAGTAGACGAAACCTCCATCATCGCCGGCGTCCATGCCGTCGAGGCCCTGCTCCGCTCTTCCCCCGGGAAGATCAACCACCTCGTTCTGCTGCACGGGGGACAGAACCATAAACTGCACGAACTGCAGAAGATGGCCGACGCCCAGAAGATCCGGGTCCACCAATTGCCGAAGGCGCGCCTGGACCAATGGTATAAAGGGGCCCATCAGGGGGTGCTGGCCTTCTGCAATACCCGCTCATGGGACAACTGGGATGACGTGAAAAAGGAATTGGTGGCCTCCAAGCGCGCGGGATACTCCCCCATGATCGTCGTTCCCGCCGCCATCGAGGATCCGCGCAACCTGGGCGCGATCATCCGTTCCGCCGTATGCATGGGCGCGGACGTGGTCCTCTCCCACAACAAAGGCAATGCGGGCCTCACCCCGTCCGTGGCCAAGACCGCCGCAGGCGCCTTGGAATCCATAGCCATCTGCCAGGTCGGCGACATCGAGAAGGAACTGAAGTCCCTGCGCAACGAAGGCTATACCATCATCGGCCTGGAAGAGGACGGCGAGGTGGCCGTGACCAAGGGCAAATACGACGGTCCAGTCGTACTGGTGGTGGGCGGCGAGGATCGGGGCATACCGCCGCATATCCGCAGGGCCTGCACCTATGTCGTCAAGATCCCGATGGCCCCCGGTGCGCACTCCTTCAACGCCAGCGTAGCGTTGTCGTTACTGCTTTACGAGGCCAACCGCTCCTCGGACTTCAGCCGTTTCACCTCGGACCGCCCCCGGTTCTACGCTCCCCAGGGCACCCTGGCGGGCGATTCCGAAGCCTCGGCCGACTGA
>JAQBPO010000005.1 GCA_028287465.1 Fibrobacterota bacterium
GCCTCGTCAAATAGCCAGCCCCTTCAAGAATTGGTCAAGTACCGACCTCAATTTCCGCTTCCGAACACCATGCATTTTTTCCCCTTTCAGGCTATTTTTAGCCCGGGATGGGACATTTTTGAACCCAAGTGAATTAAGTTTTATTCCGCCGTTCGACCGAATCAGTGGGTTTTGGCCTGACTTGCAGTATTGCGGGTAAGACGTCATACAACCACGGGAGCATAAGGAAACAATGACTTTTAAAAGAATTATCCCCCTTGCCATGGTGCTCACCGCCCTGCCGGTTCTTTCCCAAGTGCAATTGTTCGAATCCGAAGTTTCCGGCATCGTTCCCTTTGCCGGGGTCAAATGGAATTCCGGGATTACGGAATGGGAAGCCGGCCTGGAATACAATATCGATGGCAGGACGAGCCTGGGATTCTCTTACGCGCAGCCGCTGAAGGATACCCTCTCCTTCGACCCGGATCTGAAATCCTATACCATCAATCCTTACGGGTTGTTCGAGTTCATCGAGCCGGACAACCTCAAGACCTTCAGCTTCGCCATCCGCGCGGATTTCATCCAGGAAGATACGCGGGCCAAGGCCAGCGGCACCCCGGAATTCATGAAGTACAACAGCTTCAGCCGGACCCAGATCGGCGGAGGCCCCCAGTTCGCCTTGCGCCTGTTCAGCAGCGACAAGATGGTGATCATTCCCACGGCCGGCTATGAATTCTTCTACGTAACCTACAACCGTAATCTCCTGAACAGCAACCAGGGCGGCGAGTTCAAGGAAGGCACCTACCTTTGGCATGACGTCATCGGCAGCTGCGCCTTCCATTTCCTCCTCAATGAATTCAACGGCCTGACCCTGGAACCGAGGGTAACCGCCAAGTTCGGCGAAGGCCGCGCCTCGGGCGACATGCTGAACGTCTCCACTTCCTTCGGATACGTCAAGGCGTTCTGACCCCGCACCCTGAGAAGGGATTCGGAAAGACAAAAAAAACCAGGAGGGGTCTCCTGGTTTTTTTCATTTACGGAATCCGGATGGAAACCGCGACCTGTCTCAGTTCATCCGGTGGAGTTCCACCCGGCGGTTCTGCAGCCGGCCCGCGGCGGTCTTGTTGTTGCCGATGGGATCGCGGGAGCCCATTCCCCGGGCGAGTATCTGACCCGCATCCACGCCCTTGCCGACCAGGTATTTGCGGACCGAATTGGCCCTGGTCTCGGAGTTGCGGAACCCGTCCAATTCGGCGCCGGCGGCGTCCCAATAACCGCGCACCTCCACCATGACCCCGGGAATGCCGCGGATGCGCTCCGCCAAGGTATCCAGGGCGGCGTAGGATTCAGGCAGGAGCTCCGCGGTATTGCCCTGGAAATGGACGCCCTTAAGAAGCAGCCGCTTTTCCAAGGGTACCGCGTTCAACATGCTGCGGCTCATGTCCGGGCATCCGTCCCCATCCTCGAAGCCATTGTAACTTTCAGGTTCATCGGGGCATTTGTCGTTCAAGTCCGGGATCTTGTCCTGGTCATTGTCCGGTTCGGGGCAGCCGTCCGTGTCTTCGAATCCATCCTTGTCTTCCGCGATGGAAGGGCATTTGTCCTGGGCGTCCGTGACCCCGTCCTTATCGTTGTCCAGATCCGGGCAGCCGTCGTAATCCTCGAATCCATCCATATCCTCGGCATCGTTCATGCATTTGTCCAGGGCGTCGGCGAGGCCGTCCTTGTCATTATCGATTTCCGGGCATCCGTCCCCGTCCTCGAACCCATCCATGTCCTCGGCGACGATGGGGCATTTGTCCATGACATCCGGGATGCTGTCCCCATCGTTGTCGATTTCCGGGCACCCGTCCATGTCCTGGAAGTTGTCGAAGTCCTCCTTCTCGCGGGGGCAAAGGTCGTCGCGATCGGGGATGGCGTCCTTGTCTTCATCCGCGGCCACCAGGGTCCCGGACCACCCGAGATTGGCGGCCAGGGCGAGCCTCGGCTGGTAACGGGTGGCGTACGTGATGGATCCGCCCTCGACAACGGCGTCATAGAACCGGAACGGTCGCTCCGTGGGCAGGCTTTTCTGGACGTTCACGGAAAAGAAGATGCCGTCATCCCCTTGGGCCGCGAACCCTACCGCGGCATAGGAGTATTCCTTACCGATTTCCTGGATCTTGTCCAGGAGGGAAAGGCGGGTCTCGGTCTGCGAGTTGATGAAGAAGGCGAGATTGGGCATGGCCAGCCATTCCAGGGCTCCCCCAAGGAGGAAGCGGCTGTCCGCCCCCTTGGCTCCGCTATAGCCGATGCCTCCGCCCACGGTGGCCCGGAAGGGCGGGGGAGCGTCCTCGATCCGGGTCAGGTCCAGGGTCATCAAAAGGCGGGCGGAACCGCCCGGAGCGAAGCTGGAAAAGTACCGGGGCGGGAGATGCGGGAACAGGGTATCGGCGTGGTTGGGCATGTAACCGCCCTGCTTCGGCAGGAAACCCTTCGAGGTTTTGGTCGGTACGGTCAGGTTTGCGAGGAGGGCGACGTCGAAAAGATGGTTGCCTGCCAAGGTATGGCTTCCCTTGGCGGAAATCGACGGATCGCCAAGCCCGGTTCCGGAAAGGTTCTTCGCCTCGGTATCGCTGATGAAGTCCCCGTAAACGGGTACCGAAACGCCAAGGTCGAAATAGCCGCCGAAGCCCATCGCCAGGTTCAACCGGACTCCCGCGCTCTGCAGATCCTGGATTTCGAAAGTGTCGGGGTCGCTGACCGTACCCGATTTGTAGAACAGGAAACGGTTGTCCCGGATCATGGACTCGTCCTGATGGCCGTAGGCCGAAGCCGACACGACCATGCCCAAGTGGTTGAGCGGTTGCGCGGAGGGGGAGAACAGGGTCCCTGGCAGGCCTTCCAGGGTATAGGCGGTCAGGGGGGCCGGGAGCAGGAACCCCGCCAGCAGCCCCAGGAAAACCGGAATGAGGGGAAAGACGGCGTAGTTGACCTTTTTCATACTCATGATCCGATGATTCCGGGAGGGTAGGATGCCGACCCGGTTTCCGGAATGGAGGATTCCGGAAAGGAAGGTTCCAGGACGAACTTGTAGGCTGAAGCTTGCAATGGCGGCACCGGTATTTCAGCAAAGCTACTAATTACCCAACGATTTCCGGGTTTGGATTACTTTACCCGGCTTTGGCCGCTTTGGATTGATTTGGTCCCTCGATAAGGGATAAACTTACCGAAGCCGGTTCGCATGGGGATCCCGGAAGCAGGTAAGCACTAGGCGCTTGACCGCGGGGGTTCCGATGACGCCGTCAAAAGGGTTAACATACCCGGAGTTGGCATGAGCAAGAGCTTGGAACAAAAGAAGATCGAGCAGATAGAGAACCTCCCGACCCTGCCGGAGGTGGCGAACAAACTCCTCAAGATCATCAATGATCCCACCACTACGGCCGTGGACGTCGCGAACCTCATTTCAAGGGATCTGAGCCTTACCTCCAAGGTCCTCCGGTTGGCGAACTCGGCCTTCTACGGCATCCCGAGGACCGTCACCACGGTCCAGAACGCCGTCGTCATCCTGGGGCTCAAGGTGATCAACACCATGGTCTTCAGCATCACGGTGGTGAAGATGTTCCCCGGCGACGGACGCAACGAGATGTTCAGCCGCAAGAAATTCTGGGCCCATTCCCTGGCCTGCGCCGTATTGTCCCGGCAACTGGCCTTGCGCATGCGCAAATTCACCTTGTTCGATCCCGAGGAATGCTTCTGCGCCGGACTCATCCACGACATCGGCCGCATCGTTCTGGATCAGTATTTCCACGAGAATTTCCTCAAGGCAATCCAAAAGGCGGTAGCCGAGAAAATCCCGCTCCTGCAAGCGGAGATCGACGTATTCGGTTTCAGCCACATGGACGTGGGCGATTGGCTCACCTCCCGCTGGGAACTGCCTCAGGATATCCGCGTCCCCATCGTCTACCACCATGCGCCGGGTAAGACCGAGTATGCCCGGGAAATCACCACCCTGGTGCACCTGGCGGACAGCCTCTGCTACGAAATCGGTTTCGGCCTGCCCGGCCTGGAAGCCAAGCCCGTCCTGGAAACGGCGCTCATCAATCAGCTCGGTTTCACCCAGGAAGACCTCGATGCCGTCAAGGCCAGCGCCAATGAGGAAATCGAGAAATTCCAGGCCGCCTTTGAGATCTGACCCAGGGGAATAGACTTCGAAACGGCTCGCATTCGAAATCTGATTCCGACTCCTGGCGGTTTCCGGTAACATGGCGGAAACCGCCGTCCGCTCTCGTTTCCGCAAGGCGGTCACCCTCCCGTTTTTAGTAGCTTTTCGACTCGGCCAAGCGGGGAGCGTCACCTGATCCTTTTGTTCGACATGCAGACCGGAGTATCCGGGGACATGATCCTGGGCGCCCTGTTCGATCTGGGCCTGGATTTCGAGGCATGGAAAAGGCAAATCGCATCCCTCGGCGTCGCCGCACCCGGTCTTTCCCGGGAAAAGGTTTCCAAGCACGGTATAATGGCCACGAAGTTCCGCGTGGAACTCCCGCATGAGCATGCGCACCGGGGCCTTGCGCAAATCCGCGCCCTTATCGAGGCCAGCGGAGTATCCCCCAAAGCCAAGGCAGATGCCATCGCCGTCTTCACGCGTCTGGCGAAGGTTGAAGCGCGCATCCATGGGGTGCCCGTCGAGACCGTGCATTTCCATGAAGTGGGCGCCCTGGACGCCATCGTGGATATCGTCGGCGCCTGCGTGGGATTCGAGATGCTGGGGGTGACGGAATTCTACGCGACTCCCTTCACATTCGGGACCGGTACCGTCGAAACCCAGCACGGGACCATGGCCGTTCCCGTACCCGCCACCTTGGCATTGAGCGAAGGCTTCCCTTCCCGACGAACCGGCTTTCCCGGGGAATTGTGCACGCCAACGGGCGCGGCCCTCGTTTCCACCCTCGCGAAGCCCTTGCCGGCTGGATGGACCGGAACCGCAAAAGGCGTGGGTTATGGGGCTGGGACGCGGGATCTCCCCGGAATCGCCAATGTCCTTCGGATTTGCCTGATGGAGGCGTCCGCGGACCAAGGCCGGGACGCTTCCCGATATCCGGTCTATCAGGTAGAATGTAATTTGGATAATATGACCCCGGAGCTGATCGGATACACGGCCGAACGGCTCCTCGCCTCCGGTTGCAAGGACGTCTGGCAAGAACCCATTTTCATGAAGAAGAACCGTTCAGCCGTCAAGCTTTGCGCCCTGGTCGAAAGCACCGGGCTGGATGCCGCGCTCGCCTTGATCGCGGCGGAAACCGCTACGGGCGGCGTCCGGTATTTCCCGGTGGAGCGCCTCGTGGCCGAAAAATCCTCCGACTCCGTGGAGACGCGCTTCGGCAGGGTCGAGTTGAAGAAAGTGGTTTTCCCCGGAAAGGCCGCTCCGCGCTGGTCCCCGGAATTCGAGAGTTGCCGCAGGCTGGCCGAAGCCGCCGCGGCGCCCCTGCAGGAAGTCTATCGCGAAGCCCTGGTGCAAGCGTCCCGCCTGGGCGGCGACCATCCGGCAGGCAAGGAAGTCTGATGCCCTTTCACCGGTCCGATTCATGATGATACATACACCCGGCATGCATATCGAGCAACGGAAAGGCGATCCGGAAAAGCTGAAGGGCAAGCTGCTCGCCTATGTCCGAATCGTACCCGAGGAGGGAAGCGAGGGCCCGGAATCCTTTTCCGCCGGGGACGTGGGCGGCACCGAACCTTCCAGCCCCCTGAATGCCATGGTCCGAAACGGCATCCTGGCCGTGCAGGCGAATTACGTGGACCAGCGCAATATCCGGGATTTCTTCCGGGATGAGTTCGGCATCTCCCTGGAGAAGGGAATCCAGGAAGTCATCGACCAAGCCAAGGAAACGGGCGGACTCGAGGGCGCTTTGGATCCCGAGGCGGTCAAGGAGCGCCTGGAATCGATGAAGAACGCGGACTTCATCCCCATCCCCGCGAAGATCGCCTTCTTCAACAGCGAAGCCGAGATGTTGGCCGGGGACGCGGACGTGTATTTCCTGGGCCATTTCACCGTCATCAGCCACGCCCACCTGTGCGTCAACTCCTTCCCCATAATCTACCAGGCCTATTTCCGGGAACAGGAACATCGGGCGATGGAAAGGGAAATCGCGGCCTTGCTCGGCACCATCGAGGACCCCAAGCCCAAGGAAGCCGCGCCGACCGCCGATGCGCCCGGGGCCGGGCCCAAGATCCAGAGTTACAAAGGGGATGTCAAAGCGTTCCTCCTGAAGGACCTCATCCCGAACATGATCTACAACCTGAGCGATCGGCCTCAATACGAAAAGGCCCTCTATAAGTTCAAGAGCTTCATGGGCGACTTCGGCTATCCCGAGGACATGCAGGAGATCATCAACCTCGTCGAGTCGACCCCCAACCACGATGCCAGGGCCTTGAAGAAGCTGGAGCTGCTGGTGGCGAAAGTGGAAGCGCTGCAGAAAGAGGATTACGAAAAGCTGGAGGATATCCGCAATCAGTTGCGGAGCCTTCCCTAGTCCGGCTTCCCGGTTCCACGCTCCGCCCGCGCGAACGCCTCGATGCGGCAGATGCCGCCCCTCATCGACACGTATTCCATGCGCGTCAGCCATTCCCCCGAGTTCACGTATATCCCTTCCGGGAATTCCTTCACGAAGGCGGCATGGGTATGCCCGTGGATGAGGATGTCGTGGCGGCCCTCGGACAATATCGCCCGGCTCGCCGCCTCGTATTGGTCCATATTGCGCGGACGGTTCTGATGTTGGTCGCGGGAGGCTTTGCTGGTGTAACGGGCCAGGCCCATTCCGAAATCCGGATGCAATAGGCGGAAGCACAAATTGGAAATGGGGTGGCGGAATACCTTCTTCATGATCCGGTATTTCCAGTCCGAACGGGCCAGTCCGTCCCCGTGAAGGAGAAGCAGGCGTTTCCCCTGGAGCTCGATGCGGATCTCATCCGCATGAACGCGCAAACCCACCTGTTCCCGGAAAAAGCTCCCGAGGTTGAAGTCGTGGTTCCCGCTTAGGTAGTGGACCTCGACCCCGTTCCGCGCGAGTTCCTCCAGGGCGGCCAGGATGCGGAAATGCTCCTTGGGGACGAAGCTCCTGTATTCCATCCAGAATTCGAAGAGGTCGCCCAGGATGAAAAGGTGGGTGGCGGTCGAGGCCTTACCGCGCAGGAAGCGTAACACAAGGGTTTCCCTGTCCGGATCGAGCCCACGGTAGCGGGCGCCCAGGTGGAGGTCCGATATGAAATAGGCGGTGGGCTCTTGGCTATGGCTTTTGCTGTTCATCCGCTCGTTCCGGTAGGCCCAATTATATAGCTAAATCCGTATTTTTGCCGGGGGAGGGGACATAAACCATTCCATCGACCAGGCTATTATTGTATTTAATTAGGATGAACGATCGGCAGGATTCCCGATGAAGATCGAAGTTACCCCCCATAAGCTCCATCTTTTCTTCTGCACAAATACCCGGGAGAACGGGGACAAGTCCTGCGGGGATACGCCGGATACGGCCATCCTCGCGGACAAGCTGAAGAAGCGCTTCAAGGAGTCCAAACTCCCCGTGCGCATCACCAGGACGGCCTGTCTCGGTCCCTGCGCCAAGGGACCCAACATCATGTGCTATCCCCAGAACATCTGGTACCAGGATGTCCGGGCCGAGGATATCGATGCGATCGAGGCTTCGGTCAAGACCATTCTGGCTTCCGGGACCGCCTCTTCCCAATCCCAGCCCCATCGGGACCGGGACTGAACCCTCCGGCGCGGCCCTGATCGCCCCGCCCCTGGACCTCCGGATACCGGGGCCTATTCCTATTTCCATTACGACGCTACAGCCAGTATGAGGCCGGGAGTCTTTTCCGCGTCGAAGGTCTTGTAGCGGATGTACTCCCCTTTGTCATTGACGAGGAACAGGCGGGTTGAATCCTGTCAAAACGCAATGCCGGTTTTCTTCGCGTCCAATGCCTTCCTCGCCGCTTCGGACTCCGCCAGCAATTCCCCGAAAGCGGGTGTCGCGCACCAGGCCCGCACCTCAAGGGCCTTGAAGGTCCTTGCGAACTCCGGCCCCACGTCCCAATCCCAGGCTTCGCTGGAAGCCTCTCCCCGCACGCCGATCCTCAGGCAAAAGGAATGCAGCAGATGGTGCGTGGCGCCGAGTTCCCGGTAATCGGTTTCGCCGAGCTCGGAATCCAATTGCTTCAGGTAGGCCCTTCCGTCCAGGGAGTAGATTTTGTCCCCGACGATGGGGCAACCGAGTCCGGCCAGGTGGGCGCGAAGTTGATGCTTCCGGCCCGTGATGGGGGATAGCACGAGCAGGGAAAGGCCGTCCTTTGAGGCGATCCGCCGGTACAGGGTGAGCGCCGGCTTGCCTTCCGCCAGGGGATGCATGCGGCACCGGATGGCACTGTCCGGTTTCTCCCCCAAGGGTTGATCGATGATTCCCGCGGGCGCGGGGGGCCCTCCGCGAGTGACGGCGGCGTAGAATTTCTGCCACAGGGAATCCGGCGAAGACGGAGCGTACTTCCGGAAGGCATCGGCACCCTTGGCGAATGCCACCAGGCCGCTGGTCTCGCGATCGAGCCGGTTGAGCGGGGCCCAGGATCCTTCCCCCAAATCCTCCTTGACGAGGTTGGCCAGGGTCTGGAAGAAGATCTTGCCGGTACGGTGGACGGGCATCCCTGCCGGTTTATGGACGAAGCAAAGTTCCTCGCCCCGCTCCAGGACTCGGAAGTCCAGGGGAACCTCCGGTTCCTCGTAGTCCACCACGGCGAAACGGAGGGCCATTCCTTCCCGCAAGGCTTCATCCCCGCGCGCGACCGCGCCTTCCAGCTGCAATCGGCCCTGGGCCAGGAGACCGGTCCATTCCTCCGGGCTATGGTAGGTGAAGCGCCTGGCGAGGTAGTCCAAGAGGCGGGCCGAGCCCGGATTGCGGATGGCGGCGGTGAAAGATGAGTTTATCTTCGGCAAGGTCCTGGTCCTGGGGGAAGGGTCACCGCGTCCGCGGCGGGCAAACAAAAAGGGCGGACCTCATGGCCGCCCCGCTCTACCGCGAATTTTGGATAAGCCGCCTTTTACGGACGGCGGCTATTTGGAAGCCAGTTGGGAGGCTTCGGATTTGATCATGTTCGGAGTGACGTCCGCGTCGAAGGTCTTGTAGCGGATGTACTCGCCCTTCTCGTTGATGACCAGGATCAGGGGTATGGACCCGGTCCCGTAGTTTTCGCCGAAGGATCGATCCTCGTCCTGGAAGACGGGGATATGCACCTTGTAATCGCGGATGAAGCCGCGGATATCGTCCTCGGAGTTGTACTTGATGGCGATGGCGATGGTGGTGAAGCCCTGGGTGGTCAGTTCGTCCGAAAGCTTCTGGACATACGGGAAGGCATGTTGGCAATGGGGGCACTTCGCGGAGAAATAGAAGATGACCAGTTTACGGTTGGCGAAGTGG
>JAQBPO010000008.1 GCA_028287465.1 Fibrobacterota bacterium
AACCCGGTTTCGGATCCGCGGGACTTGCCGTCTTGCGAAGGCCGGCCCCTATAATATCCACATGTCCGAAAAAACCCCGCCCAAAGTCAAGCGACACCCGATCCGCAATTTCATCATCATGCCGGAATTGCAATGGCCGTACATCATCCGGTTGCTGGCGATAGTGAACCTTGCCGGAGTGCTGATGGCGACCTCCATCTGCGCCCTCTTCTACTTCCGGTACAACGCCAGCCCCTTGGGCGGCCAGGAAACCGCCGGCATCGACATGGTCAACGCCGGCCTGATGGACGTTCTGGTGGAAGAGAACCTGATGGACGTGGTCGTGCCCGCGTTCGTGATCGCGGACCTCGTCTCCTTGGCGATCGGCCTTTGGCTCAGCCTTTATTTCTCGCGCAAGATCTCCGTGCCCATCTACCGCGTTACCCGATGGGCCGAAGTGGTCACCAGCGGGGACCTGACCTACCGCCTGAAGTTCCGTCCCGGCGACGACCTGCAAAGCCTGGAAATGGCCTGCAACCAGGTCAGCGATACCTACGCCAAGATCATCGACGATATGCGGCGGCAGATCACGGAAGCCAACCTGCCGTTGCCGGCGAGCATGGATCCTGTATCAACCGCCCAAAAACGCGCCCGCATCGAACCCTCCGGCGCTTAATCCAACCAAAAAGCGAGCGACGAGCCGGCGGAATTCAAGAAGCGAGGAGCGTGGAGTTCGTCCGCGAACTCCAGAGCGACGAGCCTAAAACGCATATTGAGTCATCTCAGACCGCAACGCCTCCGCCAAGCGGGTATTCCGGTTCACCGACGGATTGTTCTCCACCGCGCGCCTCAGCGCGTCCTCCGTGCCCGCCAGGATCAACCGTTCTCGCGCCCGGGTGATGCCCGTATAGAGCAGGTTGCGCTGCAGCATGATCCAATGCGCCCGAGAGGCCAGCATCACCACGGCCTTGAATTCGCTCCCCTGGCTCTTGTGAACGGTCACGGCATAGGCCAGGCCCAATTGATCCAATTCCTCGCCCTCGTATACGACGGGTTCCCCGTCGAAATCCACCGTAACCGTGCGTGAAGCCTTTGACACCGCCGAGATATAGCCGATATCCCCGTTGAAGACGTTCTTGTCGTAATTGTTCCGGAGCTGCATCACCTTGTCCCTGGTCCGGTAGCGGCGGTCCTTGTGCTCCAGGGTGGCGGAGATGGGCGTGGCCGGATTGAGCCTTTCCTGGAGGGCCTGGTTCAGGGCCAGGGTTCCCAGCGGCCCCTGGTTCATCGGGGTCAGCACTTGCACGTCGAAGCGCGGGTCGTATCCGAAGAGGCGGGGCAGGGCCTCGGCCACCAGTTCAGCCACCATGGCCGGGCCCAGGGCCGCGTCACGCATGGGCGCGAAATGGATGCTTCCCGGGGGATGGCCATGGGCCGGAAGTCCCGCGGCCGGGACCGGAGGCGCCTGCATGGAGGCTTGCCCGGCCGGCGGCATCGGAAGGGTAACCGGCGGGAGACCCTGGTGGATGCGGTGCGCGCCCGCCACGATCATGGATTCCTCCGCCTGGCGGAAGATCCGATCCAGGTGCAGGTGCGGTACGCAACCCGATCGGATGAATTCCGCCAACACCTTGCCGGGGCCGACCGAGGGCAGTTGGTCCGGGTCCCCGATCAGGATCAGGCGCGTGCCCTGCTTGACCGCTTTGAGAAGGCCGTACATAAGTACGGTATCGATCATGGAAAGCTCGTCCACCACCAGGGCGTCCATGTCCAATGGCGCGATTTCGTCATGGGTGAACTTCTTCTGGGACGGATCGTATTTCAGCAAACGATGGATGGTGGAGGCCGGATGGCCCGTGACCTCGGACAGGCGCTTGGCGGCGCGCCCGGTGGGAGCTGCCAGCCGCACCCGCAGGCCCGCGCGCTTGAACACTTCCAGGATGCCCAGAACCGTGGTCGTCTTGCCCGTTCCGGGTCCGCCCGTGAGCAGGAAAAGCCCGCGCGCGACCGCATTGCGGATGCCCCCGCGCTGCTGTTCGCTGTATTCGAAGCCGCCGGAGCGGCCGTTGGCGAAGGATGCCTCCGCTCCGGTTATGGCGGCGGCGATGATGGCCGCCGGGATCGGCTTGGGGGAGAAAGAGAGCATGGCCGCGCGCCGGGCGATGCCGCGTTCGCCGTGGAAGAGCCAAGGGAGGTAGAACCTATCCTCGCCGTCATGGCGGACCTGGCTGGCATCGCTGTCGCTGAGCCCGTCGATGGTGAAAACGATCTTCTCCGGATCGCATTGCAATAAGGCTTGCGCCCTGTTCATCAGTTCTTCGCGATGCAGGAAGACATGGCCCTCCTCGGCGGATCGCCCCAGGGCGTATTCCACGCCCGCTTCGATGCGCTCATAGGAATCCAACCCGAAGCCCAGTTTGCGGGCGATCTCGTCGGCCTTGAGGAATCCCACTCCCCACATCTCGTGGGCGAGCCGGTAGGGATTGGCCCGGAGCACCGTAACGGCCTGGGCACCGTACTCCTTGTAGATCCGTTCGCTCAGGTTGGCGCTCAGGTTGTAGGCCTGCAGGAAATACAGGACCTCGCGCATGGATTTATTGTTGCGCCATCCCAGGAGCAAGGCTTCCTTGGCCTTGCCGGAGAGGCGGGGGATTTCCGAAAGGCGTTCCGGATGATTGTCGAGCACGTCGAATGTCTCGAGCCCGAAGCGTGCCACCAGCTTCTTGGCCAGACCTGGCCCCACTCCTTTGAGCACGCCGCCGCCCAGGTAGCGTTCGATGGCTTCCAGGCTGTCCGGCGCGAGCAGCTTATAGCCCGCGGCCTTGAACTGTTCGCCGAACACGTCGTGCTTGGTCCATTCCCCTTCGATCTCAAGGCTCTCCCCCGGGCTGAGCTTGGGAAAGCGCCCGATCGCCGTGAACGGTTTCTTGGAAACGGGATCGGTCATCCGGAGCACGGAATAGCCGTTCTCGGGATTGTGGAAGGTGACGGTTTTGACGGTGGCTTTTTGAATCATGTCGGGAACCGCCGGCGCGCACGACCCATCCGGCTTAGGAAGCCGGGGGTCAAGGGCGTAAAACGAGAAAAGGGCTTGGAAGCCCTTTTCCTACATCCGATAAAATAACAACCGACGAACCCGGGTTCGCGACGGGCCTCACGCCCGCTACGATTACACCAGCTTCTTCTTGTGGCGGTTCAGACGACGGCGCTTCTTGCGCTTGTGGGTCGCCATCTTCTTCCGCTTACGCTTTTTTCCGCAAGGCATCTGCTTCCTTCTCCGGCTATCCCGCCTCGAACCAATGGTTTATCCAATGGGAAGGCTATCGCCGGGTAAATTAAAACTGGGCCTAAAAGGTCGCAATAAAGACCGATTCTGTCAATGGATCCGGGCCTTGGCGGGCATATGCGGGCTTTTGGGCCAAAATCGAGCAGGAGAGCGCCGGGGAGCGCCTCGGTTCACCGCTGCTTTAAGGCTTGGAAGAGGCGCGTGGCGAAATCCCCCAGGGAAGGATCACGGGCGCCCATGGTCACCACCCAGTCGCCCGGGCGGGCTTCCTTGGCGATTGCGGCGATGACTTCGTCCTTGGCCTGGAAGAACCGGCCGAAGGGAGCCTTGGGGCTCTGGGACCCGCCTGCGCCCGCATTCCCATCCTTAGCGGCCATGAGCGCATTGGCTTCGCGGATCAGATCCGCGGAGGAGATGCTTTTGTCCGCGGTGCCGCCCGCATAATAGATCTCCGGCATGAAGACGATGTCGGATGCGTCCAGCGCTTCGACCATGCCGTGCACGATTTCCTTGCCCACCAATTTCATCGGCGCGAAGCCATGGGGATGGAAGACCGCCAGGATGCGGCGCGGGGAGCCATCGGCGGAGCGCTTGACCGTTTCCAGGCAGGCCTTGACCTTGGCGGGGTTGTGCGCGAAGTCGTCCACGACGGTGACGCCGCGGGCCTCGCCCATGCGCACATGACGGCGCTCCACGCCGCGATAGGCTTCCAGGCCGCGGGCGCAGGCTTCCATGGGGATGCCCAGCTCCCGGCCGATGGCGATGGCGGCCATGGCATTGGCGAGGTTGTGCAGTCCGGGAACGTTCAGGCGGAACGCGGTGCCGCCCAAAGTGAAACGGGTTTCCCAATCGCCCAGGACGATGTCCCGGGCTTCGCCGTCCGCAACGGAACCGGGACGGAACAGCAGGTCGCCGGGCCGGGCCAATGCCGCGCAATGGGCGTCGCCCCCGTTGAGGATCACGCGGCGCGCGGTCTGGTCGCGGAAGCGTTCGAAGAGCGGGATCAGTTCCGCGATTTCCTTATGATCCTTCTCCACGTTCAGGATCACGCCCACTTCCGGGGAGTATTTGATCAGGCTCCCGTCGGATTCATCGGCTTCGATCAGGAGCCATTCGCCCGACCCCGCCTTGGCATTGCCAAGGAGACCTTCGGCCAACAGGGAGTTGAGGTTGGCGCCCGTGATGAGGGAAGGTTTGAGCCCGCCCGCCTCCAGAACGTGGAAGGCCATGCCCGTGACCGTGGATTTCCCCGAGGTGCCGGAGATGGCGATGGTCTTGCGGCGCCGAGCCAGTTCCGCCAGCATATCCGAGCGATGGACGATGGGGAGGCCGAGGGCATTGGCGCGTTGCACTTCAGGGTTCTGGGACTCGATGGCCGTGGAGACCACCAGGCAGGAACATCCATCCAGCCCGGTTCCATCCTGGGGGACGAGGGTGACGCCGATGCGTTCGAAGTATTCCCGTTTGGCGGCCTCGGCCCCGCGGTCCAGGCTGCGATCGGAACCGGATACCCGGGAGCCCTGGAAGGCCAGGTATTGGGCGATGGCGCTCATGCCGGTGCCGGCGATGCCGGAGAAGAAGGGGCGGCTCAGGTCCAAGGGAATCCCTGGAGGCAAGACGGAGAGGTCGGAACCGGTCTCGGACGCAACGGGTGCTTCAGACTCCGTCGTTGTTCGAAGAGTTCCCCTCGTCTTCCGACTCGGGGTTGTCCAGGATATCCTCGATCTCGCTGAGGATAAGGTTGTCGTCCCAGATGGTCTCGCCCTTGTTGAGGGCGGCGCGCTGCTTGAGACAGCTCTTGGCCACCAGGATGGCTTCCCGGACCTCTTCGCTCGGCTCGTTCACTTCCAGGCCTTTGATGATGTCCGGAAGGCGGGAGATGGGAGCCACGGCGCCCAGGGCGACGATGGCTTCATAGCGGATATCGGTGCTGGGGGATTTGGAAAGCTGCATCAGGCGCTCTTCGGCGGCATGCAATTCCAGTCCGGCGGCGGAATGGACCGCTTCCAGGAGCACGGGCTCGCTGACGGAATAGAGCTCTTCCAGGATGAGGCGTTCGAACACCGCGTCCTTGATGAGGCCCATGGCGTAGAGGGCGCTGACCTTCACGTAGGGATTGGGCGCCTGGTGGTAGAAGCGCATGACGATCTGCCGGACCTCGGGTTGGAACCCGAGATACCCGAGGGCTTCCAGGGCGCGGCGGCGGACTTCCATGCTTTCCATCAGGGCGTCCACCTTGGCGAGCAGGAAATCCCGCACCGTCTGGTAGAAGTCCCGGGAGACCGAGGCATAGCCGGAAGGATAGCCCGGAGGCAGCTGGTCCTCGAATTCGAGGCCGTCCTGGATCACGGCGCCCAGGCAGCTATTGGCCATGGCCCGGATTTCCTCTTCGGGATAATCATGGGCCATCTTGAAGATTTCCTGGAACAGGCTCTCGTCCGAAACGTAATTGCTCGCGGCCTGCAGGGCGGACAGCATGATCTCCGGATCCGAGGAGTGGAGATAGCCCTTGAGAAGCTTGGTGACATCCACGCCGTCGAAGTCGCGATTTCCGATATCCTCAATGCGTTTAAGGATTTGGAGCTTTTCGTCCAGGGGGGAGGCGTTTTCCATAGGCATAAATTTAAGAAAAAATCGAGGCGGGATAAACTTTATTAACCCGCCTCCCGTGCCCTGCATTCCCGCCGGAAAAAGGCGTCGCGGCCAAATACACCGGGAAGCATTGGCTTTTTGCGCCAAATTTGTTTATTACAGACCGACCTCATACGGTTGGAGTGGTTCAATGCCGGATTCCGCGATTTACCTGCTCCGCAAACGTCCGTACCGAGGCCTACTCCTCGCCACGGCTTTCCTGGCGATCACCGCCTCCGGCCCCCTGGCGGCGGACACGCCGCCGCCCGCCCCCACGGCGGCCTCCGGCGCCGCTCCCGCGGAATCCGCCATGCGTACCGAGGCGCGCAATGCCTTGCGGAAGGCCGTGACCTTCCATCGGGAGGCCAAGGATCTCACCCTCAAGTTCAAGGCATCGGTCTACAACGCCGCCCTGGATAAACAGGACGAATACCAGGGCAAGCTGCTGCTGAAGGGGGCTAACAAATTCCGCCTGGAAATCCCCGGCGGCACCTACGTCTCCAATGGCGCCACCTTTTGGGAATACCATGCGCAGAACCATCAAGTCGTGCTCAAGGGAGCGAAGGACCTTGAGGACCAGCCGTTACCCGGGGACGTCCTGCTCCGCTTCCTCGATTCCGATCCGCTCTCCCTGGCCAAGGCCAAGGACGGTTCCAAGGAATTCCTGGAGTTGCGCCTCGATCCCTCCCGTGCCATGAAGAACCTGGACAGCCTGGCCGTCCTGCTGAACAAGAAGGATTTCTCCGTGCACCGGATCTCCAGCCGGGACGTTTCAGGCAACGAGGCCCGCTATACCGTCACCGCGGTCAAGCGGAACGGGGGGATCAAGGATAAGGAGTTCACCTTCGCCGTTCCCAAGGACGCCGAAGTAGTGGATATGCGCGAGCAATGATTAACTTTCCGGTTTCGATTCCCGAATCGCCCATCGTTCCACCGAGGTAGACCCATGCCGTCCGATAATTCCTTCGACATCGTCTGCAAAACCGACCCGGAAGAGCTGCGCAATGCCGTCCAGGCCACCCAGAAGGAATTGGGCATCCGCTTCGATTTCAAGGGCAGCAAGGCTTCCCTGGAGCTGGAACCCAAGACCAGCATCGTGACCCTGGTGGCGGACGACGAGTTCAAGCTGGGCCAGCTCCGGGACATGTTCGAGGGCAGGCTGATCAAGCGCGGCCTGAGCCCCAAGACCGTGAAATACTCCGTGCCCCAGCCCGGCGGCAAGATGACCGTAAGCCAGACCGCCAAATTCCAGTCCGGCATCGAAACCGAGGACGCCAAGAAGGTGGTCAAGGTCATCAAGGAACAGAAGCTGAAGGTCCAGGTCGCCATCCAGGGCGAGCAATTGAGGGTGACAGGCAAGAGCAAGGACGATTTGCAGGATGCCATGGCCGCCGTCCGCGCCGCCAATCTGGACTTCGAGTGCCAATTCGTCAACTTCCGGTAACCCAGGCACCCATGAAGATGAACCACGGCGCCCTGCGCGCCGCCGCCGCGCTCGCCCTGTCCCTGTGGGCGGGATTGGCCTCGGGACAAAGCGATCCCCTCATCTCCAAGACCATATCCCATGTGCTCGCCGATCAGGACGGGTTCTGGGCCTTCGCCGGGGACGGCCTCCACTTCAGCCGCATCGATCCGTTCAAGGAACCGTTGGACATCCGCAACGGATCCCTCCCGTTCAAGGCGGGCATACGCGGCGGGGTAGGACGCAAGGCGTCGGCCCTGGTCTTCTTCGACAATCGCAGCGCGGATACGACCTTCGCCGGCATCGCGGCCTTGGGCCAGGACGGAAAGAGTCCGATGGATTCCATCCTGTTCGTCCGTCCCGCCGGCCAGAACAAGGCCGTCACCGTTGGCGTCGAGTTTTCCGCCCTCGCGCTCTGGCATGATACCGTTGTCGTGGGCGGGGGCAACGCCGGGTTCGCCCTGGCCAAGGCCAAGCCGGAAGGCCAAGGGGCCTTGGGCGGGGATTCCCTGATCTTCCGCGCCTTGCCGGAAGACGAGGATACCGCGATCGCCGCCCTCCGCTGCGCCATCGGCAAGGCCTGCCTGGTTTCGCCCATCGCCGAGGTCGCCGATAAGATCGGTTTCCCGGACTCGGTCGCCGCCCTCGCCGTTGATTCCGCCTCTGGCGACAGCGTTTGGCTGCTTATCGGCACCCATACCGGATTGCGGCGCGGTCTGCTTTCCGGCCGGGCTTTCCCCGAAATTTCCTTGCCCACGGCCAAGCCGGGCAGCCCCATCCACATCGAGCGCATCCATGCGGATGCGGCCCGCAACATCTTGTGGGTCTTTTCCGGCTCGGAATATTTCTTCAGCGGCGACCATGGCCGGACCTTCCATACCGTCCCCCGCATCGCCGGGATCGTCAGCTCTCCGGACTCGCTCACGGGCTTCAGTCCCGTCCCGGAAGCGGCCAACATCGATGATACGACCTTCATCAACTTCAACCTCGACAATCCGGGCCTGGTCGCGTTCCGCAAGGACACGGTCCTGGCGAACCGGGGCACGGGCGATTTCGCCGACCTCATCCTCGATGCCGCCGACAGCCTCCCCATCCAGCGTGGCCAGGGCCGACTCACCGATATCGCCGTCGTCCGCAAGGGCGGACGGACCGCGCTCATGGCGGGCAGCACCTCCAAGGGCCTTTTCCTGCGCAAGACCGGAGGGTCGAACGGCGGAGCATGGGCCAACGTGAACAGCCTTAAGGAGCTCAAGGGCGGCTTGGAGGAAGTCATCACCTTTCCGACCTTGTTCTCGGGAACCGCGCCGGACGGCAGCCCGGAATTCGTCAACCTGGGATACCGCCTCAAGAAGGACGGCAAGGTCACCATCACGGTTTACAACTATGCCATGGAAAAGGTGAAGACCATCGTCAAGAACGCCAGGCGCACGGGCGGCGGCAACCGCAGCGAAAACCCGGCGGAGGATCGTTGGGACGGCAAGGACGCCAGCGGGCGCCATGTCTCGGTGGGCACCTATTACATCCTCATCCAGACGGATAAGGGCGAAAAAGGCTGGGGCAAGGCCATCGCCGTGCACGGGAGGGGCCTGTGAACCGCCCTGGAGCGACCGCCGGAGCCAAGTCCCTCGCGGCCGGGACCCTGCTGATCCTGCTCGGGGCCTTCGCGCCCGCTTCCGCCACGGACGATGAGATCCTGGGCGGCCATGAAGGCTGGCTGGACCGCATGGGCGGCGGCATCCGCGAACTGGGCATGGGCAATACGGGCACGGCCTCGGAAGAGGCCATGCCGGCCTCCTACTGGAATCCGGCCATCCTGCCCTTCAACCGCGTCACCACCGCGGCCGTGGGCGCGGACATCCGCACCCTTTCCCGCAACGGCGGCTTCGCCGGAGTGCAAGGGCGCCTGGCGGCCAACCTGGGCGTGGGCGTGGGCGTCCTGAACCGCGGCGATTTCGACGTGCCCGCCTATGACCGGGACGAGAAACCCCTGGGCACGGCGCGGCCGCAGTCCATCGGCAGCTACCTGGGCATGGGGGTCAAGACTTCGCGCAGCAACAGCTTCGGCGCGGCGGTGCAATGGTATTCCTACAACCCGGATCTGGGCGGAGGCACGGGTAACGTCAATGTTATCGGGATCTTCAACCTCGGGTGGTTCAAGCATTGGAGCAATGATCTGAAGACCGGGGTGACGGTGCGGAACCTGGGCATCAACAAGGACCTGTCCGCGGATTTCGATCAGACCACCCTCACCAGCGAGGATGCCCAGGGTTTCGAGCGCACGGCTTCGGATTTCATGCCCAAGACCCTGGTGGCCGCCGTGTTCTACACCTCCCATGCATGGGGCAGGACCATCGACCTGGCCGCGGAAGCCATCGATTACCAGCTCAAGCGGGACCTGTACGCCAGCGACGCGGCCTTCCATGTCCAGGCCCTGCGCCTGGGGGCGGATTGGCATCTCGGCGAGCAGATGAATGTCCGCGCGGGCATGGATCAGGGCAATCTGACCGCCGGTTTCGGCTATGCCCTGCCTTGGGGCAGGCACCGGCTCCTATTCGACTATGCCATCGTGGCGGAACGGGGGTTCCTGACCATCAATCCCTTCGCCGCAGGCTTCCGGTTCACCCTTTGAGCGAATCTTTTTAGTTTATCTCCCCTATGCAAGCCCGTCTACCGGCCACGGCCTGGCCCCTTTTCCTCGTCCTGGCCGTTCTGGTCCCGGCGCATGCCCTGGAGTTCGACCGCCAATTCGGCGAAGCGAGCTTCAAGTTCCTGAAACTGCCCCTCTCCCCGCGCGTGGTCGCCCTGGGCGGGGCGGGCGTGGCCTTGGCCGATGGCGCCGGGGAAATCGATCTCAATCCCGCGGCCGCGGCCGCCGATTCCGGGCGCCTCGTGGTGGGCAAGGGCTATCCCTTCTCCGAGTTCCAGGCCAATAGCAGCCATATCACCTGGTCCATCCCCGTCACCGGCTACCGTATCCTGCTCAATGCCCGTTACCTGGGGTTCGAGGACATCCCCGGCTACACGGCCCAGGACAATCAGACGTCCGACTACGGGGCGCATACCCTGAAGGCCCAGGGGGGCGTTGCGGGACGGTTCAATGACCTCCAATGGGGCGTCACCCTGAACTTCGCGAACAACAGCATCGCCAACGCCAGCTATTCCGCCGCCATGATCAATGCGGGAGCGCGCTACCCCATATTGCCCGGACTGGTCGCGGGCGCCAGCGCCGTCAACGCGGACTTCTGGACCACCAAGGCGAAGGATGCCAACAACCGCGATCCCTTTCCGCCCACCGCCCTGCAGGCCGGGTTGGCCTATTCGCATGGGATCGGCGCCGGCCTGGAGGCGTCCGCAGCCGTGGACGCGCGCACCCGCAACGACGAGGAGATGGTATGGCCCGTGGGCCTGGAGGTCTCATGGAAGAGGGTCCTCACCGCCAGGGCTGGATTCCCCATCGGTGAGCAGGAGCCCGGCTTGACCGCTGGTCTGGGGTTGCAATGGTCGATGTTCCGGTTCCAATACGCCTTCCAAGGTCATGCCACCTTGAGCCCGGCGCATTACTGGTCCTTGGAAATCGCTTATTGATTGACGGCCGCCGAGACGGCGCCCTGCATGCCGACCACTCCCGCCAGAATCGCCGCCATCCCGGCCAACATCGCCCATTTCAAACGGCTTTGGACGGAGTGCCAGTCCGTGCCCGGCCGTAATACGGCGGAAACGATGGTCGCCAGAAGCGGCAATAATCCCGCCGCGGCGATAACCGGGTAGCCGGCGCGATAACCCAGGCGGAGCCACGGGACCGGAAGGAGGAGGACCACCACGATGCAAGCGCCTGCCGAAACGGTCTTGGCGGCCTTTTCCCCGAACCGGATGGGCAGGGTCGAATATCCCACGGCCAGGTCCCCGGCCATATCCTCCGCATCCTTGGCCACTTCCCTCGCCAAAGTGGTGAGAAACGCGAAAAGGACCGGGAAAAGGGTATAGTCGGGAAAATGGGGCACTTCGGGGAAATAGACGGCGAGGGCGCACAGGGCCGCCACCGCGAGGTTACCCCAGAGCGGCATGGCCTTGAGGCGGTGATTATAGAGCCAGAGGAGCGAGGCCATGCTTACGGTCAAAAAACCATCATATCGGCCCAGGGAGAATCCGGCCAGGATGGCCAGGATATAGAGAGCGAGGGCGGCGTTCATGACGGTCCCGCGGGCGACCCGGCCGGAAGGAATGGCCCGATCCGGTCGATTGATGCGATCGGCCTCCACATCCAGCGCATCGTTTTGCATATTGCCGGCCGCGGCCAGAAGGGCCATGGCGGCGGATCCCAGGGCGGCTTCGCCCCAAGCGAAGCGGCCGGGCAGGCAGGCATGGCCAAGCCAGACTCCCGCTCCCGCCGTAACGGCGTTGGGAAGGCGTGCGAGTTTGACCCAGTCGCCGAACATACGGATAATGTTAGCTAAACGCGCTGGCGCGGACATTTAATTAACTTAGGGCACCGATCAGATTATGATAGACGTACGCAACCTCACCCTCACTTTCGGCGATCGGTACCTGTTCAAGGAGCTGTCCTTCCAATTGGGGGACAAAGAGAAGATCTGCCTGGCGGGCCCCAACGGCTCCGGCAAGACCACCCTCCTCAAGATCCTCTGCGGCGAGCAACAGGTGGACGGCGGCCAGATCATCCGCTCCAGTTCGGTCAAGATCGGATTCCTGCGCCAGCATCTGGGGGAGGATGGAGATCATACCGTCTACACCGCGGCCCTGCAGGCCTTTTCCGAAGCGCTCGATTTCTCCAAGGAACTGGACGGGCTGCATGCCATCCTGGGCGAGCGCGAGGCCACGGAATCCGAATACAACAGGATGGACTTCCTCCAGGACGAGCTCATCCGCAGCAACTTCTACACCGCCGAGAGCGAGACCCGCACCGTCCTGGCCGGCCTCGGTTTCAGCAACGAGGAGCAGGACCGGCCACTGGCGGCCATGTCCGGCGGCTGGCGCATGCGCGTGGCCCTGGCCCGCGTGCTCCTGTCCCAGCCCACCTGCCTCTTCCTGGATGAGCCCACCAACCATCTCGATCTGGAATCGATCATGTGGCTGGAAAGCTATATCCGGGAATACTCCGGCAGCATGGTGCTCATCTCCCATGATCGCCAGTTCGTCGATCGCACCTGCGACCGCATCATGGAGATCACCAACAGCAACCTGACCTATTACCCCGTGCCGTACGAGCGGTACGAGGAGGAGAAGGCGCTGCGCATGGAGCAATTGCTGCGCGCCCATAAGAAGCAGCAGGACGAGATCGCGGGCCTGGAACGCTTCGTGGAGCGCTTCAAGGCCAAGGCCAGCAAGGCCACCCTGGCCCAGAGCAAGCAGAAGCAGCTCGACAAGATCGAGCGCATCGAGATCCCCACCGGCGTATCCACCATCCGCCTCAAGTTCCCGGAAGCGCCCCCCTCGGGCCAATGGGTGTTCGAGGTGGAGGATCTGGACAAGGCCTACGGCGAGAACACCATCTTCCGGAACGGCAAGTTCGGCATCCAGCGCGGCGATCATGCCGTCCTGGTCGGGCCCAACGGCGCGGGAAAGACCACCTTGCTCAAGTTGATCCAAGGGATCGAAACGCCGACGCGCGGCAAGGTGACCATCGGTTCCGGGGTCGTGATCGGGTACTTCGCCCAGTACGAGGAGCCGACTCCCGCGGAAGCGGCCATGGACCTGTTGTCCTACCTTTCCGCATCGCTCCCCAAGATCGGGACCCAGCAGCTCCGCTCCGTGTTGGGCGCCATGCTCTTCAGCGACGACGACGCTTTCAAGAAGTTCGGCATCCTCTCCGGAGGCGAGCGCGCGCGCGTGCGCATGTGCCGCCTGCTCCTGCAGAACTGCAACGTCCTCATCCTCGATGAACCGACCAACCATCTGGACATGGATTCCAAGCATCTGCTGATGCGGGCGCTGGACGAGTTCACGGGAACGGTCATCTTCGTCTCCCATGACCGCTACTTCGTCGAGAACATCGCCACGCGCGTGATCCTGGTGAAGGGCGGCAAGGTCACGGACTACCCGGGCGACTACCATTACTACCTGAGCAAAATCCTGAGCGATCGCTACGCGGAAGAGCAGGCCAACGGCAATGGCGGCGGCAAGGCGGCGAAACCCTCCGCGACCAAGACCGGCCTGACCAAACTCGGCGATGCCAATGCCGGGTCCGCGCCCTCGAAGAACAATCCGCCCAAGCCCAAGGCCGCGGCGGTCCCGGTCCCTTCCTCGCCCGGTCCGGCCGCATCGAACGGCGCGGCGGTCAACGGGTCTTCTTCCAACGGCACCGCGGCGAAGCCCGCCCCGATGGATTGGGAAGCCAAGAAGGACGCCGAGAAGCAGAAACGCAAGGCCGAAAAGCGCTGGGGCGAGATCGAATCCGCCATCTCCGGGCTGGACCAGAAGGTTTCGACCCTGGACGCCGAACTCTGCCTGCCCGGCACCTATGAGGATCCCGTCCTGGCCACGCGCTTGGCCAAGGAGAAGAAGGACGCCGAGGACGGCCTGGCGATACTCTACAAGGAACTCGAGCAATTGGAAGCCGAAGGCTATGGGGGGTAACCTGGAAGGTTCCCCTCTCCTGGGTACCCTGGTCGAAGTCCAGCGCCGTACCGCCACCGTCGCGGGCGACGACGGCGTGGACTACCACTGCCAGTACAGCCCCACCATCGATCTGGCCGGATTCTCCAACTTCGCGGTCGGCGACAGGGTCACCTTCATCCGCGCCGGCACCCAGCAGGAAGCCATGATCACGGGCATCCTGCCCCGCACCAGCAAGATTTCCCGGCCAGGTCCCATGGACCGCAGGTCGGATGAGCTGATCCTGGCGGCCAACGTGGACGCCCTCGTGGTGGTGACCACCCCGGCCAAGCCGGACTTCAATCCGCGCATGGTCGATCGCTATCTCGCCTTGGCGGAGATCTTCTCCATCGACGCCATCATCTGCATGAACAAGGTCGACCTGGACGATAAGCTGCCCGAAGAGCTGACCTATCTCCGCGGCCTCGGCTATCCCGTGGTTTCCGTATCGGCCAAGCTCGACATCGGCCTGGAGGACCTCCGCAAGGCCCTGCAAGGCATCAAGGTCGTGCTCAGCGGTCCATCCGGCGTGGGCAAATCCTCCCTGATCCGCAAGTTGTTCCCCGGATCCGATCCGGAGGTCGGCGACGTTCGCAAAGGCGACGGCAAGGGCCGGCATACCACGACCACGTCCAACCTGTACCGGGACGGCGGCGTATGCATCATCGATACCCCCGGCATCCGGGAACTGGGCATCGTGGGCGTGACCAAGCGAGAGCTGGCCGATTACTGGCGGGATTTCCGTCCCTATCTTCAGCTCTGCAGATTCCGGGACTGCGCCCATAAGGGCGAACCCGGCTGCGCGGTTCTCGCGGCCGTGGCCTCCGGAAAGCTCCCGGACTTCCGGTACCAATCCTACCTGCGCATCCAGGAATCCATGGACGAGGGATAGACAATTCTGAATCTGCTGGTCTACGCCAAGCTTTCCGCCATCCTGACCGTCCTCTATGCGGGCCTGAACCTGCATCAGCTGACGAGCTCCCATGCCTATCTTTCGGAAAAGATCGAACAGTTCCGCGCCGCATTGGCCGAAACGGACGCGGCCCCGCGCCTGCTCAGGCTCAACCTGCTTTTTTATGTGGGGATGCCCATCGCCTATCTGGTCGTGCTGCGGGTATCCTCGGTGGCTTTTTGGGTGCTGGCCGCGCTGGCCCTGAAATTCGCGGTAACGGCGAGCATGGATATCCGGTCAGAGCGCAGGATCCTGGCGGGGGAGGGATATACCAACGGGCAGCACGTCGTAAGCCGCATCGATAATGTCCTGAACCTCATCGCGGCCGCAGGAGTGATTTCCGTCCTGCTCGTTCCCGCCGGAACCTTCTAGGTCACGAATTCATCCGAAAAGGTGGGCTGCCCGTTCAGCTCCCCGCCCCGGTCCTTGTAGCGCCTGGCGCTTTCCGCGAACAGCTTGGCGAACTTGAAGCGGTCGTATTTCTTCAGCATGCCCAGGCCCACGTCGAAAATCCGGTCGAAGTACTGGTTGCCCAGCTTCAATTCGCGCAGCGAGGTCATGATGATGTCCATCGCGTCCGCGGCGGCCACGATCTGGCCTTCCAGATCCTCTTTCGCGCTCAGGGCGGCGCGCACGTATTGCTGCTTGAGCTTGTCCGGCAGTTCCTTGAAAATCTCGTTCTCGATGAGTTCCGGAACGATCTCCTTGAGGAGCTGACCTAGCTTGCCGCCCTTGAAGCGATGCTTGATGGGGTGGGGGATGTCGGAGAGGATGGTCTCCTCGAAATCGTGGAACAGGGCCTTGCGCAGCAGGGCCTCGCGATTGACCGCGAGCTCGTCGTCGTAATCCGCGATCATCAGGGCCATGATGGCCACGTTGTAGGAATGGGAGGCGACGCTCTCGATCTCGATCATGGGCAGGGTGCCGAATCGCTTGATCGAGCTCATGGTCTTGAGCCGTTCGAAGAATCCGAAAAGGCGGTCGGTTACGTGCTCGGGTTCTTGTATATCGGACATGATAGGGGCTCCTCGCTGTGCGGTCCGCTTCGCGAACCCCACGCTCATCGCTTCAAAGGGCGTTTATAGCTTCAAGATAGCAAGGTATGGTTGGGACAAAGACCATGCGGGAGCGCCGTCACGGAAGAGCGGCGCCAGGTCGGGGTTGGAGAGCGGAGGAAGGGAGGCGGGGCGGAGGGCCGCCCGGGACTACTTGATGATACCCTTGATTTCGTCGGCCTTCTGGTCGCAGACGAAGAGGATTTCCTTGATGCGGAAATTGCGCCACATGGAAGCGTACCGCATGGCCCACTCTTCCTGGATCTTGGAGCGGTTGTAATCGCCGTGTTCGCCGCGGTACCATATCTCGTTGTTGATTTCCTTGATCTGGTCGGCCATTTCCGAAGGGAGATGGATGGAGCCGCGATGTTGGATCAACTGCTTGGTGGCTTCGACGAGGGTATTGTCCGCGCGATGGCCGCGCGCCGCGATCTGGCGGATCTCCTCTTTGTGGCGGGAGACGAATTCCAGAAGGTGCGCGCAGATGCTGTTAAGCTGACCCGCCTTGTACAAACCTTCGATAATCTTCAGTTCTTCATCCATACCCGTTTTTTCCGTCGGTCAAAAGTCCCTTAAACTCTCGGCAAAATCAAGTAGGGAAACAAATTCCTTTAAATTCGGCAGGTTGTCAACCTGTCCGGCCCTCGGCGCCCCCGGATCGGATTTGATCCACGCTGACGCCATCCCCGCATTGAGTCCCGCCATCGCATCGCTCATGCTGTCGCCGACCATGATGCTCCGGGAGATATCGACATCGTATTTCGTGGCCAGGTAACGCAGCATACCGGGTTTGGGCTTTCGGCAGTCGCAGTCCATGGTATACGCGGCGACCGAGCCTTGGGGATGATGCGGGCAGAAGGCCATCTCCTCCAGGCGGATCCCCAGGGTGGCCATATGGGCTTCGATTTTCCGATGCAGGGCTTCTACGGCCTCGAAGGGGAAATATCCCCGGGCCACCCCGCTCTGGTTGCTGACCACGAAGAGGCGATAATCCAGATCCTGCAATAGCCGAAGAGCCTGTTCCACCCCCGGAAGCAGCTCAAAATCCCCAAAATCGATCAAATAATGGGTGTTTTTATTCAGGGTTCCATCCCGGTCCAAAAAAACGGCCTTGCGGCTGGTTTCCTTCTTGGCTGGCAATCGCGCTATTCCCGATAAAGGCCTGGTGTCCCGAACCGGGGCCGGTCGCTCCGGACCCCGTCAATCCATGCCCGGTTAACATAACAATAATGGGGGGTCGGCACCCGGCGTTTTTGCCGCCCGCATTCGCTCCCGGGGGGTGGCGCAGGTAACGTCGGTGTCACCATGGGAGCTTGGATTGGCGTGGCGCGAGTGCTAGAATAAAGGGATGCCCAGGGAATCTTTCGGTTTCGGATTGCTGCGGCGCCGCGAGGTCGTGGTGCCCAGCCTGAGGGGGTCCATTCTCCTGGCCGGGATTTTCCTGGCCGTGGGATGGGTCTTCCTCAAGGGTGTTCAACCCTTTCTCGCTGTGAACCGGCCCATCGTCGGGGATATCCTCTTCGTGGAAGGTTGGATT
>JAQBPO010000029.1 GCA_028287465.1 Fibrobacterota bacterium
AGTTCCTTGATTGCCATCTCATCAGGATAGGATCGATCATCCAGCAGATCCTTGGGCTGGTCCTTGAATTCCGGGAACGGCATTTCCTTGAACGCGGTCGCCTCCAGGGCGCCCTGCTTGAATACCCGTTTGGTCCCGTCCTTCAGAACCCAGGCCTTCTTCTCCCAGGCCAGGGTACGGGCATCGATGCGCATGGCCATTGGGCCGTGCTTCGGCTGGGAGATCACGGTGACACCCTGTCCCGATGTGCGATGCCCGGAATAGAAATCGAAATACACTATGGTCCCGTCCGAAGCCGTGTACAGGTAGTTGAACTTCTCCATCGGATCGCCGCCGGATTCCCCGTCCTGGGATTTGGGCTCGTTGATCTCGTAGCGGCGGTGGTTCGCGTCCGGCAGGACCGCGTCCTCGAACCAGAACATGAAACCGCTCATCAGGACGCCGAACGTGAGGATGGGCATCAGGATGCGGACCACCGAGATCCCCGCCGCCCGCAAAGCCACCAACTCCAGGTGCCGGGACATATTGCCGATGGAAAAGACGGAAGCCAGCAATACGGCGATGGGCAAGATCAGGTAGATGATATGCGGCAGGAAATCCAGGTAGTAATGGATGACATCCTTGGGGGACCGCGTCAGCCAGACCTTGCTATTGCCGACGAAATCGATGACCACGAATATGACCACGATGGACGCAACGGTCAGGAGCAGCAGGCCCAGGAATCCCATCAGGACATGGCGGGTATGGATCCTCACGCCGCCGGCCTTTCCCGCTTGCGCCAAACAAGTCGGAGCAGCTTCTGCGGGAGCGAGATGTTGTTCAGGTAATTCTCCCGCGCCATCCGGAATACCAGGAACAGGCCCCCGATCCCGACGATGATGTTCGGCGCCCACATGGCGACCCAGGGCTGGATGATAAGGCGATCCGCCATCACCTCGCCCCGTATCATGCAAACCCAGTAGAGGAGGTAGAAGGCCACGCTGTAGATGACGCCGGTCCCGATCCCGCCGCGCCGGGCCATGATGCCCAGGGGAACCCCGATGAATACGAATACCAGGCAGGCCATGGGAATGGAGAATTTCTTGTGGATCTCCACCATGAACTGGCTGATCTCCTTCCGTTCATTCTCCTCGCGGCGTTCGTACCTCTCGATCAGGTACATCTTGTCCTTTTCCTGGCGCTTCACCTCGGCATACGCGATGGTCCCGATCGGATCGTCCTTCCACCAGGTCCCTTGGAGCAGGCGGGGCGGGACGTCCTTGACCGTATCGGCCATCAGGACGATGTCCAGGGCATGCAGTTCGTCGAAGATCTTCTCCCGGTATTCCTGGCGTAACCCCTTCAAGCGGGATTCGCTCGCCTTGACGATCCCCAACATGTCCTGGATGGACATTTCGCGATCGGTCCGGTAGGAACGCTGGTGGCGCTCCAGGGTGGCGTCCACGTTATCGATGGCCACGTCCTGGGTGCGGAACCGCACCCGCACGTAATTGGCCGTTTCCTTGGGATCGACGAAATGGTTCTCGCCGCCCTGCAGGTGGATGAGGATGCTCTTGCCTCCGTTGGCGTATTCCATGGAGGCCGAATCCGCATAGGTGTACCGGATCGGTTTTCCCGCCTCAACGTTGTAGATGCGGACTCCGCCCAGCTGGCCCGTACCCTGATCGAGACGGTCGATCCAGATCAGATAGTTCTCGAAGTCACGGATCAAGGTTCGCGGAGTGATGAGGGCCGTCGGTTTCTTGCGGCCGATATCGTTCCGCAACGCGGCGGCCCTGAAATTGGCTTCGGGAAGGATGTCGTTGTTGAAATACACCAGGCCCCCGCCCAGGATTACCGCCACGACCAGGACCGGAAGCATGGCCTTGAACGGGGATATCCCGAGGGATTTCATGGCCGTAACCTCGTTGTCCGAGGAAAATCGTCCGAATGCCATCAAGGTGGCAACGAGAACCGCCATGGGGATGGAAAGCGCGAGCATCCAGGCCAGGTTGAGGACCAGGATTTCCAGTACCACTCGCCAGCCGAGTCCCTTGGACAGGATGGAGGAGAGGATGCGGATGAGGAAGTCGACTAGGAAGAGGAAGGTGATCACGAACAAGGCATAGAAGAAAGGAGCGATATGCTCCCTCAGGATATACCTTGCGAGTATCATTTGAGTTGAATATACTACATCTTAAAGTAAGTAAACAGGATTGCGACATAACATGAGAAACGGGAACCGGATACCGCTGAAAATCATCACAATCGGCTCAGCCGTCCTCGGTGTCGTCCTGTTCCTATCCGCCTGCGCGGCCGCGCCCAAGCATCGCTCCGGCGACCCCTCCCTTCCGGAAATCGACGTGCTCCAGCTCAAGGAAAACTCGGACGAGGCCCTTAAGCTTTCCCAGGAGAACAAGCTCGCCCTGCAAAGTCTGGAGACCAAGGTGCGCGAGTTGGAAACCCGCATTTCCTCTTTGGGGGATGAATTGGCCAACCTTCCGCTTTCCAGGATTGAAGAACTCACCCAGCAGATGTCCTTGATGACGGAACAGTTGCGCAACCTGGAAGACCGCCTCGCCAGGACTCCGTCGGCGCCTCCCAAAATGGCCACCTTCTCCCCCACCGCCCTGGATTCATCCGAGTCTAAAGCCGCCAAAGGCGATACCGTCAAAGCTGCCGCGGCCGCCAAAGCGGTAAAAGCGGCCAAGTCCGCCGCCCGCAAGCCTCCCGCCTCGGATGCCGAGGCCCAGCTTTACAAGAAGGCCTTCGATCTGTATTACGGCCGGGACTATCCCAAGGCGATCGCCAAGTTCGAGGAACTCCTCGGGAAATTCCCCGCCAGCACCTATGCGGACAATTGCCATTATTGGATCGGGGAATGCAATTTCGCCCAAGGGAATTTCGCCAAGGCCATCACCGCTTTCCGCAAGGTATTCACCTTCCCCGAAACGGAAAAGGCTGATGACGCCCAACTTAAACTCGGGTACTGCTACCTGAGGCTCGGAGAGAAGCGGCAAGCTGCTGAGGAATTCAAAAAAGTTGTATCTTTGTACCCCGATAGCGAATATACCGAACGGGCTAAGGAAGAACTGGCCAAATTGGAGTGAGAGGGGCGTTTTATCGCTTCACTCAGCATGTTCCAAGGCCGATCGCCTTTTGCAGCGAACCATGAAATCGGGGCCAAAATGCCTTTAAGAGCGGACTCAATCATACTCGATACATCGACCTCCGGGACCTCCCGTGGCGGCAACCTGATCGTCCTCGCCTGCGCGATTGCGGGCGCCTTCGCCCTGCTGGCCTGCTCCTCGAGCAAGAAGCTCTCGCTGGAAGAATCCTGCCAGGAAAAATGGGACAAGGCCAGGCCCAAGTTCGAGAAGAAGAAATACGTGCAGTCCAAGGAGCTCCTATCCGAACTCGTGACGGCATGCCCGGGCTCCCCTTTCACCGAAGAGGCTTTTTTCGACCTGGGCGAGGCCCATTTCAATCTGCAGGAGTGGGATGAAGCCGAGTCCGAGTACAACTCATTCCTGAAGGACTTCCCCGCCTCCAAGAAATACGGGGAACTCGTCCGTTACCGCATCGCCCAGTCCGCGGGCCACCAGACGGAAAAGCCTTCCCGGGACCAGACCAAAACCCTGGATGCCATAATCGCGTACGAGAACTTCCTGAACGAATATCCCGATGGAACCCGTGCGGACAGCGCCAGGCAGGAAATCGAGAAGCTCAAGGACCTCCTCGTCGAGAAGCAGATGATGATCGCCCGGCTTTACAACCGTATGGGCGAACCCCAGGCAGCCGCCATCTATTATAAGAACCTGCTGAAGGAGTACGGCTCCCGCGTCAATCAACGGGATATCAATCTCAAACTGGCCGAATGCTATACCGATATGGGGCAGTTCGATGAGGCCGAATCCTACCTGGCCAAATTCGACGGCATAGCCAAGGATGATCCGTTCCGCGACAAGGTGAAGAAGGCCTTCAGCAAACTCGAAAAGGCCCGTACCAAGCTGGCGCGGGACAAAAAGGAAGAACAGGAGCAAGGCAAGCGCCAGGAAGCGATGTGAAGTACTGCATTTTCGGCGGTTCCTTCGATCCTCCCCACGAGGGCCATCGTCATGTGGCCCGTTCCGCTTCGGACACCCTGCGCCTGGACCGGGTTTTCTGGGTTCCGGCCCAGGATCCTCCCCATAAATCCCGGCCCGGAACCCCTTTCGAAAAACGCGTCGCCATGGTCCGGCTCGCCACCGCTGATATGCCCCGGCATTCCGTTTCCGAAATCGAAGCGCGCCTTCCGGTTCCATCGTATTCCCTGAACACGATCTTGGCCATGAAGGCCGAGCACGGCCCGGAGCATCAGTGGCATTTCCTGATCGGAGCCGACAATTGGGCCATCTTCCCGACTTGGCATCGATGGGAGGAGGTACTCAAGGAAGCCACCCTGGTGGTCTATCCCCGTAATGGCGTCCCGCTGGGGGCCTTGCGGGAAGGCGTTATCGGGCTGACCTTGTTGGAGTTCCCTGGGGAATCCCGCGCCATCCGCGAAAGCCTTGAGGCCACCGGGGACCTGGAAAAGGCCGGGGTGCTTCCGGAAATCCGCGATTATGTCCGGTCCGAAGGCTTGTACGGCCTGCAAGCCGCGGGTAGCCGGGGAATGACCTGATATGATCCGCGCCTGGACACGCCTCCCCGTTAACGGCTCTTTCAAAGTCGCCATTTGCCTCGCCCTCCTTTGGATCGCGGGCGCTGCCGTGCCTTCCTCATCGCAAACGGCCGATACCCTTCCCGCGTTCAAACCGGATTCCGCGATCCAGGATCCTTTCCGGAAGGTGGAGGCCGGCCCTTCCCCATGGTCGGCCGCGCCCACCGCGGTTCCGAAAACCAGGGCGGACAGCGCGGCGGCGGATACCGTAACGGAAAGGCTGCGTAAGCGCCATCCCGCCTTTTCAGTCTACCTCGGGGTCGACTTCATGGACTTCGACGCGAAGGATGCGTTCAGGACCTCGCTTGCGGTCAGGGAGGCCAGGGACAGCGCGATCGGGCTCAAGACCCTGCAGGATTTCGAACCCGTCCACATGGCCTTCCCCATCGGCTTGCAGGCCGTTTTCCCCGTCGGTCCCTATCTCGATGTCGTGGCGAAAACCCATTCCTTCTGGTACAAGCAGACCGCGGTCCTTGGGGACAGGAACTCGAACCATGCCGGAGACGAATGGTACGCCGTGCAATCCAACCTGGGCGGGGTCGGCATCCGGTATTACATCCCTCCGTCCTTCCTTTCGGTCACCGGCGGACTGGGGCTTTTCATGCAAGGCCTCTTGTATTGGAACCTCGGCGGCTCGGAATTGTACACGCCTTACGGATCGGCCCAGGCCCGCTTCAATCCTTCCGGTTCGGCTTACGAAATCCAATTCGGCATGCAACAAGCCCTCACCGGCCCCTGGCGGCTGGCCGGGGCCATCGGGTTCCTGCAACAGGATTTCACCTCCGACCAGGCCTGGACCGGGATCATGCGGTACGCCCCGCCCACGGGCAAGGCGCATTGGGGCAGTTCCGCCGTCCAGGCGACCCTTGGCCTTTGGTACCATTTCGGAGTGGTTGCCGATAAAAAGCCTGCCGGCGCGCCCAATGCGGCGCCGGCCGACTCTTCCCGCCGTTTTTAGACCGCATTTATCCGCGAAGCAAATTGACGTCCCTTCCCTGCAGGGCTATTTTTGTCGCATGAGCAACCCCGTCGCTTCGACCCCTCCTCCCATCACCGAAATTCCCTTGTTTTCCCGAGGCAAGGTACGGGATGTCTACGACCTGGGGGACAAGCTCCTGATGGTGGCGACCGATCGCCTTTCGGCCTTCGACGTGGTGCTGCCCACCCCCATTCCGGACAAGGGCGCCATCCTGACCCAGCTTTCGGTGTTCTGGTTCAACCACCTCGGCGTGCCTAGCCATTTCCTCTCCGCAGACCTCAAGGATCTGCCCGCATCCCTTGACCGGCATCGCGATTACCTGCGCGGCCGCTTCATGATCGTCAAGAAGGCCAAGCGCTTCGACGTGGAATGCGTGGCGCGCGGCTACCTGGCGGGATCGGGTTGGAAGGAATACCTGGCCACCGGCGCGGTTTGCGGCAACGCCCTGCCCCCGGGTTTGAAGCAAAGTTGCAAGCTGGATCCGGTCCTGTTCACGCCCGCCGCAAAGAACGACATCGGCCATGACGAGAACATCGATTTCAGGACCATGGAGGGCATGGTGGGCGCAGGGGACGCGAAACGCTTGCGTGAGCTCACCCTGGACATCTATTCCCGCGCCCGGTCCTATGCCGCGACCAAGGGCGTCATCATCGCGGACACCAAATTCGAATTCGGCGTGGTGGACGGGAAGACCATCCTGATCGACGAGGTTCTCACGCCTGACTCCTCGCGCTTCTGGCCCGCGGCCGGCTATGCCGAGGGACGCGAACAGGACAGCTTCGACAAGCAATACGTGCGCGACTACCTGAACACCCTCGACTGGGACAAGACGTACCCGGGCCCCGAACTGCCCGCGGACGTGGTCCAGAAGACCCGCCGCAAATACCTGGAAGCCTTCGCGCTTTTGACAGGAAAGGAATTCCGTGAACAATCCCAATAAAAGCGAGGCGCATGGAGTTGCCTCGGCAACTCCGGAGCAACGAGCCATCAAGAAGACAGCCCTTTTGAGCGTATCCGACAAGACCGGACTACTGGAGTTCGCCCAGGCCCTTGCGGCCATGGACATCCGCATCCTAAGCACCGGAGGGACGCTGAAGTTCCTGAAGGAAAAGGGTGTGCCCGCCATCGCCATTTCCGAATACACCGGCTCGCCGGAAATCCTGGACGGCCGCGTCAAGACCCTCCATCCCAAGATACATGGGGGCCTGTTGGGCATCCGCGACAGCGCGGAACACAAGGCCCAGATGGCCGCGAACGGCATCGAGGCCATCGATATCGTGGCCGTGAACCTCTACCCCTTCCGCGAAACCGTGGCCAAGCCCGGCGTGGCCCTGGAAGATGCCATCGAGAACATCGACATCGGCGGCCCGGCCATGTTGCGATCCTCGGCCAAGAACTACCGCTTCGTCACCGTGGTCTGCGATCCGGCCGACTACGCCCAGGTGGCCGCGGAACTGAAAAGGGAAGGCGATACCTCCCCTTCCACCCGCCAGGCTCTGGCCCTCAAGGTCTTCCGCCACACCGCGGATTACGATTCCGCCATCGACGAATTCCTCTCCGCCACCCTTGAGAAGTCCCCGTCCCTGAGGCTCTCCTTCGTGCAGGGCAAGACCCTCCGTTATGGCGAGAACGATCACCAGAAGGCGACCTTCTTTCTGGAGAAGGACGTTCAGTACTCCAAGGAGCCCAACCTGGGATCCGCCCGCCAGCTCCACGGAAAGGAGCTCAGCTTCAATAACCTGGTCGATGCCGACGCCGCTCTGGAATCCGTCCGCGAGCTCCAGGATTCCCCGGCCGTTTCCATCATCAAGCACATGAACCCCTGCGGCTACGCCACGGGCGCCACCTTGGCCGAAGCGTTCGAAGCGGCCTGGGAGGGCGACCCCGTCTCGGCATTCGGATCCGTTATCGCGGTAACGCGTCCCGTGGATCTGGCCACGGCCGAGAAGCTCAAGGGCCGGTTCGTGGAATTGCTGATCGCCCCCGGTTTCGCGCCGGACGCGCTCGAATACCTCCAGAAGAAGAGCAAGGACATCCGCCTGCTGGACATCGGCAAACTGGTCCCGGCCACGGAGCGCAAGGTCTACAAGCATATCCTGGGCGGCATGCTGGTCCAGGATCGGGACGTGGAACTGAACCGCAAATGGGAATCGCCTACCAAGACCGTCCTTCCGGAATCCTTGAAAGCCTTGGCGCTCTTCACCTGGAAGGCCTGCAAGCACGTGAAGTCGAACGCCATCGTCATCGGCCAGGAATACGCGCCCGGACGATTCACCCTGGTAGGCATGGGCCCGGGCCAGCCGAACCGCATCGACTCGAACCTCAAGCTGTGCCAGCCGCGCGCGAGGGAAAACCTGAAGAGGCAAGCGGAAGCCACCGGCCTCAAGGGCGCCGAGGCCGATGCCTACGTCAAGCAGGCCTTGTCCAAATGCGTCATGGCCTCCGACGCCTTCTTCCCGTTCGACGATAACGTGGTCGCGGCCCATGAGGGCGGCATCCGGTTCATCCTGCAGCCGGGCGGTTCCCTGCGCGATCAAGACGTAATCGCCACGGCGGACAAGCTGGGCGTGGCCATGGTCTTCACCGGGACGCGGCATTTCCGCCACTGAGGCCGCACCATCATGATCGATATCAATCCGCAACTGCAGTCCAAGATCTTCGATTCCCTGCTGTTGCACATGAAGGCCGAGCGGAACGCGCCCCGTTTCGTCAAGAGCGCGGCGTCGAGCGGCAAGCCCAAGCCGGCCCGCAACAAGGCGCAGGCCCACAGGCCGGGGACCCGTCCCGCGCCGATGGACCTGTCCCCCCAATGGGACATCCTGGCCGCGGACCTGCATCGGCTGGGCTTGAACAAGACCACGGCGGACGCCCTGGTCTCCTGGGCATCCTCCCAGGCGGAACAAAGCCGGCAGTCGCCCGTCAAAATCCGGGTGCTCCATCCGATGGAGCGGGAATTCATCTCCGTGGAAGCGTACGACTACCTCCTTGAGCTCTACCGGCTCGGTCTGATCGGCCCGCCCCAGTTGGAAAACCTGATCGAGAACTGCGCCTTCCTGACATCGCTCCCGGCCACCCGTGACCAGATCGGGAAGATGGCCCTGAGGGCCTTCACCGAATACCTGGAAATCCAGGGTCTGGGTTCCAGTCATTGACCCCTAGGCCGCAAGGCTTTGGTTCCCCGATTCGTATCTTGTCCTTTCCTTTCGCTTTCCTTCCCTCCTTCCCCATCGGGTCCTGAGCCATGCCAAGAATCAAAGTCATCGGAGGCGGCCTTTCCGGCTGCGAAGCCAGCCTCCAGCTCGCCGACGCCGGACTGGACGTAGACCTGTGGGAAATGCGCCCGCAGGTGACGACGCCGGCCCACAAGACCGGGGACCTGGCCGAGCTCGTATGTTCCAATTCCTTCAAGGGATTGGGCCTGACCTCGGCCCATGGGCTCTTCAAGGAAGAATTGCGCCTGATGGGCTCCCGATTGATCTCCCTGGCCATGGAATCGCGCGTGCCCGCCGGGGAAAGCCTGGCTATCGATCGGGCCATGTTTTCCGCGGCGGTGGAGAAGGCCATCGCCACCCATCCCCGCATCACCCTGCACCGGGAGGAGGCCGCCGGACTCGATCCCGAGGAACTCACCTTGGTCGCCTCCGGCCCCTTGAGCTCCGATCGCCTGACCCAATCCCTGTTCACCCTCATCGGATCCCAACGCCTGTATTTCTTCGATTCGATCGCTCCGGTCGTAGAATACGACAGCCTGGATCTGGAGCATACCTTCGCCAAGAACCGATGGGAAAAAGGCACGGAACCGGATTTCATAAATTGCCCCTTGGACAAGGAAACGTATTTCGCCTTCGTGGACGCCCTGGTTGCGGCCGACACCGTGGAGGCCAAGCCCTTCGAAAAAGGACAGCTCTTCGAAGGCTGCCTGCCCGTAGAGGAAATGGCCCGCCGCGGGCGCGAGACCCTGCGTTATGGCCCCATGCGTCCGATCGGGTTGCGCCATCCCGTCACCGGCAAGACGCCCTTCGCCGTCATCCAATTGCGCGCCGAAAACCGCCAGCGCACCTTGTACAATCTGGTGGGCTTCCAGACCCGGCTCAAATGGGGAACCCAGAAGCAGATCTTCTCCATGGTCCCGGCCCTTAAGGATGCCGCCTACGCGCGCTTGGGCGCGATGCATCGGAATACCTTCCTGAATTCGCCGCAAGTGATGGAACCTTCGCTGCGGATCAGGAATACGCGGATCTTCTGCGCGGGCCAGCTCACGGGCGCGGAGGGATATACCGAAGCCATAGGCACGGGCATGTATGCTTCGTCCATGATCCTGGCCCATTTGCGGGGGGACGAGGGATTCACCTGGCCGGAGGCGTCGTGCCTCGGCGCCCTTACGCGCCACCTCACCGATCCGAATCCCGACTTCCAGCCCATGAATTTCAATTTCGGGTTGTTGCCGAAGGTTGAGACGGCTTCCAAAAAGGACAAGAAGGGCGTCCAGATCGAAAACTGCCTTAAGGCCCTGGAAGGCTTCCGGCCCTTTCCGGAACGCGTTCCGGTGATGACGTAAATCGCATTGATGGCGCCTTGGGTCTCGAAGCTCCCCTGAATGCGTTTTTCCTCCCGTAATACGCCGAAATAGTACCCATCCCCGGAATCGATCCCGCTTATCCTTGCAAATGGAGAGTTACCCCAAAGGTTCCTCTCGAACGGGGTAAGGGAAGACGCCTTTCCCGGTACTCGAGGTGGTAGATTATCCGAGCCTGGGGGAAGAGTGGAAAACCGGATTGCCGGCGCACCGGCGCCGAAGCTTGCGACCCTGCTTCTATGCCTGGCCGCATTTCCCTGGAAAACGGAAGCCGCGCTGGCCTGGCCGGGTTGCCCGGATCCGGTGGCGGCCGATTTCAAGGACGTCATCCTGGTCGCGGTCAGGTACTTCAAATGAAAGGCTATCCTGCATCCATTCGATTGGCGCTCCTGGCGTTCTCGGCGGTCGTGCTCGCCTTGCCATGCCATGCCTTACCGGGAGCCGCCAATCCGCGAGTGCTGGTCTTTTTCGGATGCGGCGGGGTGGTGCACGGCAGCATCCCTTACATCAACCAGATTTGGATCCGGCTCGCCGCCGAGAACGGGATCGATATCGATACCTCGTCGGATGTGAAGGTATTCACCAAGGACAACCTGGCGCGGTACAAAGCGGTACTCTGGAACAATACCACGCATCCGGGGACCATCCTGGATTCCGCGAAACGCTCGGCCTGGCTCGCCTATGCCAAGACGGGCGGATACGTAGGGATGCACGCCGCGGGCGACGTCAGCGAAACCTGGCCCGATTACGTACTGTACATGGGCGGGACGAACAGCCAACATTCCAATACAACGCAAGCCACCTTGAATCTCGAACCCGGACCGGAGGCCGCGCTCCACCCTATCCGGGTCGATGCGGCATGGCCTGTCAGCCTGCAGTTGACCGATGAATGGTATAGCTGGAGGATCAACCCCCGGACTGTTCCCGGAATAAAAATCCTCTACACCCTGGATGAAAAGACCTTCACTCCCGGTATCGCCATGGGGAACGATCATCCCATCGTCTGGACGCGGGAATTTTCCGAGGGCGGGCGCATGGTGTATATGGGGATGGGCCATAATATCGACCTGTTCAAGCCGGTACCGGACAAGGGATACGCGATCATGGAAAAACTGATGCGTGCCGCCTTGCTTTGGGCCGTCAAGCGGAACTCCACAGCATTGATTCCGGTCCGGCCTGGAAAGACAGGGACTCCAGGCCGGGTCTCGCGCGAGACCCAACCATCCCGGATCCGCTTCCGGGATACCCGATCCCCGTTCGATTCCTACCTGGACGTTTCCGGCCGCTGGTCGGGTATTCTGCAGGCTAGATAGCTCCAGACCCGATATTCCGCCCCTTTGGTCCAACTCCGCGGCCTCTCCCGGGGGCGGCCATCCTACGCCTATAACCGGTGGTTACCGGGGAGGTACCAATCCTTTTCCCTCGGAAACGGTTCGAAATCCCTCCACAATGCCTCAACCTCCCCAAGCGTGTTCCGGCCTGCCCAAGGAAAAACTTTTTATATTGTCTACCAAACACTTGTACATTTGAATCAGCGCGCCTGCCGAAGCGCGAAGCAGAAAAAAGGAACAGAAAATGATGTACGATGAAGGCCTTGTCACTCCCATGCGCGAAGAACTCACCGACCTGGGCATCAAGGAAACCCGCACGGCCGCCGATGTGGATCGTTTTCTGAAGGAGCCCAAGGGCACGACCTTGGTCGTGGTCAACTCGGTCTGCGGGTGCGCCGCCTCCAATGCCCGGCCCGCCGTGAGCGTGGCCATGAAGAATCCCAAGCTGCCCGAAAACGCCATCACCGTTTTCGCCGGTAATGACGCGGAGGCCACAGCCCGCGCCCGTTCCTATTTCGTAGGCTACCAGCCCTCCTCGCCGCAGATCGCCCTGCTCAAGGACGGAGAGGTGGTGTTCATGCTGGAACGCCACAATATCGCGGGCCGGAGCGCGGACGATATCGCGTCGGAAATCTCGGAAGCGTTCAACCAGTTCTGCTGATTCCCCGGCTCAGAACATGGCCGCTCTCACCACGGGACGCAGGGACGGGAAATCCGTCGCCATGCGTTCCTTGAGCGCGGCCAGGGTGAGCCGCCCCTCTTTCGCCTCTTCCGTGATCACGCGGACTTCCCAACCGGTCTTCCCGCTGCGCCTCAGGTAGCGGTGGAAGCCGGCTCCCTCCCAAGCCAGGGCCTTGGCCCCGAACCTTTCGAACAATTCCGCCTTCTGGGCCGGATCGAAAACGTCCTTGTCCCCCGAAAGGATGGGACCCGAGAGCGTGCGGCGCGGCTCGGGGAAGGGCCTGCGCATACGGAATTCCGGCGCCTTGTCCGCATCGAAATCCCATTCGATGCCCGGGTCCGCCATCACGATATCGCCGACTATCAATGAGGGATCAAGGGCCGTGGCGGAACCCAGGAGCATCAGGGCCCGGGGCTCCAAGGCGTCCGAAAGGATCTGGGTCGCAAGTGCGGCTTCCACCTTGCCTTGGCCGCAGACGGCCAAGCGCCATTCAGGCTCCGCCTCAACGCTGAATAAGCGGATGCCGCGGACCTTGGTTTCGGTGCGGCCGGTCATGCCGGAGAGGAACGCCTCCAGCTCGGCCTGGAAGGGGAAGATGAGAAGGATCAAGGTCCGACCTCGAAAATGGCATCGATTTCCACGGCCGCGTCGAGAGGCAGGGCGTTGACGCCCACCGCCGCGCGGGCATGCAGCCCCTTGTCCCCGAATATCGCCTGGCAAAGGTCCGAGGCTCCGTTGACGACCTTGGGCTGATCGCTGAACCCGTCGACGCACTGGACGAATCCGCCCAGGCGTACCACCCGGGTTACCTGATCCGGATGGACGCCGGCGAAACCCAGGGCGGCCAAGGCGTTCAGGAAGCAGATTCGGGCGGCATCCTGGGCCGCCCCCACGTCCAGGTCCCGGCCCACCTTGCCTTTGTGAATCAGCTGGCCGTCCCGCATCGGCAATTGCCCTGCGACGTAAACCAGGTTGCCCGTACGGACGGCGGGTACGTAGGATCCCTGCGGCTTGGGGGCCGGCGGCAACCGCAAACCCAGCGCCTGCAAGCGTTTTTCGATGCCCTCCATGGTACCCCTCCCGGCGCGGACGCCCTTGGCTGATGAGATTACGTGGGATAAATATATCTTTCCCCAATGGATTTCATCGATACCCATTGCCATCTTGACAGCATCCTCCGGAAGCTCGCGATACCGGATTACCCCGCCTTCAAGGCCAGGTTCCTGGCGCCCGGGTCCGAGGAAAACCCGGACGCCGGAAACGTCGGCGCCGCATCCGCCCGGTACGGCGGTTGCATCACCATTTCCTGCGATCCGGATTCCATCGATGATGCCTTGGCCCTGATGCGGGAAGAGGATGTCCATGGCGCCTTCGGGATCCATCCCCATGACGCCAAGGCCTATGGGGCCGATCTCGAAGCCCGCCTGCGCGCGGCCATGGCGGATCCCAAGACCGTCGCCTGGGGTGAAATCGGCTTGGACTACCATTACAACATGTCCCCGCCCGAAGTCCAGCGGGAGGTCTTCGCCAGGCAGATCCGCATGGGGGTGGAGCACGGAAAACCGTTGATCATCCACACCCGGGAGGCCGAAGCGGATACCCTGGAAGTGATGCGCCGGGAGGCCCCGCGCGACTGGAAGATCCATGTCCATTGCTTTACCTCTTCGCCCGACATGGCTGGGAAGCTGTTGGAGGCCTTTCCGAACCTGTGCCTGGGGTTTACCGGTATCGTCACCTTCAAGAACGCCCAGGAGCTCCAGGAGGTCGCGAAGGCCACGCCCCTGGACCGATTGCTTTTGGAAACCGATGGTCCCTATCTCGCTCCCATACCGTTCCGGGGTAAACCGGCGCATCCAGGTCATATCCCCTTCATCGCGAGGAAAATCGCGGAACTCAAAGAGACCGATGTGGAGGCTGTTTTCGCGGCTGCGCGGGAGAATACCCGGCGTATCTACGGGATTTGAAAAGGGCCTTGATGCGGCGGGCGCCGCCTCAGGCGAGGGCTACTTGTTTTCGAACTCGACGTCCTCGTTCTTGCCTTCGTTTTCCTTGACTTCCTTGTCGATCATCTCCCGCTGTATCCGCTCTTCGACGATCTTCTGCTCCCACTCGCGGAAGGATTGGTCCAGCAGCTTGCGCTTCTCCACGATCATGGAGGAGACATCGATGAGCTTACGGCGCACCTCGTCCCGTTCCTTGATGAGCTTTTCCTCTCCGGGATGGGTTTCCAGGTTGTTGAGGACGATGATGAACTGGGTCTCGAGGTTGTGGCGCTTGTCTTCCAGGCGCGCGATTTCGAGCTGTTCCTGATTGATCCGGTTGCCGTACTCCGTGAAGGCGCATCCGGAGAACAGGACAAGGGACATGCAGGCCCCGGCAAGGAGAAGGCGCCTAGTATTCGTAGATGTCTTCTTCATACCGGTAAAGGTGCACGGGCGTCCGGGCCGTCTCTCCTTTGAGGGTCAGCTCCAGATCCGACGATTCGGTCTTGGAAGCGAAGCAGGGCATGCCGGTCGCCGCTTCCACCGAATACTGCAGGATGCCGAGGACCACGGAAGGATGCCAATCGTATTTCCGGTATTTACGGTTCTGGATTCCGGAGAAATAGAACTGCTCCATGAGGAGGGAAAGCGAATCCGTGCGATGGTAATACAAGGTATAGTCCAGGCATGATTTCTTCAGGCGGGGACGCGCTCCGTCGAATCGCGCCGAATCCGCCTTAAGGGTCTCGAGGGATTTGTTCAGGGCGTCCACCGGCAAGGCCTGGCGCGCTTCGATCTCCACGCCATGGGGCAGGAAATGGCACATGCGCCACCAATCGCGCCATTCGGCCCGGTACTTGGCGGTGTCGGAACCGGCGAGCAATTGCTTCCGGTATTCCTCCTTCTGCTGGATGCGCCCCAGGATGGCCTTCAGGGAATCGTATCCATCGATACGCACGGGTATCATGGCCGAATCCATGGTCAATTCCAGATCGACCTTCTTTTCCAATTCATTTGGCATGGAGAATTTATGGTAACCCCGGGCGACCAGGGTGTCCAGCTTGCGCCGGAGGATCCAACCCGGCGCCTTCCTTTCCATGTCGAAGGAAAGGGTGGTCTGGAAGATGGTGCCTTCGATCTCCTTTTCCTCGTCCAGCTTGCTGGAGTAGGTTCCCAGGTGGAAGACGCGGAAGCGCGAGGTTTCCGGGAATTTGGGTTGATAGACGGTCTTGAGCTCGCATTGGAAAAGTCCCAGGCTCATAAGGGCCATGGCGGCCTTGGCGAACAAGGCGGCGGCAGGTTTTTTTCCGCCGGCTCCGGGCGCGATTCGTTTGATTTTCATGCCATCCCTTCCAGTCCAGAAAATATAGTCAACTGGGCCGTTTCGCACGTCCGGGCCAGATTCCGAAATGGGTCAAATCCTCGTCCACACCGGGCATGATGTCGAGGCTGGCATAGGCATCCCGGCCCACCCAAGCATACTCGGTATGCTCCTCGCTAAGCCGGATGGTCCCTTTCAACCATAAGGAATGCCAGAGGTGGATGAAACCGCCATAACCGCCGATGGCCTTCAGCGTATCCGGTCCGCGCAAGGTCTTCAAGGTGAAATCGTCTCCCAGTTCCTCCGACAGTTCACGGCGCAGTCCCTCCTCGGGAGTCTCCCCCGCCTCCACGCCGCCGCCCGCGATTCCCCATTTGCCCGGCCATCGCAAGGTCCCCGGCGAGCGCCGCAACAGCAGCAATTCATCCGCGGCGTTGACGATGATCGCGGCCGCGAACTCCCTCGGTCCGGAATCCGCTCCCCCGCCCTTTCCCGGCGTATCGCCGGGTCCTTTCGCATCAGTCATGTCCGCCTCTTCCCCGCTTCCAGAGTTCCAGGATGGTTTCCGGGCCTGCGCCCGCGTCGTACCAGGTCATGGGCACGCCCCGCCTTTCCATCCCGCGAAAATAGGTTTCCTGCCGCTTGGCCAGGAGGTGGATCTCATGCCGCAAATCCGCTTCCATGCTTTCCCGCGTCTTGAACCCGGCCAGGTAGTCCGCGATTTCGCGGTATTCCATACCGAGCACCTGCATGCGTTCAGGGCTGACCCCGCGCCGCAGCAGGCCTTCGACTTCCCCTATCATGCCTGCATCCAGGCGTTCCCTGAGACGCGCATCGATCCTGGCGCGCAGGAGAGAGCGGTCCATGCGGGACGTGAACACCGAATAGGTGAAGTCCACCGCCGGTTCCCGTCCGTATTCGACGGCCTGCTCCCGGCCCGCCTGCCATACCTCCAAGGCCCGGACTATCCGTTTGGCGCTGCTGCAATCGGTGCGGGCCGCCAAGGCGGCATCCTTCGCACGCAACTCCGCCTCCAGATCCTCCCTCGAACGCCGCATCAGATCCGCGCGCAGTCCGGGGTTTTCCGGGACATTGGCGATCCGGTATCGCCGCAGCACGGCCTCCAGATACATGCCCGTTCCCCCGGCCATCACCAGGGTTTCGGAAACGGGTCCGCCCGAGGCCGCCTTTTCGCCGATGACTCCGTAGCAGGCCTGTTGGTATTGATACAGGCTGTATCCCGCTTCGGGTTCCACGATATCGATCAGGTGATGGCGGACCTCCGGATCGAATTTGCGGTATTCCTCGAGATCCTTGCCCGTACCCAGATCGAGGCCACGGTAGACCTGGCGGGAATCCGCAGAAATGAGTTCCGTCCCCAAAGCGTGGGCCAATCCCGCCGCCAAGGCGGTCTTTCCGGTCGCGGTGGGTCCGGCGATGACCAGCAAATGCATCAGGCGCGCCCCAAGGCCCGGGAAAAAGCCGCCTGCAAGCCGGCGAGGCCGTCCTCGTCTACGGCGCTGAACAGGAAACCCACCCTTTTGGGCCGCTGGACGGGAACCTTTCGTGAATCCGCGACGGGAACGATCAATGGGGAAGCCGCCAGGATACCCGTGCCCGTTTCGGAACGGAACGCATCCGGACCCAGCCGCGCATCCAGATCACCGTAGCCGTCCGGGAGATCCAGCTTGCGGGGCTTGGTCCACATCCAGAGCAAGGTCTTTCCGGGGAGGCGATCGGCCAGACCGTGGGCGGGCAGGGCCATGGAAAGGCGGGCATTGATATCGACCATGGAACGCAGACGGGGTCCTTGCGGGGAATTCCAGACATAGGCGTCCACGCCCACCGGCCCATGATAGCCGATGGCGTCCAGGGCCCGGGCCAGGGCGGCGGCGGAAGCCTCCAGGGCTCCGTCCCACGGTTCCGGAGGGCGGCGCGAGGGCAGGATCTTAACGCCCAGGAAGGCCCCGTCGCGGGAATTGAGCAGCAAGTGACCGCGGTATCCGGACATCGCCCCGCCCGCGGCCACCCGGAAGTTCACCGACATGTCCAGGACCCGATCATGCCAAGGTTCGACAGCCACCCGCCCATGATCGGCGAGGATGCCGGCCAGGATTCTGCGGTCTTCGGCGCCCAGCGGACCGGATGGAACGCGCCGGTTGGCGGTCCCGGCATGGCCATGTTCCCCTTTGACCACCCACCCCAGGGACTCGTGCCGGGATGCCAGGAACCCCTCCAAGGCCTCCAGGGAAACGAACAGGTTACCGTATGTTGCCGGCTCCGGGTCGCGGGAACCGTCGTCCTCCGCATGCAACCGTTCCAGTTCCAGGCTGAAGGTGCGGCTGTTCGCGAGCTTTACCGCTTCCAGGGCGGGGTGCGGGGCGACCGCCTTATAGCGGGAGGACATGGACTCGGTATGGCTGTTCCACCCGAATGGGGTGAAAATCGAATCGGGGGTGAAGCCGGGATGAAGGGTCAATCGAGGCGGTCGGAGCCCCTTGGAATCCAGGTAGGCAAGGAAGTCCGCGGGCAGATCCCGATGTACGATCAGGCTGTCGCCGGGTCCCGGGGCGAATAGGAAATGCCAGGCCATCTCATGGAGGAAGGTCGGGTCGCCGGTTTCCAGGAGCGATGGGCGTCCTAGCAGGCCTGAGTCGAAATCGGCGTTGAGATAGTATTCGCGGGGAATTCGGGATTGCAAAAGGCCTCGTTGTCCTGACCGAAAAAGGGTTTCCCTGAAAGTCGCCGAAAGGTTTATTTGAGTATGTTATTCGCCATGATAGCCAAAGTCAACCGATTCCCCCATGCGCCTTCCCCATGGCTGCGATTGCCGGCCGCAGCTTTGGTCCTGCTCCTGGCGGCCTGCGCCCTGAATCCCGGTCGCGGGGTGAAATCCTGCAAGTACCGCTTCCAGACCCTCGGCTTCACGGGCATGGACGCCCAGGCGACCCACTGGCGGATGGATGTCGCGGTGACCAATCCCAATGCCAAGGACGTGACCCTGACGCGCATGCGTTACGCCCTCCTCTACCAGGCCGATACCTTGCTTTCCGGTTGGAATCCGGAAAAAAGAACGATAACCGCCAACGATTCCCAGATGATCCAGACCAGCCTCGACATCCCCAATGCCCTCTGGAAGCGGCTGCCCGCGGACATCTGGACCCAGACGGACGCGAAGTTCGACCTGATCGCGGATGCCTATCTCTCCACCTGGGTCGGCGATATCATGGTCCCCCATGCGGTTAAGGAGACCGTGCATATCAATATGACGGAACAGGTCGCCAAATACCGGGACATGGTCATGAAGCGGTTTTTCGGGTGGCCGGGGGAACATCTGAACGAAGGCGGCATAGCCGGCCCGGATACCGCCGCGCCCAGCGCTCCCTACCCGCCATCCGGTACCGAACCCCGCACCAACGAACATTTCTGAACCCGGTCCGGTGAGGCGAACCTGACTTGGTCAGGCGAACACGGAACCCGAAAGGTACCGATCGCCCCGGTCGCAGATGATGGCGACGATGACGCCGGACTTGATGCGCTTGGCGATCTCCAGGGCGCAATAGACCGCGCCTCCCGATGAAATCCCCGCGAACACGCCTTCCTTTTGGGAAAGCTCCCGCGTCCAGAATTCGGCATTGGCCTGGCTCACGTCCACGATCTCATCCACCCGGTTCTTCTCGTAGATTTTGGGCAGGTATGCCTCCGGCCAGCGCCGGATGCCCGGGATATTGGATCCATCCGTAGGCTGGGCGCCCACGATGCGCACGTCCGGATTCTTTTCCTTGAGGAACCGGGACACGCCCATTATGGTTCCGGTGGTCCCCATGCTCGAGACGAAATGGGTGATGCGGCCTTCCGTGTCCTTCCATATTTCCGGACCCGTGGTCTCATAATGGGAAGCCGGATTGTCGGGATTGGAGAATTGGTCCAGCATGTGGAACCCGCCCTGGGCCACCTTGGCGCGGGCGTAATCGATGGTGCCTTCCATGCCCGTCTCGGCAGGGGTGAGATGCACGATGGCCCCGTAGGCGCGCATGGTCTTCACGCGTTCCGCGGTGGCGCTTTCGGGCATGACGAGATGCATTTCGAAACCGGATACCGCCGCGATCATGGCCAGGGCGATCCCGGTATTGCCGCTGGTGGGTTCGATGAGTTTCATGCCTGGCTTCAAGGTGCCGCGCTGCAGGGCCTTCAGGATCATGGAACGGGCGGGGCGATCCTTCACCGAACCGCCCGGGTTGTCCCCTTCCAGCTTGGCATAGATTGTGACGGCGGGATTGGGATTGATGCGCTTGAGCTCCACCATGGGAGTATTTCCGACCAGATCCAAAAGGGTCATCGTGTCCGTCCTCGGTCCAAGGCTTTGATTCCATCAAAATAGTAAAAATTGCTATTTTCGCAGGAAAACAAAGGACAGGAAGTCCTTCGCCGCCCCCATTCCCCTCCACGAAATCCAGGCCGGAGATGACCAAAAAGGAAGCCCAGAAAAAAATCCAGGACCTGCGGTCCGAATTGGCCGATGCCAACGACAAGTATTACCGTCTCGGCCATTCCCCCATGTCCGATGAGGATTTCGATCGCAAGGTCAAGGAACTCTCGGCCCTGGAAGCCACCCATCCCGAATACGCCGCCGCCGAATCCCCCACGGTGGCCGTGGGAAGCGACCTGAGCGAGGGATTCCGCAAGGTGGAGCACAAGTATCCCATGCTCAGCATCCAGAACACCTACTCCGAAGAGGAGCTGGAGGACTGGAACCGGCAGGTGACGGAGAAGATCGATCCCGCCGAACTGGAGTACGTGGTCGAACTCAAGATAGACGGCGTGGCCATGAGCCTGGTCTATGAGGATCGCAAGCTTGCCTGCGCCGTGACGCGCGGGGACGGGACCGTGGGCGACGAAGTGACCCGGAACGTCCGCAATATCGAATCCATCCCCCACCGGTTGCCGGCTTCCTTCCCGGCCGGGCGCGTGGAGGTCCGCGGGGAAATCTACATGACCCGGCAGAATTTCAAGACCTTCAACGAATACGCCTTGCTCACCTACGGCAAGGAGCAGCAGAACCCGCGCAATACGGCCGCGGGCTCCTTGAAGCTGAAGGACCCGAAGGAAAGCGCCTTGCGCAAGCTGGACTTCTACGCATACGCCATCCTGGTGGACAAGCAGGAAGGGACCCATTGGGAAAACCTGGAAGCCCTTGAGAAGGCCGGATTCCCGGTGAACGACAAGCGGGCCAAGGTCAGGACCGTCGCCGGGATCATGGAAGTCTGCGCCGGGTGGTTGGAAATCAGGGACGGACTCCCCTACAATATCGACGGAGCGGTGGTGAAGGTGAACGACCTGAGGCACCAGGCCATATTGGGCCGGACCTCAAAGAGCCCCAAGTGGGTCATCGCCTACAAGTACAAGACCGAGGCGGTGGAGACCGTGCTCGAATCCGTGACCTACCAGGTGGGACGTACCGGGGCGGTTACCCCCGTCGCCCATCTAAAGCCCATCCTGTTGGGCGGGACCATCGTCAAACGCGCGACCCTCCACAACTTCGACGAGATCAACCGGCTCGGCCTCAAGCTGAAGGATCATGTCATCGTGGAAAAGGGCGGCGAGATCATCCCCAAGGTGGTCTCCGTGGTCGAATCCAAACGCCCCAAGGACGCGGCGGACATCGAACCTCCCGCCAATTGCCCGGTCTGCGGTTCCGATCTGTCCCGGGTCGAGGAGGAAGTCGCCCTCCGGTGCGACAACCTGCAATGCCCGGCCCAGGTGACCCGATCCATCCTCCATTTCGTGGCCCGTCCCGCCATGAACATCGAGCATATCGGGCCGGCCCTGGTGGAATCCCTGCTCAAGGACGGCCTGATCAAATCCGTCGCAGACCTTTATTTCCTGAAGCAGGAACAGCTCGAGACCCTGGAACGGATGGCGGAGAAATCCGCCGCCAACGTCATCGAATCCATCCGCGAGAGCAAGATCCGGGGATTGGATCGCCTCATCCAGGGCTTCGGCATCCGCTTCATCGGCAAAACCAGCTCCACCATGCTCGCCCGGCACTTCAAGACCCTGGACGCCCTGCGCGCGGCCACCCAGGAAGAACTGCTCGCCATCCATGAGATCGGGGATCGGATGGCGGAAAGCATTTTCAAATTCTTCCGGAACCCCCTCACGGACGCTCTGATCGCCCGGTTGGCCGAAGCCGGCGTCAGCATGGAATACCAGGCTGCGGAAGGTTCGGACGAACTGGCGGGCAAGACCTTCGTGCTGACCGGGACCCTGCCCACCTGGTCCCGGGAAGAGGCCAAGGAAATCATCGAAAAGGCGGGGGGCAAAACCACGGATTCGGTCAGCAAAAAGACCTCCTTCCTCCTGGCGGGCGAAGCGGCGGGTTCCAAGTTGGAGAAGGCCAATAAATTGGGGGTCCCCGTCCTATCTGAGGAAGATTTGAAGAAGATGCTGGGCCTGGCTTGACGGCGGGAATGGCCTTTTCTAAACTTAAACGCTCTTTCAGGGAATGACGGTCCAACCAAAGATCGTTGCAAGCCCTGGAGACTAGCGGGTTTAGCTCAGTTGGTAGAGCATCTCCTTGCCAAGGAGAAGGTCGAGGGTTCGAGTCTCTTAACCCGCTCCATAAAGCCCCCCGGGAAACTGGGGGGCTTTTTTTATTTATGGCACCCTTCATCCCGGGTTTCCTCCTTGTAGAGCAGCCCTTTCCAAGGAGAAGGTCGAGGGTTCGAGTCTCTTAACCCGCACCATAAGGGCCTCTCGGGAAACCGGGAGGCCCTTTTTTATTGCACCGCCCTTCAACCCGGGTTTCCTCCTTGTAGAGCAGCCCTCGCCAAGGCGAAGGGAAAGCTTTTCTTTTGCCCCGGCCGAAACCTATTTTCCCAGCCGGATGGAACCATGAAAAGACTCCTGCTTGCCTTGGTGATGGCGCTCTGCCATTGGGGATGCGCCCCATCGCCGTTGGTTCGTCAGGACGATGCGACCTTCCGCCAAGCGAAAAACCTGTTCCGGCATACCCTGGAAATGCAGGCCGCCCGCGCCCCATCGGATTCAGGCCCCGCGCAGGCCTCGCCTGAGGAAAATGCCCTCTTCCTCCAGGCGGAAGCCTTCTACCGCTACCGGCCCGAAATCCGGCCGCCGGGTGGATTCGCGATGGCGGCCCAGACCATGGCGGCCTCGACGGATTTCGCGCCACTCTCGGTTTGGGCGGCAGGCGCGGAAATCCATCCGCTCAGGATGCAGGCCTATAACGGGGCCGTGCAACTGTACGAAGAAACCCTCAGGGAATATCCCGGGACTCCGCTCCGTCCGCTCATCCTCTATCGACTGGGTTGGGCGTATCGGAGCATCAGCATCCGGGGATTCCCGCGGGACCAGGACCGGGTCGTGGCGGAGCTCCGGAAGGATTTCCCCGGATCTCAATGGGCCTCCCTTGGCGCGGAACTGGAATCGGTGCCCTACCGGACGCAGGAAAAGGCCGCCGCCTGGTCCATCCTTCCGGGCGCAGGTCAAATGTATATCGGCAATACGCGTAGCGGTTTGGTGAGGTTCACCATCGCCGCGGCCTTCGCCTCAGCGGCCTTGATACCGCCGCTTTTCATGATCAAGAATCGCGAGCTTGATTGGCCCGGACTGGCGCTTTCCGCGGTGGGCTTCATCGGTTTGCAGGTCAGCTATACCCTGGCCTTCCAGGATGCCCAAAGCGGCGCGATCCTCTTCAATGAGCGGGAGGAGGACGCCTCCCGGAAAAGGCATCCCGAGGCGCCGTAAAGGCGCCTTTCAGCGCCGCCGATGGCCGAGGCGGGTTCAGTGCGTAAGCCGAACGGCCTCATAGGGGTGCGAAGTGGTTTCCATGGTTCCTTCCGCGGTCGCGCTGAAGGATCCCGAATGGTCGGCGCGCTGGAAGACCGGCACGCGGAACACGCTCTTGTCCAGGTCATAAGCATTCGGTGGAGGACCGTATCCGTCCACGTACAGGGTGCCATCAGGATTCTTGCTCACGTTACGCAGGGGCATGATGGCCTGGAAACCGGTATTGGCGTCGACCCCTTCGGTGAAGAATCTGCGGGTATATCCGCCTATGGCCAAATCGTCGGCGGTGAAGAAAAGCCCCATGGTCGCACCGCCATTGATGCGGTAACGCTCCAACACGGCCGGAGCGGCATCGATGATGCCGGAAATGTCCGGATAGCCGATGCAAAGGAAAGGCGGGCTCGGGGCATCCGTTTCGGCGGGGCGGTCGCCGGAGCAATTGCCCGGGGTCCAGGCCCCGGAGGTCTTGCGGGAACCGAGTGCGGCATAGGCCAGCTCTTCGATGTCGAAGTACAGCTTGAAATCCACCTCAGCGCCGAGGGTATCCGTGATCCGGAGGGGATGCGGGAGAGGGTAGGTTCGTCCGCAGCCATCCGACCGGATGGATACAGGCGTGGCCGGCCCGACCGTGTCGAGCACGGAAGCCGTATTGGTGGTCCAGGTCTTGCCGTCCAGGTTCACGGAACCGGTAACGGTAGAGTGGTAAGACCCTTCCGAATCATCGCAGGTCCGGACGAAGACGTAATTGTACTCGCCCATTTCAACCCTGCGCGGGGTGGCGTTGAGGGCATCCTGGAAGGCGGTTCCCGCCATCTCCACCTGGCAGGCATCGTTCGATCCCGAGCAGATATAGATGTCGGCTTCATGATCGAATGCCGCGTTGTGCAAGCTGATTTGTTTTATGGGGACCTTGAGGGACGTGATCGCCACCTGGCTGGACCAATGGAGATCCGGATCCAAGGTCGCGCCCGGCGAAGCGGATTTTTTCGCGGCAGCGGAGCCAACGGAAACCGCGGCATGGGATGCGGCCTTGCCTTCGGCGCGGACCAGTTGGGGCTTGACCAGAACGCCGCGTTTGCCGCCGTCCTCCCCTATCCCAAGGCAACCTTGCACCATCCAGGCTCCGACTCCGACTGCGATGGTAACCCCGGCCGAAGCCTTGAACCTGCCCATATTTCCTCCATCAGTCCCGGTATCACGGAACGCTTTATTGGGATATTAGGGGTAGGGCGATGCCAGGGTCAACATGAAGATTCCCGATTCCCGAGGTAAACCGGGGATAACCGGGAACGGGGCGATTCGGATTCAAATAAGGGCCCTACCCGGGTTTAATTCCTGGCCGGGGGCCGGTCCAAAACGGTTATTCATCTTGGAATGCGTTTCCGATTCCATCATGAAACCCCCTGGGTCCTCTATTATTGCCGTATCGGCATCGCTTCCCTCTCCGCGCTCTACCTGTTGACCGGATCCCTTACGGCCCTTTCCGCCATGGGATTGGGCGGCAAGCGTGTGGATCAGCAGGACGTCATTCCCTTCCTCTTCAAGCTCCCCCTCGGCCGCATCACCCTTTTCATCATGGCCCTGGGAATGGGCGGTTACGTATTGTGGCGGCTTACCCAGGTCTGGACGGATCCTGCCGGCTTCGGGGCGGGGCCCAAAGGCCTCTGTATCCGCGCGGGTTACCTCATCAGCGGCTTATTGTACGCGAGCATGGCCGGTTACGCCTTGCGGATGGTCTGGGAGGATCGATCCAGGAAACCGATGCATGGCGCCCCGCTCGTGGCTGCGGCGTTGTTGGATCAACCGCACGGACCGGACCTGGTGCGAGTGCTGGCCCTGATTATCTTCATCGTAGGCATGGTGCAATTCTTCCGCGCCTTTACGGAACGATTCCGCCGCCAGATCCCCGATAAGAACATCAACCGCCGGTTCGATCGGTTGATCCGGTGGTCAGGCCGCATCGGGTTCACCGCGCGGGGCGTGGTGCTGGTGGTCATCGCACGCCTTTTCCAGGCCGCCGCCAACCATGCCAATGCCCGGGAGGCGGGCGGCATGGGTAAAGCCTGGGATTTCCTCGGCAAAGGTCCCTGGGGGCATGAGACCCTGGCCATGGTAGCGGCCTGCCTTGCGTTTTACGGGGTGTTCCTGGGGGTCAAGGCCTGGGGATTGGGGCCGGATTTGAAGGGGTGAACCCGGGTTCTTTTTGTTCCCACAGGGCGGGCCAACATCTATCTTCCCACGGATGCGGGCCGACCCTGACGGCCGCGATTTCCACATCGACCCTGGAACAAGGAGCTCCGAGATGAAAATTCTGGTAACGGGCGCGACGGGACATTTTGGTTCGAAGGTGATGGAACGGTTGCTCGAGCACGTGCCGGCGAAACATCTGATCGCCAGCGTCACCGACCCCAAGCGGGCCGGGAACCTGAAGAAACGCGGCGTCGATGTCCGGCACGGTGATTTCGATTTCACCCACACCCTTGATCATGCCTTCAAGGGTGCGGATCGCATGCTGCTCATATCGACCATGGGGGATAATGAAACGCGGATCCGCCAGCATCTCGCCGCCGTGGAGGCGGCCCGGCAGGCCAAGGTCAAATTCATCGCCTATACAAGCATCGCCAAGGCCGACAACACCTCCCTATGGCTGGGAGAGGTCCATCGCGCCACCGAAACAGCCATCCGGGCCACGGGAATCCCGTTCTGCCTCCTGCGCAACAACTGGTACCTGGAGAACGAGGCTCCCGTGTTCAAGGCCGCTCTGGATGGCGCTCCCGTGACGACTTCCGCGGGGGAAGGAAAGGTCGGCTGGGCGCTCCGCAGCGACTATGCCCTGGCCGCCGCGAACGTATTGACGGGTACGGGACATGGCAATAAGGTTTACGAATTGTCCGGGCCGCCGTTGACGTATCCGGGATTGGCCGCGGTGATGTCCACCGTCATCAAAAGGCAGGTCCCCTACCACAACCTTGACGATTCCACCTTCGCGAAGTTCCTTTCCCAATCCGGATGGCCGCAGGAACTGGTCTTCCTGACGGTGGAAATCCACCGCGCCATCCGGGAAGGCGCTTTGGACGTGAATCGCCTGGATCTGGAAACCCTGATGGGCCGGCCCGTAACGCCCTTGGCGAATGGGATAGAGGAGGTGCTCAGGGAATCGTCCGTCCCGGCCTGATCGGGACCGGAGCGCTAACTCCTCCTGGGAATCTTTTCCGTTTCACCATTGGTAGCCTTGTCGCTGGACATCAGCATGGCTCGGATCCTATCGATGTGGACCTGGGATTCCCTGGCACGTTCGGCCATCGAATTGGAAAACCGACCCGTCCTGGCCTCCGACAGGGTCTGCAGAAGGTTCTTCCGCTCCTCGAACATGCGCAAGGCGATCCAAAGCGTTTCCTCGATCTTGACGGTCTGTTCCGCCAGGAGGACCGATGAGGTAAAAGCGTGCCCGGTATGGCATCGGTACCTATCGGCATTCCCCTTCGCGATTTTCCAAAGCACCCCGCCGCATTCGGGGCAGTTGAAAGGCACCTGCTTTCCCAAGGCTCCAACCGAAACCAGATCGCTCAGGACGCGTTTCGCAATCTTTGATTCTACCGCAAGGTCCTCAGGGACCGGAGGCGAGGGTCTGGCCTTCACCGCGACCAGTCTCGTCAACAGAGCTCCCATTTCTTCGAGGGGCAGGCAATAGTCGGCCTTGACATTGTTCATGGCATTTTGCGGCATATCCGGATAGGCCGCATCCTTCGGGTCCTGGATGACGCATAGGCCTCCGCACCTATGGATGGCGATTAGCCCCGATGTTCCATCGTCGAGATACCCCGTGAGGATGACACCGATTGCTTTCGATCCATAAGTGACTGCCGCCGATCGGAAAAGAGGGTCGATGGCCGGCCGGGAACGGTTCTCACGCGCGCCCTTGGTAACCAGAATCCGGCCTTTTTCCACCAGCATATGATGGTCCGAGGGCGCGACATAGATGCATCCGGTTTGGATGCTTTCACCGTTGACGGGATGCTTACAAACGAGCTTTCCGGCTCTGCGGAGGCTATTGACCAGGACGTCGCCGGTTGTGTCGGCGGCCATATGTTGCACTACCAGGATGGGCGCCGGAAAATCCCCCGGAAGTTGCTTTACCAGTCTGATAAGGGCCTCCATGCCGCCCGCCGAGGTACCGACGACGACGATTGCCGATCCTTTCATTTTCATGGAAGTCTCCTGTTCGGTTTATCCCCGAAACCGGGCCGCGTGACGTAAAAATAGGTTACCCATAACGTATAGGGGATTTTTTGTCCGATCCCGGCCTCCCCAGGGGCGGCAAATGGAGTTGGCGCTGAAAGTCCAATGGTAGGCCAAAACAGGCAACCACTCGAAATCGGCTTCACTGTTTCTGCAGCTTGGCTTGCAAGGCACCCATGACCACTTCTATCAGGTAGGCGGGGGTGAATGGTTTTTGGATGAGTTGGGCGCCTTCCTCCAACAATCCCAGGCTATCCACTATTTCATCCGTATACCCGGACATGAAAAGGACGGGCGTATCCGGATTCTCCTCCCGGAAACGGATAGCCAAGTCCCGACCGTTCACTCCCGGCATGAGGATATCAGTCAGCAACAGGTCGATGGAGCCCTTGGACTTGGAGCTGATCGCCAGGGCTTCCTCGCCGTTCTGCGCCTCCAGTACTTTATACCCATGGATTTCCAGGGTCCTCCGGGTGAAGGTCCTGACGATGGAATCGTCTTCGGCTAGGAGGATGGTTTCGGTTCCCAGGGCATCTTCCGATCTTGGGACTGGAGGGGGATCGACTTCGGCTTCCGCCCCTTCCACCCGGGCCAGGTAGATGGTAAAGGTGGTTCCTTTGCCGGGAGCGCTTTCCACCTTGATGCGGCCGCCGCTCTGCTTCACGATCCCGTCCACCGTGGCCAGGCCCATTCCCGAACCCTTACCGAAATCCTTGGTCGTATAGAACGGCTCGAACAGGCGCGCCAGGACTTCGGCATTCATGCCCAGGCCATTGTCGCTGACCGACAACAGGACATGCTTGAAGGCATGGCCGTCCTTTCCGGATTTCGCAGGATCCTTATCCGTCACCCCGTTGCCGGTCGTGATGATGATCTCCCCTCCCTTGGGGAGGGCGTCCCGGGCATTGACGGCCAGGTTCAGGAGCACCTGCTGCATCTGTACCGGGTCGGCCCGTACGAGTCCGAGATCGGGCTCCAGCACGGTTGTAAGGCGGATGTTTTCCCCGATCAGACGGCGCAATAGGCTCAGGATATCGGTGACCGTGGCGCTCAGGTTAAGGATTTTCGGGGCGAGCACCTGCTTGCGACTGAAGGCCAGCAATTGTTGGGTCAGGCCTGCCGCCCGGTTTCCCGCCTTGAGGATTTCCCCAAGGTACTCCTGCATGGCCCCGCCCTGGGTATTGATCGATAGGCACAGGTCCGAGTATCCATTGATGGCGGTGAGCAGGTTGTTGAAGTCATGGGCGATGCCGCCGGACAATTTGCCCAGGGCCTCGGTTTTCTGGGCCTGCCGGAGGTCCTCCTCGCTGCGATGCAAGGCAGCCTCGGTCCGTTTCCGATCGGTGACGTCCCGGATATTGCATTGCACCACGTTTCCGGTACCGACCTTGTAGACATTGCTGACGAATTCCACTTCCTTCTTGATCCCGCCCTTGGTCAGCAGGGGGAGGTCGTCATACCTGAGAAAGCCTTCCTGTTGCAGGGTCAGGAAGGCCTGGCGGTTGGCTCCGATATCCCCGAACAGGCCGATTTCCCAAAGCTCCTTCCCTATCAATTCCTCCCCGGAATAACCGAGGAGCTCGGCGAGGAAAGGGTTAACGTCCTGGATGCGTCCGGCTTCGGCGTCCAGGATCAAGATGCCGTCCTGGGCGGTTTCGAAGAGGCGCCGGTAACGGTCTTCGGAGTGCTTCAGCTTTTCCGCGGCCTGGTTCTGCTCGGTTACGTCCTGGAATTCCACCACGGTCCCGGCTTGCCTTCCCGCAGGCTGCAGAGGCGAAATGGAACAGGAGACGGCCATGGGTAGGCCGGTGCTGTGGGTGAAGATCTCCCCGAGATTCTTGATGGGCGATCCCGATTCCAGGGCCTTGGTCAAGAGGCAGACGGTTTCCGGTCCTGCCTTGCCGTCAAAGCCTTCCGGGTGGGCGACGTCATGGAGGGTCCGGCCCTTTACCTGCTCGAAGGTGCGGCCGAGCGCCGTTTCCGCGGCCGGATTCATGAAAGTGATCCTGCCATCCTTGTCCAGCAGGAACAGTCCGGAAGCTGCGTTGTCCGTTATGGTTTTGGTCACCGCATCGCGGATCACCAATTCCGCGGACCGTTCCTTTACCCGATCTTCAAGGTCAAGGGAATGCAGCGCTTGACGCTCACGGCTTTGGAAGGTTTCCGCCAAGTATTCCATCTTTGCCCGGAAGATTTCCGGGATGACGGGGACGATCAGGAAATCCACCGACCCAAGGGCATAGCCCTTCCGGATATGGGAGTCGGGCGGCTGGGTCGCGGTCAGGAAGATGATCGGGATCATCCTTGCCTGTTCCAGCTTGCGGATCCGTTCCGCCAGCTCAAACACGTCCATTCCCGGAATGCGCACATCGATCAGGATGACCGCGAATAGCCCGGTCCGGATCAGGTCGAGTCCCTCCTGCCCCGTATCCACCTGGACGATTTCCAGCCTTGGATCATCCAGGGCGGAGATGAGATCCCGCCTCTGTTCCGGCGAATCGCCCACGAGGAGGATACGAATACGGGATCCTGATGCCGTATCTTCCTTCATACCCCTCCCGCGCGTCCGATGCCCGAAGGTTCGGTGGGATCACAGGCAAGGGACAAGGAGCCGGCGGAATGTTTCATAATCTCCAATCGGGGCATAAGCGCTTCGTGAAGCCTGAGTCTCGCCAAGATACGTTCTTCTGGGGATCGGAAAAGAATTAGTCGAAATGGGTTTTGATACGGATTCCCTTCGCGCGAAGGTCCAGTTTGCCTACATACAACCGGTCACGAAGGATTCCGGTAGGAAGATACGATACGAAACGAAAGCATGTCGATGCGGCCGGAATAACCCAGTAATGGGCATTTCCCGTGAGGAAGGGGGAATTCGTTTGTTTCCCTTTATCGGGATCCCTGGGGCATTTATCTTATCCCCAACCATGGAGTAACACGATGAAAATCGACATACGTGACTTCCGGGTCGCACCCGGAGGAAAATTCAGGCTCGGGAAATGGCCCACCCGGGTCAAACCGTTTTACGGATCGGAGGAGGAATACCATCGCCGGCTGGAAGATGGAATCGGAGAACTGGATGAGAGGCAGAAGGTCCTTTATGCGTCCAACCAGTTCGCGGTGCTGCTCGTATTCCAGGCCATGGACGCGGCCGGCAAGGACAGCGCCATCCGCCATGTCATGTCCGGGATCAATCCCCAAGGTTGCCACGTATCGAGCTTCAAACAGCCCAGCGCGGAGGAACTGGAGCACGATTTCCTCTGGCGGACCCAGATGCGCCTTCCGGAACGGGGCATGATCGGCATTTTCAACCGCTCCTACTATGAAGAGGTGATTGTGGTGCGTGTGCATCCCGAGCTCTTGCTGCACCAAGGAGTCGAACCGCGCGCGCATGAAGCGAAGGGATTCTGGAAGGACCGCTTCCGCTCCATCAACGATTCGGAAAGCCACCTCCATAGGAACGGTACGCGCATCCTCAAATTCTTCCTCCATGTGTCCAAGGAAGAACAACGGAAACGATTGCTGGCCCGCATCGAGGAACCGGAGAAGAACTGGAAATTCAGCATGGCCGATCTCGAAGAGCGGAAGCGCTGGAACGATTACATGGATGCCTATGAGGATTGCCTAGCGGCCACGAGCACGGAGTACGCGCCATGGTACGCCGTGCCGGCCGACGATAAGAAGAACGCGCGCCTGATCATTTCCAGGATCGTTTGCGAAACCCTTAAGGACCTCAAGCTGAAGTATCCCGTATTGCCCAAGGATAAGCGGGCCGAATTGGATGAAATCCGGGCCTTGCTCAAGAAATAGGCCTGGATCTCCTTGGCTTGGAAAGGTGCTTCGATAGGTTTGTACGGATTATCTAATTAATCGCCGTATCCGGTCCCTGAATCAGGATGGAAACGGCCTATCCTCTTTGCGTGTGGCGAAGAGGAGGAAAATGGATTCGAAAAGCACCCTGAGACATTCCGCGGCCGCATTCGCGATCATCCTGTCCGGCCTGGCGACCGGCCCATCAGCCGTCAAGGCCCAGACCGAACTGGACGTCTGGCCCATGGGCGTGAACGGCCCCCAGGCCTGGCCGCCCGATCTGCATAACCCCTGGTGGGACGCCGAGCATAAATATCCGGAAGGAGGACAACCGCCGCCCGTAGACCTTTTCGACCGCATCAAATGCCCTGGCGGGAGCAAGGTCAGGATCAAGAGCGCCAACAGCGCGCCCTGGGAAAACAGCCGCTGGCACCCTCCCGAATACGCCTTCGATGGCTATACCATGTCCCGCTGGTCGAGCAACGGGTCGGTGGACAAATGGCTGGCCGCGGACATGGGCGAGGCAAAGGCCGTGAACCGCGTCTACCTCGTCTGGGAAACCGCCTACGGCAAGGATTACGATATCCAGCTTTCCAATGACAGCGTCGCCTGGACCACGGCCAAGCAGGTCAGGGGCGGCAACGGCCAAGCCGACGTGGCGGATCTGGAAGGCAAGGGAAGGTATATCCGGATGATGGGCGTGGCCACGGGCAGCCCATACGGCTATTCCCTCTATGAGTTCACCATCTGCGCGGCGGAGGGAAGCTCCGGTTTGCGGAACGGAACCCGAGAGCAGGGCGTCCCGTCCCCCCGATCGGCCGGGAGCCGGCGGATCCTGAAAATGACGGCGGAGGGCCTGCCGCAAGGTCTGGCGGTCCGGGACCTGGCGGGAAGGGAAACCATTCCGAAGGCCAACCGCAGCGGCCTTGGGGCGATCATCCAGGCAAGGCCCTGATTCAATCCACCCGGAAGTGGAACATCATCATGTCCTCGGAGTGCTCGGCGATATGGCAGTGGGCCATCCAGCCTCCGGGGTTGCTCGCGTCCAGAAGGATGTCCACGGTCTCCTTCATCCCCACGAGGTAGGTGTCCTTCCAGGCCTTGTTCAGGTTGGGGATTCCGTTCACCGCCACGATGAGGAAGCGTTGGCCGTGGAAGTGGATGGGATGCGGCATCGGATGCGCCGAGGCCGAATCGTTCCGGATGCGGATCTTGACCTTTTCCCCGCGCGTGAAGTTCCATGAGATGGCATGGTTCTCCAGGCCCGTATTCACGTCGCGGATGATCCATTCCATGTTTTCCGTGGTGGAGACGGCGTTCATCGCGGCCATGTGGTCGCGCCATTCGATCCCTTTCGCTTCCGTGCTGATGGGCTCGCCCTGGGCCGCGGAGACCTTCATCCCCGGCATGACGGACATCTTCCCCATCTTGCCCGTCAGGAGGATTTCCTTGGCGATGGGAACCTTGGGATCGAAATAGCCGCGCAGGGAATCCAGCCCGTGCAGGGTCTGCAGGCTGCTGTCCTCGGCCAGGAAGGTTTTTCCAAGGGACGATTCCACGGTGTCGGCAAGGACCGTCACGCGGCCCAGGATGGCCATGGAATCCGGATACCCGAAGGCTTTGAGCATATGATGGGTCAGATAGAAGGTTCCCGCCTTATCGAACCAGGCCTCGAAGATCTTCCTCTCCCCCGGCGCCACCACCGCGCTCGCCGCCATGTCGAAATATTCGTATTGCCCGTTGTCCGTGCCGGTGATCTTGATCTTCCGGACGGCCATGCCCGAATCCGCGAACCCTACGTTGAATACGCGGGTGTTGGATGAGTTCGTCGCGTAGAACCGGACCACCTCGTTGCGCTTGACCGTCAGGTTGAACGTCGTGTCCCCGTTGAGCAGGAATACATTGCCGAAGCGGCCCATCATGGTATGGTCCGTTTCACCGAGCCTGAACGGAGCGGTGTGGGTGGCGGTATCCAGGAAGAAGTCGTCCAGCATCAGGATCTGCTCGCGATCGACGGGCCGCCAATACGCCGGGTCGGACGGGATCACCAGGAAGTTGCCGTACAATCCCATCTCCTGGGACCAGTCTTCCCTCTCATGGGCGTGGTACCAATACAGACCGGCATCGGGGAATTTCAGATGGTAGGTGAAGCTGTCGCCGTCGGCGATGGGTACCTGGGAAAAATTGGAGGCGCCATCGAACCGGTAATCCATGCGGATGCCGTGCGCGTGCAGGGTGGTGGGAAAGCCGGTATGGTTCCTGAGCCTGATGATGACTTCGGAACCCTGCTTCACGCGCAGGATGGGGCCCGGGATGCTTCCGTTATAGGCCAGCATCCGTACTTCCCGGCCTTGCATGGACTTCTTCACCGGGGCCGCATCCAGGACCAGGGTGTCCCCGTTTTCCAGGTCCTTGGTCACGGCCGCGCCCGCGGTCTCCAATCCTGCCGTAGAAGTGGGGTAATAAACCGGGCCTGGAACGACCGTAGCGGGGGATTTATCGGAGAAGCACCCGGAAAGGCTCAACGCGACCAAGGAGGCGGTAAGGCCCGGCAACCTCGTCAGGCGCGGCGTTCTCCCCATACTACCGGTTTCCCTGGGACTCTCGGGCCGCAGCGCCGGATCCCGCATGCTGGTCCTTCCCCGCCCTGGTTTCCGTTACGCAATGGCCGGATGATTTCCGGCCTTCGATCAATCGGCGTCCCCTGAGGTCATAAAAATACCGTCCCGCCCCGGGAAGGTCGGAGGGAAAGGAGCCTGTCCGGGCCGACCGGCGGATGCCCACGTGTTTCTCCCTCACCGCCGGAGCCGCTACGGGATCGCGCCCTATGGCCCGGAAAAAATCCTCCCATGCAACGCTGACTCCGGGCATGCGTTCGCCGACCAGGCCCTTCTTATGGATATGCCCGTCGATGATGGTCAGGGCCGTGGGTTCGAAAAAGCACCCATCCATCGGGCCGACCCCCAATTGGCGGATGCTGTCGTATTGGTTGAACATGGCCACGAACGGGGTATCGACCAGGGGCGTATAGGTGGTGGCATAGGGGTTGCCGGTGAAGGCGACCCAGCGATCGACATAGGAGAGGCGTGAGACGGGCAGGCTGTCCTTGAGGCTCCCCTGGATGGAAATCCATACCTTCTCGGTCTGGAAGGTGTCCACGTAGTAAGGCTGGCCATGGTAAAAGGTGGTGTCGTAGGTGAGGTAGTTGGAAATGCTGTCTACATAGGCGAGCACGGCGTATTTGGAGGCCTGGTACTCGTCGACCATCCCCTTCAACAGTTTTTCGCGGTAGAAGGTATCCACGAAGCAGCTGCCGAAATCCGCGTAGCAGGCGTTCTGGACGGCCACTCCATCGGAAGGATAGGACATTTCCACCTTGGGGGGGACGCTGGGGCAATGCGCCTGGGCGGAATGAAAAACCGGAGCAGCGAAAAACGCGGCGCCGGCCAGGAAGGAACGCAGGGATGGGAAACGGAAGGCCCTGCCTCGCAAGATCAGTTCCCGAGGACGAGGGGGGCGCTGAGCAGGAGGTTATCCTGGCTCAGGCGGACCACGTAGCTACCGGCGGACAGCCGGCCGTTCCGGAGGCTCAGGCTTTCTTCGCCGACCGTGGCGCGCCCGGGCTGGCTGAACAGTTGTTTTCCGGTGGAAGAATAGATGCTCATGACATAGGGTCCCGCCTGGGACAGGCGCAGCTTGATCGTACCATTGTCCAGGGCCCGGATCATCAGTTTGGGGTCGGCGTTCTTGCCGTTCGCCAAGGCGGTGACCGCGGGATCGAGCTTTTCGATGAAAAGCCCGGCCACGTCGTCCCCATGGATGATGCTTCCGGACTTGAACCAGGGGTAGACGCCCCAGGTGCCGCCGAAAAGCTCCTTGGAGGCGCTGGGCCGGTGGAAGGCGACTTCCTTCATGTTCACCGGGTCGGAAATGTCCACCACCCGGATGCCGGCGGTGTAATGGCCCACGAACATCAGGTTGCCCTTGATGTAGACGTTATGGCCGATGATGCCCTTCACGCCGATGTATTTGCCCAGCAACTTGGGCGGGCTGCTCAGGGAGATATTGGTCAAATCCCAGGATTTGATGGTGCAGCCTGCGGTCTCCTCCGTGGTGAACAGGACCTTATTGTCCTCGGAGGGCCAGGAATTGTGGGAGATGCCCTTGGCCGGTTCGCCCAGACCTGGATCGATGGCGTTGAAATCGATCACCGAAAGCTTGAGCGGCGTGGTCGTGGCCACGTTGGCGATATTCCAGATGGTCAAGGTCGCCTTGAACTGGTTGGAGATATACAGGCGATCCCCGCGGGCATACATATCGTGGGCTTCGCCGACGATGGTGCGGATCAACTTGGGATTCTCCGGATCCTCGAGGGTGAAGATCATGACGCCGGCGGTGGACTCGTAGGCCACGTAGAGGCGGGCCGGGCTCACGGTCGTGTCGACGAAGACCGTATGCGCGGTCTTGAACCAGGTGGTCGGGCTCTTGACGAGAACGGCCGGCTTGCCCTGGTTGAGCGGCGACATGTCTATGATCTGCAGGCCGTCGGAATTCTCCTGGGAGACCTTGTAGATGTAATTGTGGTACCCGTTCACCTCGTGCCAGATCGAGTTGCCCGTGGAGGGGATGAAATTGATTTCCTTCGGGGTCGCCGGCGCGGAAATGTCCACGATGCTGATTCCGCCGGGTTTGCGGCTGGTGAGGAGGGCGTATTCCTTGCCGGTCGCCCCGGTCCAACCCCATACTCCCGCCGAAGCCTGGGTCGTCCCGGGCCGCAGATAGGTCCCCAAGGTGGTCATGTTCTTCGATGTCTGGCCGAATCCGTCCGGGGAAAGGATCCCCGCGATTGCCAAGCCCAGAATCCCAATCGATGCGACAATCCGATGTCCGGCCATTATCGTTCCCCCGCTTTCCTAGGGAAGGTAATGACAACCCCGGAATATACCAGACATATTCTAGAATAAAGGGTTGTCCCGCCGACAACCCGATTTGGGCTTTGACGGCGAAAAACGTCATTTTGTGAATATTATTTAGGAAAACCGGCCGATTCGGGCCTGTGGGGGCTTTCATGAAAAATCACTTGTTCCTGGCACTGTTTGCATCCGCGACCTGCTCGGCCGTACTGGCCGAAGACCCGGCCAAGGACCTGGACATCAAAACGACCGGATACTTCATCGTTGACGGCGGATACATCAGCGAAACCGAGGACGTCGGCCTGAAGCGGTGGCAGAACGAACCTTTCGCCGATTTCATCGGCGGCCTGCGCCTCTCCGCCCAGCCAACCGACCGTTTCCGCCTGACCATCAATCCCGAATTGAAGAGCCATAACATCTTCCCCATGTCACCGGGCATCGCGACAGGTGAGACCGTGCAAAGGCAGAAATACGACATCTACCTCGAGGAGGCCAAGGGATCCTGGTCCCTGGGCGGAAACGAGCATCGCTCCTATTCGCTCGACTTCGGCTACATGATCTACAAGGACAACCCCGACGCCCACGCGTTCGGCGACTACCTGTTCCGCTCAATGATCTATCCCGGCATCCTGTTCACCAAATTCGATTACGCCCAGGCGCAGATATTCGGCGCGCATGGCACGGCGGATTTCCTGGACGGCCGTTTCCGGAACAATGCCTTCTTCCTGAGCGAAGTCCGCAACTATCCCTATTTCGATTTTTCCCTGGCCTATTCCGGCAGCTACAATGTGGGCGGATTCCTCGAGTTCGGCGCCGGCATCAATGCGCGATCGGTCATTCCCGTCCGACCCAGCCGCACCACGCCCAAAGGCGGGGAAGGCCTGGGCGTGCAGGACAATACCTACAAGTTCGTCCCCTACCAGGACAGCACCCTCATCCACAATGCCGCGGGCCAGGCGGTCAAGACCGTATGGGTCGCCCCGATAGCCGGTACCGATTCCGCCCTGGTGACCATCCGGGATTCCGCCGGCAGCGATGAAGTCATCCGGGTCAAGGCATCGGGGAACGGCGTCGCGGGGCTTTCCCGGGGCCAGTTGAGCAACAAGGCCATCGGGAGCCTTACCCCGGCCGACGGCGTGGGCGATCTGTACCCGGAACTGCATGGGACCAATACCTATTACTCCTTCGCGGGCACCATCGTGACGGCGCGGATGTCCTTCGATCCCCTGTCCATCGTCCGGAAGGACGGCCCATTCGGCAAGAACGCCTTCAAGATCTACGGTGAAGTGGGCGTGCTGGGGTGGAAGAATTATCCGGGATTCTACGAAAAGCGCAGCGAACGCATGCCCATCATGGGCGGTATCTATATGCCGACCTTCAACCGGCTGGATTTCCTGACGTTCGAGATGGAGAAGTACACGAGCAAGGAACTCCCCACTTACGATAAGCGTTCCTTCCTGAACGTACCCCAGCCCGGAAACCACAAGGAGGAGGTGGAAACCCTATGGGACGCCGATCGCCGCAAGAAGGATGATTTGAAGTGGGTGATTTCGGCGAAGAAATCCTGGCGCGGTTGGGGGCTGGTGGGCCAGGTCGGCACGGACCATATGAAGCTCCTGAACGACGGGGGAAGCGAACTTTTCGACGTGATGTCGAGCCCGTCCCAATGGTACGCCCAGATCCGCTTCGTCGGCGGAGTCTACTGATAACGGGGACCCCGGGGGGTCCCCATCCCGACCTCTGAAAGCTTCTGGTTCACGCCGATAGCCATGGGATAGGGCCCTATGGCTTGAGCACGATCTTGGTGCAACCGTCCCGCTTTTCCAGGAACATCTTGTATCCCTCGACGGTTTCCGACAACGGCATCCGGTGCGAAACGACGAAACTGGGATCGATGGCCCCGGACTCGACCATATCGAGCAGCTTATGCCAGTACTTCTGGACATGGGCCTGGCATTGGCGGATGGTCAGGGCCTTGTTGAACATCGCTCCCAAGGGGATTTTGTCCCCGAATCCGCCGTACGCCCCCATCACCGAAACCACGCCTCCCTTCCGGCAAGCCATGATGGCCTGCCTGAGGACGAAGGGCCTGTCGGTCTGTAAGCGAGCCACCTGCTTGATCTTATCGTACATGCCGATGAACCCGCCTTCATGGGCTTCCATGCCCACCGCATCGATGCAGGCGTCCGGACCGTGGCCGCGCGTCATTTCCATCAATTGATCGTGGACCTTCACCTCGTCGAAATTCAAGGTGATGGCGCCGGCCTTCTTGGCCATTTCCAACCGCTCGGGGACATGGTCGATGGCGATGACCCGCTCCGCCCCGAGCAGGAAGGCGCTCCGGATGGAAAATTGCCCGACGGGGCCGCAACCCCAGACCGCGACGGTTTCGCCCCCCTTGAGATCGCAATTCTCGGCCGCGTTGTATCCGGTCGGAAAGATATCCGACAGGAAGAGGACCTTTTCGTCGGGAAGGGCGGACGGGACCTTCAGCATCCCGATATCCGCATAGGGGACACGGACGAATTGCGCCTGCCCGCCGGGTAGGCCGCCGAACATATGCGAGTAACCGTAGATGGCGGCCGTATGGTTGCCCAGGAATTTATGCTGAAGATCCTTGTTCGGATTGCTGTTGTGGCACAGGGAGAACTGCCCCTTCTGGCAATACACGCACTCGCCGCAGGAAACCGGGAACGCCACGACCACACGGTCCCCCGGGCGGACGGACTTGACGGCCGCTCCGACCTCCATCACTTCCCCCATGAACTCATGGCCTAGGATGTCCCCCTTTTCCAAGGTGGCCACGAAACCGTCGTACAGGTGGAGATCCGAGCCGCAAATGGATGTGGATGTAACCCTCAGGATGGCGTCCTTGGGATCGGAAATCCGCGGATCGGGGGCGTCCTCCATACGCACGTCCCTTGAGTCATACCAACGCAGAGCTTTCATGATCGACTCCTTTGAATCGGGTGCAAAATGAAGTCGGAAGGGCCGCCACCCGCGGCTGGGCCCTATCCTTAAAATACGTTCGGGTGGAGGGGGTTCGAAAGGAGGGGCGGCCGGAGCGGCCGATGCGCCCGGTGGGTCAGGGCCGCAGGCGGACCACGGTAGATCCGGGCCTTTGGGTCGCGTAACACAACGCCAGCCATCCGGCGCGCCGCGGAACCCGTTCTATCCGCAATTCGTCGATAAGGCCCTGGAAGTTCCGATTGCCTTGGAGATGCGCCCCCAACAATACGGGATGGATCCCGCCGGCCGCCAACCCCGCGCCGGATACGGTGAAATCCTGGCGGCCGTTGACGTAAGCCGTGAATCGGCCGGATGCGAAGGTGAGGGCCACATGGTAAACGCTGTCTTCCACGACCGCGGTATTCCAATGGTACACGCTGTCCGAGGCCCGGGAGTAATGGGAAAGCTTCTTATCATTGCCGATGCCCCAGGCCAGCGCCGATATGCCCGAGGTATCGGTCTTGAAACTGAGCAGCCGATGGCGCACGCTGTCCCCTACCGTTTGGATTGCCCCGGGACGGATCCAGGCGCTCAGGGTCAGGGATTGATCAGGGACTCCCACGAACAGGCGGGAGGCCGGCAATTCCACGTGGTCATCCTTGCCGTCGAACAGGAGACCTTTGCCGACGATGCCCGCCACCGAAGCCTCGGCGGCCATGGCGCCATCGGGGATTCCGTGGAAGCCGTTGCCCGTCCGATCCCGGATCACCGCCTCCCGCTGGAAGGCCTTCACAGGGGATTCCCCCAGGTGCCAGACCCCGGAGAATCCTGAGGCGGTGTCGAAAACGGACTCACCGACGGCAGGTTCCGACGCACCGGGATTCCCGGAGAACAGGAGGAGGTATTGCGAGGAATCCGTGCCGCGTAAGGTATCCGTCCGGATCCAGATCTCCGCGGTTTTTGCGGAGGGATCCCAGGACTCCACCTCGAAGGCGAGCGGGGTGGCGCTATCCGATTTCGTCACCCGGAGGTCCGAACCATCTGCCTTGGCGGCCGAAAAATCGAAATCCGGGGAGGTCAGCCGGACCAGGAGGGGGAAGCCGATTTGGTCTTCCGAAACGTCCGCGCCTGACGCCGTGGTATTGATGGCTATCCGGTACGCGCGTTTCCATCCGATGAAGGGAGTCACCCTACCCGTGCCTTCTGGTTCCACGCGGAGGGGAGCGGTCAGGATATTGCGCCCGGAATCCCCGCCCGGGGCCACGTAAATCAAGGCGGGATAGAGGGCGGCGGGAACGTGCGGTATGGAAAGAACGCCCTCTCTCGCGGCCGTGGAATCGACGAAGGCTGAAATGCCCATGCCGGGCAGATAGTAGTGGGCTCCAACGATACGCGCGGTCTCCGGTATCCCAAGGTTGATGGAACCCTCCGGAAGCAAGGCCGCCTCAGGAAGGATCAGGACGGTGTCCCCGTCCACGATGATTTGATCCGCGATCACGGCGGAGGTGGATTCGGTTGGATGATTGGCCACGAGGGAGTAATGTCCCGGAACCAGGTTTTCGAACCGGTAACTCCCGGATCGGTCGGTAATCCGTTTGCGCGAATCCGGGATCGCGCCATCGCGCACGGGATCGTATCCCGATCCGTAGAGCATGACCTTGATGCCGCTGGCCGGGAGGCCGTCCCGGGTGACGGTTCCCGAGAACCCATTGGTCGTTACCGATCCGGACCCGGCCAGGCGGCCACGGTCGTCCGAGCAGCCTGAAAGCAATGCCGATAGGAAGAATACCAGGTTCCAGGCCAGCGACTTCATGGAGCGGATTCCCCTACCGGCATCGCCATCGGGAATACCTGGAGGTTGACCTGATAGACCCGATCCCCGATTCCAGATTGCTCGGATATCTCCAACATCTCTTGATGGAATTGACGGACCCTTTCCCGGATTTTTTCAATGGCTTCGCCATTGATTGTCAACGTGACCGTCGAAATGTCCCTGGCTTCCTTGGGAACCTTTTCCAGGGCATGGCGCGCCAATTCGAGGGACTGGAGCTGAAAGGCCCTTACCGCGAAGGAGCGCCATTCGTCCCCAGTGGTCAGGTACTTATCGGTGAGGGCGAATCCCCCGTCCCGCTTCCTGGAAATCATGCCCAAATTCTCGAGTAAGGTTATGGCCTTCCTCGCCTCTTTGGGGGAAATGGCCGGGACCATCATGCCTGCGAGGGATTCGTAATCCCCATTGAAGGGCAGGAAGTGGAGGACTTCGCGCACGGCGGTGTAATACCACTCCTGGTAGAACTCGTATTGGGACCGCTCCACTTGTTTCCCGCCCAGGCCGGTGAACCCGATCAGGCGTTCGAAATACTGTTGCGCTTCCCGGTCCGATTTGGCGCGTCCGTACAGGACGAGCAGTTCGAAATATTCCGCCCGGCGTTTCGTCAACGCGAGGACCGAGGCGAACACGGCGATTTTCTTGAGGGAGAGCGGCCGTTTGCCCTGCAGGATGCGTACGACCAGGCCGGCGTCCAGGCCCACCTTGCCGCCGATATAGCGCAAGGAGAAATAGGGATTCACGGTCTTGCGCCATTCGTAATAATCACGCAGGAAAGCGTGGTAATCGTAGTACCGGTAGATTTCCGGGGCGACCGGGGCGCAATCGTCCATGGGGGAAATATACCTGCGATTCCCGTTTCCGGTTCCCGGATTATCGGAATATCGCTGACTTTTATGTCAACAGGAAGGGGGCGACGCAAGAACCCCAAAACGGTAGTTCCCTGCCTGATAGGTTCCGCCTATCGCCCGCATCGGATCAAACGATTGGCCGCTGGCGGTCGAACAGGACTACCTTAGGGCCGGGACAACCAGCCAGGAGGAACCGTGTACGCCGACCAATCCGCAACCATGAAAAACCTCGAATCCGCCTTCGCGGGGGAATCGATGGCGCATATCAAATACCTGCACTTCGCCAAGATCGCGCGCGCCAATGGGCATGCGGAAGTGGCCCAGGTCTTCGAGGAAACCGCGGCCCAGGAGGTCAAGCACGCCTTGGCCCACGCGGAACTGATTTACCCAGGGCAGCTCGTGGATACCGCCAAGGCGCTTGAGCTCGCCATCGAAGGGGAAACCTACGAATACACGGAAATGTATCCCGGGTTCAGGTTGGATGCGGAGAAGGAGGGGAACCTCGCCGCCAAACGGGAGCTGGAAGGACAGATCCAGGAATCCAAGGAGCACGCCGAGCTCTTCAAGGCGACCTTGGCGACCGCGGCAAAGCGCTTCGCCGCGCTGGCCCGCATCGAGGAAAAGCACGCCAATAACTATCGCGCGACATTGGAAAAGGTGAAGGCCTGAGGCCGGAGGAGGATCGAATGAAAAAGTGGAAATGCGTCGTATGCGGATTCATCTATGACGAAGCCGAGGGCATGCCCGCCGAAGGCATCGCGGCCGGTACCCTCTGGAAGGATATTCCGGAGGACTGGACCTGCCCGGATTGCGGCACCTTCAAGTCGGATTTCGAGATGACCGAGTTGAAGGGGTAGCCTGGAATGCCGGCTGCGGGAATAGTCATCGTCGGCACCGGGCTCGCTGGATACGGCGTGGCTAGGGAGTTGCGGAAATGGGACGCGACCGTTCCCCTCACCTTGGTGACGGAGGATGAGGGCGCCTACTATTCCAAGCCGCAATTGTCGGCGGCCTGGGGTTCCGGCAAGACGCCGGAACAACTGGTCCTGAAGGACGCCGCATCCATGTCCACCGATCTGTCCGCGGAAGTCCTGACCGGGAACAGGGTGACCGGCGCGGATAGGGATGGCAATCGCATCGTATTGGAGGATGGCAGGGAAATCGGCTTCCGGAAACTCGTATTGGCGGTGGGCGCCCGCGCTCGCATTCCGGCGATAACGCTCAGGGACGGCGCGCGGATCCATTCCGTGAACAATCTCGCCCACTACGCGCGCCTCCGGGAATCCCTCCCTGGGCAAGGGCGCTTGGCCATCCTGGGTGCGGGGCTGATCGGATGCGAATTCGCCCACGATTTCGCCCAGGCCGGATTCCAGGTCACCTTGATAGGACGCGGGGCGGGCCTGCTCGAAGGCCTGGTACCCGATAGCGTATCCTCGGCCTTGCAGGATGCTCTCGGTAAACTCGGCGTCCGGTTCCTGGCCAACCAGGGGATCGAAGACCTCTCGGCTTCAGGGACGGGATGGAGGGCGCGCCTCCAAGGCGGACAATCCGTGGATGCGGATGCCTTCCTCTCCGCCATCGGATTCCTTCCGAACCTCGATCTGGCGACCCTGCTCGGATTGGAAACCGGTCGCGGCATCAAGGTCGACCTGAGCCTCCGGTCCTCCCGCCCGGAGATATTCGCCTTGGGGGATTGCGCCGAAATCGCCGGCCGGTGGCTTCCCTTCGTCCTGCCGATCAACCACTCGGCAAAAGCCTTGGGCCAGGTCCTGGCGGGGAAGGAAGCGCAGGTTACCTTTCCCTTGATGCCGGTCCTGATCAAGACGCCTTCGTTTCCTTTGGCGGTGCTTCCTCCACCCCGGGAATCCCAGGGAACCTGGACGGAGACTTCCGACTCCGGAGGGGTCTCGGCACGATTCAGGGATGCGGAAGGTCGTGTACTGGGCTTCGCGGTGGGCAGGAACCGATACCCGGAACGCACGGCCCTATTACGGGAAATGGCCGGTCAATCTCCCGTATCCTGAAGGGCCCGGAATTTACGACCCTCCCGGGGCGCCTTCGCATCCAGCTTAGCCAAGTGCCGACCTATTTCCTTGGCCCATTTCGCCAGGAAGACCGAGCGTGGCGCGCCTTTGCGCCAAGCAAGGGCGATTTTGCGGCTAGGGATCGGTTCTTTGAACGGAAGGTACCGGATGGAGGCTGCCTGGCTGATGGGAGCTTTGACCGCGAGCCAGGGCATCAAGGTGATCCCGTTTCCCGACCCGATCATCTGCCGGAGGGTTTCCAGGCTGGTCGCCCGGAAAAAAGGATGCTCATGGGCCCCGGTCTGGCGGCAGACCGCGAGGGCCTGATCCTTCAGGCAATGTCCCTCCTCAAGGAGGTATAGGATTTGGCCCGATAGATCTTCGCCCGTAAGCGACTGCTTACGGGACAAGGCATGCCCGGCCGGGACGGCCAGGTAGAACGGTTCGGTGAAAACCTCCTCCATTTCCAGGCCGGCCTGGCCGATGGGCAGGGCCAAAAACGCGGCCTCGATCTTTCCTTCCGCCAGTGCCGCCAACAAATCCCGGGTCTGCATTTCCGAAAGGAAAAGATCCAGATTGGGATGTTGCTTGCGCGCGAAGGGTACGACCAAGGGCATGAGGTAAGGTGCCAAGGTGGGTATGACGCCCAGTTTCAAGGGACCCGATCGAGGATCCTTCAAGGACTGTGCGGCATCCGCCAGCCGCCGCGCTTGATCCAGTATGCCAAGCGCGAATGGCAGCAACCCGTCGCCGGCCGGCGTCAATCGGACGCCCCGCGCGCTCCGTTCGAACAGGGAAACCCCGAGTTCCTCCTCGAGCTTCTTCAATTGTCCGCTCAGGGTGGGTTGGGAAACGAAACACCGCTCCGCAGCCAGGCGGAAATGCCTGAGATCGGCCACGGCGGCGAAGTATTCCAGATCGCGGATATTCATGGAACCAATATAGCATGCCGAAAGGACCCATCAGGGACCCTCCCGGGGTCGGTTCAGGGATCTCCTTGGCGGCCGCCTTTGGAAATCAGGCCGGACCATTTGACAAGAAGCGTCTCCAGGAGGTCCCTGGCTATGGGTTTGGAGATGTAATCGTCCATTCCCGCTGCCAGGCACTTCTCCCTATCCCCCATCATGGCATGAGCGGTCATGGCGATGACGACGTTGGCGGACAAGGAGGCCGAGGCGCGGATCCGGCGAGTGGCTTCGTAGCCGTCCATCACCGGCATCTGGCAATCCATGAAAATTAGGTCATAGGGATTCATGGCCAAGGTCGCCAGCGCCTCTTCCCCATTGCGCGCCAGATCGCTCGAATACCCCAGGTACTCGAGCATCAGGCGGATCACCTTCTGGTTCATTGGATTGTCTTCGCATACCAGGATCCGGAAAGGGTTGTTCGCCGCCACCCCGGATTCCGCGGGTTCGGCCGGTAGGAACGGCTCCTCATGCATCGGCCTAATCATTTAGCAATATCCGTCACGAATCGAATTGGATTCGGTTTTACCGTGGGATTTTCCGGGAAAGGAGCTCCGAGTCACCAGGTAAAATGGTTACTCGAGGATACGATGGACTTAGGGTTTTTTCTGCAACTTAAGGGGGACGCGCGCGAAGGCCATTTTCGGAAGAGGCATCAGGAAAGGTTGTTCCCGGCTGAACTTGTCCTTGACCATCTCCCGGCCCGGGGATTCTTCGCGGCCCAGGAGCCATCCAAGCAAGGCGGTATTGGCGCCTTCAAGCGTCTTGAATGGGTACCCCCTCAGGAAGAGCACTTCGATCATCCGCAGGGGACGCTTCAGGCGGCCAATCGCCCATGGGGAAAATGCCCGGGCAGGAACGGGAACGAATCCATGATGGCCGGCGAACCGCGCCATGGGGAGGTTTACGCCCGCTCGCCCAACCAAGGCCTTGAGATGGCGGTTCCGCGATCTTTCATAAGCGATTTCCGCGGGCACCCCCTGGAAATACCGGAAGGCCCGGATGTGCCATTCCAGGAAAGCGTCCAGGTCGGCGCGATCGGACAATTCGGCGTAGATGCGGCCCGAAAAATCCAGGCAAAGGGTGAACAGCCACATGGTATGTCCGGCCAAGTCGACCCGGCCCAAATCCGCGGTGGCCCGGGCTCCGGGGGCCGGGGCGGAGTCGCCGCGTTCAATGCCCAGTCTGAGCGATCTGACTTTGCGCTTCACCAGGTCGTAACTTCCGGAATATCCCTTCGCTTTAAGCGCGCGGAAAATCTCTATTGAACGCGCGTCCGGATTTTCGCCGAGCATTTCCGAAAGGGGGATTAGGTAACTTGCGAGTTTCCCAGGGTCATGCCCTACGCCGGCCACGGTCCCGGCAGTCAGGTATTTCCTGAGGGTGTTCCGGCTTACGCCCAACATCCGGGCGATCTTGCGACGGGAGAATCCGTCCCCGGTCAAAGCCAATGCGGCTGCAATGTCCATGCACGTCCTCCCGCGAGCCGGTCGTGTGGACAGCTAATATAACGCGTACCGGGCGGTACGGGTTGGGGCCCGTTCGGTACACCTACCCTTTGGCCGGGCTAAATCGCGTTTTCAGGCTATCCGCCCTTAAGTCCTGACCCCGCTTAAGTCCTGACCCCGCGGCGCAATTCGATGGTCGGCGGATCGGACAGAAAGACCATTTGCAATTTTTCACCGGTTGGCATGAGTTTCTGCAACAATGGCAAAACGTGGGTTTTGTAATGCTCGCGCACTTCATCCGAGAAGCCCGTGGCATCGATGGATTCCAGGATTTCGATGGTCTTCGTATGCGTGGGCGAAATGACGTGGATTTCCCTTGGGCCGGATACCGGTTTCTTGTCGCCCGTTTTCCGGCCGCGTTTGGTCCGGCTCTCCTCGGGGATGAGCCCCTTTTTCCGGAGCTGGGTCTTCATGCTGAAGAAATGCGGTTTGGACAATTCCTTGAAGTCGAGGCTTTTCACGAGTTCGTCGTAGGTGCATCCCGGATGTTCTTTGATATACTGTTTGGCCTTTTCGTTCAGCTTTTTCTTCTCGGGCTTTTTCAACATCGTTTCCTTTGATTCTGTATTGTTTGCACTCCTGCTTCCCGGACGATTGAGCGGTCCGCCCATGAGGAAGAGGGCGTTAACATCCCTGGAGCCCGTGCGCGTCATCTCCCGTTCTTCACGGGCCTTGATCGCCTGTTCCACTTCATTGAAATGTTGCCGCGAAACCACGGAGTCGCCGGTAAGTACCTGGAAGGCTTCGAAATCCTTCCCCGGATTGTTTTTAAGGAACAGATAAACTTTCTGTTTCAACGGATTGTTAAAAAGCAGATCCGGTTTTTCTTTGATTAAAGTCGTATTCATGTTAATCCCGCTTACAATGTCAAAAAGGCCGGAAAGCCCTTAAAAGAGTCTTGACGGGGTAATAAGGGTCCCCCATCTTCCATCAGCTGCTGTTGGTTTATGTCCGGCAATCCATTTGGAAATCCGGCATCCAGAGGCGAAAGCCCGGCCTTAGCAATCCATACTTCCAAAAAGTTACATTTATTTTTCCGGAAATCAATTATTGCTGACACTCCGGAATCCGTCATATCGCCAATTAGTTATTTTAGTCCAATGCCCCTCATTGACCCTCACGGACGGTTAATCCGCAAGCTCAGGGTCCAGCTTACGGACGCCTGCAATTTCCGGTGCTTCTACTGCATGCCCGCGGGAACCCGGTTCCACCCGTCCCACCTGCTTCTTTCCCCTGAGGAAATCGGGGACATCGCTTCCGCCCTCGCCGCCTTGGGGGTGGACGAAATCAGGGTAACCGGGGGGGAACCCACGGTCCGGCCGGAGTTCGACGCCATCATGGAACGGCTGGCGCGCACCTCCTGGAGGAAGTTCGGCCTCACCACCAACGGATTCCTCCTGGCCGGCAAATTGCCGCTCCTTTCGGACCTCGGCTGCCGGCACGTCAACGTCAGCCTGGACAGCCTTGAGGAGCCGAAATTCCGTTCCATAACCGGGAGCCCGCATTTCCGGAAGGTCGTGGCTTCCATTCTCAAGGCCAAGGCCATGGGATTCGAAGTGAAGGTGAACACCATCGTTTTCCGCGGCATCAACGACCACGAGTTGCCTGCCTTCCTGGATTTCTCCTCCGAGCATGGCGTGGAGGTCCGGTTCCTGGAATTGATGAAGGTCGGCCCTTCAATCGGCGTTCACGAAGAAAGGTTCGTTCCCGCCGCCGAAATGATCGATCGCTTGCGGGCTCGCGAGGACCTCCTCCCCGTGCCCTCCTCGGTGGATTCGACGTCTTTCGGATTCCGTACGCCTCGCGGTGGGCGCGTCGGGTTCATCGCCTCGGAATCACAACCCTTTTGCGGAGCCTGTTCGCGGCTGAGGCTCACCGCGACGGGTAAACTGCGGTCATGCCTGTTTTCGGATACGGGTTCGGATCTCCGGGGACGTGATCCCCTCGACTATCCGGAAATCCTGCGTGAAGTGATGGCCTTGAAACCGACGGGCAGGCTTCCACGGATCCCTCAGCCCATGAACCAGATCGGCGGTTAGCCCGGGCTTCCCGGGTTGATTCGGCTATTGCGCATCTTCGAAGCCGAGGTGGAGTCCGGCGCCCATTCGAAGGTAATAGAAAGGCGCTCCCCCTTCGACCGCTCCCATTCCTATCCTTAGGGTGCCGACCGGGGTGGCGTAACCCGCCTGGGCCTCCCAATGGGGCGTGAAAGGGATTTCCCGCCCGAAGGCCCTATGGGGTTCGGCTTGCACGCCGAACAGGGCAGGCTGGTAATTACGGTAGGCTCCGGCGATAAGGCGGATGCCCGCCTTTCCGAAGGTCGGGCAATACTCGATTTTGGCGTCCTGGAAGTTCGCGGAGTAGAGGTTCGCGAGGAAGAATTCATCCTGGAACGAGAACAAATCGATCTTCCCCGCCTCCATCAAATCGAACACGGTCAATTCCGAGTTGGACTGATCCGACCAGAAGAATTGGTCGGTGAACAGGAAATCGCCCAGGCTCAAACGCAGTCGCGATTCGAAATTGGACGTCGAATACTTGACCGGACCGAAAAGATTGACGCGATTGAGGTTCTTGTACCGGAGCCGAAGCGAATGGGGGTAAATCCCCGCACCGTCAGGCCGGCCGGCTCCCAGGAAGGCGGTTTCCTGGAAATCCGTCGATAGGAAGGTGCGCTCGGAGGGATCCGAATCCCCTGGGAAATCCATTTCATGCTTTTGGATGGCGGTGCGCAGGTACATCGAAGGCATGGGGTACACCTTCAGGTAGACCTCGGAAAGATCCCGTCCAGCCCGGATCGCGATCGCTCCCTGCTGATTGGCGGCCTTGGGCGCGGAAAAAGCGTGGAGAAGCTCCCAGTGCGTCCGGGAAAATCCCAACTGCAACTGCAGGGGATAGACGGGAGCGATCTGGATCCTGAATTCATATCCAGGGCGATGGCCGCCCAGGAGCGCCCCGGCCTCTCCTTGGAACGGGATATAGAAGGGCTCGCTCCAGGACATTCCGCCGTAAATCTCAGGCGCTCGGTCCGGCACGTCTTCGCCCGTGAAGGCGGCGTTCCATCCGGCTCGGAACTCGACCTTGGATTTTTCCTGGGCGTCGAATACCAGGACCGCGTTTTCCTCGCCGGTCCCTTGGGCCCATTCAACATCGAGGCCGGTATAGAAGCCGGACTTCTCGAGAGCGGAGATGGCGCCGTTCCCGGCGCTATCCTCCCCGTCATTCCCGGAGATGCGGAGGATATCGAGGAGCAATTGGCGGCCGCCTGATGCCAACGGGTTGACGGACAGGCGGTTCAATCCCAGGCGGCCTCCGTTGGCGGGCGAGGAAGGCGCCCCGGAGTCCCGGACAGCCCCGTTTCCATCGCCCGTTCCACCCCTGGAGGAGTCCTTGGCGAGGATGGATTTGAGCACGTCCATGGAACGTAACGTTGAGGTATACCCCAGGCTGATCCACCTTCGCGGATCCGTTTCCGCGGGATCGAACTCCCCTTCGGGTTCGAGTTCGATCCGCAGGATCCGCGCCTCGGCCCCATCCTTGCCATCGGTGAACGAGGAGGACTGGGAATTCCGGCGCATGTTGCGGAGGTTCAGGGAATCCGTCCAGGCCCCTGAGGTACGGTCCAGGGAGGGCGGGCGCAAGCGATGCCCGGGTTGCACCACGATGATGCGATCGAAGTCGAAGGGCAGCTTGTCGGCCATGACCGAATGCCCTGAGAGCAACGCCCCGGAGGCGTATGGCCAGAGGCCTTGGCGCTGACGGACAACTCCCGCGGGAAGCAGGGAGCCTTTGAGAATGCTCTGCAAGGCCCCCTCGGTCACGACCTTCTCCTGCTCGGTGGCGATGTCGGAAACCTGTACGGCCAGCTTACGTGGGGTTCCGGACAGGTCTTCCACGGGACCTCCGGGCGCGTCATGGGTCAGTTTCGCGATCATCCAGGAAAGGTTCAGGAACTCCCGCCCCTCTCCCGCCATCACGTCCGACAATACCGAACCCGGTGCCTGTAGGTTCTGCAGATCCAAGGGGATGTTCCATTGGATGGGGTCGGGGCCTTCGGGATTGAAGGACGTTCCCGGCCTTACCCTGCCGGAAGGGTCCGGCCGCACAAAGCGCTCCAGGGGGTTCAGGAGCATTTCGGCTTCCACCTGGGCCGCATTGTATCCCAAGGCCCAGGCCGCACCGAGGATCGCGGCCTTGGATTCGACGAGCATGGCATCGGGCGCGAGGCCGAATTCCTCAAGCGCCTTCCAGACCCCCAGATAGGCGTAAACAAGCTTGCTGTCCGCGCTCAGGAAGAGCACGTTCCCGTATCGGGGAGGTTCTTTGGCGGGCGAGGCTGCAGGTTGACCTGGTTTGGCGGAATCCGATATCGGTCCGGATGAGGCCGCGGGAGCCGCCACGGGCGGAGCCACGATCGCAGAAGGCTGGGACGGCAGCGTAGAGCCGGGGATGGTCCGGGTTTTGGATGGGGATTCCGGCCCTTGGGATACGGAATCCCGGGCGGGGGTCTTGCCCGGTTCGGAGGTATCGAGGAAAACGAAGGCCGAAGTCGGTACCCGAAGGACGGCCATGGCCATGGCGAGGAGTATGCCGGGGACAGCCGAACGGGAGGATTTCCGACATGGGATTGCGGGCATGGTACGGTTCAATATCATACCAATTTGCGACGGGGCAAAGGCCTTTTTAGTACCTTAAACCGATGGGGTCTTCGGCCGTCTCTTCAGCCGGATTCCTCACCCGGACTCCCGAAATGCCCGCCATTACAGCCTATATAACCGCCAAGGACCGCGAGGAAGCGATAAGGATCGGACGCGGCCTTCTAAAGGAACGTTTGGTCGCGTGCGTCAATGTCCTTGACGGGATGCAATCCCTGTATTGGTGGGAAGGCCGGATCGAAGAGGCGTCCGAGTGCGTCCTGATCGCAAAAACCGTTGCGTCCATGCAGGATCGCGTCGTCGCCAAGGTCAAGGAACTCCACGGTTACAAGGTTCCTTGCATCGTTTTCTGGCCGCTTGCGGGCGGCAATCCAGACTACCTGGACTGGATCGCCAAGGAAACCGGGCATGCCTAGGATCTTCGTCGCATTGGATATGCCCGAGCATGCCCGGGAAAGGCTCAATGGGATTTCTTCCGGCCTACCCGGCGCCGATTGGGTATCCCCGGACCAATATCACCTGACCCTGCGCTTCATCGGAGAGGTCGACAAGGAAAGCCTGGATGTGATCCGCGAGGGCCTTGGCGGAGTCGTGGCCCGGTCATTCTATCTGTCGCTCAAGGGAATCGGGGTTTTCCCGTTACGCGGCGATCCGGAAATCCTGTGGGCCGGCGTAGCCCGGAACGAAGGCCTCCGGAGCTTGCGGAACAAGGTGGAAAGCCTCCTGGGCCGCAAAGGCATCGCCCCTGATACCCGGAAATTCTTCCCTCATGTCACCCTGGCCAAGGTAAAGGGCTCGAAGAGCGAATGGGTCGGGGAGTACGTGGCCGGCAATTCCCTTTTCTCGCTTTCCGAAATCCCCGTCCAGGGCTTCAGCCTTTACTCGAGCAGATTGACGCCGGAAGGTTCGATCTATACCCTGGAAGGGTCCTACCCTTTGGACGGGATCCTCGAAGCGGACTGAGGGCATCGCCGATCCCCGGTGCCCATGTCTTCCAGGTTCAGATGAAATCGCGCTTGCCGAACCAGAGGCTTGCGATCAGCAGGTAGACCCCGATGAACATGAGGCCGTAGAGGCTCGAATACAAAACGTAATGTTCGGGTATCGGGAGATCGTAGACCACCCGTCCCCGGATATTGAAATTCTCCAGGTTGGGGATGAGATAGTAGATGCCCTTCAGGAGCTTTTCCGAAAAGGGGGTGATCACCGGGGTGCCCGGGAGGCGATTGCCGTATTTGTGGATGAAGTCGAGGTGTTTGACGATGTCTCCGGCGAGATGGCCGGCGACGTAGACCCCCAGGGTGAACAAGGCGCTCAGGGTAGGCGTTGAGAAGGATGAGAACAGCAGGGCCGCGGCCGTCACCACCGCCATCTCGACGAAAATCAGGTAGATGGCCAAGAGCAAGGATGGCTGCGGCCGCGTCCCGATGAAGATGAGGAGGAAGAAGAATACCAAGGTCATGATGGCCAGGTTCATGGCCAGCACCATCAACAGGCCCAGGTACTTGCCCACGATGAAATGCCAACGCGGCAGAGGCTTGGCCAAAAGGGTCAGGATGGTCTTGCGTTGGATTTCCTTCTGCACCAATCCGATGCCGACAAAAATGGACATCATGAGGCCGACCAGGGACATGACGGCCAAGGTGAAATCGGATATGACCGTCTGCCTGGCGAAAACGGACCACTCCCCCAACAGGAGGGAAAAGCCGATCAGGCCGAGCGCGAAAATAACGAGGTTATAAAGGATTTTATCGCGGATGGTTTCCCGGAAGGCGTTCACGGCGATGATCAGGATGGGTCTCATTCCGCTTTCGCGACCTCCATGGCCAGGACGTCCTCGAGGGTCTGGCGGTTGCGGTTCACGGAGACGATCCCGATTCCCTGGGCCATGGCCCATTGCAAGAGGGAACGCTGGGCCTCCGGGGTTGGACAGGAAACGGTCCGCGCGTCGATGAGGGCGCCTAGGCCGTTCGGCAGGGATTCGGCTTTGATTTCCGACCCAAGGCCGATCTGCCAATGCTCGGCCTCCCCTTCCAGGACCTGTTCCACCGTACCCTGGCGGCGGATTTGTCCGTCCACCACCATGGCCAAGCGCGTGCATATGGCCTCCACGTCGCTCAGGACATGGCTGGAATAGAATACGGTGATGCCTTGGGCATGAAGGGTCTTGAGCAGGTTACGGACGTCCCTGCGACCCAATGGATCCAACCCGGACATGGGTTCATCCAGGATCACCAGGCGGGGCCGGGACAGTAAGGCCTGGGCCAGGCCGATACGCTGGAGCATGCCCTTGCTATAAGTGCGCAGCTTGCGATCCATGGCATCGGGTTTAAGGCTCACGAGTTCCGAGACCTCCTTGACCCGTACCTTGAGGTCGCCCCACCGGAGGCCGGAAAGCTGACCATAGAACCACAGGAATTCGCGGCCGGTCAGGTAATCGTAGAAATAGGGTTGTTCGGGAAGGAATCCCACGTCGAGCCTGCTGCGAGGGGAACCCGCGGGTTTCCCCATCAGGGAGGCCGAGCCGGAACCCGGCTTCAGGAGACCGAGCAGGATTTTTATGGAGGTGGATTTCCCGGCGCCGTTCGGGCCGATGAATCCGTAAAGGTCGCCTTCCTTGACGTCGAAGGTGACGCCGCGCAGGGCCTCTACCGATTTGCGCCAGAATCCGATCCGGTAGGTTTTGCGGAGATCTTCGACCTGGATCATGGCCGACCCGACCTTAGGAGCGTTTCCTGAATCTGAGATAGTAGGTGATGGCCCGCCCCGCGGCGTAGAATGCGATCCCGATGAGGATCAGGTACCTTCCCAAGGCATTCGGATTCAGGGCGAAGTCCTTGTGGCTGAAGAAGGCGGTGGACCCGGTCCTCCCCATCCAAAGGCAGATCGCCGCGAATACCAGGGCAATGATCCCGGTGGTGACGAGATACCAGCTTACCGTAGCCAGTCCGTCCTTCTTGCCCAGGGAATCGAAGGCAGCGGGATCGAATTTTCCGTTTTCCGTCTCTTGTTCTTGTTCCGCCATGAAGGGAAATATAAACGTTCCCCAGGCTCCTGACCATTCGCGTTCGCATATGCGGTCCCATTATATTCCAGAGGCCCGGGCCGATGCAATGGTTCGTTTAGGGCCCCGGGGCCGTCACCTTGATTTCAACGGTTCAAATCCTCGGGCAGGACCCTCACTCCTCCGTACTGTTCCAGGACCAGGATCGCTTGTTCCAGATGGGTGGATTTGCGTTGCCGGGCCAGGGATTCCGCCCCTTGGAGGATGAGAGGGAGGGATTTGTGGAGATGGAATTTCCAGAGGCCACCCTCCCGGGTGAACAGGAAAACCGGCACGTTGGGCGCCTCCCGCAATCCTATTTCCCCTGAATTCCCGCGCACGCGGGATTCTCCCAGTTCCGTCTTTATCAGGCTTTTCCGGACCGGCCAGCTATTGACGACCAACTTGTCCAGGATGGAAACGGGCCGGTCGTCGAAGGATGGATTGAGGCGCCGTTCCACCCGCAGGGCAAGGACGCCGAGGATTTCATGGAACGGTCGTTCGGCCAGGTATTTCGGGGCTTCGGTGCGCGAGGCGCGGCGCATGTCATCGAGCCAATTCAGCGACTCCCTGGAAAGGTACAGGGGAATCGAATCCGCCTGCCCTTCTTGGATCTTCTGGCGGAAACGCAGGAAGAAGGCATCGAGGTCCTTGCGGGCTGCAGGGTCCTCAGGGGGGAGCGGGCCGGAACCGGCGCATGCGAGGAGGAGGCAAAGCGGCAAGAGCAGGAAGCCCAGGGATCCAATGCCGCTTCGGCTGATAGGGTGTGGCATTCCTTATATATACAAAGCGGCCGCCGTCATCCGAGGTCCGTGGACTCCGGCTTGGGGCGCGGAGTCAGACCCCGGCGGCCAGGCGATTGCGGTAGATACGGATCTTCTTTTCCCATCCGCGCTGGTTGAACTCGTCGTCCGCGCGGAATTTCTTGAGCTTATACGCCTCCAGCAGTTCCTTGATTGCCGGCCTATCGTAAGGATTCCACTTCACCAGGTACCCCTCCATCACCGCCAAGGCCTCGTCGATATTTCGGAAATCCACCACGGTATGCCTGCGCCAGGTCCAGAACGCGAGGTGCGCCGCGGAACCGGGAATCTTGTCCTCGGACTCCAGCAGCTTCAAGGCGATGCGCCTGGCCGTCTCCGGATCCTCCTGCACGTAGTCCTGCTCGAGGAGGAACTCCAGGGTCACGGCTTCCTGTTCATCGAGGTCGATGTACCCGAGAAGCACCTCGCCCGCCTTGGAAGGATCCCCCAATTGGTAATAGCAACCCGCGAGCAGGGTGGCCATGCCGGTGGAAAGGCGGTTCTCCTTGCGGTACCGTTCGATGAAGGCGATGGCCCGGGAATAGTCCCCGCGCTGGTAAAGGCTTTGCAGGTATTCCAGGATCTGGCTCTCGTAAACGTCGTGGCCCAGCAGGAATCCGGAAATGACGGAGTCCTGGACCGCGGGCAGGGGCCGCCTGCCGATCAGGTTCTCGTATTCCCAATCCGCGAAAAAGAAACCATGGCCGGCGCTCCGGCCCAGGTGCAGGGCCCGGCGATCCAGATCGTCCTCGTTGATGCGGGCGATCAGGAATTGCAGGTAGGCCTCGTTCTGGTCGGGGATGTCCTGCCCCAGGATCGCCTTCAACTCCGGAAGCCGCGCCTTGGGAATGACGATTCCAAGGGTATTGTACATGTGGCTCCAGTCCTGGCCGAACTCGCTCCATCTTTGATCGTCCCAGATATCGTAGGTGTTCACGTCGTAGGTGACCAGGGTCTGGAGGACCTGGTCGTAACCGAAGATGGCTATGACGTGACCGGGTATGAAGGCCAGGACCGGAATCCCGTGATCGATAAGCTTGAAGATGTCCTTCATGGACCGCAAAGGCAGTACCATGTTGGCGAACCCGCGCGATTCCGAAAAGAAGGCTTCATCGGTGATAAGGCTGCCGCGATCCAGTTGGGTTATTTCCGCGCCGATCCGCTTTGCGCCGCTGCGATCGCCCCAATAGTTCAATACCAGGCCCAGTGAATTGGGGACGCAATACGCGCTCTTGTATTCGGTATGCGCTTCGATTCCGGGTATGACCACCCGCTTGAGGGTGCTGTCGCGGTCTTTTTCCAGGCGATCGCGGAATTCATTGGCTTCGAGGAGGAGGCGCGAGTCGTGGTAATACTTGACCAGCACGCGGATGAACGCTTCCTTCGACTCCTCCAGGTTGCCGCTCTTGCGGTGCAGCAGGGCAACGCGGAACTGCAGATAGGATTTCAGCTTATCGGACCGGCTCCATGCCAGGGCGCGGGAATACCAGGGTATGGCCTTGTGGGGCGTGCCGGATTTCTCGTAATGCTGGCCTATCAACAGGGCGTAATTGATGGGGAGGCCCGTCACCACGGCAAGGCCGAGCATGGCCAGCCCCACCGATAACAACCCGGTCGTATAGGCGCCCAGGAAATTGCGACCCGCCCGCCATAGCTTGAGGCAGTGGTGAACGAGAAGGGGCACGCTCGAGAACCACATGATGAAGAACAGGATCTGGCGCGTCCGGTCGAGCCACGCCGGGAAGATGGTCAGTTCCTCCACCTGCCACAAAGGGATGGTGACCAGCAGGAGATTCAATTGGTTCACGACCACATGCGCGCCCGTGACGAGCAGGATGAGGCCGGCCAATCCGCGCAGGGACCAGCCTTCGGCCTCCTTGGAGGATTGCAGGGCGGAGAAGAAGAGCAGGAGCCCGAAATTGAGCCATACCACCCCGAGCTCGGAGGAAATGGAATCCACGGAGGCGTTGATGGGATAGTAGCTGCTCCAGAGGAAATCCGAAAGCCATTGCTCCATGCTCGCGAGGAACACGGCCATGGGCAATGCCGCCACGGCCAGGGCCAGGGAGGTCCTGAACCTGCGGTAGGCCGGCACCGCCGAAGGCACGCCCCTTTCCATCGGCATGGCCGCCATGGCCGCGAAGCTCCAGACGAGGTTCCATCCCGCCAGCAGGAACGAGACGAAAAGCCAATTGAAGGTCAGCAATGCCGCGGCGGGCAAAGGCGCCAGGGCGGCCAGGATCATCATGACGCGGAATGCCCGGGAAGGCGCGCGTCCAAGGAAAGGGAGGAAGGGCCAAGGACCGGCCAAAAGCATCAGGAAATAAACGTAACCGGGTAGCCCCGTTCGTGTGATCCGCGCGGAAGCCGCGGTCTTGGCGCCGGGTTGGATCATGCCGTCATGTGCTCCGGCGCTGCCAATTGATGTGAACCTGCATGCTTGCCTTGTCCCCGCGATGGCGGTAGTAATCCGCCAGCAGGGCATGGGTCTCCCCTATGGATTTGTCGACCTTGAGGCTGCGTGCCAGGGACGAATAGGCCGTCCGGTAGCGGCCGTTCTTCATCGAGACCGCCGCCTTCATGGTCAGGTACTTCGCATCTTCGCTAAAGGACTTGCAGCGGGACAAAAGGCCGGGAAGCTCCCCGACCTTGCCCAGCTTCAGCTTGGTCCAGGCCAGGCGGTATAATGCGGATTCGCTGCCGAACGGATAAAGGCCGGAAAGTTCCGCGTACAGGCTTTCTCCGGCCGCCAGGTTCCCGCGCCTGACCAGCAAGGTCGCCAGCGAATCCGTATACAGGGGTTCCTCCGGATCCATGGCATGCAACCGCCGGAACAAGGTCAGGGCCGTGTCCATGGCGGCCCGCGATTCGCCCGAGGTGTCCGGCATGGGCGTGGCGTACCAATTCATCATCAGGTAGGTCCCTAGCCTGCCCTCGAGGATCTTGGCCAC
>JAQBPO010000053.1 GCA_028287465.1 Fibrobacterota bacterium
GACCCTGAGCGGAGAGGACTCCTCCGGGGGCGTCCTGCATGGCGGATTGTCGGGCGGCACCAGCAACATCGCGGTTACCGGAACGCGCGGGTCCTGGGGCGGCAAGGGCGCCGGGGGGACGCATACGGGATTCCGTTTCCAGGGGGTCGATCGGGATGTGGGAGCGGTGGAATTGGCCGGCAGGCCCCGGGTCCTGATGCTTCCGGGCGCCCAACCCGGGCTGCGCGGCGCCTTGGCCGGGGTTTCCGTCGCCCTGCTGCTTTACGAAGACCTCAATGAACGCATCCGCGAGGAAGTGCGGAACAAACTCATCTACGGGATCCAGGTATTCTCCGCCGTCACCCCTTGATCCCGCGGATCCGGGAACCCTGGTACCCGAAACCCCCGGACTTTCCCCAAGCCCCTCCATCCGCTTAGGCTTACCTTGATCCCGTATCGCCTTTCCCGGGCAGAGGGGTTTGCCGCATGCGCATCGTTTCCCTGGCACTGACCATGGCCGCCCTCGGCCTGGCTTCCTTCGTTGACGGCGAAAACCTCCATGGCCGCCTCGTCGACCGGGCCTCCCTGGAGGCCTCGACCGCGGGCAAAGGCATCGCCGGGGCGCGGCTTACCCTGTACGATGCGGCAGGCAAGAAACTGGGCGTCAAGCTATCCTCGAAGTCCGGGACCTACATATTCCCGAAATTGGCTTCCGGCACCTATACCCTCTCCATCGATCGCAAGGAATACCTCCCCTCTCCTCTGCTTCGCGTAGTCACGATCGGTTCCGAAGACACCCTCTCCCGGGACTTCTGCCTGGATCGGTTTCCCGTGAAGGGCGGGGCGCCCGCCCGGACATTGGATAAGAAAAAAACCGCGGCGCCGGATTATTATTACCCCCGCCTCGCGGAAGGCATGCTCGAAGCCATGAAACTGCCGTCGTTCAATAGGGAATCGATCGTGAACAGGATCACGTTGAGCCGGTTCTTCGATGCAGAGGATACCACCGAGGCCTATCGGATCCTGGTGTCGACCTTGCTCTGGACCGAGATCGAATCCCAGGGACGTCCTGTCGAGTCCATGGTCTGGCTGGCGCAGGCCTATGACTCCGCGTTGAAGGTCGCGGACCTTCCTTCCCTTCCGGCCTTGAAACCTTTCCTGAAGGTCTCCGCCGATTCCGTGGAAGCGCTCACCCGCTCCATCCGCGGCCTGATGCTCTCGCCCTCGAAAAAGAATCCTCCCGAATCGATCGCCAAGCGACAGGTGCCCAAGGCCATGATGCTGGACATCCTGGAACCCCACTTCGCTTCCAAGGCCGTGCCCAAGGCGAAGAAGCTGGCCTTCCTCGCAAAGATCCGCGCCATCATCGGGCCGGAGGCCGCGCACAGATTCACCTTGATCGCCGACCCGCCCAAGGCCAAGGCGAAGCCCAGGAATCCACCGGACAAGGGCGCTCCCGCCGCGCCGCAGGCGCCTGAGCCGGACATGGATGCCGTGTGGAAGACCGTACAGGATCTGGCCTCGGGCAAGCGGGCCAATCCCGTCGCGCTGTTCCATGTGGCCCTCCGGAAGATGGAACTGGGACAACAGCGGGAAGCCCTTTCCGATCTCGAACGCTTGGGGAACCTGCGTCCCGATTATCCCCAGGCCGTCGCGGCCATGGCGCGCTGCCGCATGGCCATGGCCGACACTTCCGGCGCGGAACGCATGTATGATTCCCTCTCCAGGATGGACTCCCCGGAATGGCAGGCCATGGGCTTCCGCGGCGTGGCTCGCATCGCCTGGCGATCCGGGCAGGGGGAAAAGGCGGAGCGGGCCTTGTGGCGCGCCATGGGCCTCGATACCAAATCCCCCGGCGCGCGCGATGCCGTACTCCTGCTGGCCGAGGTTTCCCTGTCCCGCGATTCCTGGAATTCCGTGGAGGGGCTCCTGGATTCCCTGGTGAAGGCGCGGCCGCGCGAAGGCGACGGCCATTATTGGCTCGGCAAGATGGCCCTCAAGCGGGAACAGGACGGGGTCGCCTTGGAGCATTTCCAGAAGGCGGCGGCCTTGGCTCCCAAGCGGCCCGATTTCGCGGCGGCGGTGGCGGCCGCGTATTTCGCCAGGGAAGAATGCGAACCCGCTCTCAAGGTCCTCAAACCCTTGCGCGCCAAGCTGACCGGCGAAGGCCTTTCGATTTACGGGCAATGCCTCTCCCTGCAAGGCCATGCCAAGGAGGCGGTGCAGGAGTTCGAGAGGTTGCACGCATCCAGGCCGACCCCCCAGAGCCTGGTCCAATTGGCGCGTTCGCTTTCCGCTTCGGGACAGACGGATAGGGCGATAGCGGCCATCCAGTCCTCCCCTTTCGCTTCGGACTTCGAGGTCCGCAAGGCGCTGGCGGGAGCGCAGATCGAATCCGGCGCCGCGGAACAGGCCCGGCTGGGCCTGGAACCCCTCCTGGCGCAGAAGGAAAACGACGCGGAACTGCATTTCCTCCTGGGACGGGCGGCCTTCGCGCTCCGGAACTGGTCCGAGGCGGGCAAGCAGTTCACGTCGGCGCTGCAGTACCGCGAAGATTACCCCGAGGCCAAGTACCGCCAGGGCCTGTCCCTGCTCAAGCAGGGACGCAGCGGGGAGGCGCGCCATTATTTCCTCGACCTGATGGATTCCGACAAGCCTTCCTGGAAGGCCAAGGGGCTGCTGGGCCAAGGTCAGGCCTTCGCAAAAGAGGAGAAGCCCGAAGCCGCGGTCGAGAATTTCAGGAAATCCTTCCTTGCCGCCCCATCCGCGGAAGCCGCCGCCCAATTGGCCCTCTCGCTGTTGAGGATGAATCAGACCGAAGAGGCCTCGACCTGGGCCGCCAAGGCGCGCAAACTGGATCCGGACGAGCCCTTGGGACTGATGGCGGCCGTGGACGCCCTGCTTGCCAACCATCACGAGGACGAAGCGGTGGCCCTGGCCCAGGCGGGCGCGGATGGGCATCCGCAGGCTTGCGATTTCCTGGTGGTGGCGGCCAAGGCCCATTTGCGCGCGGGACATGATGAGAAGGCCCGGAACCTGAGCCAGGAGGCGCGCGGGCGCTGTCCCGAGGATTCCGCGCCCTATTTCTATCTGGGGACCTTGGCGGCCCGTTCCGGAACGGTGACGGAAGCCCGTCGGCATTTCAGCGACTATATCAGGAACGGCGGGGACGCGAAGCGGGTGCCGGAAAGCTATCGCTGAAGCGGGGCGTGCACGAGCACGCATACGGGAGCCGGCACCGAAACGGCCTGATCCGTATCTTCGAGGTTCCCCGTCGCATCGTCCACCCGGAATACGGTCAGGGAATCCGAGCGTTGATTGGCGGCCAGGAGGAACCGGCCGCCGGGATCCAGGCTGAAATGCCTGGGAAACCGCCCTTTGGTCGACGCGCAACCCGCGAAGCCCAAGGAACCGTTCTCCGGATCGATCCGGAAATGCGCGATGCTGTCATGTCCCCGATTGGATACGTAGAGGAACCGCCCCTTGGGATCCACCTGGATCCCGGCGCCGTAGTTCTCTCCTTCCACCGCCGCCTGAGGCGGCAGGGATGGAAGGGATTCAAGCTCGGCGAGCGCGCCCGTCATCCCATTGTACAGGAACCGCGAGACGCGGGATTCCAGCTCATGGACCACGTAGGCCCATTTTCCGTTCGGGTGGAAAGCCATATGGCGCGGTCCCGAACCCGGCTTGGTTTCGGCTCCCGCGGCGGCGGCGGGCCGCAAGGCTCCCCGCTCAGGGTCGAAGGCGTACGAGAGGACCCGATCCAATCCCAGGTCCACGGCCAGGACATGGCGGTTGAAGGGATCCGGAAGGATGCAGTGGGCATGTGGGCCCTCCTGACGCTCGCGATTGGGGCCGGAACCCTGATGGCGGATATGGCTGGCCGCGGAAGCCAGGCTGCCATCGCTTTGCAAGGGGAAGGCCGCCACGCTTCCGCCCCCGTAATTGGCCACGAACAGGTATCGGCCGGTATGGTCCAGGGAAAGGTGGCAGGGAGAGGCGCCCTGGGAGGGTTGTTGGTTGAGGAAACGCAATTCCCCGGTTCCAGGTTCGATGGCGAAAGCGCTCAAGGCGCCTTCAGGCCTGCCGTAATAGGCGTCCACCTCGTTCACGGAATAAAGGTACCGGCCACCGGGCTCGATTGCCAGGAAGGACGGGTTGACTACGCCGGCCATGATCTTGAGGAGTCGCAGGGCGCCGGTTCCGGTATCGAGGGAATAGAGGTAAATCCCCTCCCCTCCATTGGACGTATAGGTCCCCACATAGACATGCATTTGAGCCACGGAACCGACCTCCCAGCCCGGAGAGATAGATATTTTTCCGCGATGGGAGGTGATATCCGTGCCTCTTGAAGGCGGAACGGGACGCCCCTATTTCATCAGATCCGTGATACGGCCGCCTTCGATCTTCACGGGACCGTAATATTCCGGATCCTCATCCTTGGACGCCTGCATTTCCAGGAAGCATTTCACGATGCGCTCCTCGAGGACCTCCGGATCGCGCAATTCCCAGAACCCTCCTTCGTCCTGGATCACGAGTTCGCAGAATTTGATCTTCATCTGCTGGAAGAAATCGACGAGCCCGATGTGGATCTCCGGCGGCGCGAACTGGGTCTTGCACCAATTCTTGAAATAGCCTTCCTCGGTGATCTGGAAAATGACCGGTTCGCAATGCTCGTGAGGCTCCATGGTGAAGCTGAAAAGCTTCCCCGTATAGGAGATCTCCTCGCCGTCATGCTGCTGGAGGACGGCGGTCCCGTTGGTTTCGATCAAATCCGTGACCGGCCATCCCTTCTCCTTGCCGATTAGGGTGGCGTAGATCCACACCTCCCTGGGCTTGATCTTGGGAGCGATGCGGCCATGGAAATGGAGGGTGATGCCCATGAGAATTCCTTTGATGTATCCGTTCCTATTTTATCCCATTTCCGGGGAGAATTCAGGTCCCGCATCAAACTACCGCGATTTCCCAAATTCCAGCGCCCCCCGGGCGCAATGGATGCCGCCAGCCCCGGTCCCTGGCCTTTCCCGGGCCGCCGTTCCATCCAGGCCGGGCCGCCGGCCGTAAAAAGCCCATCCGGGTCCGTCCTTCCTATATTGTTCGGCAACATGACCGATCCTTCCCGAGCCGTCCGGCATCCCGAAATCCTCTCCCCCGTGGGCGACATGGACATGTGCATGGCCGCCGTCCACAACGGCGCGGACGCCATTTACGTGGGGTTCCCCGGCTTCAACGCCCGCGGCCGCACCGTCGACCATACCTGGGAGGCCCTGGACGCGATGATCGCCTTCTGCCACAAGCACGAGGTGAAGGTGTTCCTGGCCCTCAACGTCCTCATTTTCGAAGGGGAATTGCGGAAACTGCTGGAGGACCTGCCGAGGGCGCTGCGTTCCGGCGTCGACGCCTTCATCGTCCAGGATCTCGGCCTGGCCCGCCTGATCCGTTTCCTCTCCCCTTCCCAGGCCATCCACGCCTCCACCCAGATGACCGTCACCAACCATGAGTCGATCGCGCTCACGGCGGATCTGGGGATGGCCCGCTACGTCCTGGGCCGGGAGGTCTCCAAGCCGGAGATGGCGCTTATCAGGGGCAAGACGGACAAGGAATTGGAAGTCTTCGTGCACGGGGCCCTTTGCGTCTCCTACTCGGGGCAATGCCTGACCAGTGAAGGCTTCGGCGGGCGCTCGGCCAACCGCGGCCAATGCGCACAATCCTGCCGCATGGAATACGACCTGATGGTGGACGGGGAGAAGCGGGACCTGGGCGCGCGACGGTACCTGGTCTCGCCCAAGGATCTTTGCGGCCTGGACGATGTGGCCGGCCTGATGGAGATAGGCATCGATTCGTTCAAGATCGAAGGCCGCCTCAAGACCCCGCAGTACGTGGCCTCAACGGCTTCGGCCTACAAGCGCGCCATCGAGGGCGGACCCGATCGTTCCCAGGCATCGGTGGAGGACCTCAAGGTCATCTACTCCCGCGGATTCTTCAACGGTTGGCTCGGCGGCGTCGATCACCAGCGCCTGGTGGACGGCCGTTACGGTTCGCACCGCGGCCTGGAGGTCGGCGCCGTGAAATCCTTCCGCAACGGTTGCCTGCGCATCCTTTCCAGCCATGCCTTGCAGGCCGGGGACGGCCTCTTGTTCGTGGAATACCTTTCCGACTCCAGGCACCGGGGCAAGAGCGAACGCACCTGGGGGGCGCGCATCTTCTCGGCCAGCCAGGTCAACGGAGTGATGAAGACCGCGGATTCCGCGGGCGGGGAAGTCGCCGGGCCTCCCCGCTCCGAATGGGAAGTCGCCTTCGACAATGATTTCCCGGCCGGGGACGTGCCCTCCGGAGCGTTGGCCTATCTCAACGATTCCCCGGTCCTGGAACGGGAAATCCGCCGGACCTTCTCGGACAAGTCTTTATGGAAGACCTTGCCGTTGGACATCCGGGCGGAAGGCTCGGAGGGCGGCCCTTTGCGCATCGTCGCGACGGACGCCTCGGGGAGGACCGGAACCGGCTCGACCCAGTCCATTTTGCAGGCAGCGAACAATCCCGCGACGGCCTTGACCCGGGAACGGGCGGAAAAGGAATGCGGGGCCCTTTCGGGTACCGGATACCGCTTGGATGGATTCGCCTTCGACGTGCCCGCCGGCCTGTTCATTTCCGACAAGGAGGTCCGCAAAGCCAGGCAGGCCGCGGTCCTGGAGTTGCAATCCCTCCGCGACGCGCGCCGCGAGGTCACCCTCGCCTCCCCGGAATCCGCCGCGGCCTGGATGGAAAACGAGGCCCTGGAGGCCCTGCGGACGCGTGTCCCGGACGCCCCGGCGCGTCTCAACCTGCTCGTGCGCGAGTTCTCCTCCCTGGACGCCTTGGAAGGGTTGCCCCTCGACACGGTCTACCTCGATTTCGAGCATGGCAAGGATTACAAGACCGCGGTCGCGGCCGTCCGCGCCATGGGCTACCGGGCCGGCATCGCCACCACGCGCATCCTCAAGCCCGCGGAATACCATAACCTCAAAGTCATCGAATCCCTCAATCCGGACTCCGTGCTCGTGCGCAACCTGGGCGCCTTGCATTACCTGGCCGGCAAGGGCCTGACCCTGGAAGGGGATTTCAGCCTCAATGCCAGCAATTCCCTTACG
>JAQBPO010000055.1 GCA_028287465.1 Fibrobacterota bacterium
TTTCCGACGCGACCGCCGGGGACCTGGTTCCCAAAGGCGGAGGGCCGGCCTCCGCCGCTTCCGGCGAGGCCATGATCGATCGGGCCGCTTTCGCCAGGTCCGGCGAAGGCCCGCACCCTTCGTCCCAGGGCCCTTCCCGCGGATACTTCAAGGTCATGACCAATCCGCCTTTCGCGCGCGTCCTGGTGGACGGCAAGGAACTCGGGACCACGCCGATGCCCTCCGAAATCGCCTTGCCGGAAGGGGCCCATCTCCTCGAGGTGTTGCGCGCCGGTTGCAAACCGGTCCAGAAGGAGATCCAGATTTCGGAATGGGACACCACCTTCCTCCGCATCACCTTGGATCGGCTGGAGTGAACGCATGATACGCCGCCTGATCCTGATCGCGATCCTGGCCGTGACCTTTGTCCGCGGCCTTTCCGCGTCCCAGCCCGAGGAATTGTTCAAGTGGGGCGAATACGACAGCCTTATCCGCCTGCTGGAGCCGGCAGCCTCGAATCCGGGCGCCTTGGCGGAACTCAGGACGCGGCCGGATTCCCTCCTTCGGGCCAAATCCTTCCTGTTCCTGGGCGTGGCGTTCTTCGCCACCGGAAGGATGGACCGGGCCGATGAGGCCTTCGGCATCGCCTGCGGGCTCGACCCCGAAGTGAAACTGGACCGCTTCTACGTTACGGAGGAGATCGCCAACCATTTCCAGGCCATCGCCCTGGACGGCATCCGGCGCCGCAATCAGAAAGCAGCCTTGTCCCAGGCATCCGCGGCCCTGTCGGATCGGGCGCGCCCGGTCCGCGGCACCGGCCCCGCCTGGAAATCAAGGGATGGGAAGGATTGGATCTGGTGGGGACTCGGCGTGACGGCCCTGGTGGCCGCCGGCGGAGGAGCCATCTATTTCTCCAGCCAATCTCCGGAAGGCTCCGATAACGTCACCACCATAGATGCCCGGAAAGAAGAATGAAGCTCCTTAATCCCCTGTCATTGTGGCTCGCCGCCGTTGCCTTGGCGTTCTGGTCCTGCAATGTCTCCGAAGAAGGGGACGGCAGGCAGTACATCTCCCTGCTCGCGCCCGATACCCTGCAAACCTTCGACACCGTGCTGGTGATCGCGCGGGATCCCGCGACCCGGCTGATCCTGGACACGCTCTGGAACGCCCCCGTGAAGAGTTCCTCCGATCTCATCAGGCTTCCGATCCGGAATTATTCGGGCGGCAATGTGGACGTCCTCATCCTGGGATTCGACCAGGGCTTCGCCGAATACGGCCTGCAGGTGGAATATCGCGGAGGGTCTGGGAAACCCCGCACCGTTCCGGGACTCCGCTTGGACAGCCTTCCGCCGGCCCTGCGCCTTCTCGGCCCGGACTCCCTCTCCTTGCGCGTGGGGGAAGTCCTGGCCGACACCGGAGCCGAGTGCACCGATGACGGGGGCGGTAAAACCAGGATCCGGGCCACGGGAACCGTGGATGCCGGAACCGCGGGCCTGTACGTTATCCGATACGATTGCCGGGACCGGGACGGCAACCTCTCCCTGCCCCTGATCCAGAAGATCACCGTCCGGTTATGGCCCGATACCACCCAGCCCGCCTTCCTCCATGCGGCGCCGGATTCCATTTCCCTTTTGGCCGGCGGCGGCTATGCGGATCCGGCTCTCGAATGCCTGGACGATCGGGACGGTGCGATCGAACCGCGGCGCGATGGCCATCTCGACATGGACGCGCCGGGTACGTACAGCCTGACCTATTCCTGCGCCGACAAGGCCGGCAACGCCGCGGAACCCTGGATCAGGCGCATCCTGGTGGCCAGGCCCCGGGACACCGCGGCCCCGGTCCTCCTGCTGCGCGGCCCCGATTCCCTGAACGTGATCGACGGACGGCCTTACGCGGATTCCGGCGCCACCTGCCTGGACGCCCGCGATGGGATCCTGCCCGTGTCCGTCCAAGGCAGCGTCGACGTCCAGACGCGCAATACGTATTCCCTGCGTTACTCCTGCTCCGATTCCGCGTGCAATGCCGCTTCCGTCCTGTACCGCCGGGTGAAGGTGGAGCGGGCGCCCGATCCCGATAAGCCCGTGCTCCTTTTGAAAAGCGCCGATTCGATCACCGTTTTCCAGGGCCTTCCCTACAATGATTCCGGCGCCACCTGCCTGGACGCCCGCGATGGGATCCTGCCCGTGTCCGTCCAGGGCGCGGTCGATGTCCAGACGCGCAATACGTATTCCCTGCGTTACTCCTGCTCCGATTCCGCGGGCAATGCCGCGGAAAAGACCCGCCGGGTCAAGGTGGTGCGCCTTCCCGACGCCGTCAAGCCGATCCTCGCCTTGAGGGGGCCGGACTCGGTCATCGTGCATGACAATGAACCCTATGCGGATTCCGGCGCCACCTGCCTGGACGACCGGGACGGCGCCTTGCGCGTTTCGGTCCAGGGGGCGGTGGACGTCTCCCGCCGCGGCCTGTACACCCTGACCTATGCCTGCGAGGACTCGGCGGGCAATGCCGCTTCCGCCTTATTCCGCCGCGTGAAGGTGGAGCGGGTGCCCGATCCCGATAAGCCCGTGCTTACCTTGAAGGCGGCCGACTCCCTCACCGTTTTCCAAGGCATACCTTATGCGGATTCCGGCGCCACGTGCCTGGATGACCGCGATGGGATCCTGCCCGTGTCCGTCCAGGGCGCGGTCGACGTCCAGACGCGCAGCACGTATTCCCTGCGTTACTCCTGCTCCGATTCCGCGGGCAATGCCGCGGAAAAGACCCGCAAGGTCAAGGTGGTGCGCCTACCCGATGCCGTCAAGCCGATCCTCGCCTTGAGAGGACGGGACTCGGTCATCGTGCACGATAACGAACCCTACGTGGACTCCGGGGCCATCTGCCTGGATGTCCGGGACGGCGCCTTGAACGTTTCGGTCCAGGGGGCGGTGGACGTCTCCCGCCGCGGCCTGTACACCCTGACCTATGCCTGCGAGGACTCGGCGGGCAATGCCGCTTCCGTCCTGTACCGGCGCGTGAAGGTGGAGCGGGCGCCCGATCCCGATAAGCCCGTGCTCCTTTTGAAAGGCGCCGATTCGATCACCGTTTTCCAAGGCCTTCCCTACAATGATTCCGGCGCCACCTGCCTGGACGCCCGCGATGGGATCCTGCCCGTGTCCGTCCAGGGCGCGGTCGACGTCCAGACGCGCAATACGTATTCCCTGCGTTACTCCTGCTCCGACTCCGCGGGCAATGCCGCGGAAAAAACCCGCCGGATCAAGGTGGTGCGCCTTCCCGACGCCATCAAGCCGATCCTCGCCTTGAGAGGACGGGACTCGGTCATCGTGCACGATAACGAACCCTACGTGGACTCCGGCGCCACCTGCCTGGACGACCGGGACGGTCCCATCCCCGTGCTGCGGCAGGGATCGGTGGATACCCGGGTGCGGGCGCATTACACCTTGGTCTTCCAATGTTCGGATTCGGCGGGCAACCAGGCCCAGGAACTCAAGCGCGTGGTCAGCGTCGAAAGGCTTCCGGATCCGGTGAAGCCGATCCTGACCTTGAAGGGGCTCGACTCCCTGGATGTCATCCAGGGCACGGCATACGTCGATGCCGGATCCTCCTGCGTGGACGATCGCGATGGCCCGATTCCCGTCACGGTGACGGGTTCGGTGGATCCGTCCTTGCGCGGTCTCTATGCCCTCACTTTCCGCTGCCAGGATTCGGCCGGGAACGCGGCCGCCGAGAAGGTCCGGAAGGTGAAAGTCATCCGGAAGCCCGATGCCGTCAAGCCGGTATTGGCCATGGCCGGAAAGGCCGTGATGGAGCATTTCATCGGAACGCCCTACGTGGATTCCGGCGTCACCTGCCTGGACGATCGGGACGGACCCCTGCCGGTCGCCACCCAGGGCGCCGTGGACCCTTCTACCTTGGCGACCTATTCCCTGCGATTCGATTGCGCCGATTCCGCCGGGAATGCGGCGGATCCCGCGGTCCGGACGGTCAAGGTGGTGACCGTTCTCGATCTCGTCAAACCGGTGATCGCCTTGATCGGGCCGGATACCATGGCCGTGGTGGATTTGAATGCCTTCGACAATCCGGGCGGAACCTGCGCGGACGACCGGGACGGCAAGCTGGAGCTGAAATCCGCGGGTTTCGATCCGCCGGCAGGTCCGGTCAACGGGATTTACCGCGCCCTCTACACCTGCACCGACGCGGCGGGAAACCAGGCCCAGGCATCGCGCGTGGTCAAATCGGGCATGTACACCGTCAACCTTTCCGCGGTGAAGGACGGCCAGATCGACACCAGCACCGACTATTTCAACCTGGGCTACCAGGGCGTCGTGTCCTTCTCGCTCTACCCGGATGACGTCTACGCGAGCTTCGCGCAATTCGATCTTTCAAAGGTCGAAAAGAACGGCCTCAAATCGGCCAAGCTCCATTACTTCACCTGGGGGACGGGAGATCCATGGCCGGGGAGATGGGAAGACTACACCTTCCGCGTATACGCCCTGCATTCCTCCTGGGTGGAGGGCAGGGGGAACTGGTTCTGGTACGATGGAGACTGGAAGAACGGCGGGGACGATTGGTTCCAAAATTACGGGTATCCGGCCTGGGTGAAGGATGGATCGACCAATCCCGGTACGCCTACGGGAGTTACGGGCGCGGAACGCTACCTCGTGCGGGACAATAACGTGTCCCTGGTGACGGCCCAGAAGGTGACCCTGCATTACGACGAGAACCAGTACAGCGTTCCGGTGGCTCCGCCGAACCGTTTGGTGGTGGTGGAGATAGACGTGACGGACTACGTCAAGAACACCGATCCCGCCATGCACTTCGGATTCATGATCAAGACGCAAGGCACGCCCGACGATCGCCGCATCGGGTGGCTTACCCGCGAGCTGCAGGATGGGCTTTACGCGCCCCGCCTGATGCTTTCCTACTGAGGCGGGAGGCGAATCCCGGATTGGCCCGCCCTACTTGGGAGCGGGACTTTCGCCGCGGGCCTGCGCCAGATGGCGGAAGAAGGTGCTGCGGCCCATGCCCAGCATTTCCGCGGCCTTGTCCTTGTCGCCGCCGGACAGATCCAGGGCCCGTTGCAGGTAGTCCGCCTGGAAACGCCGGGTGGCCTCATCCATATCCATCCAGCGATCCTTGTTGCCGGGCAGCAAAACCTTCACCACCGGCGATTCCGCGAAAAGGGCGGCCTTGGCCACCGCATTGGCCAGCTCGCGGACATTGCCGGGCCACCGGTAGCGCGCCATGGCGAACAGCGATTCCGGAAGGAAACCGGCCAGGTTCTTTTCGGGATATTGCGCCTTGGCCTTCTCGAGGTAGAAATGGGCGAGCAGGAGCACGTCCTCGCCGCGCTCGCGCAAGGGCGGCAGGGTGATGCCGTGCTGGTTCACGCGGTAGTAGAGATCCTGCCGGAAGGATCCGTTCGCCACCATCTCCTCCAGCCTGCGGTTGGTGGCGCATATCAACCGGACGTTCACCTTCACCTCATGGCTCTGCCCCACCGGCCGCACCATGCCCGTTTCCAGGGTCCGCAGCAGCATGGCTTGCAAGGGCAGATCCATCTCGCCGATCTCATCGAGGAAAAGGGTTCCGCCGTCCGCCTCCTGGAAGATGCCGCGCTTGTCCTGGAGAGCCCCCGTGAAGGCGCCTTTCTTATGGCCGAACAATTCGCTGGCCAGCAGCTCGCCTCGGAGCGTCCCGCAGTTGACCACCATGAACGGTTTGGCGGCGCGCCGGCCGACGCGGTGGATATGGTTGGCGAATACGTCCTTGCCCGTGCCCGTCTCGCCCTCGAGCAGGACGGCGATATCGGCGGAGGCCACGGCGCGCGCCTCGCGCAAGGCGTTCTGCATGGCGGGACAGGTGGCGATGAAGCCCGGTCCCCCTTCTTCCGGCCTAAGGGACCGGAGCATGCGTCCCTGCATCTCGATATAGCCGATATGATTGATGAGGCAACCCGCCACCAGGGCATGGATTTCCAGCTCGCGCAACTGGCCTTCCCCGTAGGATACCGAAGGCAGGTTCGACCCGATATAGATGAGTCCAGACAGCCTGCCGGCCGTGAAGATCGGCCCGCACAGGACGGAATGCAAACGGAGATCGACCACGCTCTGGGAATTCGCGTATTCGGGATCCTCCAGGGCATTGCCCAGGAACATTCCCTTCCCCGAGCGGAGCACCTTCTCCACCACCGTGTCGCTGAAGAGGGGGCCGGCCCCGCCCTCCCGGGTGGAAACGGCGACCGCCGGCTTCATGGCTTCATCCACGGTGAAGAGCAGGGCCTCGGTGCCGCCGAAGGATTCCAGCAGCAGGCCCATCACCCGGGTCAGCAGGGTCTTGAGGTCGCGCTCCTCCGCGACCAGGGCGCAGAGCTTGGAAAGGCTGGCCGAGAAGCCGCGGGAAACCGCATCCCCTTGCATGGCCGGGGCGGCATCCAGTTCCAGCAACAGGCGCGCGGATCCGATTTCCAGCAGGTCCCCGGGCCTGAACCGGAAGTGCTCGGAGCGTTCGCCGTTGAGGGACGGTTTGGCCTTGGGGCCGGCCACGGACACGGAATAGCCGTCACCGGTCAGGGACAAACGCAAGGCGATGGGCGGGATGTCGGATCCGGTCAGGACGATCTCATTGTCGGGGGCGGTACCCGCGGTCAGGACCGAATCGGCCAACGGTATGGATTTGACGCTTCCGGCTTCGAAAATCCTCAAGCGATGCATAGTGGAAGGTCCCTGGAAACGATGTGACTTCCCCCAAATTAGCCATTTTCGATCGATGCCGCCCTATGGGCGCCCTTTTTGTACCTTGCCCCATTGATGAATCGCGCCTCGCCCAGGCTTTCCTACTACTCGTACGACAGCCAGGGGAATCCTTGGCTTTCCGGGGGCGGCGCTTTGCGGGATTTCGAGATCCTGAAACGCCAGCGTGACAGCTGGAGCGGGATCGTAGTCTGGACCGGGAGATACCCGGGATTCCGGGACGGCGAACGGGACGGCATCCTTTTCCGGGGCCTCGGTTCCGGCAGGTCCTACCTCATCTCACGCCTCTCCTTCACCCTGCTGGCCAACCTGCGCCTCCTGTTCGACCGCGCCGATGCCCTGGGCAACAGCGTATCGGCCTATGCTCCCATGCTGGCGGGGCTTCTCCGGCCCGGACGGTTCTACCTGGTCGCGCATCATTACGTAGGGGCGCATTCCCGGAAGAAATATTCCCTGATGGGAATGGGCGCATGGCTGTGCGAATGGATGCTGTTCCGGTTCAGCCGCCGGCTTATCGTTTCGAACGCGAAGGTGGCCGCGCGCGCCAAGGCCATGAATCCGCGGATCAAGGTGCTGCAATCCCAGAACGGGTTCGATCCGGGTCTCATGCAGGTTACCCCGGAGGAGGCGTCCCCTCCCTTCATCCTCTTCCTGGGCCGCTTCGACATCTATATGAAGGGCCTGGACCTGCTGGTCGCGGCCTTCGCCGGACTCGATCCCTCGGTGCGCGGGGACACCATCCTGGTGCTGGCCGGAGCCGCCTCGCCGGAGGCTCTCGCGGCGGTGCGGAAGCTGGTTCCCCGGGACCTGGAGGAGCGGATACGGCTCGCGCCGAACGTTCCCGATGCGGAGAAGCGCGAAATGTTGCGCACCTGCCTGTTCTTCTGCAGCCCTTCCCGGTTCGAAGGGTGGGGCATCGCGGCCCTGGAGGCCAATGCTTCGGGCAAAGCCGTACTGGTGACCCGTGCCGACGGATTCCTGGACAGCATCAAGGAAGGCTATTCAGGGCTCATGGTCCCCGTTGCGGACGGGCAGGCCCTGGTTGTAAGCTTGGGAAGGCTGATCGAAGACGGAGCGCTCCGCAGGGAGCTGGGCCGCAACGCCAGGCAATGGGCTTCGCGTTTCACATGGGACGGGATCGCCGCTAGGGAACGCGCCTGGCTGGAGGAGCAATCATGAGAACGCTTGGAGCCATTTGCATCGCGGCCCTGGCGGCGCTTCCGATCCTGGCCGCCGGGGCGAGGGCCCATGCAGCGGCGGCTCCGGGAGCGGGCCATTACCTGCTCTCCCTCGATTTCGGCGATACCGCCGCCCCGGGTAGGCAAACGGTCGAACTCCCGGCCCTGGTCCCTGTCGGACCGATCTCCATTTCGGAAGGTACCGCCGATTTCGGTCGGGATGCCGTCCTGAAATGGCAGGATTTCACCCACCCCCAAGGCCCGTTCACCGTCGAGGCGCGCTTTTTCGTCCGCGAATACGCCTACATCGAGGACCTGATTAACACCGCAACCTGGGACGACGGGCCGGTCCAGGGATTCATCTTCCGCGTCGGCGGTGGATTCTTCTATCCCATCCTTCCCCGCAGCGCTTACGGCGACGAGTCGCTTTTCGAAAAATCCGTGAGCGACTTCGACAATACCGGCCGCGCCGACCTGTCCCGTTGCGTGGGCGAGTTCGCTTTCGCGACCCGATCCGGCGGCACTGCGCAATGGCTCGAGGTCTACACCGACCGCTGCGCCGAGCGTGGCCAATGGAACCACATGGTCGCGGTCTGGGACGGGAAGGACGCGCGCATCTACCTGAACGGGCATGACGCGACCGACGTTTGGCGCTTGAACGGCGTGGGCTCGCGACCCATGTTGGATCCGGTGGTGAGGCTGACCGTGGGCGGGCGCCGCCCCCTGGCGGGAGGCGACGATCGCCATTTGGACGGGAAGATGGATTTCGCGCGCATCCTGGACACGGCCATGGGAGCGCAACAGATCCGCCAGCGTTATCAGGATGGGCTTCCCGACGCTGCCGGCAGGGATTTCTGCCACGGCGTACTCATTCCGGTGAGTCCCGCGGCCGGTCAGCTCTGCGGTAAGGACAGCAAGTTCAGGTTCAAGGTGGAAGTCCACGGAGCCTGCGCGGATACGACCGTGAAATGGGATTTCAAACCCGGCGATTCGGCCGAGGTGGAATTCGCCCGGGACGCCGGTTTCAAGGACATCCTCCTGCGGTTCACGGTCGAAGACCTGGAATTCAACATCGACAAGGCCTTGGCGGAAAAAGGCGGCGTATTCTCGGGCGCCGTCTATTGGCGCGTACGATGGACCCCGAAGGCTCCGGACGTTCTGGCGAAAACCGCGGCGGAAACCGGGTCGCCGGAATGGAGCGATCCGAAGCCTCTCTTCCTCGCCTATGCCCTGCCCGTGGGGACAGGATCTCCCGGCCCCGGATCCTCCGCCCGGGCATCCGCGTTCCGGCCGCGCCTGAGCGCCGTACAAGGGGGCTATCTGCTTGAGGACCTGACCGGCCCGGACGTTCCCCGCATCTATGGCCTGGATGGCCGTGCGGCCCCGGTGAGGGCGACGCGCCTGTCCCGCGGCCGGTGGAAGCTGGCCGTCGAGGGCGGCGGGGTATATCTCCTACGGACTGCGCAAGGAGCCCTGCCTCTCATCTTTTAGCCGGGCCCTATTGTTATATTCCTTTCCGGTCCAATATGATACTCGGCAACAAATTCATCCTGGCCTTTCCGGCCCCCCTGCGCAAGGCCGTCAAACCGTTCGTCATCGGCATCTTCCGCAAGCTCGAGAAGCGCCGGCTTTCCGATCTGTACGCGGGCCTGGTGAAGCCGGGCGACCTGGTCTTCGACGTGGGCGCGCATACGGGCGCCATGGCGGACCTGCTCCTGGGCGTGGGCGCGAGGCTGGTCTGCATCGATCCGCAACCGGCCTGCGTGGAAGCCCTGCGCAAGCGGTACACGGGCCGCGGGGATGTGGCCATCGAAGCCGTGGGCGTGGGCGCGGCTCCAGGCGAACTCGAGTTCTCCATCTGCAAGGAAGGCCCCCAGGCGTCCACCTTCTCGGACAAGTGGCAGCAAGGCCGCTTCTCCGGCTTCAGCTTCGACGAAAAGGTGATGGTGCCCGTCACCACCCTCGACGCCCTCATCGCCAAGCACGGCAAGCCCGAGTTCTGCAAGATCGACGTGGAAGGCTTCGAGCGGGAAGTGCTCAAGGGCCTGAGCGCCCGGATCCATTTCCTCTCCTTTGAATTCACCAGGGAATACCTGGCGGATGCCGAGGCCTGCATGAAGCATCTGGAAGCCATTTCACCCATGCGGTACCAGGTCTCGCTTTACAACCGATACCGGTTCGCCTTGCCCTCCTGGGTCGGATCCGCGGAAATGCTGGGCTACCTGCGGAGCATGCCGGAAAAGGATCTGTGCGGTGACATCTACGCCGAGTCGATAACGGCTTGAAACCGGGATCTCCCTCCTCCGACGCGGCCGAACGGATGGCCTGGATCTCCAGCGCCGCCCCTTCCACCGCCGTGGAGCGCGTGGGCCGCGCCATGACCGAGGACCTTCACGGGGATCCGGATTTCCGTAAGGTCCATTTCAATAAGCCTTCCGGTTTCCTGGAAGAACAGGCCTGGGGATCCGCTCCCGTCCCCATCGCCAAAGGCTTCACCAAACTGGGCAAGAGCGCCTTCCTCCTCAGCCTCAAGGGCCGGCTGCCCGGGTATCGCGCAAGCTTCGTCGACAACCAGAACCTGGCCTTCCTGGCGCCTCCGCGCGCCTGCATCTTCGTCTACGATGTCTTCTACCTGACCCATCCGAACTCCAAGGCCGAATACCTTCAGGGCCTGGTCCTGTACCGGAACCTCCGGGGTTACGAAGCGGTGCTGACGGATTCCCATTATACCCGCGAGGTCCTGATCCAACGCGGTATGGTGGACGCCGACAGGATCAAGGTGATCCATCTCGATGTCGATCGGAACCACTTCCATCCCGCGCCCGTGGACCGCCCGGCCCTGTGGCGCGAAATCGGGATCCCCGAAAAGGCCCGGGTGGTGCTGCATGTCAGTTCGGGCGAACGGCGCAAGAACTTCCCCGGACTGCTCGAGGCCTTCGCGCTCCTTTCCAGGGACATGCCCGACCTCTACCTGATCAAGGCGGGCAAGGACCTGCAGGCCGGCAACCAGGCCCTCGCCGAAGCCAAGGCCCGCGAACTGGGCGTGGGCGATCGCGTGCGCTTCCTGGGCCGCGTGGACGATGCCCGCCTGACCGATCTCTACCGCGCCGCGGATTGCTTCGCCTTCCCGTCCCTGGCCGAAGGCTTCGGCCTGCCTGTCCTTGAGGCCCAGGCCTGCGGCACTCCGGTCGTCACCTCGAACGTTACCTCCCTCCCGGAAGTGTCGGGTCCCCTGTGCAGGGCCGTGGACCCCCTGGATCCCAAGGCCATCGCCGGCGCCATAGCCTCGCACCTGGACGATCCCGGCCTGAGGGACAGGCTGGCCGTCCCCAACCAGGCGTTTCTGGCCGGGTTTTCCTATGCCCCCGGCCGCCGGTTCCTCAAGGAATTCTTCGACCGGCACCGTAGCTGAAGGGCAGGCCGGATTTTCCTACTTTCCCCCCATGCCCTACCGCCTGGAAAACGTCCTCAAGACCTATCTCCACCTCGAGAACTATCCCGCCCGCATCGGCGAGATGCTGCGCATGCTGCCCAAGGGGGAATCGGAATACCGCCTCCGCAACGGCCTGAAGTTCGCCGTGCGCCGCTATACCTCCGACGGTTCTTGCGTCGTGGACGTGACGCGCGAGGACGAGTACTTCAAGCATTTCGGGATTTTCCCGGGCGACATCGTGGTGGATATCGGATCCAACATCGGCAGCTTTTCCGTGTACGCGGGATGGCTCCAGCCCACGGCGCGCGTGCTGGCGGTCGAGCCGCTGCAGGCCAACTATGATCTGCTTTCGCGCAACGTGCGCCTGAACGGCCTCAAGAACGTCGAGACCTTCCGTTGCGGCATCATGGCCAAGGCCGGGGAGATCGAGATCTATCACGGCACCAACGATGCGGAAGCTTCGTCTTCGGTGGTCGCCAGCGGCGTGGTCGACAAATCCAAGGTGGAGAAGGTGCCCTGCATCTCCTTCGTGGAACTGCTGGACAAGGTGCCGCGGGTGGACTTCCTCAAGATCGATTGCGAAGGCGCCGAATTCGACTTCCTGCCGGACGCGCCCTCGGCCACCATGAAGAAGGTTCGCAAGCTCGCCATGGAATACCACGACGTACGCAAGGACCTGACCCACAAGGATCTGGTGCGCAAGCTGGAGTCCGAAGGCTTCCGCGTTACCGTGGAGCCTCCTTTGCCGGGCAAGGACATCGGGCTGATGTTCGCCGTCGCCGGCGGGTGAGGCACCGCTACGGCGGGTGAGGCACCGCTACGGCGGTTGAAGCACGGCTATTCCGTTTCGGTTTCCCCGGCCGCGATCCTTTTGCGCCGCAAGGCCTTGATCTCCTCTCCCATCGACATCACCATCGGCCCATGCCGCCGGAACAGGATCCATCCCCCGCCCGTCATGGCCATGAGGATCAACGGCACGTAACCCAAAAGGTTCGCCGCGAAGACGGCGTCCCGGGGCATGCCTCCCAGATCGGAGAAGAAGAGGATGACCAGGTACTCGCGCACGCCCACGCCGCCCATGCTGAAGGGGATCATCAGGATCAGCTGGATGATGAGGATGAACAGGGTGACCTTGCCGAAAGGGGCGTCCGCGAAGACGCTCAGGTAGAGGCAATAGCCGGAAAGGACGGAGAGGATCTGGATGCCGGCGGTCAGGACGGCGGTCCTGACCAGCAGGGGTTTGTCGCGGGCGACCTCCAGCATGGCCTCCACCCACGCTTGGCGGGCCAGCCACCCGCGCAGGCGGAACAGAACCAGGGCCCCGATCAGGGCGGCGAGGACGAGACCGCCCGCCAGCATCCACGGAGCGTGCAGCCGGGCGAAGAGACCGCTCGCGCGCAGCTCCCGGAAATACAAGGCGAGGGCCGCGGCGCCGATGACCATCTGGGTCAGGAACCCCATCCCGCGGGCGACCAGGGTGATGCCGATATTCTGCTGGAGGTTGCCGTAGCGCTTGCCGAAGGCCACCACCTTGACCGCTTCCGCCGCCACCGACGAGGGCATGAAGAGGTTGAAGAAGTGCCCCACGAAGATGAAGTAAAGGTACTTGACCATGCCCAGATTGGGCGCGCGCAGCAATTGCTTCCACCGGTAGGCGTTGAGGACGGAGGCCGTCAGGATGGCGATCAGGCAGCCGAGCAGGGGCCAGGGATTGGCGGATTGGATGGCCGGCCAGATCCCCGGCACCGAGACCTTGCGGAACACGACGTAGACGGCCGCCGCCGCCAACAGCCATTTCAGGGCCGTGACGAGGGGATGCCTGGCCGGTTTCACTTGCGGCAAATGATGATGAGGTCGGTGGCCAGGGAGGGGAAGGCGTGGCTCACGGCCTTGTCGAAACCGCGAAGCGATTTGCTCGTGATGAGCCCCGCCCCGTGCAGGGACTCGTAGGTCCAGCCGCAGGAGACGAGCAGGTGGCGCAGGCCTCCGGGGGTGAAATTGCGGATGTGCCCGGCGGGCTCCCCCACCTTGCGCAGGAAGCTGCCCCAATTGGATTTGCGCACGCCCAGTTCCGTGAAGAAGGGTTGCTGGCCTATGGCCAGGGAGACCCGGTTGATCCAGGAAGCCAGGTTGGGCGTGGACATGATCAGGCGCCCGCCCGGCTGCAGTACGCGCAAGAGGTCCTCAACGAAGGTCTCGGTATCGAAGATGTGCTCGATGATCTCCCCGGCCCAGATGAGATCCACGCAGGCGTCGGGCACCGGCAGCTTCGCATTGCCCAGGTCCGCCACATAGGCCTCGTCGCAGCGGCCCTTCGCGGCCTCCACGGCCCCGGGGGACGCGTCCACGCCGATGGTATACATGCCCAGCTTGCGGAAATCCGCGGACAGGAAACCGTCTCCGCAGCCCACGTCCAGGATCCTCTTGGCGCCGGTCTTGCGGACGAGATCAAGCACGGTGCGGACGCGGTCGTCCCACTTTAGGTCGTCGCCGCCGAAGCGGATGCTGCCGTAACGGGACTCGTTGAATCCCGCGGAGGTGGAACGATCGTCCCGAGCCCCGTCCTTGCCTTCGGTTACGGTCGTCATATGCCGGTTACGCCTTTCTTTCCGCCGCGCGGGGCGCGGCCGTCGCCCGGGGCGCAGCGGCGGCCGGGGCGAACCTGGCGATGCCGAACAGTCCGGCGGCCAGCACGATCAGGGACAGGCCCGAGGCCATGAAGCCCTTGTGGATCCAGGGCGAATCGTAGGTGAGCACCACCTCGTGGCTGCCCGCAGCGAGGGCGGCTCCCCGGAAGGCGAAGTCGGCGCGGAGCAGCGGGGCCTCCTTGCCGTCCACCTTGAGATGCCAATGCGGGAACCAAAGCTCCGACAGGACCAGGATGCCGGGCCGGGCGTTCTCCACCTTGTAGGCATGGCGGTTATAGGTCTTCGCGAGGCGGGTGATGCCCGCTTGGGGCTGGGCGGAAGCCGGGGGCGCCGGTTGGGCCGCCTTACCGGTATCGCCCGGAATGAGGGCGGGGGCGGCTTCGGGCGCTTCGGGTTCCTGGGAAGCGGCGAAGCCTTCCGGGAGCCGGGTCGAATCCGAGATATAGGCGAGGGCGCGGGGATTGAAGTCCGCCTGTTTCATCTTTTCCAGGGTGGAGGCGTTCGCTTCGGTCCGCCAGGCGGGAACGAACCAGGCCCGCGGCAAGGCGCTGGTGTTGGGCGCGAGGATGATGGCGCCCTCGCCCTCCCGGCGGTAGGCCAGGTATTTCACGTTGAGCATGTCCAGGAACGCGCTCCCGGAAACCGATCCGTCCGCGTTCTGCTTGAGCCCGGCCATGAAGTTCGGATTGTTCATGTAATCGTCGCCGCGGAATTCCCGGTACAGCCGGTACTCGTTGTCGGTCCAGCCGTCCGTGGTCTCGATCAGATTGTACTGCATCACCCATCGCTCATAGGCGCCGGGCAGGCCGAAGACGCGGAAGGATGAGGTATCCGACTTCAGGTATTCGATGGCGGGCTGGTTGGGCAGCATGCGGTCGGGATTGTACACCTGGATGAAAGAGGAATTGACCCAGAGGAGATCCACGCAGGTCACCAGCAGGAGCACGGAGCCGAAACGCACGGGCTCGAGGTCGTCTATCAACCATTTGCGCGCGGTGAATACGAGCACGGCGAGCAGGATGCCGCCGCGAATGGCGCCCAAGGCGAAGGCCCCGTTGTTTCCGGCCCGGTTGGCGA
>JAQBPO010000075.1 GCA_028287465.1 Fibrobacterota bacterium
CGCGAGCCGCCACCACGGGGGCCTCCGCCGCCGCCGCCGCCGCCGCCCATGCCGCCACCACCGGGGGTGCGGGGACGGGCTTCGTTCACGGAAATCGGACGACCCTGGATCTGAACGCCGTTCATCCCCTGGATGGCCTTGAGGGCTTCGCCCTGATCAGCCATTTCTACGAATGCGAATCCGCGCGGATTGCCGGTCTCCCGATCGATGATGATTTTGGTGGAAGTGACCCGGCCAAACGCTCCGAAAGCTTCGGAAAGTTCGTCCTGGGTTACGCTGAAAGCGAGGTTTCCAACGTAAATATTCATATGTCTCCTTGGATACTATTGAGAAGGTTAGGGTGAAGGGAACAAGGTCTTATCAAGGGTCCTCGGAGACTCACTTTCGAGACGTCAACTGGGGGATTGGATAATACCATCGTCCTAAGCAGAGGGTTCCACGGATACCAAAAAGGGTATGGCGGATAGGCTCTGTCCCTCTAAACTACACTAAAGAGCCTGGTCTTGCAAGGGTAAAATCAGGAATCGACGTTGATTTTCCCAAAAACCATTGTCCCATTTCCAAGGAACTCCCTTAAGGTCGTACCCGGTTTGCGGCCCCTTTATGGACTTGGCCGGACGCGCCTTCCGGAGGAAAGGAAGGATTGGGGAGGCTTTGCCGTCTTTAAAGAAGATAAAGGTACCGTTCTTGTTACCTATCAGAATATCCTTCAAACCATCGCCATCCGCATCCTTCACTTCGAGCTGGGTGCCTATCCCGGAAGCGGTGTCCAGAAGCCGGGGAAGGAAGGTCGCTCCTGCCGCCGAACGTTGCAATTGGAAGGCGTACAGAACGCAGGTGGCCATGGGTTCCACGTCTCCGGTGGGTCCATGGGCCCATTTCCGTTTCCCCGTGACCAGATCCTTCAGGCCGTCCCCATCGATATCCGTCAAGGCCAGGGCATGCAGCTGGGAGAAAGCGGCCCCGTAGAGCTGTTCCTCCTGGCGGTTACCCATGATCATGTGCCTGGTGAAGCCGATGGCCCCATTCTGCTTGATCTGTTCGAACCAGGCGAGGCCGAATCCATGCGCGTCCAGGGTCGTAATCACGTCATTATCCCCGTCCCCGTCCACGTCATACGCATGCATCTGCGCGCCGCCGGCGCCGAATGGAAAGGCGTGGCGGGCCCAGACCGGATCCCCGGACAGGGAGGGCGGCTGTTCCCACCAGGCATCCTTCTCCAGCAAATCCCGGCGGCCGTCCCCGTTCACGTCCCCGAAGCCGAGCCCATGGGTGAACTTGTATTGGGTTCCCTTGGAGGTGATGCGATGGAAGATCCAGGGGGCCTCTACGTCCGCCGGATCCGGCGCGGCCCAGCCCATGTATCCGTCATTGGTATTGAAGGCGATCTCCCGTTTGCCGTCCCCGTCGATGTCGATGAGGTCCGGGCTTTCATTGCCGAAGTCGGAATAGGCGGTGCGCCGCTTCCACATCACGGAAGCCTTGGCGGCTTCGACCGCTCCGGGATTCTGGTACCAATACGCCGGATTGCCCGGGAGCCCGGCCATCAGGATGTCCTGCCTGCCGTCTCCATCGTAATCGTATATCCAGCACATGAAGTCGTCCGTATACCCGTTGGCCGGATCCAGGATCTTGGCGGGCTGGTATTCGTGGCGCACCTTGAATCCCGGTCCCTCGTACCAATAGGGGCCGGAAACGAGATCGGGTTTTCCGTCTCCGTTCAGGTCGCCCAGGTCGGCGCCCTCGCTGTCGTACAAGGGAGAGACCGTGAATTTCCGGAACGCGAAATCGCCGCCCCGGGCGGCCGTCGCCACCGCGAAGAAAACCATTACCGCCGGACCGATGCCCTTGTTCATGCGAAGCCCCCCATGCCAAAATATCCCCGCCACCCCGCTTCCGGTGCCAGAATCTATCTTAAGCGGCGATATGCCCATTGTGAAACCCCGCCCGTCCCGACCCGGCCTTCCCGCCCCCCGCAAGCGCGCGGGCCCATCCAGACCCGTCACTGCCTTCGATGAAGCCTATTACCGCCGCTTCTACCTGGATTCGGATACGAGGGTGCGTTCTGGCCAGGCGGAGGAACGCTTGGCCCGCTTCGTATTCGGCTATCTGGGACACCTCGGAATCCCGGTGCGGCGGGCCCTGGATCTGGGCTGCGGCCTGGGACGGTGGCGCGGCATCCTGGCCCGGCACCATCCCCGCGCCGATTATACCGGCGTCGAGATAAGCCCCTACCTGTGCGAAAAGTACGGCTGGTTACGGAGCTCCGCCGCGGATTTCAAAGGGCGCGGCCGATACGACCTGGTATTGTGCCAGAGCGTATTCCAGTACCTGGGGGACGAGGAGGCGCGCAATGCGGTGGCCAACCTGGCGCGCTTGTGCCGCGGGGCCGTCTACCTCGAGATCATCACCAAACGGGATTGGGAACTGCACTGCAACCGCAAGATGACGGACGGGAAGATTTACCTCCGCGATGCCGCGTGGTACCGGAAACTCCTGGCGCCCCACTTCCGCAGCGCGGGCGGCGGGATTTTCCTGCCCAAGGATTCCCCGGTCGTGCTTTACGATCTGGAAGGCGGCTGAGGCCTTCCGGAGCCGTGTTCCAGGCCGGTCAGCCCGAAGCCAACTCCCCCGTCATGATGGCCGCGATGCGCTCCTTCTTCAGGGCCAGCGCGGAATCCTTCGCCGTCAGGACCCGGAGGAGCTTGGCGGCAAGCACGCCGCTCTGCAAGGGTTTGACCATGAAATCGCTCGCTCCGCCCTTGATGGCCTCCACCACGTGGGCCTGCTCCCCATGCAAAGAAACCATGATTACCGGTATGGCCGATAATTTCTCGTCGGCTTTGAGGTGGATGAGCATATCCATGCCGCTGAAGCCTTCCATATGCCGATCGAGCAGGATGGCCCCCGGCCGGCGGGCCGGATTCTGGCCCAGCCAGTCCAGGGCGATACGGCCCGAGGTGAAATTGACGAGCCGGAGGGTCTTGATCTCTCTTGTGGTCGAGAACGCCCGCGCGTAAATCTTGAACATGGCCGCGCTTCCGTCCACGGCCATGATTTCCTGCGGTGCCGCCTCCAGGGGAGGTGTCGCCTTGATCAAATCCATTTTTCCGCCCTTAATCCCCGAATCCCGATGGGGAATTGGATGATTATAACGGCGGCATTCCGGAGTGGGAACGGAAACGGCGGGATATCCCGCCGTTAAAACATCAAACCATGATAGGAACGATGGCTTCGCATGAGGAATAAGGGAATGTTCTATTCCTCCCGGTATATCTCCGCGCCAGCCTTCACGAATTCCTTCGACTTCTCTTCCATGCCCTTGGCCAGGGCCTCGGATTCCTCCATGCCCTGCTTCTCAGCGTAGGCGCGGACATCGTCCGTGATCTTCATGGAGCAGAAGTTGGGGCCGCACATGGAACAGAAGTGCGCGAGCTTGGCGCCCTCGGCCGGAAGGGTCTCGTCATGGAAGCTGCGGGCCGTGTCCGGATCCAGGGAGAGGTTGAACTGATCGTGCCAGCGGAACTCAAAGCGCGCGCGCGACAAGGCATTGTCCCGGTACTGGGCGGCGGGATGGCCCTTGGCCAAATCGGCGGCGTGGGCGGCCAGCTTGTAGGTGATCACCCCGACCTTCACGTCCTCGCGGTTGGGAAGGCCCAGATGCTCCTTGGGAGTCACGTAACAAAGCATGGCGCATCCGTACCAGCCGATCATGGCCGCGCCTATGCCGCTGGTGATGTGATCGTACCCGGGCGCGATATCCGTGGTGAGGGGCCCGAGGGTGTAGAAGGGCGCCTCGTGGCACCATTCGATCTGCTTCTTCATGTTCTCCTCGATCATGTGCATGGGAACGTGGCCGGGGCCTTCGTTCATCACCTGCACGCCCATGTCCCAGGCGATCTCGGTCAATTCGCCCTGGGTCTTCAGTTCGGCGAACTGTGCCTCGTCGTTGGCGTCGTACACGGAACCGGGGCGCAGGCCGTCCCCGATGGAGAAGGACACGTCGTAGGCGCGCATGATTTCGCAGATATCGCGCCAGTGCGTATAGAGGAAATTCTCCTTGTGGTGGGCCAGGCACCACTTGGCCATGATGCTTCCCCCGCGGGACACGATGCCGGTCATTCGCTTGGCGGTCATGGGCACGTAGCGCAGGAGTACGCCCGCGTGGATGGTGAAATAGTCCACGCCCTGCTCGGCCTGTTCGATGAGGGTGTCCCGGAACAATTCCCAGGTCAGGTCCTCGGCCTTGCCGTTCACCTTCTCGAGCGCCTGGTAGATGGGCACGGTGCCGATGGGGACCGGGGAATTCCGCAGGATCCATTCCCGCGTTTCATGGATATTCTTGCCGGTGGAGAGATCCATGACGGTATCGGCGCCCCAGCGGACGGACCAGACCATCTTCTCGACTTCCTCTTCGATGGAGGAGGCGATGGCCGAGTTGCCGATATTGGCGTTGATCTTCACCAGGAAGTTGCGCCCGATGATCATGGGCTCCAGTTCCGGATGGTTGATGTTGCACGGGATGATGGCCCGCCCGCGCGCCACCTCGGACCGGACGAACTCCGGGGTGATGATCCTGGGGATGGCGGCGCCGCGCGAATCGCCCGGATGCTGGCGGAGCAGGGATTCCTCGCGCGCTTCAGCGGCCAGGTTCTCGCGGATGGCGATGTATTCCATCTCCGGGGTGATGATTCCCTGGCGGGCGTATTCGAACTGGGTGACCGTCTTGCCGGCCTTGGCCCTGAGGGGCTTGCGGGTCTGGTTGAAGCGCAGGGAATCGAGGGCGGGATCGGCCGCGCGATTACGTCCGTACTCGGAGCTCTGATCCGGCAGGACCTCGACATCGCCGCGATCGAGAATCCATTGGCGGCGAAGGGGAGCGAGGCCCTGGCGGACGTCGATCTCGACCTTGGGATCCGTATAAGGTCCCGAGGTATCGTAGACGACCACGGGCGCATTGGGCCTATCCAGGGTCTTGTCGAAATGGGAGCGCGTATTGTTGAGGGCAATCTCCCGCATGGCCACCTGAACGGACGGGTGGAGGCTACCGGGACGGTGGATCTTGGTGGAGTTCGGGAAGGGGTCCCGGGTGATCGCCTGATTGGTGACCGCTTGGTCGGTCCCTTTTTTGCGGGCCTCGCCGTTCTTCTGTTCCTTGGCGGAGGACGGATCGGACGCGGACCGGGTGGGATCGTGAATCATGGAAACTCCCTTGCCGATTAACCGGCTTTTCTGAACATTGGACCAGGGAGGGCGTGCCCGCAAAACGCTTCCTACGCCGGTATTACCCGGATCAGGTGCGAGGGTCCCCGGACTTCGCGGGGCGAAGTCCGGGATCTCAGGCTCTGGGCCACCCCTGGTTTCGATTGGAATATAGCTAATCCGGGGGATTCGGGAGCCGATGGGCCCTTGCCCAAAAGGGGGGAATGGCCTATTGGCGGGGGTTTCCGTTCCGCGAGCCCCCCAGGAAGCCGTTCCGCGAGCCCCCCAGGAAGCGGATTCCCAGGTCGCCGGTTCCAGGTTGCGGCCCAGGAAGAGGATGGCGCCGGAATTCCGCTCGCGGATCAAGACCACGCATCGCCGGTCCAACCGCATCAGGTCAGACTGCAGGGAGTCCGCCTTCACCATCACCGCGGTCACCGCCGCCGTCGCGCCGTCCGCTCCGTTGTAGTCCATGGCCAGGGCCATGGGTACGCTCAGGGGGGAAACGAACGGGTTACCCTCGCCGGATTAGGCAAGGCGTTGAAAAGCGCTAAGCCGAATCCAAGGTCGTTCTCGAACATGCCGCGCTCGGTGGCCCTCAAGGATACCTGGAGCTCCCGGGCCTTGGGATCGGCGGCCGGGTCGGAAGCGGTGGCGCCCGATTCCGGCTTGCATGAGAGGAAGGCCAGGCTTATGGAAAGGACCGCGGCGGAAATGGTTTTGCTCTGCCTGGTTTCTTCAGGGCGGGAAAGTAGAGCGGCTCACCGGAAATCGTAGTGTTAGAATACCTATTTCTTATCTTTCATGGATTCATTTTTCATGTTTTTTATGGTTTTTTTGCTCATTAACGTAGTGTATTCAGGCTTTTATTTAGGGATCCATTCAGAAATCACCTTGGTTTCCATTGGGGCTGGCGATCCCCGGTCCCAAGTGGGCTAGGGTTGGAAATAAGCGGGAATATTTCAATTTTAACGCCTGCCTGAAATGGGGCTTTAGCTCAGTTGGTAGAGCGCTTCGTTCGCAATGAAGAGGTCAGGAGTTCGACTCTCCTAAG